>DASSZS010000017.1:0-12461 GCA_035702745.1 Acidimicrobiales bacterium | reverse complement strand
CTCGACGAGGCGCTGCGCCGCCCGGAGGTGACCGGTGAGCCGGCCGAGCTGGAGCATCTGGTGGTAGGCGCCCCCGAGCGTCGACGGGGCGTCCTGTTGGATCACCGGGACGCCCAGGCCGGCCAGCTTCTGGGCGATGTCATTGGCGTCGTAGGAGATCACCACCAGGTCCGGCTTGCGGCTGGGGTGGTGGGCCGTGGGCCGGCAGATGCCCAGGAGAGCCTCGACGCTCGGGTTGAACGCGTCGATGCGCTTGTTCGGCAGGCCGTGGGTCGGGTAGTTCGAGTCCTTGTCGACCGCCTGGACCTGGGCCCCAGCGCCGATCGCGTAGAGCGTCTCGGTGGCCGTCGGCGAGAGCGAGACGATGCACGAGGGCCCGGTCGTCGACGCCGTCGACGCCGCCGACGCCACGGGCGCCGACAGCGGCACCGCAAGGGTCGCTACGAGGAGGGCCGCGCCGAGCGTGGCGTGGACAAAAGTACGTCGCATGAGATGCCTCCGTTCCGTCGAAGTGGTGTGGCGACGGATGGGCATCCGAACAACCGCTCCTACCTCGAGAGCTGACTGTCACAATCACCTCGCGGCAGGCGACCTGGCTCGTGGGTCACCCCACTCACAGTTGCGGGACAGCGTTGGAATCGCACCAACTTCGCTGCCTCGAGGCATCCCGACCCTACTCGACCGGTGCGGGGTCCGCCACGACGAGCGGACTCGCGGCCCCCGGGCCGCGCGGGCCGACGCCGGGCCCCCGTCGGGTTAGGTCATCACCGGTCGAAAGAGGACGTCTAGCCCTCCAGGCTCAGGTCGCGCTCGATCGCGGCGAGCTCCTCGGGGCTGCCTTGGATCTTGGGCCCGGTGAACCACTTGCGCGCCGACAGGCCGTACCAGCCACCGGCGAAGCCGATGACGACGAGCACCGCGACCGGGGTGTAGTTGAACGACGAGGCCGTGATCGGGGTGTAGGTCGGTAGGCAGAAGAGCACGCAGATCGCGACCACCCAGATAATGGCGATCCAGCCGAAGACCGGCCCCCACTTGCCGAGACGCCACGGACCGGGCGTGAAGGCGCTCGGGTTCACCCGGCGCAAGAAGACCGGGATGAGGTAGGCGACGTAGAGGCCGATCACCGCGATGGAGGTCACGGCGCCGTAGGCGGCGCTGTTCCACCACGCCGGCAGCGTCAGGATGAAGGCGCCCACGGCGCCGAACCACGCGGAGTGGACCGGCACGTGGCGCCGACGCGAGACGTGGTGCCAGAAGGCGCTCCCGGGCACGGCGCCGTCGCGGCTGAAGGCGTAGATCATCCGCGAGTTGGCCGTCACCGAGGCGATGCCGCAGAAGTACTGGGCCCCGATCACGATCAGCACCAGCAGCTCACCCAGCGTGCGCCCGGCCTGGTACTCGAAGATGTTGGCCCAGGGGACCCCGGCGGAGAACGCCGCGTAGCTCGAGTACGTGGTCCCGGCGATCGTGACCGAGAAGCCGTGGACGAAGTGGGGGATGCCGACGCTCACCCCCACCAACAGGACGAACCCCGCGATCCACGAGACCCAGATCGAGGTGACGATTCCCTTGGGGCCGGCGATCGCCGCGTTGTGGGTCTCTTCGGTGACGTGGGCCGAGGCGTCGTAGCCGGTGAAGGTGTACTGGGCCACGAGCAGCCCGAGCAGCAGAACGTAGATCGGGGTCGTGAAGCCCGACAACCCGCTGAAGGCGTGGTAGCCGCTCGAACCGAAGAGGAAGCCCGCGCTCTGGTGGCTGTGCGAATGCGGCGCCACGTAGAGCACGACCACGATCACCGCCACCCCGAGGAGGTGCCACCACACCGAGACCCGGTTGACGAGGGCCACCACGTTCACCCCGAAGGTGTTGATGAGCCCCTGGGAGAGGAGGAGGATCCCGGTGATCACCACCACGTGGTGGTTGTCGGTCCAGTCCGCGTTGCCCCCCACCAGCGTGATGAACGCCCCGACCGAGTAGCCACAGCCAAAGGTGATGCCGGCCGTGACCGCCACCTGACCGAGGAGGTTGAACCACCCGGTGAACCACGACCAGATCGGCCCGCTCTTGCCGGGGGCGAGCTTCGCCGCCCAGTAGTAGAGGCCGCCGGCGGTCGGGAAGGACGAGCAGATCTCGGCCATGGAGAGCCCGGCGAAGAGCACGAGCCCGCCCACGAGCACCCAGCCCCAGATCATGACCGGCGGTCCCCCGTGCTGGAGGCCGTAGCTATAGAGCGTGAGGCACCCCGAGAGGATCGAGATGATGGTGAAGGATATGGCGAAGTTCGAGAAGCGGCTGAGCCCGCGCTCGAGCTCTTGGGCGTAGCCCATCTGATGAAGCCGCTCGGTGTCACTCACCATCTCGAGCGGTCGGTCAAGACCCTCTGGCATGAGGCCCCCCTCCGTCGCGGTCGACGCCGCGGTGGCGCGAGCCTACGGACCCGCGAGCCCGCGCGCAAACGGGACTGGCGCGAGCTCACCTCGGCCGGCCCGCGGCCGGGGTCGGCACCGGCGCCACGGAGACCCGGTGCGCTCCGGGAGTACGATTCTGCGCACCAGCCGAGGGAGGCGTATGGCAAGTGCCCGCCGAGGACGTCCGACCAAAGACGAATTGATGGCGATGATCGACGACGGCGAGGTCGACACCGTCGTGCTCGCCCTCACCGACATGCAGGGACGCCTCCAGGGCAAGCGGCTCGACGGCCACTTCTTCGCCGAGGAGGTCGCCGAGGCGGGCAGCGAGGGGTGCAGCTACCTGCTCGCCTCCGACGTCGACATGCGCACGGTGGACGGTTTCGCGCTGACCTCGTGGGAGCGGGGCTACGGCGACTTCGCGATGCGCCCCGACTTCGCGACGACCCGCCTGGTGCCCTGGTTCGAGCGGACCGCGATCGTCTTTTCCGACGTCACGACGGTCGAGGGCGAACCCCTCGCGGTCAGTCCCCGCCAGATCCTCCGGGCCCAGGGCGACCGACTGGCCGCGCGTGGGTGGCGGGGCCTCGCGGGCACCGAACTCGAGTTCATGGTCTTTCGCGACACCTACGAGGACGCCTGGCGCGCGGGGTATCGCGACCTCACTCCGGCCAACCTCTACAACGTCGACTACTCGCTCCAGGGCACCGGTCGGATCGAGGGGCTGCTCGGACGGATCCGGCGCGACATGCGCGACGCCGGCATGGAGGTCGAGTCCGTCAAGGGCGAGTGCAACCTCGGCCAGCACGAGATCGCCTTCAAGTACGCCGCGCTCGTGGACAAGTGCGACGAGCACAGCCTCTACAAGCTCGGCGCCAAGGAGATCGCCGCCCTCGAGGGCTACAGCCTCACCTTCATGGCCAAGTTCAACGAGCGCGAGGGCAACTCCTGCCACGTCCACCTCTCGCTGCGCGACGAGGAGGGTCGCCCGGTCTTCCCCGGTTCGGGCGAGCACGGGTTCTCCGAGACTTTCTCGTCGTTCCTCGCCGGCCTGCTCGCCCACGCCCGCGAGCTGAGCTACTTCCTCGCGCCCACCGTCAACAGCTACAAGCGCTTCGCCGAGGGCTCGTTCGCCCCGACGGCCCTCCTGTGGGGCTTCGACAACCGCACCTGCTCGTTCCGGGTGGTCGGCCACGGACCGTCGCTGCGGGTGGAGTGTCGCATCCCCGGCGGGGACGTCAACCCCTACCTCACGGTCGCCGCCCTCGTCGCGGCGGGCCTCGCGGGCGTGGAGGCCGGCCTCGGGCTCCCCGCCCCCTTCGCGGGCAACGCCTACCTCGCCGACGCGCCCCGGGTGCCCACCTCGCTGCACGAGGCGGTCGACCTGCTCGAGGCGAGCGCCGTCGCGCGCGCCGCCTTCGGCGACGAGGTCGTCGAGCACTACGTGAACGCCGGACGCGTCGAGGTCGCCGCCTTCGACGCCGCCGTCACCGACTGGGAGCGCTACCGGGGGTTCGAGAGGCTGTGAGTCACGACGTCATCAATCCGGCCACCGAGGCTCTCGTCACCACCGTCGCCGACCACAGCGCCGAGGAGACCGACGCCGCCATAACGCGCGCGTCGGCGGCCCTCGCCGCCTGGCGCCTGGTCGCCCCGGCCGACCGGGCCCGGCTGCTGCGGCGCTTCGCCGAGGCGGTCGACGCCCACAACGAGGAGCTGGCCCGCCTGGAGGTCGCCAACGCCGGGCACACCATCGCCAACGCCCGCTGGGAGGCCGGCAACGTGCGCGACGTCCTGACGTACTACGCGGGGGCCGTCGAGCGCCACGTCGGCCAGCAGATCCCCGTCGCCGGCGGGGTCGACGTGACCTTCTACGAGCCGATCGGGGTCGTGGGGATCATCGTCCCGTGGAACTTCCCCATGCCCATCGCCGGCTGGGGGTTCGCCCCGGCGCTGGCCGCCGCCAACACGGTCGTACTGAAGCCGGCCCAGCTCACCCCGCTCACCGCGCTGCGCCTGGGCGAGCTGGCCCTGGAGGCCGGGCTGCCCGAGGGCGTCTTTCAGGTGGTGACCGGCGCGGGCGGGGTCGTCGGCGGGCGACTGGTCGCCCACCCCGAGGTGCGCAAGGTCTGTTTCACCGGCTCGAACGAGGTGGGCCGGTCCATCATGGAGGGCTGCGCCGCCCAGGTGAAGCGGGTCACCCTCGAGCTCGGTGGCAAGAGCGCCAACGTGGTCTTCGCCGACGCCGACCTCGAGCGGGCCGCGGCGAGCGCCCCCTACGCCGTCTTCGACAACGCGGGTCAGGACTGCTGCGCGCGCAGCCGCCTGCTCGTCCAGCGCTCGGCCTACGACCGGTTCATGGAGCTCTTCGAGCGCGCCGTCAAGGGCGTAAAGGTCATGGACCCCTCCGACGACGCCGCCGAGATGGGCCCGCTCATCTCGGCCGCCCATCGCGAGCGCGTCGCGGGCTACCTCGAGGGCGCGCGCGTCGCCTTCACCGGGTCGGCCCCCTCGGGGCCGGGCTACTGGATGGCCCCGACGGTCCTCGAGACGCCCGACCGCTCGGCCGCGGTCTTCACCGAGGAGGTCTTCGGGCCGGTCGTCTCGGTCGTCCCCTTCGAGGACGAGGCCGAGGCGATCGCCATCGCCAACGAGGGCCCCTTCGGACTGTCGGGCTCGATCTGGACGAGCGACGTCGGCCGGGCCTTCCGGGTGGCCCGGGCGATCGAGACCGGGACGATCTCGGTCAACTCCAACTCCTCGGTGCGCTACTCGACCCCCTTCGGCGGCTTCAAGCAGTCGGGGCTCGGTCGCGAACTCGGACCCGACGCCCTGAAGGGCTTCAGCGAGGAGAAGAACGTGTTCATCTCGACAGAGGAGGCGTAGTGGGCCGGTTGGACGGCAAGGTGAGCGTCATCACGGGCGCGGCGAGCGGGATCGGGCGCGCGAGCGCGCTGCGCTTCGCGGCCGAGGGGGCGACCGTCGTGGTCGCCGACCTCGCGCGCGAGGCCGGCGCGGTCCTGGCCGCCGAGGTCGGCGGCCTCTTTATCGAGGTCGACGTCGCGAGCGAGGAGAGCGTCAAGGCGATGTACGACGAGGTCGTCGCCGCCTACGGCGGCCTCGACGTCATCTTCAACAACGCGGGGATCTCCCCGCCCGAGGACGACTCGATCCTCACCACCGACCTCGAGGCCTGGGACCGCGTCCAGCGGGTCAACCTGACCTCGGTCTACCTGGGCTGCAAGTACGGGATCCCCCTGCTGCTCGAGCGCGGCGGGGGCTCGGTCATCAACACCGCGTCGTTCGTCGCCGTGCTCGGCTCGGCCACCAGCCAGATCTCCTACACGGCCTCTAAGGGCGGAGTGCTCTCGATGAGCCGCGAGCTCGGCGTCCAGTTCGCCCGCCAGGGGGTGCGGGTCAACGCGCTCTGCCCGGGGCCGGTGAACACGCCCCTGCTGCGCGAGCTCTTCGCCAAGGACCCCGAGCGGGCCGCGCGGCGCCTCGTGCACGTGCCGATGGGCCGCTTCGCCGAGGCCGAGGAGATCGCGAGCGCGGTCGCCTTCCTCGCGAGCGACGACGCGTCATTCATCACCGCATCGACCTTCCTCGTCGACGGCGGGATCCACGCTGCCTACGTCACGCCGCTCTAGGGGACGTCGGGAGCGACGAAGTACTCGCTGAGGTACTTCTCGCCCTCGTCGCAGGCGATCGTCACCACCACGGCGTCATCGCCCAGGCGATCGCGCAGCCCCCGCGCGACGATCATGTTGGCCCCGGTGCTCGGGCCCACGAGCAGCCCGTGGGTCGCGGTGAGCCGGCGCATCTCGGCCACGGCGTCGTCGCTGTGGACCGAGACGACCTCGTCGACGATCTCGCGGTGGCGCGCGTAGATCGTGGGCACGAAGCCGTCGGATATCCCCTCGATCTGGTGCAGGCCGCGCTCGCCGCACTGGATGGTGCACGACTCGGCCGGCTCGAGCGCGACGAGGCGCACCGCGGGGTTCGCCGCCCGCAGTGCCTGGCCCACCCCGATGAGCGTGCCGCCAGTGCCCACGCCCATCACGAAGCCGTCGGGCACCCGCGCGGGGCTCAGCTGGCCGAGGATCTCCGGGCCGAGCCAGGTGCGGTTCTCCTCGACGTTCCACTCGTTCTGGAACTGGTGGGGGGCGAAGTAGCCCGGGAGGCGCCCCAGCCGGTCGGCCTCGGCGAGGGCGTCGTTGACGAAGAACGTCCCCACGGTGCGCACCTCGGCGCCGAAGGCCCGCGAGATGGCCGAGCGCTCCGGGCTCATCCCGTCGGGCATCACCACGACCATGCGGTAGCCCTTCACGGCCGCGATCATCGCCAGGGCGTTGCCGGTGTTGCCCGAGGAGGCCTCGACGATCGTGTCGCCCGGGGCGAGCAGCCCCTCGCGCTCGGCCCGCTCGACGATGTAGCGGGCCATGCGGGCCTTGATCGACCCCGAGGGGTTCAGGTACTCGAGCTTTAAGAAGATCCCGTCGACCTCGACGAGGGGCGTGTGGCCGACCGCGTCGAGGACGGTCGCCGTGGTGTGCGTGGGCGCCATTGCCTCACCTCCGGGGTCACTCAAACCTAGACCGTGGCGCCACCCGCTAGGCGATCGTCATGCCCCCGTCGACCGCCAGGTTGGCCCCGGTCACCGCGGCCGCGGCCTCCGAGCACAGCCAGGTGATGGCCGCGGCCACCTCCTCGGGCTCGAGGAGCCGTCCGACCGGCTGGTGGGCGGCGAAGTCCGCGGGGTCGGAGAGGCCGTAGACGCGGGCCGAGGCCTCGAGCATGGCGGTGCGCGTCGAGCCGGGGCTCACGGCGTTCACCGTCACCCCGTGTTCGGCGAGGTCGATCGCCGCCGAGCGCACGAGGCCGACCACGGCGTGCTTGGAGGCCACGTAGGCCGCCAGGTGGCGCAGTCCCATCGCCCCGCCGGCCGAGGCCACCGCGACGAACCGGCCCCGCCCCCGGGCCCCCTCGATCAGGGTCGGCGCGGCGGCCTCGAGGAGCCGGCGCACGCCGAGCACGTTCACGCTCCAGACCGCGTCGACGGCCTGGTCCTCGAGCGCCCAGACCGGCCCGCCGGCCGCCATCACCCCGGCGCAGGCGACGGCCGCGTCGAGCCGGCCGAAGTGCAGGGTCGCCGTCTCGACCGCGAGGCGCATGTCGGCCGCGCTGCGCACGTCGCCGACGAGCCCGAGCACGGCCTCGCCGTGGCGCGCGACGACGGCGTCGAGGTCGCGCTGGGTGGCCATGGGGTAGGGCACACCCGTGACGTCGCGGCACCGGTCGACCGCCACGACCCGGTAGCCGGCGTTCACCAGCGCGTCGACGGTGGCCGCCCCGATGCCCCGCGCGGCCCCGGTGACGACGGCGACCCGGCTCATTCGCCCAGGCGCCGGAAGAAGCCGGGCGGGGCCACGACGTCGTCGCGCGAGAGCTCGGCGACGTCGGCCCTGCCCAGACCGAGCAGGGCCGCGTCGAGGCCCCCGCGCAGGATGTCGAGCACGTTCTCCACCCCGGCCTGGCCGTTCGCGGCCAGGCCCCAGAGGTAGGCGCGCCCGATCATCACGGCCCGCGCGCCGAGCGCCAGGGCCTTGGCGACGTCGCCGCCGCGGCGCACGCCCCCGTCGAGCAGCACCTCGACCTGGTCGCCCACGGCCTCGGCGACGGCACTGAGCGAGCGCAGGGGCGCCGGGGTGGAGTCGAGGTTGTTGCCGCCGTGGTTCGACACCGATAGGGCGCTCGCCCCGAGGTCGACGACGCGCTTGGCGTCGTCGACGCGGCTCACGCCCTTGACCATGAGGGGTCCCGCCCACGCGTCGCGCAGCCAGGCGAGGTCCTCCCAGGTAGGCGGCGGGGTCGACATCCACTCGCCGTAGGCGGCGAAGAAGCCTGGCGCGGGCTCGCCGTCGACGGCCATGTTGGGCGTCGTGAGATCGGGCAGCCGTCGCGCGCGCGCGTAGTCGTAGAGCCACCGCGGTCGCGCGAGGGCCTGGGGCGCCAGTCGAGTGAGCGCCGCGAGGTCGAGCCGCTCGGGGATCCAGGGGCTCCCCCAGTCGCGCCCGTGGCTGAAGGTCCAGTCCAGGGTCACGATCAGCCCCCGGGCGCCCGCGGCGCGGGCGCGCGCGAGTCGCTTCTCGATTCTTTCGCGCCCCCCGGCCCAGTAGACCTGGAAGAGGACCGGCGCACCGGTGGCGCACACGTCCTCGAGCGAGCGGCTGGCGAATGAGCTCAGCCCCATCGCCACCCCGCGCGCGCCGGCGGCCCGGGCGACGGCCACCTCGCCCTCGGGGTGCACGGCCTGGACCCCGGTCGGCGAGAGCAGCACCGGCATCGCGACCTCGAGGCCCATGACGCTCGTGGCCAGGCGGCGCTCGGGCGCGAGGCCCGCGACGTGGGGCGCGAAGCCCAGCTCGTCGAAGGCCGCCGTGTTGTCGCGCGCCGAGAGGCCCTTCTCCGCGCCAGCGAGGATCGCGCCGTAGACCGAGCGGGGCAGGCGCCGTCGAGCGCGCGCCTCGGCGATCGCCACCGTCTCGAACCAGCCTCGCGCCACGCGACCTCCCGGGGCGAGACTACCGAAGGGGCCCCGACCCGACCCGGGCCGGCGCGCGCGAGTGGTCGATCGAGGGCGTCGGACGCAGCTCGACCCGGGTCGTCGCGAGCTTGCGCTCGCCGTGGCCCAAGACGCACTCGGGGTCGGGGTCGCTCGCCTCGAGCCCGGTGAAGAACTTCGCGGCCAGGCACCCCCCGCGACAGGGGTCGTAGCTGGCGCAGCTCGCACAGGCCCCCGGGCTGTGGGGCGCGCGCAGCTCGGCGAACAGCGCGCTCTCGCGCCAGACCGGCCCGAAGCCTCCACCCCGGACGTTGCCGGCCCGGAAGCGGTCGTGGATCACGAAGGGACAGGCGTAGACGTCACCGACCGGGTCGATGAGACAGACCACCCGGCCGGCGCCGCACAGGTTGAGCCCCTCGAGCGGCGCCCCGAGGGCCGAGAGGTGAAAGAAGGAGTCGCCGGTGAGCACGTGGGGCCGCTCGACGAGCCACGCGTGGAGCCGACGGTTCTGGGCGGCGCTGGGGCGCAGCGCGTCCCAGACCGCGACGCCCCGGCCCGAGGGTCGCAGGCGCGCCAGGCGCAGCTGGGCGCCGTAGCCGTGGGCCAGCGACTCGAGCGCGTCGAGCTGCTCGACGCTCTCGCGGGTGACGACCACCGAGACCTTGAAGTCGGCGACGCCGGCCGCGGCCAGGTGGTCCATCGCGCGCCGGGCCGCCGCGTAGCTGCCCGCGCCGCGCACCGCGTCGCTCGTGGCGGCGTCGGCCCCGTCGATCGATATCTGGACGTCGAGGTAGTCCATCGCGGCGAGCCGCCGCGCGGCGGCGGCGTCGAGGCGCGTCCCGTTGGTCGAGAACTTCACCCCGACGCGGCGCTCCACGGCGTGCTCG
Organism: Acidimicrobiales bacterium; assembly: GCA_035702745.1. Taxonomy (GTDB): domain Bacteria; phylum Actinomycetota; class Acidimicrobiia; order Acidimicrobiales; family RAAP-2; genus RAAP-2. The sequence goes on along the minus strand of DASSZS010000017.1, from coordinate 2,598 downwards.
ACGATGTCGAAGAAGTCCCGGCGGATCATCGGCTCCCCGCCGCCGACGTTCAGGTAGAAGACCCGCATCGCGGCCAGCTCGTCGACGAGGGCCGTGGCCTCGGTGGTCGTGAGCTCTTCGGGGTCGCGCCGGCCCGACGACGACAGGCAGTGCGTGCAGGCGAGGTTGCACGCGTAGGTCAGCTCCCAGGTCAGGCAAATCGGAGCGTTGAGCCCCCCTTCGAGCCGGTCGCGCAGGCCCGACTCAGCCGACACCGAGCAGCCCCCCGGCGGCCAGGGTGGCGAGGGCGCGCTCGTAGCGGGCGCGCTCGGCCGGGGCGACGAGCTCATCCAGGGCGTCGTCGGCCGTGGCGTACTCCCCGAGGCGCACCAGCACGTCGACGAGCCCCGTCGACTTCACAAAGACCAGTCGGCGATTCCCGTGGTGGTAGGCGAGCGCCCCGAAGGGCTCGTCGCGTAACGACACCTCGGAACTGAGCCGCCAGGGCCGCGCGAGGTCGAACGACTCGCCCGTCGCCGGCCTAGTAGACGCCACAGAGGCCATCGATCGAGATCTCCTCGACGAGCAACTCCTCGGGCTCGGCGACCTCGAGGGTCGCCTCGCCGCCCAGGGTGGGTGGGGTCACGGTGCCTCCTTCGACGCCCCATTCTGACGCGCCGTCGCGCCCTGTCGGCGACGGGCCGGCGGTGGGAGACTCGGACGTGCCCGCCCCGCCCGCCCCGCCCGACCCCCACGACCACCCGATACCGGCCGGCACACTGCTCGACCTCGACCCGCGCGCCCGCTTCGTCGCCGAGGAGCTCGTCGCCGGGGGCCAGCCGTGGCGGCTCCTGCGCCTGCCCGCGGCGAGCCGTGCGGCCCTCGAGCGCTGGCGCGACGGCCGGCCGGTCGCCCCCGACGAGGGCGCCCTGGCGCGGGTGCTGCTCGAGCGCGGCCTCGTCCACCCCCGCGGCGCGGGTCCCCACCCCCTCGACGACGTCGACGTCGTCGTGCCGACCCGCGGCGCCTCCGCGTCCCTGGGACGACTGCTCGTGGCGCTAGGGGGACTCGCCGTCACCGTCGTCCTCGACGCGAGTTACGACCCCGAGGTGGCGGCGGCCTGCGCCGCGACCGGGGCCGCCCTCGTCACCCTCGAGCGCCACGGCGGACCCTCGGCGGCGCGCAACGCGGGCATCGCGGCAACCGAGCGGCGCTTCGTCGCCTTTATCGACGACGACGTCATGCTCGACGACCCCGCCGACGCCCTGGGACGGCTGCGCGGAGCCCTCGAGGACCCGCGCTTGGGCGCGGTGGCCCCCCGGGTGGTCGGCCCGCTCGGGCGCGGTCCGCGCGCCGGCTACGAGCACCGCCACGGGGCGCTCGACCAGGGCGGGTCCCCCGCACTCGTCGACCCCCGGGGACCGGTGAGCTTCGTGCCCAGCGCCTGTGTGCTCGTGCGCCGCGACGCGCTGGGCCGCGGGTTCGACCCGGCGCTCGCCATCGGCGAGGACGTCGATTTCGTCTGGCGCGTGCTCGACGCGGGCTGGCTCGTGCGCTATCTGCCCTCGGTCGTCGTGACCCACCCGGCCCGGCCGACCTGGCGGGCGTGGTGGCGCCAACGGCGCGTCTACGGGCTCACGAGCGCGCCGCTCGCTGAGCGCCACGCCGAGCGCCTCGCCCCGATCCGGGCCGACCGCTGGACCCTCGCGGTCTGGGGCGGAGTCCTCGCCGGATCGCCCTCGCTCGCGGCGTCGGTCCTCGCCAGGGCCCTCGACCGAGCCCGCCGGGAGCCGCTCGCCGGACTCGATCACTCCGAGCGGGTGGCCCTGGCGGTCGTGGGGGGCAACGTCGCGCGCGCCGCCGGCCCGCTCGCGCGCGCCGCGGTGCGCACCTACGGGATCGGCCTGCTCGGCGCCGCCCTCCACCCACGGCTGCGCCGGCGGGCCCTGGCGGTGCTCGCCCTCGGGCTCGCGTGGCGTCTGCGGGGCCGACGGGTCCGCCCCCTCGACGTACCCCTCGCCCTCCTCGACGACCTCGCCTACGGACTCGGGGTCCTCGAGGGCGCCTGGCGCCACCGCTCCCTCCAGGCGCTCGTCCCGCGGGCCACCGCGTCGCCCCCGTGGGTCGAGGTGCTCGGGCTCACCCCCGGTCCGAGCGAGTACCCCTAGCCCGGGTGCGCGAGCAGCCAGAACGCGAGGCCCGCGCCCAGGGCCGCGACGACCCCGCGCACGGGCGCCTCGGGCGCGCGCCGGGTGATCGAGGGGCCGAGCGCGCTGCCCGCGAGCAGGCCGACGCCGAGCCAGAGCGCCGGCGCGAGGCGCACCGGGCCGAAGAGGAGGAAGCCCCCGGCCACCACGACGTCGGCGGCGCCGAGCAGAACGTTCTTCAGCGCGTTGGCTCGCGCCAGCGTCTCGTCGAGGGCCACGCCGAGCAGGGCGAGCACCATCACCCCCGAGCCGGCGCCGAAGTAACCGACGTGTGGGGTATCCATCTAACCGGGGGAAAGCCCACCATTCCAAAGAAATGCTGTGTCACGGCCCGGTGGCACGATCTCCTGCGTGCCCCGTATCGACGCCGCCGCTCACCACAGCGTCGTCGTGCTGGATCTGAGACCCAGTC
>DASSZS010000011.1:0-33751 GCA_035702745.1 Acidimicrobiales bacterium | reverse complement strand
CGGTGAGGACGTGGGCGAGACCTCCGCCGCTCCTCGTGGCCAGGGTCACGCGCGTGGCGTCGAGCGACGCGCGGACCGCGTCGGGCCGGCCGACGGCGCCCGGGACGGCCAGACCGGGCGAGCAGGCGTAGGGTCGCGACGGCGAGCGCAACGAGCGCCGCGCGGGGACGGCGCGCCGCTCATCCCCGATCCGGCTCGCGGCGACGCGGCTCGAAGAAGGCGCGCAAGAGCGCGGCCGACTCCTCGGCCAGCACGTCGAAGGTGAGGCTCGGCTCGTGCAGCAGGCGCGGGTCGGCCAGGACGTTGTAGCGCGAACCCACGGCCCCCGCCTTCTCGTCGGGGGCGCCCAGCACGACGCGCTCGACCCGGGCGTTGAGGAGCGCCCCGGCGCACATGACGCAGGGCTCGAGGGTCACGTAGGCCGTCACCCCGTCCATGCGCCAGCGGCCCCGGGCGCGGGCCGCCGCGCGCAGGGCCACCACCTCGGCGTGGGCCGTCGGGTCCGCGTCGGCCTCGCGGCGGTTCTCCCCGCCGGCGAGCACCGCGCCGTCGGCGACGAGCACGCAGCCCACGGGCACGTCGTCGTGCGCGCCGGCCCGTCGGGCCCACGCGAGCGCCTCACGCATGTACGCCTCGTCGTCCACGCCGTGAGGCTAGGGCCCGGGTCCGCCCCGGCGGTGGCGAAGTAGACTCGACGACGGAGGGGTGCGAGAGCGGCCGAATCGGGCAGTCTCGAAAACTGCTGTGTCCACTGGGCACCGTGGGTTCAAATCCCACCTCCTCCGCCACGCGCGACGGGTGACCTTCGGTCACCCGTCGCGCCGTTACGGCCCCTCGCGCGGGGGGCGGCTCGGGCCCGCCGGTACGCTGGGGGAGCCGTCGACCAGGAGGACCCCATGGACCGCTCCCCCGCCCTGCTCACCGAGCGCAAGGTCCTCACCGAGCTGCCCGGACCCCGCTCGATCGCCCTGCACGAGCGGCGCCGCGCCGCGGTGAGCCACGGCCTGACCCAGGGGTTCCCCGTCTACATCGAGCGCGCCGAGGGCGCGATCCTCGTCGACGCCGACGGGAACCAGCTGCTCGACCTCGGCTCGGGCATCGCGGTGACCTCGATCGGTCACGCCGTGCCCGAGCTGGTGGAGGCCGTCTCGCGCCAGGTGGCCGACTTCACCCACACCTGCTTCATGGTCACCCCCTACGAGGAGTACGTCGAGGTCTGCGAGCGGCTCAACGAGCTGACCCCCGGCGACTTCGCCAAGACCTCGGCCCTGTTCAACTCGGGCGCCGAGGCCGTGGAGAACGCGGTCAAGGTCGCCCGCCTGGCCACCGGCCGGCCGGCGGTGGTCGTCTTCGACCACGCCTACCACGGACGCACCAACCTCACGATGGCCCTGACGGCGAAGAACATGCCCTACAAGGACCGCTTCGGCCCCTTCGCCCCGGAGGTCTACCGGGTGGCGATGAGCTACCCGTATCGCGACGGGCTCTCGGGCCCCGAGGCCGCGGCCCGGGCCATCGCCGAGATCGAGACCCAGGTCGGCGCCGGCAACGTGGCCGCCCTGCTCATCGAGCCGATCCAAGGTGAGGGCGGTTTCGTGGTCCCGGCCGAGGGTTTCTTGCCGGCCCTGGCCGACTGGGCCCGCGCGAACGGCGTGGTCTTCGTCGCCGACGAGATCCAGAGCGGCTTCTGCCGCACTGGCGACTGGTTCGCCGTCGACCACGAGGGCGTGGTGCCCGACATCGTCACCACCGCCAAGGGACTGGCCGGCGGGATGCCCCTGGCCGGGGTGACGGGACGGGCCGAGCTGATGAACGCCGTCCACGAGGGCGGCCTCGGCGGCACCTACGGGGGCAACCCGGTGGCCGCCGCGGCGGCGCTCGCGACCATCGAGACGATGCGCGCGCGCGACCTCGCGGGCCGCGCGCGGGCCCTGGGCGCCACCATCCGCGCCCGCTTCGACGAGCTCGCCCGCGAGTGCCCGGCCATCGGCGACGTGCGCGGGCGCGGGGCCATGATGGCCCTGGAGTTTGTGCGGCCCGGCACCACGACCCCCGACGCGGCGGCCGCCAAGGCCGTCGTCGCGGCCTGCCAGCGCGAGGGCGTCGTGACGCTGTCCTGCGGGACCTGGGGCAACGTCATCCGCCTCCTGCCACCGCTCGTCATCACCGACGCGCAGCTGGCCGACGGCCTCGACGTCCTCGCCTCGGCCATTCGCGCGCTCTAGTGGGACCGGGCGGGGGCGCCCGCAGCTGGGCCGCCCTGGCGATCGGGGTGGCCCTCGCGGGGGTCCTCCTCGCCGCCTGCGCCACGACCGCGGCGGTGCGACCCTCGGTCGCCGGGGTGCCGACCCGCTCGATCTCGATCGCGCTGTCGGTGGTGGGCTGCACGCGCAACGACGTCTGCGTGGCGGTGGGCTCTTCGACGACCGCCGTCGGTCTCGCGGCGACCGGGGAGTTCTCGACCCCGCACAGCCCCTGGATCCCCCTGTACCTGCCGCCGGTGGGCGCACCGTCGATCGAGGCGATCGGCTGTGGGGGCACGTCGTGCCTCGTCGGCGGGTCCCAGCCCGGCGGCGACCTCCTGTGGAGCTATAGCGCGACGACCCACCAGGTGAGTGTCGTCGCCGCCCCGAGCGGGGGCGCCGGCGTCGAGGCGATCGGCTGCAACGCCCGCGTGTGCGCGCTGGCCGACGCCGGGGCGACGAGCGGGCGACCCCGGTGGTCGACGAGCGTCGACGGCGGGGCCACCTGGTCGGCCCCGGTCCCGCTCCCCCTCGCGGCGGGCGACGTCGTCACTTCGATCGCCTGTTCGAGCGCCACGCGCTGTGTGCTGGCGGGCCGCACCGCCGAGCGCGGCGTGCTCGCCGCCTCGACCACCGACGCGGGAGCGACCTGGACGCCTCTCGCGGTCCCGGGGCGCTGGGTCGCCCTCACCTCGCTCACCTGCGTCGCGACGCAGTGCCGGGGTCTCGCGCGCACGCCCAGCGCGAGCCTGCTCGTGCGCCTGAGCGTGGGCGACGGGCGCTGGCGCACGTCGCCCCTGCCCGGCCCGGCGCGCGCGATGGCCTGCGCCCCGGGCGGGGCGTGCGTCGTGGTGGGCGGGGCCGGGGGACGGCCCTTCATCGAGACGCGGGTGGCGGGCCGGGCGGCGGTCGAGCCCCGAGTGCGCTACGTGCCCGGGGACCTGGTCGGGGTGGCCTGCGGGACCCGCCGGTGCGCCGCGATCGGCGACACCACGCTCGTGGACGTGCCCTCGTCCCTGGTGGCGCCGTAGCCGACGCCGACGCCGGCGCCGGCGTCGTGGGAGAATGGGGACGTGCGTGTCGGACCTCCTCCCGGCTGGTACCCCGACCCCGCGGGGGGGCGCCAGTGGCGGGTGTGGAACGGCGCCGCGTGGACGGGGGTGACCCGCCCCTACGGCGACGCGCTGCCCGCGCGGCGCGTGGGCGCGAGCCTCGGGCTCGTGCGGGCGCTGCGGCGCGTGGTCGACCTGGGGGTGGTGGGGGTGATCGGCGGGCTGGCGCTGCTCGTGGGGGTCCTCGACCACCTGCCCGGCTCCGCGGAGCCCCTGCCGACGTGGTTCGCCGGCCCCGCGGGGGTGGCCGCCGTGGGCCTGCTCGCCCTGGGCACGGTCGTCTACGCGGGGGCGCTGCGCGAGCTGCGGGGGCGCTGGACGCTCGACGCCTGGGTGCCGGGGCTCAACTACCTGGTGGTGGGGGTCCTCGCCGCGCGCCGGCTCGGGCGGCCCTCGGGGCTGCGGGTCGTCTCGGAGGTGGTGCTGCTCGTGCTCTACGCCACCTCGGCGCGCGCCGACGCCTGGCTCGACCTCGCGCCGGTGATCGTCGCCCTCGGCCAGGGGATGTGGCTCTCGGTCCTGATCGACCGGCTCACCGGTCCGGCCGACTCGACTATCGCCTCCTAGGGTCGAGCCGCTCGGCGACGCCCACCCAGCCCTTGTAGGCCTGGATCGCCGGGGGCGCCGAGGCCATCTGGTCGACGAGCGCCTCCACGAAGTCCCCGTCGCGCTCGGCGAGCCGGGCCGCCGGGGCCACGTAGGTGCGGATGGTGAAGACCACCGCGCCCGAGGCGGGCAGGCGCCGGAAGGTCTGGCGCTCGACGCGGAAGTACCAGTCCGCGAGGTCCCCACCGGGCGCGGCGCGCGCGCCCTCGGGCACGAAGAGCTCGGGGGTGTCGAGCAGCGTCCAGTTGAGCCGCCAGAAGCCGCGCCCGACGTCGATCCGGTCAAAGAAGGCGTCGACCGGGTCGCCGAGGGCCGCCTCGTAGCCCGGGACCGGGCCGTGGATCTCGCGCAGCGTCGCCCCGATCTTCTCGCGCAGGTCCCAGCGCGAGGGGAAGCAGACCACCGCGGCGCGCAGCCGCCAGGCGTCCTCGCGCACCAGCACGCACAGGTCCTCGTCGATGAGTCGCGCCGCCTCCACCAGGGGGTGGTCGTCGCCGACCGGGGCCACCCGCTCGGGGCGGACGCGCGCGAGGTGCTCGAGCACGACCTCGAGCAGCTCGGCGCTCGGGGCGCGACCGCGCTCGTCGAGCGCCACGACGCGCTCGCGCTCGTTATCGATCAGGCGCGCGCGCAATGCCCGCAACGTCCCGGCGTCCTCGTCGAACTCGAGCCAGCGGGAGGGCTCGAGCGGGCGCAGGCCCATGTGGAGCCGAAAGGGTCGGCGCTCGAGGGGGACGTAGGGGATCACCGGTTGCGTCGCCGGCGCACCACGGCGAAGTAGAAGACGGCCGCGAGCGCGGGCACCGCCAGCACGACCACCCGCGCGGCCGGCAGGGCCTGGCCGGCGTGGACCCCGGGCAGGTGCCCGAGCGGGATCAGGCCCGTCGCCACCAGGGAGTGCACGTCACAACTCTTGCACGCTGACGACCCATATAGGTCAAACGGTTCGGAGTTATGGAAAACCTTTCGCGTAGGGTGGGCCATGGCCCGAACCCCGCGGGCGCGCAGCGCGCGCGCCCTCGCCAACGACGCCGCCATCAGGGACGCCGGCATCGCCGAGGTGCTGCGCGCGGGGGTCGACCACCTCAGCCTGCGCGACGTCGGCCACCGGGCCGGGCTCACCCACGGGGCGACCTACGCCCGCTACGAGGACGTCGACGAGCTGCTCGTCGACCTGTGGAACTCGACGCTGCTCGCACGCGCCGTTGCCCTCTACGACCGGTGCGCGGCGCTCGTGCGCGAGCCCAGCCCCGAGCGCGCGGCCGACCTGCGCCGGTGGATCGACCGCGTCGAGCCGGCCGACGTCGCGTGCTTCCAGGTGCTCTTCACCGCCCGGCGCCTCCCCACGGTGCACGAGGAGGTGGAGCCGTTCATCGACGAGTACCTCATCGGGCGCTGGGCCCGCCCCGACCTCGACCCGGCGGTGGGGCTGCGCGTCGCGGTGCTGTTCACCCTCTGTTTGGTGGTGCTGGCCGCGACGCACCGCTTCGGCGTCGACGACGCCTTCGAGACGGCGCTCTTCGAGATCCTCGTGGCGGGCCTCGCGGTGCCCCCCGCCGCGGTCGGGCCGGTCCCGCCCCTCGCCCCGCCGGCGCCCTTCAGCCCCCCGCCGAGCGACGACCTGCGCACCCAGCTCTCGGTCGCCACCTTCGGCGTCGTGGGGCGCAGCGGCTACACCCGGGCCACGATCTCACGCATCGCCCGGCGCGCCAACTGCTCGCCCGGGGCCATCTACAAGCTCTTCGCCTCCAAGGAGGACCTCGCGATCGAGGCCCTGCGCACGGTCGTGCGCGTGCGCCTCTTCTCGGGCGCGCGCCGCCTCGAGGTGACCCGCGAGGGGTGGCTCACCGAGATTCTCCTCGACGCGACCGCGCCGACCAACCAGGTGCGCGCCCTGTTCAACCTCGAGATGACCCTCGCCGGCGCCCACAACGAGCGCATCCGCGCCGCCATCCTCGATCGGCTGAGCGAGCTCGAGACCGTCGCTACGTACCTGACGGGACTGTCGGATGAGGAGCGCGTCGCGCTGCGCCAGCGGCTGCGCACCGGCACGTTCCTGATCTCGGCGGTGGGCTACCTCTCGACGTTGGGGTCGGCCCCGAGCGAGACCGAGCTGCACGCCGTCGCCGAGCCCCTGCGCGGCGCCCTGGTCGCCGGGCTCGAGCCGGCGTGGCGCGCCTTCACCGAGCAGGTCGGCGAACTGGCGCGCGCCCGGGGCGAGTAGCCCCTAAGCCGTGGGCGGGGTCGCCCGCTCGAGCCGGGTGAGGATCGAGGCGATCACCTCGTCCTGGGCGAGCAGGTGCTTTTGGATCTCCTCGGCCTCTTTGAGCACGGCCTCGGCGTCTTTGTAGGTCTCCTCGGCGCGCCGGTCGGCGGCGGCGGCCTGGATGTTCTGGCCCACGATGATGATCGGCAAGAGCACGAGCTGCAAGAAGCTCGAGCTCACCCAGACCACCACGTAGAAGAGGCCCTGGTGCAGGGCCGAGGGCAGGGCCACCAGGGCGATCACGCTGAAGAGGTAGGCGCACCACATGGTGCCCACGACCAGGGTCACCCGCAGGCCGACCTTCGAGTTCACCCGGGCGATCCAGCCGTCCGAGCGGGGCTGGCGCAGGTCGGTGGTCGTCACCGGCCGTCCCTCGCGCAGCTCGGCCGCGCGCGGGTGCCGGACGTACTCGTAGATCGAGGAGTGGGGCATCGCCCCCATCCTCACACGGGCCGCGCGCCCGTCGGGCGATGGCCTAGCGCGTCACGAGGTCGGGCGCGACCTCCATGCCGCGGCGCCACACCGAGCGCGCCACGATCTTGCTCGTGTCGGCGCGGTCCTTGTAGCGCGAGGCGACGTCGCGGACCTCTTCGAGCAGCCCCTCGGAGAGGAAGGTCGGGTCGAGCCCCAAAGCGACGAACTGCTCGCGCTCGACGTTGAGCTCGTTCTCGTCGGCCTCGACCCGGGGGTTGGGCAGGTAGGCGACGTCGACCCCGGTGAGCTTCGAGACGAGCTCGGCGAGGTCGCGCACCCGGTGCGTCTCGGTGACCTGGTTGAAGACCTTGACCTTCTCCCCGCTGGCCGGTGGGTTCGCCAGGGCGATCTCGACACAGCGCACGGTGTCGCGGATGTGGATGAAGGCTCGCGTCTGGCCCCCGGTGCCGTGCACGGTCAGCGGGTGGCCGATGGCCGCCTGCATGAGGAAGCGGTTGAGGACGGTGCCGTAGTCGCCGTCGTAGTCGAAGCGGTTGATGAGCCGCTCGTCCAGTGCCGTCTGGGGCGTCTGGGTCCCCCAGACGATCCCCTGGTGGAGGTCGGTCACGCGCAGCCCGTCGTTCTTCGCGTAGAAGGCGAAGAGCAGCTGGTCGAGCGTCTTGGTCATGTGGTACACCGAGCCGGGGTTGGCCGGGTGGAGGATCTCGCGGTCGATCTCGCCGTCGGGGGTGGGGACCTTCACGGTGAGGTACCCCTCGGGGATCGGGGCCGAGCCCGACCAGCCGTAGCCGTAGACGCCCATCGTGCCCAGGTGGACGAGGGCCACGTCGAGGCCCGAGGCGACCACCGCGACGAGCACGTTGTGGGTCGCGCGCACGTTGTTGTCGACGGTGTAGCGCTTGGCCGCGACCGAGCGCATCGAGTAGGGCGCGGCCCGCTGCTCGCCGAAGTGGACGACGGCGTCGGGCGCGAGCTCGCGGATGAGCGCCTCGAGCCGGTCGTACTCCTCCGCCAGGTCCAGGTTGACGAAACCGATCTCCTTGCCCGTGAGCGCCCGCCACACCGCCAGGCGCTCGCCGATCGGACGGATGGGGGTGAGCGACTCGACCTCGAGCTCGACGTCGATCTTGCGCCGACTGAGGTTGTCGACGATGGTCACGTCGTGACCGACGTCCGACAGGTGCAGGGAGGTCGGCCACCCGCAGAATCCGTCTCCCCCGAGGACCAGAACCTTCATGACTCTCCTAGCAGTCTCGTCGCCCGACGTGGCCCCCCGCGAACGGGCGGCGGCGCCCCTCGACTCTACTCCCCACCCCCGGGCCGCTCCCGAGTCCCCGACGGGCCCGCGGGCCTTGGCTAGGGTGTCGCCCGAGGAGGACTCGTGGGACCAGCCCAGGCCGTGCGCACGTGTTTCACCAAGTACGCCGACTTCCGTGGTGCCGCGGCGCGCTCGGAGTACTGGTGGTTCTTCCTCTTCAACCTCGTCGTCTCCCTGGTGCTGAGCGCGGCCCACTCGCCGCTGCTCTCGACCCTCTACTCGCTCGCGGTGCTCGTCCCGGGCCTCGCGGTGATGGTGCGCCGCCACCACGACGCCGGCCGCTCGGGCTGGTGGGCCTTCACCATCCTCATCTGGCCCTGGGCGCTGGTGCTGCTCGCCTACCCGACCAAGACCCACGACAACAAGTACGTCGAGGGGCGCGGCGCGGCCGGGGTCACCGAGGCCGCCCTGCAGGGGGGCGCGGGCTACTGCCCGGTCTGCGGCAAGCTGCGACTGCCGGGCCAGACGTTCTGCTCGGGCTGCGGCACCAAGTTCGACGACTAGCCCTCGGCTCGCGCGCCCTTTGGGTATCGTCGGCCCATGACGACACGCTCCACGCCCCCGTTCCGCGCCGACCACGTCGGTAGCCTGCTGCGACCGCGCGCCCTGCTCGACGCGCGCGCCGCCCACGCCGCGGGTCGGCTCGACAATGAGGGCCTGCGCGCCGCCGAGGACGCCGCGATCCGTGACGCGGTGGCCCTCCAGGAGGGGCTCGGCCTGCGGGCGGCGACCGACGGCGAGTTCCGCCGCACCAGCTGGCACATGGACTTCATCTACCAGCTCTCGGGCGTACGCACCACCGACGAGACGATCCAGGTCCCCTTCAAGAACGCCCAGGGTGAGACGACCTTCACCTCCGCCGCCTTGGCGGTCGACGGCCCCATCGGTCTCGACCACACGATCTTCGCCGACGCGTTCAGCTTCTTGCGCTCGGCCGTCACGACGGCGACCCCCAAGCTCACGATCCCCTCACCCAGCATGGTCCACTATCGCGGGGGCGCGGCGGCCATCGACCCGGCGGTCTACCCCGACGTCGAGGCGTTCTGGGACGACCTGTCGGCCGCCTACGCCGAAGAGGTCCGCCGCCTGGGCGCGCTGGGCTGCACGTACCTCCAGCTCGACGACACCTCGCTCGCCTACCTCAACGACCCGGCCCAGCGCGCCATGATCGCCGGGCGCGGCGACGACGCCGAGCACCAGCACCTGCGCTACATCCGCCAGATCAACGCCGCCTTGAAGGACCGCCCCGAGGGCATGTTCGTCACCACCCACTCCTGCCGGGGCAACTTCCAGTCCTACTGGGCCGCCGAGGGCGGCTACGACTTCGTGGCCGAGGCCCTCTTCGGCGAGCTCGAGGTGGACGGCTTCTTCCTCGAGTACGACGACGAGCGCTCCGGCGGCTTCGAGCCCCTGCGCTACGTGCCCCGGGGCAAGGCCGTCGTCCTCGGGTTGGTCACGACCAAGCGGGGCCAGCTCGAGTCCAAGGACGACCTCAAACGGCGGATCGACGAGGCGGCGCGCTTCGTCGACCTCGACCAGCTCTGCCTCTCGCCCCAGTGCGGATTCTCCTCGACCGTCGAGGGCAACTCGATCACCCTCGACGACGAGGTGGCCAAGCTGCGACTGGTCGTCGAGACCGCCGCCGAGGTCTGGGGCTAGCCGGCCAGCTCGGCCAGCGCCTCGTCCTCGAAGGAGAGGTCGAAGTCGGCGTCGTCGCGCCGGCTCCGGCCCGTCACCGCGACGAGGGCCACCGCCGCCAGGGCGAAGAGCGAGCCCACGCCGTAGGCGACGTGCAGGCCGTGCACCAGGGTGTCCAGCCGACGGGTCGCCGCGGCCGGGTCGGCCCGGCCGCCGAAGTGGGCGCGGCCGGTGGCCGTGGCGAAGACGTTGACTAAGACCGCGAGCCCGAGGGCCGCGCCGAGCTGCTGGGAGACGTTCACCAGCCCCGAGGCCGCGCCGGCGTCGGCCGGGTCGACTCCCTCGAGCGAGAGCGAGGTGAGGGTCACGAACGAGAGTCCCGAGCCCGTGCCGATGAGGACGAGCACCGCGGCCACGTCGAGGTAGCCCCAGGTCGGGGCGATTCGCGAGGCCACCACGAGACCCACGCCCACCAGCGCCGTACCCACCATCACGATCGTGCGCGGGGCGTAGCGGCGCACCAGCACCCGACTCGTGAGCTGGGAGGCGAGGAAGATCGAGGCGGGCATCGGCAAGAAGGCGAGCCCGGCGCGCAGGGGCGAGTAGCCCTGGACCTCCTGGAGGAACTGGGTGAGGAAGAAGAAGACGCCGAACATCGAGGCGTAGATCAGCCCGCGGGCCGCGTTGGCGCTCGAGCGGGTCACCCCTCGCAGCAGGCGCAGCGGCACGATCGGCTCGGCCGCGCGACCCTCGACCCGCACGAAGGCGACGAGCAGGGCGGCGCCCGCGACCAGCGGGACGAGCGTCGCGGCGCTCGCCCAGCCCGACGACCCGGCCTCCACGAGCCCGAGCACGAGTCCGGTCATGCCGGCAGTGGAGGTGAGGGCACCCGCGACGTCGAGGCGTCCGCTTCGCACGGGGGTCTCGGTGACCACGGCGCGCGCGAGCACCCCGACCACGAGGCCGATGGGCACGTTGACGAACATCACCCACCGCCACGAGACGAGCTCGGTCAGAAGTCCCCCGGCGACCAGGCCGACGGCCCCCCCGGCGGCCGACACCGCGGTGTACATCGCCAGGGCCCGCACCCGGGCCGCCCCGGGGGCGAAGGCCGCCGTCAGCAGCGAGAGCGCCGACGGCGCGGCCAGGGCCGCGCCCACCCCCTGGAGGGCCCGGGCGAGGAGCAGCGTGGTCGAGCTGGTGGCGAGCCCGCCGAGCATCGAGCTCAGCGTGAACAGGGCCAGCCCCACCAGGAAGACCCGGCGACGGCCCCAGAGGTCGCCGGCCCGGGCCCCGAGCAGCAGCAGCCCGCCGAAGGCCAGGACGTAGATGTTGAGGACCCACGACAGGCCGGTCCCGGAGAAGTGGAGGCTGCGCTGGATGTGGGGCAGGGCCACGTTGACGATCGTCCCGTCGAGCACCACCATCAGCTGGGCGGCCAAGATGATCAGGAGATACACCGAGGGACGCGCCAGGACGCGCCCGAGCGCGCCGCGGGCCGGAGTCGCCGGCGAGGTGACGACGGTTGACATGATCGACCTTTCGGGGGGTACCATGGAACCGGAAGGTTCCTCCGTCTAGTATACGGAGGGTCCCTCCACTTGAAGCGCTCCCGTCGGGTGCGCAGGAGGCGTGGCCGTGACCATCCAGGACGAGCGGGTCGAGAGCCCGGGCCGGGCCCAGCGGGCCGACGCCCGGCGCAACCACGACCTCCTGCTCCGGGCCGCCCGTGAGATCTTCGACGAGGAGGGCGACACCTCGATGGAGGCGATCGCCAAGCGCGCCGGGGTGGGCATCGGCACCTTGTACCGCCACTTCCCCAAGCGCATCGACGTCGTCGAGGCCGTCTACCGCGACGACGTCGACCAGGTGGTCGCGGTGGCCGAGCGCGACGTCGCCACGATGACCCCCTGGGAGGCCGTCGACAGCTTCTTGCACGCCTTCGTCGCCTACGCCTTCGGCAAGCGCCGGTTCCTCACCGAGCTGCGCGAGGCCTTCGAGAAGAACCCCGGGCTCAAGTGCGACGCCCGCGAGCGTCTCGAGGCGGCGATCCGCCTGGTCGTCGAGCGCGGCCAGGGCGCGGGCGTCGTGCGCCGCGACGTCAACGGCGACGAGATCTTCGGCCTGCTCGGACCGATGTGCACGAGCGCCTCACTCACCCGCGAGCAGTGCGACCGACTCGTGGGGATGGTCCTCGACGGGCTACGCCCGCCGGCGGCGACGCACTAGGAGACTGTTGAACAAACCAGATCGAGAAGTGGGCGCGCGTTTTTTGTTGGACTGATTTGATCTCGAGGACGATTGGAAGCCGTCTTAGAGCGCTACAGCGCGTTGGTCTACTTCGTCGCTTTGGGTGAGTAATCCCAAAGCGACTAATTCATCAGTCTCCTAGCGCCGCGCGGCCGACCAGTCCGGCGGTCGCTTCTCCAAGAACGCCGCGATGCCCTCTTGGGCCTCGGCCCCGAGGGCGGCCTCGGCCATGACGGCCGTCGCCAGCCGGTAGGCGTCCTCCACCCCGAGGTCCATCTGCTGGTAGAAGGCCCGCTTGCCGATGGCCTTGGACTCGACGCCCCCGCGGGTCACCCGGGCCACCAGCGCGGCGGTCGCCTCGTCGAGCTCGTCGTCGGGCACCACGCGATTCACGAGTCCCCACGCGAGCGCCGTGGCCGCGTCGATGGGGTCGCCACTCATGCCCATCTCGAGGGCGCGCCGGCGCCCGACGACCCGGCCCACCGCGACGAGCGGCGTCGTGCAAAACAGTCCCCCGTGCCCGCCCGGCGTCGCGAAGGTCGCGCCCTCACTCGCGACGACCAGGTCGGCCGTCGCCACGAGCTGGCACCCCGCGCCCGTCGCGAGCGCGTGGACCCGCGCCACCACCGGCTGGGGCGCCTCGCGGATCGCGCGCATGAGGCGCTCACACGCCCCAAAGAGGCCCCGGACCTCGGCGGCGTCGCGACCGGCCATCTCCCCGAAGTCGTGCCCGGCGCAAAAGAGCCGTCCCTTCGCCCCGAGCACGACGCCCGTCGCGTCGCTCGCGGCGACGGCCCCGAACGCGTCGGTGAGCTCGTCGATCATCTCGCGGGTGAGGACGTTGAGCCGCTCGGGCAGGTTCAGCCAGATCGTCGTGGTCGGCCCCTCGCGCTCGACCAGCACGGTGCGGTACTCGCTCACGTCACCTCGCTCTCGCCCCCCACGCTAGAGCCGTCGCGGGGCATCCGTCACGCGGATCGTCCGGGCCCCCGGCGTGGCCGCCGCCCCCCGAGAGCTCGACGGGGATTCCCCGTGGAGGGTGCGCTTCACCCTCCACACGGGACCGACCTCGCGCGAGGCGACTCGCCCCGTCAGGCGCTCCGTCGAGAGATCGCACGCGCGCGACGGAACCCTGTTGGGGCTCGCTCGGTCGACGTGCCCACGAGGCGACGAGCAGGGCCTCAGCCCAGCGACTCCTCCACCCGGCGCCACCGATGGTGAGCGACGTCGAGAACGTAGAGGGCGTAGCTGGCCCTGGGCAACGTGGCGTAGCTGGCGGGACCGATACGAAGGCCCACGGCGCCCTTGACGGCGTGGGCGGTGATCGACCAGTTGTCGGCGGCGTGAAGGTACTGGTACCACTGGCGTCCGCCGTCGGTGGTCAGGTCGATGACAGAGTTGCTGACCATGACGACGGCGGAGGGACCCTCCCCGATGACCCTGGTGACGTAGTAGAGCGACCCGCCCGCCCAGTCGGAGGCGAGCTGGGGCCCCGCGGCCACCCAGTGGACCCCACCGTCGGTGCTACGAACCGGGAACTGACCGCCCACTCCGCCTTGTTGCCATACGCCCCAGCGGTACCTGGGTCCCGATGACCTGACGGTGACCCAACGGGCCTGCGTCGCGGTGAGCCGGGTGCCCCACGGCAGCGCGTGGCCGGTGCTCGAGAACGTGAGTCCGCGCCGCATCGTTAGCGTCGCCGGGTACGGCGAGGACGCGGCGCCGGCGGCCGTGACCGAGAGCACGGCCAACGCGAGGGCCACGCCGGCGACAGAACGAACACTCCGCATAGAACCATCCTGGTGCGGCTGGAGGGATTCGAACCCCCGACCCTCGGTTCCGTAGACCGATGCTCTAATCCGCTGAGCTACAGCCGCGTACGACAGGCCTCACATGCTAGCCGTCTGCGGTCGGGGCCCGCGACGACGCCGCGGGCGACCCGCGCAGCGTGTCGCGACCACACGCCTCGCGTGGGGGTCGAGGCTCGTGCGCGCCCGGGCCGGGCGCTGACGCGAGCCCGCCCGCGCGTCCGTCGCTCGCGCGACGGACGCGTGGGCGGGGTCACCATCGGTACCAGCGGCCCCGTCGACCGACCCGCTCGCCGCGGCCCACGGCGAAGCCGACGAGCCAGAAGAGCAGGACGAAGAGCGCGACCCACCACAGCACGTGGATCGCGAACCCCAGGCCCCCGAGCAGGAGAGCCAACAAGAAGATGATGAGTACGGGCATCGTGACCTCCTCGGCGCTAGTGGATGCGGTCGTCGCGTCGCACGACGTTGCCCTGACCGTCCTCGATCACGGTCTCGCGGTGACGGAAGCCCGTGCGGTTCATCGTGGCGATCGCGAACGACACGACGAACCCGACCGCGCCGACCACCATGAGGATCACCCCGACCGTGCGCACGTCGAATCCGTGCTGGTAGGGGCTGGCCGTGACGGCGAAGTCCAAGATGGCCCCGACCGCGAAGATGATGATGCTGGAGATGACACCGCTGATCATGGGGATCCTCCTTCCTCGCCCCGCGCGCCGAGGGACCGGGGTCGCCTCGGGCGCCGGGTGTTTCGAGGGAACCACGCTACGGAGCGAACCTGACAGGGGGCTTAGAGGGCGTTGGGCGTCGCCTGTGAATTGTTTTACCTGATCCAAGCGGCTCAAGCGGCCCCTCCTACCATGCGGGGGTGACCACACTCGACCTCGAGGGGCTCCTCGACGGGGCCGAGCCCGCCATGGTCGAGATCCGCCACGACCTGCACGCCCACCCCGAGCTGGCCTTCGCCGAGCACCGCACGACCGGGGTCGTCACCGCGCGCCTCGCCGAGCTCGGCTGGACACTGCACCCCTCACCCACCGCGACCGGGGCCGTCGCCACCCTCGAGGGCGCGGGACCGGGCGCGCGGGTGATGGTGCGCGCGGACATCGACGCGCTGCCGGTCGACGAGACCCGGGAGCTCCCCTGGCGCTCGGTCGTCAACGGCGTGATGCACGCCTGCGGCCACGACGTGCACACGGCCGCCCTCTTGGGGGTGGCCGAGGTGCTGGCGCGCGCCCGTGAACACCTCGCCGGCTCCTACACCCTCGTCTTCCAGCCGGCCGAGGAGACGATCGGCGGGGCGCGCGCCATGATCGCCGGCGGCCTGCTCGAGCATCACCCGGCCGACGCCCTGCTCGGGGCCCACGCCGCCTCGATCCTCCCCCTCGGGGTCGTCGCGACCCGGCCGGGGATCCTCATGAGCCGCGGCACGCTCTGGCGGATCCGACTCGAGGGGGCCGGAGGGCACGGCGCGATGGCCGCGACGAGGGGCAACGTGGTGCTGGCGGCGAGCGCCCTCGCCCCGCGCCTGGGCGAGGCCGTCGCGGGACTGAGCTACCAGGGGACGGACTGCGCCTGCTCGGCCGGGGTGCTGGCCGCGGGCACGAAGGAGAACGTCGTGCCGACCGGCGCGCACCTGGCCGGGACGCTGCGCACCTTCACCGAGGACCAGTTCGACGAGGGCCGTCGACGACTCGGCGAGCTCGTCGCCGCGCTCGCCGAGGAGTTCGGGGTCCGCGCCGTGCTCGAGGTGACCGACTCGACGCCCCCGGTGGCGAACGACCGGCGCGTGACGGACGTGGTGCGCGCGGCCGCAGAGCGCCTGCTCGGGCCCGAGGGCGTCCTCGAGGCCCCGCCGGTCACCCCGAGCGACGACGTCGCCGAGCTGCTCGCCCGGGTGCCCGGCTGCTACCTGCTCGTGGGTGGCGCGCTCGCCGACGGCACGTCGGGCATGCACCACAGCCCCGACTTCGCCCTCGAGGACGCGACGTGTCGGGTCCAGGCCGGGGTGCTCGCGGCCGGGGCGATCGCCCTGGGCTCAGGCGAATAGCCGCGCCGCGCCGCGCAGCGGCGCGTCGTTGCCGTTGATCACGACCCGGTAGGGGTGGCCCTCGAAGAGGGCCGGGGTGACCCGGCGCGCGTTGCCGCCCGCGACGTGGACCGTCGTCGCGGCGAACTCGGCGGCGAAGCCGTCGGCGGCCGCGACGAGGGCCGCGAGCCACGCCGTCTCGTCGTGGGCGCGGCCCCGCTCGCCCAGGGTCTGGTCGTAGGTGCGCCCGTCACAAAAGACCTCGGCCCCCACGTCGCGCACCGCCTGGAGTGCCCCGTCGCGGGCGAGGGCCAGCCCGCAGCCGGTGCCCAGGGTCACGACGAGCTCCACGCCCTTGGGGCCCACGCAGCCGAGCGCGGCCAGGGTCGCGTCGTTCACCACGCGCACGTCGCGGCCCGATCGCTCGCGCAGGGCGTCTTGGAGCGCGAAGCCCGACCAGCGCGCCTCGAGGTCGGGGTCGACCTCGGTCGTGACCCCGCCGGGACGCGACAGGTTCCCGGGGCGCACGACGCGTCCGTCGCGGAACTCCCCCGGGAATCCCACCCCCACCCGACGACAGCCGCTGCGGGCGATGCGCTCCTCGACGAACTCGACCAGCCGCTCGGGCGTGCACGGGTAGGGCGTGGGCCGACGCCGCGGGGTGCGCAGCAGCGCACCGTCCTCGTTGACGTGGGAGAACTTGATGTTGGTCGCCCCGATGTCGACGGCCAGGATCTGGTCGGCGATCAAGAGGCTCTCGTAGGCCACCCGACGATGGTAGTTACCGGCGCGCCGCGCCCCGGAGCCGCAGCGCGCGCTGACGCCACCACGGCACCAGGGCCACCTCGTGCGCGGGTCGGTGGCCCGCGACGACCACGGCCCGGCCCGGCCGGCGGGTGCGCAGGTCGCCCGCCGCGCGCGCGGGGGGACGTCCCTCGCGACCCGGCGGATGCGGCCGCTCGCGCCCCGCGAGCTCGGGCAGGTAGCGCACCGCCGAGGGGTCGGCGAGCCCCGTGAGCACGACGCGCGTCGCGTGGTTGTTCACGATGGTCGAGGCGCGCTCCCCGAAGCGCGCGCGCAGCTGGGCGAAGTCCTGCACCACGGTGACGAGGGTGACCTCGAGCCCCGACACCGTCGCGGCGAGCTGGTCGAGCTCGTCGAGGGAGGCCACGTGGGCCGCCTCATCGAGCACCACCAGCAGCGCGTGGGCCTCGCCGCGCTCGCTGCGGCGCTGTTGGAGCTCGAGCACGCGACGCAGCGCCCCGCGAAAGAGCGGCTCGTAGTGGCGCTGGTCGGCTCGCGGCGCGCAGAGATAGAGGGTGTGGGGCCCCTCGAGCGTCGGGCCCACCCGGGCCAGCGGCTGGGGGAACTGCCAGGGCGCGAGCATCGCCTCGGCCGTGGTGACGACGCCGTCGACGGTGCGCCCGTCGTGGCCGAGCAGGTCGGCGACCAGCGTGCGCGCCGGCCCGGGTCGGGCCGCGCGCACGTAGCCCTCGAGGTCGCCCGCGAGCGCGGCGGCCACCTCGAAGACCGTCTCGCCCCGCTCCAGGGCCAAAGTCATCACGCCGGCCACGAGCTTGGCCGCGAGCGCGTTCCAGAACTCGGCGTCCGCCCGCGCCGGTCCGAGGGTGAGGTCGCGCGCGGCGCGCAGCGCACCGCGCAGGTCGTCGACGCCCTCGAGCGGGTCCCAGGTCAGTCCCCCGTCACGGCCCGGCTCGAGGGTCTGGACCTCGCCGAGGCGCTCGCGCCACGGCCGCGTGGCCGCCACGACGTCGCCCTTCACGCTCGCCACCACCGCCGGCCCGCCCCAGCGCAGCAGCGCCGGCACGACGAGCGAGGAGGTCTTGCCCGACTGGGTCGGCCCCACCACGAGCAGCGCGCTGCGCGCGCCCAGGCGCACCGGCGGGCCGAGGCCCACCCCGGCGACGACCCGCCGGCCGAGGTAGGGCCGGTCGTTCACGCGCCCGCCGCCATGGCGGCGTCGGTGGCGATGAGGGCGCGGTCGCGCTCGTCGGGGGTCACCCGCACGATCGAGCGGAACGGCCCGTAGCGCACGAGGGCCGTCCCGCGGGCCAGGGAGGTCAGGTAGCGCTCTTCGAGCGCGCTGAGGCCCAGGGCCTCGCGCATCTCGGCCGCCTCGTCGGGCGGCTGGCGAAAGAGCCAGGCCGTCTCGCACTCGCGCAGCAGTCCTCGGGCCCGCTCGAGCTGGGCCGTGCCGACGTCGCCACTCGCGCGCACGTCGCCGAAGCGGTGCACGACGAGCAGGTGGGCGAGGCCCCGGGCCCGGGCGAGCTTCCACGAGCCCCGCAGCCACGCCAGCGCGGCCGGCTCGCCGAGCAGGGCCCAGGCCTCGTCGAGCACGAGGTAGCCGGTGGTGGTCGCATCGGCGACGATGCGCTGGGCCGCCGCCACCACGCTCAGCGCGGCCAGTGGGAGCGACACCGATGACCACTGCGCCGACAGGTCCACCACGACCAGGGGTCCGTCCAGGGCGAGCGGCGGCCCTTCGCCGTCGAAGAGGCCGGCGAGGTCGCCCTCGACCAGGCGGTGCAGGGCGAGCGCGAGGGAGCGCCGCGCCGTGGGCGCGTCGCCGTCGAGATCCGCGGCGACGGCCTCGAAGAGAGCCCGCAGCACCCGGCGCGGGCGCGTCTCCGCGACCCTCGCCCACAGCCGGTCGAGGGCGTAGTGCTGGTCGTCGCGCAGGGCCGCCCCCTGGGCCGACGCCAGCAGGGCCCGCACGAGGTCGCGGCCGTCCTCGGCGCCGACGGGGTCGCACCAGCCGTCCACGCCGAGCGCGACGGGCTCGACGCCGTGGGCGCGGGCGAGGTCCCCGTACTCGCCCTTGGGATCGACCACGACGACCCGTCGGCCCCGGCGCAGCGCCCGCACGATCGTCATCTTCACGATCGTGCTCTTGCCCGCGCCGATCGCGCCGGCGACGACGACGTTGGGGTTGGTCACGAGCCCGGCCCGGTAGGCGTCGACGGGGTCGAGCGCGACGGGGCCACCGAAGACCGCCCGCCCGACGGCGTCGCCGTCGAGTCCCGGGCCGGCGTCGTGGGCCGGCACGCGCAGGTCGACGAGGTCGCCGGTCGTCGCCCAATGGGTCGTCGAGCGCCCCAGGCCCCGACCCCGCACCGGGGCGCCCGGCAGGGCCGCGCGGTGCCACGTCGCCTGGCGCCCGACGCCGGCGTCGAGACGCAGCCCCGACTCGTGGGCGTGGCGCCACAGCGCCACCGAGCGCCGGTGGAGCTCGTCGAGGTCGCGGGCGCTCACGACCAGGTAGACGGCCACGCGCACCAGGCTGCGCCCGCGCGCCACCTCGACCTCGCGCTGGGCGAGGCGGGCCATCGACCGGGCGGCGCGCGCGCTGCGGCGAAAGCCCAGGGCGCGGCCCACGGCGTCGTCGGCGTCGACGCGGTGCGCGGCGCGCGAGGCCAGTCGCGTCGCCCGGCGCGCGCCGACCACCTCGTAGCGCACGCTCAGGGCGTGGGGGGTGTCGGTGCGCAGGGCCCGCTCCAGCAGGGCCGCCCAGGGCGCGACGGCGCTGAAGTCGCGCACCCGGTAGACCCGGGTCACCCCGTTCGTCCCGCGCAGGTGCGTGGGGCGCTCGTAGTAGAGGGCGTCGCGGCCCTCGCCGAGGCCGAGCGAGGCCACGAGGGCCCCCGGCGCACAGGCCCACCCTTGCGGGGGACCCGCGCCGGGCGGGGTCGCGAGCAGGGTGCGGCGCGACGGCGCGGGGGTCACGTGCACGGTGACGACGCGGTCGCCCCCGGCGCTCGCGGCGTCGATCGCCCCCGCGAGCGCGCGGGCCGCCTCGACGTCGGCGCCGGTGAGGTCGAGGCGGCCGCGATGTCCGAGCTCGCAGCCGGCCAGCGCCCACCCCGGCGCGCGGTCGCTCCAGATGAGATCCTCACCGTCGAGGGCGAGCCCGCCCACCACGTGGGAGTGAGAGCGCCCGAGGTAGCCCAGCGCGACGCCCGCCACCTCGGCCACGCTGAGCCCGCCGGCGATCGGGATCGCCGCGACGACGAGAGCGAGTCCAGCGATTGCGCTGAGGGTCCGCTCGGACCCGCCGAGCAGCGACGCGGCGAGCAGCGCCACCCCCGCGAGCGGCGCGATCACCTGGTGGGGCGCGAGGCCGATGAGGCGCGCGCGCGCGTCGGCCTCGCCGAGGCGGACCTCAGTCATCCCAGTGCCACCCGACGACCGGGCCGAGCCGGTCGCGCAGGACCGCGACGTGACCCCGACGCACCGGGCGCTCGCCCACCACGGGCGGCGCCGGTCGCGGTGCGTCGGGGTCCCACTCGGGCAGGGTGATCTCGCCCACGCCCTCCCACATAGGGATCCCGAGATCCGCGCGACGCGTGGGTGGGCCCGGGTCCTCGACCTCGGGGGCGGGGACGAGGCCGGCTAGCCGACCCGGGCCGCCCACCCCGGCCGCCCGGGCGGCGCGGGCCCGCAGCCCCTCGAGCCCCGCGAGGGCCGTCGACTCCATCACCGGCACGAGACGCAACAAGACGAACGGCGACACCGTCGCGAGCAGGAGGGTGACCGCCCCGGCGACGACCGTGGCCATCGAGGGCGTCGTGAGCTCGGTGGTGCCCAGCGCGAGGGTGACGACGATGACGAGCTTGCTCGCCGCGACTACCGCGAAGGTCTCGGCGAGGCGCCACCCCAGCCGACGCAACGAGGGCAGGGCGCACAGCGGGACGACCACGGGCACCACGGCGAGCAGGAGGGCGAGCGCCAGGGTGCGCACGACGAGCTCGCACCACACGAGCATCGAGCCGACGGCGAGCAGCGACGCGATCAATCCCAGCGCCGCGCCGGGCACGCCGAGGGGCACCACCGCGAGGAATCGCGCGAGGGCCGCGACGTGGGTGGCCACGTGCGCGGCCGAGGCGGTCGACGCCTGGTCGACGGCCGTCAGCACGAGCCCGCCCACCGGTCGGGCCAGCACCACCCCGGCGACGCAGGCCGGGGCGACCCCGAGGTAGGTGCGCCACAGCGCGCCGCTGTCGCCGTGGCGCAGCGCCTGGAGCGTCGCCACCACCAAGCCGACGACCAACAGAACGGGGGCGAGGGGCGTCAGGGCCGCGAACTCGCCCCGCGAGGCCGCGAGCACCTGGGCGGGGCTCCCGGTCGAGTCCAGCACGGCGGCCAGACCGTGGACGATCCACTGGACGCCGCCGACGACCCACGCGACGAAGAGCGTGAAGAGCGACGACGCACCGCCCTTGAGCACGCCCCCGGCGCACGCGGCCGGGTTCAAGAGACAGGTCGCCGCGCCCATCAGTGGACCCGCAGACCGGCGTGGAAGAAGAAGTTCACGAGCGCCGGGGCGGCCCCGATGAGGACGGCCGCCACGAGGGAGGCGACCACCGCGCGTCGCCCCTGGGCCGACTGGTGCATGTTCTGGGTGTGACTGCCGATGGCCCACAGGGCGGCCCCCAGCAGGAGAGCCACCAGGGCCGCGATCAGCGCCCACGACGCGAGGCCGTTGGCCAGCTGTTGCAGAGCCGCGCTGCCGGGCAGGTCGCTGGTCGAGGGCGAGAGATGGACGTCGGCGATGAGCACGAGACCTCTTTTCTTTTCGGGCGCCCCAACGGTCGGCCGACCCCGCGCCGCGGTCTGCGAGACTGGACCCGTGCTCCTCGCCTCGCTGAAGACCCTGGTCGACCACTGGTCGACCGTCGAGCTGTACCTCGTGGCCGCGGGCGTGCTCGTCGTCGGACTCCTCCTCGGGGCCCTCGTCGTGCGTCTGCGCGGGCACCGGGCCATCGCCCAGCGGCTCAACGCGCTGGCCTCGCGCCTGGCCGTCGAGGCCCGACCCGACGACGGCCGGGTCGAGACGGCCCTCGCCTTCCTCGAGGAGGTGACGGGCGAGGCCCACCACGCGGTGAGCGAGTCGAGCACCGAGACCCTCCGGCTGCGCCGCTCGCTCGACACCCTCCCGCTCGGCCTCGTCCTGTGCGACGAGGCCGGCGCGGTGGTCTTTCGCAACCACGTGGCCGAGGGCCTCATGGCCAGCCGCTACGGCGAGGCGATCGCGGCCCAGGCCGTCACCGAGGTCCTGGCCGAGGGCTGGACCCGCGGCGCGGCCGAGCGGACCGTCGACATCTTCGGCCCCCCGCGGCGCACGCTCCACGCGCGCGCCAGCGTGATCGACGACGGCCGGCGCAGCCTCGGGGTGCTCGCCGTGATCGAGGACGTCTCGGAGCGCCGTCGACTCGAGGAGGTGCGCCGGGACTTCATCGCCAACGTGAGCCACGAGCTCAAGACCCCCATGGGCGCCCTCGGGCTGCTCGCCGAGACGCTCCAGTTCGAGCGCGACCCCGGCGTCGCCCAGCGGCTGGCCGAGCGCATCAACGCCGAGGCCTTCCGGGTGAACCGGATCATCGAGGACCTGCTCGACCTCAGCCGCATCGAAGGTGAGGGATCGCCCACGCGCGAGCCGGTGTCGGTGTCGCTGCTCGTGGCCGACGCCATCGAGCGCATCCGCACCGCGGCCGAACAGCACCACGTGCGCATCGACTTCCAAGAGCCCGACGAGACGGCCGTCGTCGTCGGCGACCGCCGCCAGTTGACCTCGGCGGTCCACGCGCTGTTGGAGAACGCCGTCGTCTACTCGCCCGAGGGCGGGGTCGTGACCCTGACCGTCGCGCGGGCCGCGACCGACGAGGGCGCGCCGGTGACCCCGGCCGTGCGCATCGCCATCACCGACCGGGGCATCGGGATCCCGACGAAGGACCTGGAGCGGATCTTCGAGCGCTTCTACCGCGTCGACCCGGGTCGCGCGCGCGAGACCGGCGGCACGGGGCTGGGTCTTTCGATCGTGCGCCACGTCGCCCAGAACCACGGGGGCACCGTGCTCGTCGACTCCCGCGAGGGTGAGGGGTCGACCTTCACCCTCGAGCTGCCCCTCAACGCGACGTGACCCGCGAGCCCGAGCGTGTCCGGGTCCTCGTGGTGGAGGACGAGGAGTCCTTCGTCGACGCCCTCACCGTCGGCCTGTCGCGCGAGGGCTTCGAGGTCGTGGTCGCCCGCGACGGCCCCGAGGCGCTCGCCCTCTTCCGCGAGCGGCCGATCGACGTGGTGCTGCTCGACCTCATGCTGCCCAAGCTGTCGGGGCTCGACGTATGCCGGGCGATGCGGGCCGACTCCGACGTGCCCATCATCATCGTGAGCGCCAAGGGTGAGGAGGTCGACATGGTCCTGCTGCTCGAGATCGGCGCCGACGACTACGTCACCAAGCCCTACCGCCTGCGCGAGCTCGTGGCGCGCGTGCGGGCCGTGCTGCGCCGGCGCGGGGCCCGCGAGCCGGCGCCCCCCGCGGCCGAGATCGCCGCGGGTGACCTGCGCATGGACCTCGACGCCCGGCGGCTCTACGTGCGCGGCGAGGAGGTGAAGCTGCGCAAGAAGGAGTTCGCCCTCTTGCGCCTCCTGCTCGAGAACCCGGGGCGGGTCCTCACCCGTGAGGTGCTGATCGACCGGGTGTGGGGCAGCGACTACGTCGGCGACACCAAGACCCTCGACGTGCACATCAAGCGGCTGCGCACCCTCATCGAGCGCGACCCCAAGAGCCCCGAGCGCATCACCACGGTGCGCGGCGTGGGCTACCGCTTTGAGCCGGCTAGCCCCGCGGGGCGATGAGCCGCCGGCCGCCCAGGTAGGGCGAGAGGACCTCGGGCAGCACCACGGTGCCGTCGGGGCGCCGGTAGGTCTCCACGAGCGCGGCCCAGATGCGCGCCCAGGCCAGCGCCGAGCCGTTCACGGTGTGCACGAAGCCCAGCGTGCCGTCGGGGCGCCGGTAGCGGACGTTGGCCCGACGGCCCTGGAAGTCGGTGAACCAGCTGACCGAGGAGACCTCGAGCCACTTGTCCACCCCGGGGCTGTAGACCTCGAGGTCGACGGTGTAGGCCGACGCCGTGCCGAGGTCCCCGGTGCACAAGGTGAGGAGCCGGTAGTAGAGGCCGAGCTCGCGCAGCAGTCCCTCCGCGCGCGCGAGGACGTCGGCGTGGCACCCCTCCATCTGCTCGGGGGTGCAGTAGGCGAAGAGCTCGACCTTGTCGAACTCGTGGACCCGGAGCAGTCCGCGCGTGTCGCGACCGGCCGCCCCGGCCTCGCGCCTGAAGCACGGGGTGAGGGCCGTGAGCCGGATCGGGAGCTCCGCCTCGGGGATGATCTCGCCGCGCCGCAGCGAGGTCAGCGGGACCTCCGCGGTGGGGATCGCCCAGAGGCCGTCGCGCTCGATCGCGTACATGTCATCGGCCGACTTGGGCAGATGTCCCGTGGAGAGCATGGTCTCGGTCAGGGCCAGGCTCGGCGGGCGGATCTCCTCGTAGGCGTCGGCGTGGCGGTCGAGGGCGAAGGCCGCGAGCGCCCGGATGAGCCGGGCCCCGTCGCCCCGGTACAGGGGGAACATCGAGCCGGCCAGGCGCGCGCCGGCCTCGAGGTCCAAGATGCCGAGCTCGGCGCCGACCTCCCAGTGCGCGACGCGCTGGTGCTCGCCGTACTCGGGCGGCGGCGCGCCCTCGTCGAGGCCCGGCCACCACCGGCTCGTCTCGACGTTGTCGGCGTCGTCGGCGCCGTCGGGTACCCGCGGGTCGGGCAGGTTGGGCAGGGAGAGCAGGATCTCGCGCAGCCGCTCGGCGACGCGCTCGGTGTTCTCGCGCGCCACGCGCTCCTCGTCACCGCGCGCCCGGCTGGTGGCCGCCAGCGACTCGGCGCGACCAAGGTCGCGGTGACGGCGGGCCTCGGCGACCTGACGCGAGAGGTCCTTCACCTCGGCGCGCAGCCGCTCGGCCTCTTGGAGGAGCTTGCGGTGCTCGAGGTCGAGGGTCACGAGGTCGTCGACCGTCTCGCCGGCGACCCCCCGGCGACCGAGGGCCGCCTTGACGAGCTCGGGCTCGCGGCGCACCAGGGCCAGGTCGATCACGCGTCCAGGATACCGACGTGTCGTCGGGGGGCTCGGGGCCAGTAGGTTCGTACCCCGTGAGTCACGCGTTCGAGGTCACCGGTCTCGAGGTCGCCTTCGGCGCGCTGCGAGCCCTCGACGGCGTGACCCTCGCCGCCGACTACGGCGAGGTGCTGGGCCTGCTCGGGCCCAACGGGGCCGGCAAGACGACGCTCGTGGAGACCCTGCTGGGCTTTCGCGCGCCCACCGGCGGCGCGGTGCGCGTCCACGGTCTCGACCCGGTGCGCGACCACGGGGGGGTGGTGGCGCGCACCGGGGCGCTCCTCCAGCGCGGCGGGGTGTGGGCGCCGATGAGCCCGCGCGACGTGCTGCGCCTCACCGCCGCCTACTACGACGCGCCGCGCGACCCCGACGAGCTCATCGACCTGCTCGACCTCGGACGGTGCCGGCGCACGCCCTGGCGGCGCCTCAGCGGGGGCGAGCAGCAGCGCACGCTGCTCGCCCTGGCCCTCCTCGGTCGGCCCAGGGCCCTCGTCCTCGACGAGCCGACCACGGCGGTCGACCCCGAGGGTCGCCAGGTGATCCGCGACATCGTCACCACCGAGCGCGAGCGGGGCTGCGCCATCCTGCTCACCACCCACGAGCTCGCCGAGGCCGATCGCCTCGCGGATCGCCTCGTGGTGTTGCACCGCGGACGCGTCGTCGCCGAGGGGACCCTCGACGACCTGGCCGGCGAGCCCGAGATCGTCCTCGAGGTCGACGGCCCCCTGGACCCGGCCCCGCTGGCCGCCCGGCTCGCCGTCGCGGTCCGGCTCGACCCCGAGGGTCGCCTGCGGATCGCCGCCGCCTCCACGCCCGAGCGGATGGGCCAGGTGAGCGAGTACCTCGAGGGAGTCGGGCGGACGATCCGGTCGCTGCGCACCCGGGCCACGCTCGAGGAGCGCTACCTCGCCCTCATCGCCGAGAGTCGGGCGGACCGGCCGTGACGGCGCTCCTCGCCCAGGCCACGGCCGAGGTGCGCATGACGCTGCGCCGGGGCGAGACGCTGCTCGTCACCCTGGGCCTGCCGGTGCTGCTGCTCGTCTTCTTCTCGCTGGCCCACGTCGTCGCGACGCCCGGGCCGTCCCGGGTGGACTTCGTCGCGCCGGGGATCCTCGCCCTCTCGGCGCTGTCGACCTCGCTCGTCGCGCTCTCGATCGCCACGGGCTTCGAGCGCTCGACCGGTGTGCTGCGCCGTCTCCACGTGACCCCGCTCGGCCGTCGCCGGCTCATCGGGGCGAAGATCGTGGCCGTTCTGGTGACCGAGGTGATCCAGGTGCTCGTCCTCGCCCTGGTGGCCCTGGCGCTCGGCTGGGGGCCCCGCGGGGGGGTCGCCGGGGGCCTCGTGGCGGCGCTCGTCCTGCTATTGGGCTCGGCCGGCTGCGCGGGTATCGGGCTCGCCCTCGCGGGCCGGCTGCGCGCCGAGGTCAACCTCGGGGCGGTGAACGGCCTCTACGTCGTCTTGTTGCTGGTCTCGGGGATCGTGGTCCCCCTCAGCTCCCTGCCCGGGGCGCTCGCGCGAGTGGTGGTCGGCCTGCCCGCCGGGGCCATGGCCGAGGCGCTGCACCGCGTGCTGGGCTCGGGCGCCGCGCCCACGATCACCGACTGGGTGGCCCTGGCGGCCTGGGCGGTCGTCGCGCCGCTGCTCGCCGCGCGCACCTTCAACCTCGACTAGGCGCCTCGACCCGGCGGAAGGCCCTCGCGAAGGCGTCTCGCGCCTGGGCGACGCCCGAGCAGCTGTCGCGCCCGCGCGCGCCGGGACAGTTCCCGTTGTCGCGCTGGAGCGCCCAGTACGACAGGGCGAAGAGCCCCCGAGCCCGGGCGAAGGTCACCAGGGCGCGCGCGTCGCCCAGGGTGAAGGTCTCGGGCCGGCCGCGGTCGTCGAGCCCGATCATGACGGTGAGCGCGACCCTCGCCCATCGCTCAGCCGCGCTCGCGCGGGGGTCGAGGGCGCCGAGGAGACGCGCGACGCCGCGTGCGGCGCCTTCGGCCGCCGCGGCCATCGCGTGGTGCCGACCGTCGAAGAAGTCGAAGGCCATCGCGTTCACCACGGGGTCGAGCGGGGCGTAGCGACGCACGAGGGCGGCCCCCGCGGGCGTCAGCCCCGCGGGGTCGGCGGGAACGGTCAGTACGACGACGAGGCGCCGGTGGTGGGCGGAGAAGGTACGGCGCAGGAGCTCGAGCGCGCGAAGCCGTCGCGCGAGGCTCGCGGGATCTTCGAGGGCCCGGTCCTCGAGGTCGAGATCGAGGTAGGGGGTGCGGTAGGTCGCGAGGGCCGCGCGGTAGGCACGGTAGACCCCGCGGACCGAGTGGCAGGCCATCGCCACGTCGGTGCCCGCGTGGTCGGCGCCGTAACCGCCGAAAGAGACCACGACCGCCCCCCGGTAGGCCCGCAACGAGCCGGCGAAGGTCGCCAGCGGCGTCGCGGGGTCGCCGTTCCAGGCCACCGCACAAGGTCGCGCGGGCTCACTCGAGAGGAAGGCGAGGGTGACCCCGGGGAGGTGGGCCGCCGCCACCGCCACGGCGGGGGCCGGCGGGGCGTAGGTCTCGTCGTAGGGCACGAGCAGCGTCGCCCCGGCGCGACCGGTCCCCACCAGGCCCGCCAGCACGGCCGCCGCGAGCGCGACGCCGGCGCGCACCTCAGTGCGCGAGCGCGGCGATGCCCCGGGCCAGGGCGGCGTCGGAGATGGCCCCGAAGTGCACCCCGCGCACCACCCCCGACGCCGAGACGAACACCGTCTCGGGCAGCGTCGCGAACCCGAAGTCGCCGCTCGCCACCGTGCCGTTGGCGTCGACGGCCACCGGGTCGGGGAAGCCGGCTCGCGCGACGAACTGGGTCGCCGCCGCCACCTGGTCGTTCGAGTCGACGCCCACGACCGACACGCCCGCCGGCCGGTGGGCCCGCAGGTAGGCGCTCACCCGGGGGACCTCCCCCTTGCAGGGGGGACACCAGCTCGCGAAGAAGAGCAGGACCGTGGCGCGATGGTGGGCGTAGGGCGCGCTGACCGTGCCCCCGCGCAGCCCGGGAAGCGTGAAGTCGGCGGCCCGGGTACCCACGAGCGCCGAGTTCGAGCGCGCCGAGGCCCCACCGGTGACCTTGCCCCCGGTGAGCACCGAGACCACGGCGATCAGCGCCACCGCGACGACGACGCCGATCCCGATCGAGACCATCATCATCGGGGACGGCTTGCGCCGCGGCTCAGTGGTGCCGGACGACGACATCGACCGCCATCAAGATGAAGAGCGCGGACAGGTACGTGATCGAGTAGTGGAAGAGCCGCATCGCCTCGCCGACGTCGGCGCGGTCGTCGCGCGCGTGACGGTAGAGCCGAAGGGCGTAGAAGGTGAAGATCCCGCCGAGCGCCGTCGCCGAGAGGGCGTAGACCCACCCCAGGTGGGCGCTCGGGCCGATCAGCATCGTGAGGGCCCACATCACCACCGAGTAGACGAGGATCTCGAGGGTCGTGCGTCGCAGCGAGGCGACGACGGGCAACATCGGCACGTGGGCCGCCTCGTAGTCATCGCGGTAGCGCACGGCCAGCGCCCAGAAGTGGGGCGGGGTCCAGATGAAGATGACCAAGAAGAGCAGTAACGGCGTCCAGCCCAACGAGTTGGTCACCGCGGCCCAGCCGATCAGCACCGGCACCGCGCCGGCGGCCCCCCCGATCACGATGTTCTGCTTGGAGCGCCGCTTCAAGATGATCGTGTAGACCACCACGTAGAAAGCCGCCGCGGCCAGGGCCAGCCACGCCGACAGGGGGTTCACCCACACCGCCAGGGTCACGAAGGCGAGCAGCTCCAGCCCGGTCGCGAAGAGCGCGGCGGCCGCCGGCGTCATGACCCCGGTGACGAGGGGGCGGTTCTTGGTGCGCTCCATCACCGCGTCGATGTCACGGTCGATGACCATGTTGAAGGCGTTCGCCCCGCCGGCGGCCAGCGTGCCGCCCACGAGCGTCGCCAGCGTCAGCCAGAGGCTCGGGATGCCGTTGGCGGCCACCACCATCGTCGGGACGGTGGTCACGAGCAGCAGCTCGATGATGCGCGGCTTGGTGAGGGCGACGTACCCGCGCAGCACGTCCGAGAGGGGGCGGGCCACGGTCACCGGGACGGTCATGGGCGAGAGTCTAGGTGGCGGGGTTTTCTCTAGGCTAGGGGCGTGCTCGACCCGCGGCGCCGCGTCCCGAACCCCGTGTTCCGCTGGTTCGCGCTGGCCTCGTTCGTGGGCTCGATCCTGTCGGTCCTGACCGGAGCGGCCGTGCGGCTCACCGGGTCGGGGCTGGGCTGCCCCGACTGGCCGACCTGCTTCAAGGGCCGGGTGACCGGCTCGATGTCGATCCACCCCTTCATCGAGTACGGGAACCGGATGGTCAACGCGGCCTTCATCCTCGTGATCGGGGCGACCGTCCTGGCCGCCTGGTATAGGTCCGAGCGCCGCCGGGACCTCTGGTGGCTCTCCCTCGGCCTCGTCGCGGGCGTCGTGGCCGACGCCGTCCTGGGCGCGTTCGTCGTCTACTCCCGGCTCAACCCCTACCTCGTCTCGCTGCACATGGTGCTCTCGCTCTCGATGGTGGTGCTGGCCGCGACCCTCTACCACCACTCGAAGTACCTCTACGGCCCGGGCCGACGCGCCGACCGGCGCGACCCGTGGTTCTCCCTGCTCGCCCGGCTCCTCTGGATCCCCTTCGTCGTCCTCGTCGTGACCGGCACCGCCACCACCGGCTCGGGCCCCCACGCCGGGAACGCCTCGGGCCAGCTCGTGGCCCGACGTCTCCCCTTCGCCCTCTCCTCGGCCGCCTGGGTCCACTCGGTGATGGCCGTCTTGTTCATCGGTCTCGTGACCGGGCTGCTCGCCGCGATCTGGCGCAGCGACGCGCCCGCGCCCTTGAAGCTCGGCGTGCGCCGGCTGGTCCTCATCTCGCTCGTCCAGGCGGCGATCGGGCTCACGCAGTACCTCACGCACCTGCCGGCGTGGCTGGTCGAGCTGCACATCGCCGGGGCGACCTCCCTCGCCATCGGCGTCACCCAGTTCAACCTGCGCCAGGTCGCCCGCGACCGCGAGCCGGGGACCCGGCGGGTGCCCGCGGTGGCGTCCCCCCTGGTCACGGCGTAGGGGGGTCGCGCCCCAGCCGGCCGGCCCGGTAGCGTGGCCCCTTGAGCACGACGCCTTCGCCCGGGCCCTTTCGACCTCACGCGACAGCCCCCCGGGGGGGCCGGTGAGCCCGGCCGTCGGTCTGACCCTCGCGGTGCTCACGGTGGCGGCCTTCGCGGCGCCCCTGGTGGCCGAGCGCACCGGCGTGCCCGGACCGGTCCTCGAGCTCGTCTTGGGTTTGGCGCTCGGCTTCGTGCTCCCGACCAGCACGACGGCCGGCGGGACCTTCATCGGGACGCTCGGCTCGCTGGGCTTTCTCATCTTGATGTTCCTCGTGGGCGTCGAGTTCGACCTGCGCACGATCTGGCACTCGTCCAAGGTCGCGGTCGCCGTGGGCGTCGGGCTCTTCACTCTCTCGCTGGCGATCTCCGAGGCCGTGCTCGGCCGGGGCCTCAACGCCTCGGCCCTGTGGGTGGTGAGCGGCGCGGCGACCTCGGTCGGGATCACCGTGCCGGTCCTCTACACCCAGGGCTGGCTGAAGAACCGCTTCGCCCAAGAGGCCATCCTCATCGGGACGGTCGCCGAGTTCTGCTACGTCATCTTGCTCAACGTCATGAGCGTCGCGCCGTCGCGGGGGCTCAACACGACGATCCTCCTCGCCTCGGCGCGCACCCTGGCCGCGGTGGGGGCGGCGCTCGCCTTGGGTTTCGCGGTGCGACGGGCGCGCGCGGCCACCCCGCACCACTTCCGGCGCTGGTTCCGCCGCGACGACCCGATCGAGGTCGGCCTGCGCGGGACCTTCGCCCTCCTCTTCCTGCTCGTCGCCATCAGCGCCGTCGTCCACATCGCGCTCGCGATGGGCGCGGTCCTCGCCGGCATCGTCTTTCGCAACGTGATCGGCGAGCCGCGGGCCCTCATCGAGCGGCTCACGAGCGTGGCCAACAGCTTCTTCATCCCGCTCTTCTTCCTCACGGTCGGGGTCCAGACACCCCTGCGCCTGAGCCTCGTGGTGCTGGCGCCGCTCGTGGGTGCCGCCATCCTCGTCCAGAGCGTGCCCCGCCTCGCACTCGTCGGCTACTTCGCGTGGCGCAAGATCCCCCTGCGCGAGGGGCTCGCCGGGAGTCTGCTCTTGATGGCCCCGCTCACGATGCTCGTCACCACGGCCGAGATCGGCGAGCAGACGGGCCGGCTCGGTCCCCACAACGCCGCGGCGATGATCGTCACCGCCGCGCTCTCGGCCCTCGTCTTTCCCGTCGCCGCGCGTCGCCTCCTCGTGCGGGGCTCGTCCGACGACGTCGTGCAGTCCCCATCCTGAGGGGACCTTCGGCCCCGGGCCCGATGGACCACTTTGTGCCAAAGGTCCCTACGGTAACGAAAGGGTCGACGAGAAGACTCGTACGCGACTGAAGGGAGGACGTGATGGCCGAGACTCTGCTCGCGGCACTCGTGTCGTTGGATGGACCGGGCCACTACTTCCACTGGCACTGGATCAACATCTCCTACGCCAACCTCACGGTCATCGCACTGATGGTGGGGACCTTCGTGGCGGCACTGCTCGTGCCGTTCCCGGGGCGGCGCCACAAGAAGGAGACGAAGTGAGCTCGACCGAGATCGACCGCCAGTGGACGACGCGGCTGCGCCACCGGGTGGCGCACCGTCTGCCACCGGAGAAGATGCTGCCCGACACCCAGCCGGCCTACGTGGCCTCGTGGATCTACGTCTTCGGGGTGACGACCCTGTCCGCGCTGGCCGTGGTGATCCTCTCGGGGTTCGTCCTGGCCCTCAAGGGTCCCCAGTGGTGGCACGCCTCGGGGATCGGCCACTTCGTCAACTCCCTCCACCTGTGGAGCGTGGAGATCTTTTTCTTCGCCATGGTCATCCACCTGTGGGGCAAGTACTTCATGGCCGCCTGGCGCGGCGGGCGCTCGCTCACCTGGGTCACGGGCGTGGTCACGTTCCTCGTCTCGATCGCCACCGCCTTCACCGGCTACGTCAGCCAGACCAACTTCGACTCCCAGTGGATCTCGACCCAGGCCAAGGACGGCATCAACTCGACCGGGGCCGGGTCGTTCTTCAACGTCTTGAACTTCGGCCAGATGCTGATGTGGCACATCGTGCTGCTGCCGCTGGCGGCCGTGGTGCTCACCGCCGTACACGTCCTGATGGTGCGCGCCAAGGGCGTCGTGCCGCCCTTCGAGGAGAGAGAGGAAGCGCGATGAGCGACAGTCCCGACGTCACGGTCGCCCCCTGGACGGGCCCCCAGCGTCCCTACGACATCATCAAGGAGGGCACCATCGCCTTCCTCGTCGTCGCGATCCTCACGATCGGCCTCGCCCTCGTCTTCGGCTCGCCCGACGAACCGCAGGTCACCATCCAGCAGTGGTCGACCAAGGCCCCGGTCGACTTCGCCCAGACGGCCCTCGCCGAGTTGAACGGCACCTCGGGCACCGCCCAGTACGGCGCGCCCTACAACACCGCCTCGGCGGGCCAGAGCCTCGGCCCGTTCACGCTGGCCAAGTGGCTCGGCGCGACCATCCCGGTGAACACGGTGCGCGACTTCGTGCTCAGCCCCCTCGAGTCCCAGCCCGCCGCCGCGCCGCTGTCGGCGGCGCTCGCCCAGTGGAAGGGCGCCAGCGCCCACCAGCGCACGGCCTGGGTCGACGCCTACACCAAGGCCTCGGCCAAGATGACCTTCGCCAACGGGACGGTGTCGGTGCCCACGACGTCGGCCGGCCCGGTCCCGGTGATGATCAACACCCTCGAGCAGATGGCCCGCTCGGGCGCGCTCGACCAGGCCCTGGTCACCCGCAACGGCTTCTACACCTCGAACTTCACGCTCCCACTCCTGTTCCTCGCCGACGGCTCGTACCTCGGCGACCTGGCCCAGCAGCGCCACCTGCTCGGCACCCAGTGGGGGATGATGAACGAGACGGGCAACTACCCGGGCCAGGCCTGGCTGTGGCTCTACACCTTCTGGTACCAGGTCCCTCCCTTCGCCTCGAGCGCGAACGCCGACGTGCAGGTGTGGGGGCTCATGATGCTCTTCTCGCTGCTGTTGCTGCTCGTCCCCTTCATCCCCGGGCTGCGCTCGATCCCGCGCTGGACGCGCGTCTATCGCCTGATCTGGCGGGACCACTACCGCTCCCAGGGCGCCTAGAACGCCGCGGGGGCGGCCTCGCACGGGGCGCCCCCGCGGCGCTAGCCTCGGGCGGTGCGTGACGAGGGGGTGCTCGACCCGTCGACGATCCCCCTGGAGGCCGCCGAACCCCTCGTCGCCCCTTGGGGCGAGGCCGACAGGGCGCGTCCCCGGCCCCGTCGTCGCGCCCGGTCGTGGGTCCTGCTCTTGATCGCGGTCGCCGTGGGCTCGGTGCTCGTGCGCGCCTACGTGGTCCAGACCTTCTACATCCCCTCGGGCTCGATGGAGCCGACGCTCTGGCCCGGCCAGGGCATCGTCGTCGACAAGCTCGCGGCCGAGTTCGGCACCATCCACACCGGCGACGTGATCGTCTTTCGCGCCAGCCCCGCCGTGGCCCAGGACTGCGCCGAGGCCACGCCCGACCTCGTCAAGCGCGTCATCGGCCTGCCCGGCCAGACCCTCTACTCCGAGGGCAACACGATCTACGTCAACTACCGCCCCCTGGCCCAGCCCTGGCCCCACTCCGGCCCGCTCGAGCCGGCGATCGGCGCCCCCCAGAGCCCGATCGTCGTCCCACGGGGCCAGTACTTCGTGCTCGGCGACAACGAGGCAACCTCGTGCGACAGTCGGTACTGGGGATTCGTGCCGCGCTCGGCAATCATCGGCAAGGTGGCCTGGCGCGTCTGGCCCCTCTCGGCCATCGGCGGGGTCTAACTAGGTGGGGTATCCATCTAACCGGGGGAAAGCCCACCATTCCAAAGAAATGCTGTGTCACGGCCCGGTGGCACGATCTCCTGCGTGCCCCGTATCGACGCCGCCGCTCACCACAGCGTCGTCGTGCTGGATCTGAGACCCAGTC
>DASSZS010000029.1:0-75432 GCA_035702745.1 Acidimicrobiales bacterium | reverse complement strand
GGCCGCCGCGCTCGTGGTGCTGCCGGGACTCAGCGCCGGCCTGGCCGCGGTGCGCGCGAGCGTCTCGATCTCGACGGTGTACCTCGCCTACCTGGTGGTGGTGCTCGCCCTGGCCTCACTCGGGGGGGTCGTCGTCGGGGTCGTGGCCGCGGTCGGTGCGGCCGTCCTTGAGAACTACTACTTCGTGCTGCCCATCCACACCCTCAGCGTCAATCACGTGGACGACGCCGTGGCGCTCGTGGGCTACCTCGCCTTTGCGATCGTCGCGAGCATGCTGACGACCTCGAGCGTGCGCCGATCGGTCGAGGCGCGCCGTGCGCGCGCCGAGGCCCGGGTGCTGTCCCAGGCGGCCCTGGCGATCGGTACCTCTCTAGAGGTCCTCGAGCCGCTGCTAGCGGTGCTGGCCGACTCGCTCGGCGCCTCCGCGGTGTCACTTCTCGAGACCCACGGCGAGAGCAGCGACGCCGTCGTGCGCGTTGGCACCCCCTCGGGCGACCTTGCGGGAGCCGTGGTAGTACCGGTCGACGAGGACCACGACCTGGCCCTCGAGGGGGTGTCGCTGAGCGGGGACGACCGGGCTCTCGTGGGGGCCTTCGCGGGGCGGATCGCGGTCGGCCTCGCCGTCGTCGAGGCGGTCCGGGCCGGAGAGCGGGCCACCGAGGCGCTCGCGCGCGAGAGCCGTCGGGGGGCCCTCGTCGACGCCGTGCGCGCCACGCTCACGCACGAGGTCTCGGTCCTGCGGCGCGAACTCGCCTCGGGCGCTCCCACGAGTCACCCGACGCCGTCGAGCTCGTCGAGCCCCCGGCGCACCGCCGTCGACGACACCCTCGTGCGCCTTGAGCACCTGTGCGCCCAACTCGACGCCGTTTCGGGCCTCGACGCCACGACGCCTTCGATCGCGCCCGTGGCGCTCGAGGACCTGGTGGCCCTCGCCGTGACGATGGTCGAGGGCGACCCTCGGGTGGCCATCGACGTGGAGCCCCACGTCACGGTCCTCACCGACCGCGACGCCGTGGGCCGCGCTCTGGCCGCCTACCTCCAGTCGTCGCTCGACGCGGGGGGGCGCGACGAGCTCGTCCGGGTCAGCGCGGCCCGCTGCGGGGAGCGGGTCGAGATCGCGGTCGTCGACCGTGTGCCCCGCGAGCGCGGCGACTTCGTCGTCGCGCGGGCCGTCGCCGCGGGCCTGGTGGGACCGGTCGGCGGGGAGACCCGCGTCGAGGACACCCCCGGCGGCGGGAGCACGGCCGTGATCGAGTTGCCCTCCGCGTTCGGGCCCGACGCGTCCGAGTCCCCCGATGCCCCTGCGAGTGGGGCGGCGGGGGACCCGGACGCGTCGGGTGGGGGGACTACCGGACGACGATCGTCCCGGTCATGAACTGGTGAATCTTGCAGAAGTAGTGGTACGTCCCCTTCGTGCGGGGCGCCACGACCACCCGGTGACCGTGGACGGGGATGTCGCCGGTCGTGAAGTGCCCGTTGATCGCGGTGAGGGTGTGTACGACCGAGTCCTTGTTCACCACCGCGATCCGCTCGCCCGGCGCGACGACGATGCGCATCGGGTGGAACATGAAGTTGGAGATGACGATCGTCGCGCGCACCGGGGCGCGGAGGTTGGCCGAGTCCCGTTGGTCGAGCGTTCGCACCGTCGGGGCCGCCGCCCCGCCGAGGGCGGCCGCGGGAACGGCCGCCCCCAGGGCGAGGACGAGGGTCAGCACACCCGCCGCGAGACCTCGATTCCGCGGGGCGCCCACGGCTAGGCCGCCTTGGCGGTCGAGCTGAAGGCGAGCGGCACGCCCGCCGGACTTTGGGCGCCCGGGTATTCGCCGAGCACGTAGTAGAGGATCGCGATGTGCTGCATTTCCACCGGCTGGATCGAGGCCGACAGGGCGATCGCCTCTTTGGACATCAAGGCGGACGTCTCCTTCTGGTACGTCTCGGCCGCGATGATCTCGAGGGTCAGCGCCAAGTTGGCCAGTCCGGTCACGTCGGTGACTTTGGCGAAGTCGCCCTTCACGACCGGGGTCAGGCTCGGGTTGGTGACCGTGACCCAGGCCTTGCCGTGACTGCGCAGAACCGCGTTCCACGCGTTGGCGTGCTGGGTGTGCTGGGCCCGCGCCGTCGTCGCGAAGGTCGCGACCGCGGGGGGCACCGACCCGAGCTTGCCGGCGGTGGCCGCGGCGAGTCCGGCGCTGTAGGCGAAGACCGCCAGGTTCTCGAGCGACGCCGCCACGGCCGCCACGGCGAGGTCGCCGCGCAGGCCGGCGGGCGGGAAGGCCCGCTGGTCGAGTGCGCTCGTCGGGGTGCGCCCACGGGTGAGCGCCCCGGCGACGCCGGGAGCCCCGGCACCGATGAGCGCGGCGCCGCCGACGGCGGCCGCGCCCGCGCCGAGCAGGAAGGTGCGCCGGCTCGTCGCGCGCGGTGAGGGCGCGACCTCGCGGGCGTTCTCGACCATGCGCTCGACGCCGGCCCACATCGCCGGCATGCCGACGTCGTTGTGGAGCTCGTCGAGCTCTCTGGTCATGGCGAGCAACTCGCGCTCGCTTCCGGTGAACGGGTTGTTCGTGGTCACTTGACGGCTCCTTGGCTAGTGGGGGCGGCACCGCTGGTTAGGTAGAAGGGGTGGGGGAAGCCGATCTTGCCGGCCGCGGCCGGCAGCTTCGCGGCCGTGCCCGGGTCCAGCGAGATCAGCTGGGGCGCGCCGGCCTCTAGGAGGGCCTGAACGGCGAGCAGGACGGCCACGTGCTGGGCCTCGACGCCCATGATGCTCGCGAACAGGGCCCGGTTCGGGGTCGACGACGTGAGGGTCGTGTCCTTGACGTAGGTCTCGGCCGCGATGTTCTCCAACTCGATGGCGAGGCCCACGACGGCCGTCGTACCCGCCGCCGCCGAGCCGCCGGACAGGCTTGTGACGGCCTTGTCGACGACCGGGACGAACGCGGGGTCGGGCTTGGTCTGGACCGGGGCGCGCATTGCGCGTAGCGCCGCGTTGAACGCGGCGGCGTGCTCGGCGTGCTGGGCGCGCGTCGTGCGGGCGAACTTCGCTACCACCGGGTTGGCCGCCGAACCGCCGATGTAGTCGAGGGTTAGAGCCGTGGTGTAGGTCGCGACGGCGAGGTTCTCGATGGAGGCAGCCGTCTGGAGGATCTGCGCGTCGCGGGACGAGGTGGCAAAGGCCGGGGAGGCCAGCGCGCCGACCAGGGCGATACCGCCCACGGCGCCCAGGGCGGTCACGCCCAGGGCGCGCGCGAGTGCCTCGCGCTGGGCCTCGTGGAAGGCGCGGCTCTCGGCGGGATCCTCCTCGGGGGCCTCGTGGGTCAGTTCGACGAGCTCGTCGAGGGCCTCGCGGGACGGGCGCAGGGCGTCGGCCTGTAGGTCCTGGGACTCGTCGAGCAACTCGGTGAGCGCTCGGGGGTCTGGGGTCATGGGCTCCTCCTCCAAGGGTGGGTAGGGTCGTCGGGTATTCGGTGCGTCGCGCGGGCCGGATGACGCCTTTTTCTCATCCGTTCCGGGCGCGGCCACGAAGGAAGGTGCATGGGGGAGTTCACCGAGGCCAGTGACGCTCAGCTCGTCACCCACGTGGCTCGTTACAGCCAGGCGGCGCTCGCCGAGGTCTATCGGCGACACGGCGGCGCCGTCTTCGGCCTGGCGAGCCGGGTCCTCAACAGCCGGGCCGAGGCCGAGGACGTGACCCAAGAGGTCTTCGTGCGACTGTGGAACGCGCCCGAGCGCTTCGACCCGACGCGCGGGTCCCTCCGGGCGTACCTCGTGACGATGGCCCACGGCCGGGCCGTCGACGCCGTGCGGTCCCTCTCGGCGGCGCGCCGACGCGAGGCGCTGGACGTCACGCGCTCGATCTCGCCCCCACCCGACGTCGCCCAGCGCGCGTGGGACGCCGTGGTGAGCGAGCAGGTCGCCGCGGCCCTGGCCAGCCTGCCCGAGCCCGAGCGACGGGCCATCGAGCTCGCCTACTTCGAGGGCCACACCTACGTCGAGGTGGCCCGCATCCTGGATGAACCCGAGGGGACGATCAAGAGCCGGATTCGCAGCGGGATGCGGCGTATGCGCGGCGAGCTCGAGCGCCGCGGGGTGCAAGGAGCCGAGCTATGAACCACGCCGACGCCCACGACCTGCTCGCCCCGCTCAGCCTCGACGCCCTCGACGACGAGGTGCGCGGCGAGCTCGAGGCGCACGTCGCCACCTGCCCGCAATGCCAGCGCGAGCTCGACGACCTGCGTGAGGTGGCCACCGCGCTCGGCACGACCGGCCTGGCCGCCCCCGAGGGGCTGTGGGAGCGCATCGCCGCGACGCTCGATGAGCGGCCCGCCCCCCTCGAGCCCCCGACCCTCGTCTTCGCCCGCGAGGCGGTCTCGGCCCCGGTGCGTGCCCTCGTGCGGGCCCGTCGGGCCCTCGCGGCCGTATCGCTCGTGGCGGCCGCGGCGGTCGTGGCTCTGGCCGTCGGGCTCGCGCACGAGAGCGCGCGGGCCGGCTCGCTGGCGAGCGCGCT
The DNA here is from genome assembly GCA_035702745.1 of Acidimicrobiales bacterium. GTDB lineage: Bacteria > Actinomycetota > Acidimicrobiia > Acidimicrobiales > RAAP-2 > RAAP-2. The sequence goes on along the minus strand of DASSZS010000029.1, from coordinate 70,928 downwards.
CGCGACCGCCCAGCGCGGCGCCGTGGCGGACGCCCTGGCGACGCCCGGCCACCGGGTGGTGACGCTCACCTCCTCGAGCGGCCAGGGGCTCGCCACCTTCGTGCTGCTGAGAGACGGGCGCGGCTACCTGGTGCGCGACACCCTCGCGCCGCTGGCCCCGGATCGCACGTACCAGCTCTGGGGGATCGTCGCCGGCCGTGCGGTCTCGATCGGGGTGATGGGGCGCGCCCCGCACGCGGTCGCCTTCACTTTGGCCGGCGCCACGCCGAGCGCCCTCGGGATAACCGTCGAGCCCCGGGGCGGCTCGCTCACCCCGGCGGCGACGATGGTCGCCGCGGGGTCCGTCTAGGCGCGCGCGATCGCCTCGAGTTCGGCCAGGTCGCTCGGCGCGCCCAGGGCGCTGAGTCGGTCCCCGGCCTCGATCGTCGTGTCGCCGGTGGGGATGAGGACCTGGCGGGACCGCTCGATCGAGGTGACGAGGGTCCCGTGGGGCAGCCCGACCTCACGCAGGCTCCGCCCGCATAGGGGCGAGTCAACGTCGACGACGATGTCCGCCGTCCCGGCGTCGGCGCCCACTCGGCTCGCGCGGTTGAGGACGTCGCGCAGGGCGAAGCGGTACGCCGCGACGAGGTCGGAGACCGAGATTGTGCCCACGACCTTGCGGTCGTCGTCGACGACGGCGAGCCAACTGACGTCCCACGCGGTGAGCGACTCCAAGACGACTCCGAGGTGGCGGTTACGCAGGACCGGTGGGTGGGTCGTGTCGACGGCGCCGCTGGTGGCCACCACCGCCCCTTCGTCGGCCGCCTCGAGCGCCGCCAGGTCCGTGCGGCCCACGTAGCGCCCGTCGTCGTCGACCACGGGCGCCTCGCGCACCCCTCGGTCGACCATGAGTCGGCGGGCCGCGCCGACCTCGAGCCGGTCGCCGACGACACAGCGCGGTGGTCGGGCCGCTCGGGTGAGGTCGAGCGACTCGAGCAGGGGCATCCCGCTCACCAAACGGTGCGCCGGGGCGTCGGCGCGGGTGCGCAGCTGGCTGCGGTAGATCGTGTCGTCGTTACGGCGCACCACGAGCGTGGCGAGCCCGACGGCCAGCATCGCCGGCACCACCAGAGAGAGCGACCCGGTCATCTCAGCCACCATGAGCATGACCGCGAGGGGGGCGCGTGAGATCGAGCCGAAGCACGACATCATCCCCACGATGATGTAGGGCGTGGCGCTCGGCCCGAGCCCGTGGGCGACGGGTTCGAAGAGCCGCCACAACGCCGCCCCGGTGAAGCCGCCGATGACCAATCCCGGTCCGAAGATCCCCCCGGAGCCGCCCGAGCCGATCGATAACCCCGTGGCCACGATTCGCGCGAGCGGGGCCAGGACCACGATCCACAGCGGGATCGCGAGGAGTCGGTGGCCGAAGATCTCCTGGATGAACCCGTAGCCCGTGCCGAGGACCTCGGGCATCGCGAGGCCCATCAGCCCCACCAGCGCCCCGCCGACGACCGGTCGCACCCAGCGGGGCAGGCGGGTGCGCGCAAAAACCCCGGCGACGCCGTAGAACCCCTTGGCGTAGGCCAGCCCGACGACCCCGGCGACGATCCCGAGCACGGCGAACCAGACGAGCTGGAGCGCGTCGTGGAGGTGGTAGTGGTTCTGGTAGCCAAAGAGCGGGCCGAACCCTTCGACGCTGCCCCACAGGGCGTAGCCCACGATCGAGGCGATGAACGACGGCAGGAGGGCCTCGACCTCGAAGTCGTCGCGGTAGAGGATCTCGGTGGCGAGCACCGCGCCCGCGAGGGGGGCGCCGAAGATCGCGCCGATGCCCGAGCCGATGCCGCTCGCCACCGAGAGGCGCGCGTCGGTGGGCGAGAGGTCGAAGACCCGCGCGAGCAGCGAGCCGAAGCCGGCCGAGATCTGCCCGGTGGGGCCCTCACGACCGCCTGAACCGCCCGAGCCGATCGTGAGCGCCGAGGCGACGATCTTCACTACGACGGTGCGCACGCGGATGCCCCGGGGGTTGTGGTGGACCGCGGCGATCGCCGCGTCGGTTCCGTGTCCCTCGGCGTCGGGCGCGATGGTGAACACGAGCACCGAGCCGACCAGCGCGCCGCCCGCCACCACCAACGGGAGCGCCCAGGGCCGCGTGAAGTGCGTCGCGGGCACCAGGTTGCCCTCCCCCCGGGGGCTCCCCGGCTGGTAGCCGCCCAGGTCGACGATGAGCAAGTGGGTCGCGAGCTTGAGGCACTCGTAAAAGACGACGGCGCCCAGTCCCGAGATAACGCCGATCAGGGTTCCCAGGACCAGCCACTTCTTGGTGTAGGTGGCCCCGGCCAGCCACCGGGTGATCGAGGTGCGCAGCCACTGACTGGCGCGTCGGCGCAGCGCGTTGATCGTCTCCGCGCGGGCCCTCATAGATCCCACCCGGTCGACCACGACTGCTCGGGGACCTCGCCCGCGGCGTCGCGCAGCCGGCCGAGCGCGCGCACGAGCTCTCCGCGCGCGCCCGAGGACAGCGAGCCCAAGAGCTCGCGGATCTCGCGGCGACGGCGCTCGGAGACCTCATCGACGAGGTCCCGGCCCCGGGCGCTCAAGGCGACCCGCACGCTGCGGCGATCCCCGCGCTCGTGGGCGCGGGTGATGAGGCGCTTGCGCACTAGGCGGTCGCACATGCGCGTCGCGGTGGCCGGCGTGACGCCGAGGTGGCCGGCGAGCCCGGCGACGTTCTGGGGCCCGCGCGAGGCGAGCACGACGAGGGCTCGGTACTGGGGGAGCGTCACCTCGTCGGCCACGTCGGCCAGGGAGCGGGCCGCGATGGCCACCAGGACCCGACTGGCCGAGAGGACGGCGTCGACCACCTCGTCGCTCGTGGTCGGCGCGGCCCGACGATTCACTATCTAATCATTGCATAGTGAATGGAATAACGTCCCCTCAGCCCCCCGCGATCCCCAGGCGCTCGAGGAGACCCATCCCCATGACGGCCCCCTCACAGCCCAGCGCCGCGAGGGCGGCGAGGTCCCGATCGTCGCGCACCCCGCCCGCGGCCACTACCGCCAGCCCGCTCGCGCACACCCGCTCGTAGAGGGCGAGGTCGGGTCCGGTGAGCGTGCCGTCGCGCTCGATCGCGGTCACGTGCAGGCGCGTCACCCCCGCCCTGACGCAGGCCGCGAGCGCCTCGTCGAGCCCGAGGGCGCTCGCCGTCCAGCCGCGCACGGCCAGGCGACCCTCGCGCACGTCGAGCGCGGCGACCAGCTGGTCGCCGAGGGCGGCGACGTAGCGCGCGAGAGCGTCGGGCTCTGACCACAGGGCCGTGCCGACCACGACGCGCGCGGCCCCGGCCTCGAGCGCCGTCTCGGCCGCCGCCACCGAGCGCAATCCGCCCGACACCTGCACCGGGACGGAGCCGGCGGCGCGCACGCCGAGAGCGACGACCTCGGGCCGTAGTCGACCGTCGCGGGCACCCTCCAGGTCGACCAGGTGGATCATCGCGGGGGAGGTGGCGGCGACGCGGGCGAGGAACGGCTCGAGGGGCAGGCGGAAGAGGACCCGGTCGTAGTCGCCGCGCTCGAGGCGCACCGCGTCGGTGCCCAGGACGTCGACGGCCGGGAGGAGTTGCATAGTAGCGAAGTAGCATATTAGCATGGTGGCATGACCAGTGGAAAAGTCCTCCCGGCCGGGGCGACCCCCGAGACGGCGCACCGCTTCGATGACCTCGTCGAGGCCTTCTGCCGCCTGCGGGACCCGGCCGCCGTGGCCGCGTTCTTGCGCGACCTGTGCACGATGACCGAGCTCGACGCGATGGGCCAGCGGCTCCAGGTGGCGCGCCTGGTCGACGAGGGCGTGCCCTATCAGGAGATCAGTCGGCGCACCGGAGCCTCGACCGCGACGGTCACCCGGGTCGCCCAGTGGCTGCACCACGGCGAGGGCGGCTACCGGGCCGTCTTGAAGGCGGCGCGCCGATGAGCCGACGCCTGACCCTGGCGCTGCCCTCGAAGGGCCGTCTGCGCGAACCGTCGTGGGCCCTGCTCGAGGCGAGCGGCGTGGCTCCCCAGGAGCCGGGGGAGCGGGTCCTGCAGTCGCACTGCCGCAACGCGGCCATCGACCTGCTCTTCGTGCGGGCTGACGACGTGCCCGAGTACGTCCAAGACGGCGTCGTCGACTGCGGGGTCACCGGGCTCGATCTCGTGGCCGAACGCCAGTCGAACGTGGAGGTCCTGTTGCGCCTGGGCTTCGGGACGTGCTCGCTGCAGGCCGCCGTACCCGACGGCGACCCCGCGTGCTCGCTCGGGGACCTCGAGGGCCGCCGCGTCGCCACCTCTCACCCCCACCTCGCCGCCAAGGGCCTCGCCGAGGGCGGGGTGGCGGCCGAGGTCGTCACCGTAGCCGGCGCGGTCGAGATCTCGCCCCGGCTCGGACTCGCCGACGCGATCATCGACCTCGTCTCGACGGGCTCGACCCTGCGCACGAACGGGCTGCGCGCGATCGGGGTCCTCTTCGAATCCGAGGCGGTGCTCGTCGGACGTCCCGGCGACGCCGACAGCGAGGCCCGTCGGACCCTCACCACGGTCCTGGGCTCGGTGGTTGCGGCGCGGGCCAACCGGTATCTGTTGTGCAACGTCGCGCGTGACCGCCTCGACGAAGTGACCGCGATCCTGCCCACGCGCGGTTCGCCGACAGTGATGGACCTCGCGAGCTCGGGGCTGGTGGCGGTGCACGCCCTGGTACCAGCGGCCGACATCTGGTCGCTCCTGCCGCGCCTGGAGGCGGCGGGGGCGAGCTCGATCCTCACGCTGCCCGTCGAGAGGATGGTGCCGTGAGCCGCTCGGTCGTCTCGGACCCCTCGATAACGGTCGAGGGCATCGTGGCCGACGTGCGTGAGCGCGGCGACGCGGCGCTCGCGCACTGGTCGAACCGCCTCGACGGCACGTCCCTGGAGCGACCGGAGCGCGCCGTCGCCTACGGGGACCTGCCGGTGGAGGCGGTCCTCGCCGCGGCGCGCAACGTGCGCACCTGGCACGCCGCCCAGCGCCCCCGCGACCTCGTCCTCGAGGTGTCGCCCGGGGTGACCCTGGAGCGGCGCTGGACGCCGCTGCGCTCGGTGGGAATCTACGTTCCCACCGGACTGGTCTCGTCACTCGTCATGACGGCCGTTCCGGCGCAGGAGGCCGGGGTCGAGCGCGTTGTCGTGTGCACGCCCCCGCGCGGGGCGGCCGCGGTCGCCGCGGCCGCCGCGCTGCTCGGAGTCGACGAGGTGTGGGCTCTCGGCGGCGCCCAGGCGATCGCCGCGATGGCCTACGGCACCGAGTCGATCGCGCCGGTCGACAAGATCGTGGGACCCGGCGGGGGCGCGGTGAACGCGGCGAAGCTGCTCGTCAGTCGCGACGTGGCCATCGACCTGCCCGCCGGGCCGAGCGAGGTGGTCGTAGCGGCCGACGTGGGCTTCGATGCGGCGATCATCGACCAGGAGTTGGCCGCCCAGCTCGAGCACGGCCCGGACTCCAAGGGGCACGTCGTGTGGGTCGGTGATGACCTTGAAGCGGCGCTCGAGCAGGTCGAGGCGTACGCGGCCGAGCACGTGGCGCTGCTCGGGCCGCGGGCCGAGTCACTCGCCACGCGCATCCGCAACGCCGGGGCCGTCTTCGTCGGTCCCTACGCGCCCGTGCCCGCCGGGGACTACGCCACGGGCGGCAATCACGTCCTGCCCACCGGCGGCTGGGCGCGCTCGACGGGCGGGCTGGGCCTAGAGAGCTTCATGAAGTGCGTCACCGTCCAGCGGGTCACCGAGGACGGCCTCGCACGCCTCGCCCCGACGATTGAGGCCCTGGCCGAGCTCGAGGGTCTCGAGGCCCACAAGCGAACGGCGCGGCGATGACCCCCGACGTCCTCGACGCCTACCGCTGGCCACCTTCGAGCGAGTCGATCGCGGCTCGAGTCGGCCTCGACCCCGCGCGGATCGTGCGCTTCGACGGCAACGTCGCCGCCGTCCCACCACCGAGTGCCCGGCCCGCGACGCTCGCCCGGGCCCTGGCCGAGATCAACGAGTACGACCGGGGACGCTACGAACCCCTGCGCCGGGCCATCGCCGAGCACCACGGCGTCGGGCTCGACCAGGTCGCCCTGGGGGCCGGCAGCGACGAGTTCATCGTCTTGCTCGCGCGCCTCTACGCCGCGGGCGGCACCGTGGCGACGGTGCCGGGCTTCACGTACTCGATGTACCGCTACGCGGCGCTCATGGCCGGCGCGACTCTGGTCGAGGAGCCGGCGGGGGCCGACCTCGTCTTCGTCTGTCGGCCGAACAACCCGACCGGCGAGATGGTGGGGGTCCCCACGACCGGGGGACAGCTCGTCCTCGACGAGGCCTACGCCCAGTACGCCGGGCTCGACGCGCGCGAGGGGCTCGCCCGCGGGGCGATCGTGCTGCGCACGTTCTCCAAGGCCTTCGGCCTGGCCGGGGCCCGGGTGGGCTACGCGCTGGCCGACCCCGAGACGATCGCCGCTCTCGCCTCGCGCCAAGCGCCCCTGTCGGTGTCGTCGCTCTCGGCCGCCCTGGCCCTGGCCGCCCTGGCGACCCCGGTGGACGTCTCGTCCGCCCTCGCCGAGCGCGAGCGGCTCGCCCGGGAGATGGCCGCCCTCGGACTGGCGCCGCTCGCCTCGTCGACCAACTTCCTCTTCGTGCCGATGGCGGACCCCGAGGCGCTCGTGGAGCGGCTCTTGCCCTACGGGGCGGTGACGAGGGCGTATCCGGGCGGGCTGCGCGTGAGCGTGCGCGACGAGGTCGACAACGACTTCCTCCTCGAGTGCCTGGCCGCCGAACTCGGGGGGGTGGCGCCGGCCGAGCCCTGGACCCGCCACGAGCGCGCCACCGCTGAGACGCGCCTATCCGTGCGGATGCGCCCCGACGGGGCGGGCCGGGTGCTCGTCGACACCGGACAGGGCTTTTACGACCACATGGTCACCCAGCTCGCCTTCAACGCGGGGATGGACCTGCGCCTCGAGGGGGTGGGCGACCCCGAGACCGGGAGCCACCACACCGTCGAGGACGCCATGCGGGCCCTCGGCGAGGCGCTCGATCGCGCCCTGGGGGACCGGAGCGGGCGGGCTCGCTACGGCGAGGCCCGCATCCCGATGGACGAAGCCCTCGCCCACGCGGTGGTGGATCTCTCGGGCCGCGCCACGGCCGCGATCGAGGTCGAACCCGACGAGGGGATGGTCGCCCACGCCCTCGAGTCTCTCGTCCAGACGGCCCGGATCACGTTGCACGTCACGGCCACGGGCCGCAACGCCCACCACACCTCTGAGGCGGCCTTCAAGGCGGTCGGACGCGCACTGCGTCAGGCGCTCGCGCGCTCGGGCACGGTCGTCGCCTCGACCAAGGGCACCCTGTGAGCGTCGTCGTGGTCGACTACGGCGCGGGCAACACCCGCAGCGTGCTCGCCGCCCTGGCGCACCTGGGCGCGGGTGGTGTGGTGACGAGCGATACCCACGCCATCGGGTCGGCCGACCTCGTGATCCTGCCGGGGGTGGGCTCGGCGCGCAGCGCCATGGTCCACCTGCGCGAGACGGGGGCGTCCGGGGCGTTGGTGGATCGGGTGCGCGAGGGGGGGGCCACGCTCGGGATCTGCCTCGGGTTGCAGCTGGCCCTGGCGCGTAGCGCCGAGGACGGTGGGGTCGAGGGCCTGGGCCTCGCCCCTGGGGAGGTCGTGCGCCTCACCTCGGAGCGGGTCCCGCGTCTGGGTTGGTGCGTCGTCGAGCCCTGGGACGACACGTACTACTTCGCCCACTCCTACGTCGCGCGCAGCGACGCCGCGGTCGCCTGGGCCGAGGGCGAGGTCGCGGCCGTACGCGCCGGGTCGTTCCTCGGCGTCCAGTTCCACCCCGAGAAGAGCGGACCGGCCGGCCTGGCCTTCCTCGAGCGATGCCTCTAGCCCGCCTGATCCCCTGCCTCGACGTCGCCCACGGTCGCGTGGTCAAGGGCGTCAGCTTCGTGGGGTTGCGCGACGTGGGCGACCCCGTCGAGTTGGCGCGTCACTACAGCGAGGGCGGCGCCGACGAGCTGGTGCTGCTCGACATCGCGGCGACCCCCGAGGAGACCGCGACCCTCACCGAGGTGGTCGAGCGAGTGGCCGACGTCGTGACCATCCCGTTCACCGTCGGTGGCGGGATCCGCAGCGTGGCTGACGCCACGCGGGTCATCGAGGCCGGTGCGGACCGGGTCTCGCTCAACTCGGCCGCGCTGGCCGACCCGGGCCTGGTGACCAGGGTGGCCGAGCGCTTCGGCTCCCAGGCGGTGGTCGTGGCCATCGACGCGGGTGACGAGGTCGTGCACACCCACGGCGGGCGCGTTGCGACCTCCGTGGGGGTGGTGGCCTGGGCGAAGGAGGCGGCCGTTCGCGGCGCGGGGGAGATCCTGCTCACCTCGATCCGCCAGGACGGCCGGCGCAGTGGCTACGACCTCGAACTGACCCGCCGGGTCCGCGAGGCGATCGACGTGCCGGTCATCGCGTCGGGGGGCGCCGGCTCGGCCCGCCACGTCGCCGACGCCCTGGCGGTCGCCGACGCGGCGCTCGTCGCCTCGATCGTCCACGAGGACCCGGGCGGGCTGGGCGCCCTGCGCGAGGCGGTGGTGGCCTGCGGGGCCCGACTGCGCGAGGTGGTGCGATGAGCGAGCTGCGGGCGGCCATCGTCCAAGACGAGGTGACCGGCCGGGTCCTCATGCTCGGCTGGATGGACGACGAGGCGCTCGCGCGCACCCGCGAGACCGGCGAGGTCCACTTCTACTCGCGCTCGCGCCGGCGGCTGTGGAAGAAGGGGGAGGCCTCGGGCCACGTGCTCCACGTGGTCGAGGTCGTCCCCGACTGCGACGACGACGCCCTCTTGGTGCGCGCCCACCCCGCCGGGCCGACCTGTCACGAGGGCTCGACCTCGTGCTTCAGCCCCTGGCTGTGGCGGCGGATCCTGCGCCGCGAGGCCGCCGCGAGCGAGGACTCCTACGTGGCGCGCCAGTTGGCCGCCGGCGTGGCGCTCAACGCGCGCAAGGTGGGTGAGGAGGCGGTCGAGCTCGCGGTGGCGGCCCTGGCCGAGTCGGACGAGCGGGTGGTGGAAGAGGCCGCCGACCTCTACTTCCACGCCCTACTGCTCTTGCGCGCGCGCGGCCTCGACCCGACCCTCGTCGAGGACGAGCTGCGCCGGCGGGCGGGCGGGCCCTAGAGGGTGGCGCCGGGCAACTGGTAGGCCGTCATCGACAAAGAGCCCATCTCGTAGCCGTCGACGAGGGTCTCGGCGCGCTGGTTCGCGGCGCCGGCCAGTCCGGCCAGGTACGCGAGGGGCAAGAAGTGGTCGGGGGTGGGCACGGCCCGGGCGAAGTCCGGGTGGCCGCTCACCGCTCCCAGCCCGGCGGGGTCGTGGGTCATCACGTCGCGGGCCGCGTCGTCGAAGCGGTGGGCCCAGTCTTCACCCACCCCCGCGGCCCCCCAGTCGAGGAGCCGCAGGTTGTGCACGACGTTGCCGCTGCCCACGATGAGGACCCCCTCGGAGCGCAGCTGGTGGAGGCGCGCTCCCAAGGCGAGGTGCTCGTCGAAGGACAACTGGGCGTTGACCGACAGTTGCAGGACGGGCACATCGGCCCGGGGGAACATGTGCACCAGGACCGACCAGGTCCCGTGATCGATGCCCCAGCTGTCGGCGTCGAGCCCGACGTAGGCGGGCTTGACGACCTCGCTCACGCGCGCGGCGATCTCGGGGTCGCCCGGGGCCGAGTAGTCGACGGCGAAGAGTTCGGGCGGGAACCCGTAGAAGTCGTGGATGGTGCGGGGTCGAGCCATCGCCGTGACGGCGGTGATGTTGACGTACCAGTGGGCCGAGACCACGAGGACCGCGCGCGGCGAGACCGAGGCGCCAAAGCGCGACCACGCCTCGGTATAGCGGTTGTGTTCGAGTGCGTTCATGGGATTGCCGTGACCCACGAAGACCGCGGGGGTGAGCGTCGTCATGGTGACTAAGCGTACTGACAGGGGGCGCGCACCGGCCCGCCCGTAGCGTGAGGTCGTGCGCCGCGCCACCCGGACCCTGGCCGCCCTCGCCGGCGGCGCCCTCGCGGCGGGGTCCCTCGTGAGTGCGGGGCCCGTCTCGGCGGGCACGACCACCACGACGACCGCGGCGACGACCACGAGCACCGCTCCGGCGGGACCCCTCGCGTGCGCGAGGCGCGCGGTCGCCCTCTGGAGCCTCCCGCGACTCGCCGACGAGGTGGTCGCCGTCTCGGTGGACGCCGCCCACGTCGGATCCTACGGTCCGGCCGCCCACGCCGGCTTCGGGGCCCTGCTCGTCTTCGGGTCCCGCGCGCCGGCCACCTTCGCGCGCGTGGTCGCCCGGCTCCAGAGAATGACGCCCGGGGGACTCTCGATGCTCGTGATGAGCGACGAGGAGGGCGGCGGCGTCGCTCGCCTGACCAACGTGGTGGCGGACCCTCCGTGGGCGAGGACGATGGGGACGAGCTGGAGCCCGGCGCGCATCGAGCTCGCCGGCGAGCGCCTGGGCGCCTCGATGCTCGCCGCCGGGCTCACCGTCGACCTCGCCCCGGTGCTCGACGTCGACCCGCGCGCCGTCTACCCCGGGGCGCGCGACCCCGACGGGCTGCGCTCGTTCTCGGGGGTGGCGGCGACCGTCGCCGCCGACGGGACCGCCTTCTCGGAGGGTCTGGCGCGCGCGGGGGTCACCGCGGTCGTGAAGCACTTCCCCGGCCTGGGCGGCGCGACGGGTAACACCGACTACGCACCGGCCGCCACCCGGCCCTGGCCCCAGCTCGTCGCGTCAGACCTCGCGCCCTTCCGCGCGGCGATCGCCGCCGGGGTCCCGGCCGTGATGGTGGCCAACGCGCGGGTGCCGGGCCTCACGGCCGAGCCCGCCAGCCTCTCGGCGGTCGTCTACCGGTACCTGCGTGGGCCGATGGGCTTTCGTGGGCTGACGATGACCGACTCGCTCTCGGCGGGGGGCATCTCGGCCATCGGCCTCTCGGTCCCGGCGGCGTCGGTCGCGGCGGTTCGGGCCGGCGCCGACCTCGTCCTCGCGGGCCCGTCGCCCACCCCGGCCTCGGCGCTCGCCCTCGCGCGCGCGAGCGCCGCGGCCCTCGCGGCGGCCGTGACCCACGGAGGCCTCTCGCGCGCGACCCTCGCCGAGGCGGCCGCCCAGGTCGTCGCCACGCGCAACGTCCTGTCGTGCTGATCAGAGGTAGTGGGGCGGACGCTCGTCGCGCTCGGCGCGCAGCCGGGCGACCTCGTCGCGCAGCCGCGCGTTCTCCTCGCTGAGACGGCGCACGAGGGCCTCGAGCTCGGCGACGCGCTCCTCGGGGTCGGGGCCCTCCACGACGCCCACCCTGGCACACCGCGACCTCTCAGGAAAGCCTACGGAATGTATTTACTTCCCCCTACGCCCTGGTTAGGGTGGCGACAAGCCCCGACGGGGGCGCCAAGGGGGGATAGATGACACAGGTCGACGGCCCGGGTCACGACCACGAGCGGCTCCACGCGCTGGGGTACCGTCAGGAGCTCAAGCGGGTCCTGTCGCTCTTCGACAACTTCTCGGTGGCCTTTAGCTACCTGAGCCCGATGGTGGGCATCTACTCGATCTTCTTCGTGGGCCTGGTGGCTGGCGGACCGGCCTACATCTGGACGATCCCGGTCGTCGTGCTCTTCATGACCCTCGTCGCGCTGGTCTTCGGCGAGCTGGCGAGTGAGTACCCGGTCGCCGGGGCGCTCTACCAGTACGGCAAGTTCAACGTCGGGCCCCGCTACGGGTGGTTCGTCGGCTGGATCTACGGCTTCGCGCTGCTGGCGACCGTGGCCTCGGTGGACTCGGGCATCGTCGGCTACGTGGCCAGCCTCTCGAACACCTGGTTCCACACCCACCTCAACCCCGCGGACCACCTCACGATCTTCATCACCGTGGCGATCGTCATCGTGCTCTCGGCCATCATGAACTCGGTCGGGGCCAAGCTCCTCGGGCGCGTCGCCCACTTCGGGGTGTACGTCGAGACGATTGGCACCTTCGGGGTGTTCATCGCTCTGGCCATCAACGGCTTCCACCACGGGCTGGGGTACCTCTTCACCTCCCAGGGCGTGCAGTACGCGCACTCCAACCCCTTCGGCATCAACTTCGGTGGCCACTGGCTCACCGGCGCGGCCCTCATCGCGATCTTGGCCAACGTGTACATCTTCTACGGCTTCGAGTCCGCCGGCGACATCGCCGAGGAGACCAAGGACGCCGGTCGCCAGGTGCCGCGCGCCATGCGCAACGCCATCCTCTACGGGGGCCTCGCCTCGTTCGTGCTGGTCCTCGGGCTCATCCTGGCCATTCCCGGCGGCACCAAGGCCTTCACCACGGTCGCCACCAACGGCGTGCCGATCATCCTCGCCACGCTGCCCAGCTGGCTCCAGGACTTCTTCTTGGTGATGGTGATCATCGCGTTCTTCAGCTGCGGCACCGCGGTCATGGGCGCGGGATCGCGGGTGGTGTTCGCCCTCGCGCGCGACAACGCCGTGCCCGGGGCGGCGACGTTACGTCGGGTCACCCCCGTGCACCGCACCCCGCGCAACTCGATCCTGGTGGCCACGATCGTGCCCTTCGCCTTCTTGCTCCTCGTGCTGGTGAACCCGTCGACCAACGTCCACATCTTGTGGTTCGAGTACCCGGCCAAGGTGAACGCCCTGCTCGCGTTGATCTCCTTCGCGACCTCGGGCATCTACCTGTCGTTCTTCTTGACGGTCCTCGGTTCGTGGATCGCCAAGCGGCGGGGCTGGCGCCCGAGCGGGCAGTTCACCCTGGGTCGCTGGTCCGGGGCGGTGACCTTCTTCTCCGGGGCGTACCTGGCGTTGATGCTGCTCAACATCGTCTGGCCGAGCTCACTCTCGAGCGGCCGGGGGCTGCTCTTCAACTACGGCTGGATCACCCTGCTCGTCATGGTGATCATTGTCGGGGCGGGTGCCCTCTACGAGGGGCTCATCCGCCCCGACCGTAAGCCGAACCTGGTCGACTCGGTGGACGAGGAGGGGACGCGGGCCCCCGTGGCTGACTGAACCGTGACGGCCGCGTTCGCGTCGCTGGTGTGGTGGGCCGGCGGGCTCGGCGCCGTCGTGCTCGCCGTGCGCACGATCGTCGACGTCGCGGACCATACCCGCGTGGCGTTCTACGCGGCGGGCTACTCGCGCAGCGCGTGGCTCGTCGTCCTTGGCGCCGGGATCTTTCTATGGCCCGCGGCGTTCGTCGCGTCGCTCGTCTACTGGTTACGCGCGCGACCGCGCGTCGTGCGCGCCGAGCGGGCGCTCGCGCCGTCGGCCTAGTCGCCGGACCCGTCGCTCGCCAGGGCGGCCAGGACGGCGGCGCGAGCGTCGCCCACGGCCTCGAGATGCAGGGCGACTCTCATCGTCGCGAGCTGGCGCACCATGCCCTCACCGACGTGGTGGGCGACCACGGCGCCGACGTGGTGCTCGAGTAGGAAGCGCGCGACGCGTGCGTGGTGGCGCGCCGAGCTGCCCTCATCGTGGCGGACACTCCAGTCGACCTGGAACTCCTCCCACGAGACGAGCCGCCCCTCCTCGACCTCGGAGATAGCGAGGCGGTCGGCGCGGCCCCACCGAGGGTCGACGGTGCCGTCGGGCAACACGGGGACGCAGGCGATCACGACCACAGGCTAGGCCGGCGCGCGGGCGCGTCGATTTAGGGGAAGAGCCCGCGAAGCTTGGTCGCCTCGGCGATACGCTCCACCCCCACCACCAGCGCGGTGTCGCGCAGTTCGAGTCCGAGTTGCTGGTGGCGGATCCACACCGAGTCGAAGGCGTTCTGCATGACCGTCTCGAGGCGCTTGGTGAAGAGCTCGTGCTCCCACATGAAGCCCTGCATGTCCTGGGCCCACTCGAAGTACGACGCGACGACGCCGCCGGCGTTGGCCAGCACGTCGGGCACGACCGGGACGCCCCGCTCGGCCAGGATGGCGGCACCCTCACCGGTCGTGGGCCCGTTGGCCGCCTCCACCATCATCGAGGCCGACATCGTGGAGGCGACCTTCTCGTCGACGACGCCGCCCAGGGCCGCCGGGATGGCGATGTCACTCGGGATCGTGAAGAAGGCGTCGGGGGCGACCTCCTCGGCGCCCGGGTAGCCGATGATCGAGCGGGCCTCGGCGTAGTGGTCGCTCATCCGATGCGCGTCGATGCCCTCGGGGACGTGGATGGCGCCGTGGATGTCGGCGAGTCCGACCACTTTCATGCCCCGGTCGGTCAGCAGCTTTATGAGCGGCCCGCCGACCTTGCCGTAGCCCTGGATGACCACGCGCTGGCCCTCGGGAGCGAGCCCGAGCTGCTTGAGCAGTCCGAGGGTGCAGATCGTCACCCCGAGCGAGGTGGCGCCGGCGTGGCCGAACGAGCCGCCGATGGCCAGGGGCTTGCCGGTCACGACGCCGGGCATCGAGTGGCCCCGCAGCATCGAGACGGTGTCCATAATCCAGCTCATGACCTGGGGGTCGGTGTTGATGTCGGGGGCCGGGATGTCGCGATCGGGGCCGATCATCGGCGAGATGGCGTAGGCGTAGCGCCGCGTGAGCCGCTCGAGCTCGTCACGGCTCAGGGTGTCGGGGTCGACCTTGACGCCGCCCTTGGCCCCGCCGTAGGGGATGTTGACGACGGCGCACTTGATCGACATGTCGGCCGACAGGGCCGCGATCTCGTCGACGTTGACGCTCTGGTGGAAACGGATGCCGCCCTTGCCCGGCCCGCGGGAGGAGTCGTGCTGGATGCGCCAGCCGGTGAAGACCTCGACCTTGCCGCTGTCGCGGCGCACCGGGATGGACACCTCGAGGATTCGCTCGGGCGTGACGATTCGTTGGACGAGGCCGTCGTCGAGCTCGAGGATGCGCCCCGCCTGCTCGATGAGGGATGCGACCCGCAGCCACGGATTGAACTCGTCGTGGTGGGTCTCGTGCTGACGCGTGACCACTCTGTCACCAGCCTTGTGCTATGGGGAGCGCCGTTGCTCCACCCCCGAGCCTACGTGGCCGACCCCCACGGCGCCCGCCAGGGAGGTCGGTTAGCGTGTCGGGGGAGGCCCGATGAAGATCTCGACGATGTTGGGCTACGCGGGTGGTTTCCGCCGCGCGGTCGAGGAGGTGGCCGAGCTCGAGCGGGCCGGCCTGGACCTCGTCTGGGTGCCCGAGGCCTACGGCTTCGACGGGGTGTCGCTCTTGGGCTACCTCGCCGCCAAGACCGAGCGCGTCGAGATCGGCTCGGGGATCCTGCCGATCTACACGCGCACCCCCACCCTCATCGCCATGACCGCCGCCGGCCTCGACCACCTGACCTCGGGCCGGTTCCACCTCGGCCTGGGCGCCTCGGGCCCCCAGGTCATCGAGGGATTCCATGGCGTACCCTACGACGACCCGCTGGGGCGCACCCGCGAGATCGTCGAGATCTGCCGGGCCGTGTGGCGCCGCGAGGCGCCCTTAGAGCACGTGGGTAGGCACTACACCATGCCCCTGGCCGAGGGCCAGGGCACCGGGCTCGCCAAGCCGCTCAAGATCATCGCCCACCCCGATCGCGCCACCATCCCGGTGTGGGTGGCGGCCCTGGGTGAGCGCAACGTGGCGCTCACCGCCGAGGTCGCCGACGGCTGGATGCCCATCCTCTTCATCCCCGAGCGGGCCCGCGACGTGTGGGGCGCCGCCCTCGACGTCGGTCGGGCCCGGCGCGACCCGAGCCTCGGCCCGCTGATGGTGACCGCAGGCGGACTGCTCGCGATCGGGGAGGGGCCCGAGGTGCTGGCCGTGCGCGAGCTCGCCCGTTCGATGGTCGCCCTCTACGTCGGGGGCATGGGCGCGCGGGGCAAGAACTTCTACAACGAGCTGGCCGTGCGCTACGGCTTCGCCGACGCCGCCGCGACCATCCAGGACCTCTACCTCGCCGGGCGCACGGCCGAGGCCGAGGCCGCGGTACCCGCGGAGATGCTCGAGCTCACGACCCTGTGCGGACCGGCTGGCTACGTCGCCGAGCGGGTGGCGGCCTTCGCCGAGGCCGGAGTCACCCACCTCCAGGTGCACCCGGTACCGGCCCCGGAGCGCAGCGCCGCCGCCCTCGTCGAGGAGCTGGGCACCCTGCTCCCGTCCCGATAGGGCCTTTGGTCACCAGGGCCCTTCGACCCCGGGTGGCTACCGTCGGGTCGTGAGCGCCCCCGCCCCCGTCCCGAGCGACCGCTACCGCGTCGATCGGGGCCGCGTACTGCTCTCGGGCGTTCAGGCCGTCGTGCGTCTCCTGGGCGACCAGGCGGCCGCCGACGCGGCCCGCGGGCTCGACGTCGCCCAGTTCGTCACGGGCTACCCGGGCTCGCCGCTCGCCGGACTGGACCTCGAGCTCGCCCGATCGAGCGAACGGCTCGCGCGGTGGCGCGTGGTGCACCGCCCGGGCCTCAACGAGGAGCTGGCGGCCACGGCGGTCGCCGGCAGCCAGCTCGCCACGATCCGGCCCGATCGCACCGTGGAGGGCGTCGTCGCCCTCTGGTACGCCAAGGCGCCGGGGCTCGACCGGGCCTCAGACGCGTTGCGTCACGGCAACCTCATGGGGGCGGGCCCGCGCGGTGGGGTCCTGGTCGTGGTCGGCGACGACCCCCAGGCCAAGTCCTCGAGCGTCCCGTCCTCCTCGGAGCCGTCGCTGTTCGCCCTGGCCCTGCCCTTCCTCTCCCCGGCCGACCCCCAGGAGGTGCTCGACCTCGGCCGCCACGGCGTCGCGATGTCGCGCGCGTCGGGGCTCTGGGTTGGGCTGCGCCTGTCGGCGAGCGTGGCTGACGCGACCCAGAGCGTCGAGGTCGGCCCGGACCGGGTCGACCCGGTCGAGCCCGACCACCCCGGGGCCTACGGGCACCGGGTGAGCGCCCAGCTGCTCGGGGCGAACCTGATCGAGCTCGAGCGCTCCCTCTACGGCACCCGCCTGGAGGTCGCGAGGCTCTACGGCGTGGCGAACGGTCTCAATCGGGTGACCCACGCCTCGACCGACGACACCCTCGGCATCGTCGCGGCCGGCCCGGCGTACCTCAGCGTGCTGGGCGCCCTCGCGCGAGTCGGCTACCGCGAGGCCGACCTCGCGACAGCCGGGGTGCGCCTGCTCAAGGTGTCGATGCCCTACCCGATGGACGAGACGGTGGTGCGTGACTTCGCTCGCGGCCTCGACGAGATCCTCGTCGTCGAGGACAAGCGGCCCTTCCTCGAGACGATGGTGAAGGCGGCCCTCGCCGGCGATCCGGCGGCGCCGCGGGTCGTGGGCAAGCGCGACGAGGCCGGTCGGCCCCTCGTGCCGGCCACCGGTGAGGTCGAGGTGGACGCGCTGGCCGAGGTCATCGCCGCGCGCCTCGTGGCCGGTCACGACGACGCGCGGGCCGCGGCGTTCCGGGCGGCGCGGCGGCCCCCGCTGCCCCCGGCCCTCCCCGTGGTGCGTGGGGCGTACTTCTGCTCGGGCTGTCCGCACAACTCCTCGGTGCGCGTCCCCGAGGGGACCTGCGTGGGCTCGGGCAGCGGGTGCCACGGCCTGGCGATCCAGATGGACCCGCGCCGGGTGGGCGACGTGGTCGGCCGCTTCCAGATGGGTGGGGAGGGGGCGATGTGGAACGGGATGGCGCCCTTCGTCGCCACCAGCCACTTCGTCCAGAACCTCGGCGACGGCACCTACGCCCACTCGGGATCGCTGGCCGTGCGTGCGGCTGTGGCCGCCGGGGCGCACATCACCTTCAAGCTGCTCGTCAACGGCACCGTTGCCATGACCGGGGGCCAGCCCGTGAACGGCGGGCGCAGCCTCGCCGAGCTCGCGACGTCCCTGCGCGCCGAGGGGGTCAGCCGGGTGATGGCGACGAGTGACGACCCGCGCCGGACCCGGCGCGCACTGCCGAGGTGGGTGGAGGTGTGGCCCCGCGAGCGCCTCCTCGAGGTCGAGCGGCGCTTGGCCGAGGTGCCCGGGGTCACCGTCCTCCTGCACGACCAGGGTTGCGCGGTCGAGTTGCGTCGTCGCCGTCACCGCGGCCTGGCGCCGACCCCCGAGCGTCGGGTCCACATCAACACCCTCGTCTGCGAGGGGTGCGGGGACTGCGGGGTCGTCTCGAACTGCCTGTCGGTGCGCCCGGTCGAGACGGCCCTCGGGGCCAAGCGTCAGATCCACCAGGAGTCGTGCAACCTCGACTACTCGTGCCTGGCGGGCCGGTGCCCCGCGCTCACGACGGTGCGGGTCGGACGGGCCCGAGCCCCCGAGTACCGGCCCGACGACCTGGACATCCCCGAGCCGGCGACCTCGCTGGCGGCGTGCCGGGTGCGGGTCACCGGCATCGGCGGTACCGGGGTCGTGACCGTGGCTCAGGTCATCGCCTTCGCCGCCCACCTCGAGGGCCGCTACGTGCGCGTCCTCGACCAGACCGGGATCGCCCAAAAGGGCGGGGCGGTGGTCTCGGACCTACGCCTGAGCGAGCGCGACGAGGCGCGTGGTGCACGCCTGGGCGAGGGGGAGTGCGACCTGTACCTGGGCGGCGACGCGCTGGTCGCGGCGACCTCGGCCTACCTCGGGGTGACCGACCCCGCCCGCACGCTGGCCGTCGTCTCGAGTGCGACGGTGCCGGTAGGCCGACAGGTGGCCGACCCGACCTCCCCGGTCGTGGCGCCCGAGGAGTTGCGCGCGCGCGTCGATGCGTGCACCCGGCGCGACGAGAACGTCTGGCTCGACGCCGCGGCCGTGTCGCGCGCGTACCTGGGCGAGGACACCTTCGCCAACGTCGTCCTGCTCGGCGCCGCCTTCCAGCGCGGGGTGCTCGGACTACGCGCCGCCTCGCTGCACGCCGCGATCGAGGCCAACGGGGTCGAGGTCGAGCGCAACCTCGCCGCGTTCGCCCTGGGCCGTCGGGCGGTCCTCGAGCCATCGGTCCGACCCGACCCGCGCCCGCCCGTAGAGCCCGACGAGCTCCTTCGCGTCGTGGGCGCCTCCCCCGGGGGCGACCTCGAGTCGATGGTCGCGACGCGCCTGGTCGATCTGCGCGCGTCGCGCGGCGAGGGGGCCGCCCGGCGCTACGGCGAGATCGTCGGGCGCGCCCGCGCGGCCGAGGCGGCCTTGGGCTACGCCGAGGGGCCCTTCGTGCGCGCGGTGGCCGAGCAGCTCCACCGGCTCAGCGCCTACAAGGACGAGTACGAGGTGGCCCGGTTGCTCCTCGCCGAGGCGTCCCGAGCCGAGGTGGCCGAGACCTTCGGAGTTGGGGCCGCGACGACGTTCCACCTCTCACTCACCGAGCGCGAGCGCGCCGCGGGCCACAAGCACCGAGTCGGCCCCGGGTCGCGCTGGGTGCTGCGGGCCCTACGCGCCGGACGTGGTCTGCGCGAGACGCGTCTCGATCCCTTCGGGCGATCGCCACTGCGTCGTGAGGAGCGACGGGTGCGCGACGAGTACGTCGCCACGGTGGAGGAGCTCATCGCGGCACTCGCGCCCGACACCTACGAACGGGCCGTCGCGCTCGCCGACGCGCCCGCACTCGTGCGGGGCTTCGGGCCGGTTAAGGCGGCCGCGATCGCCGCCTACGATGCCCGTCGGGCGGCGCTGCTCGAGCCGGTCTCGGCCTAGCGGCCCGCGGCGTCGCGGCTCGCGTCGCGTCCACCCGCCTCTACCCACGCCCGGTACATCGCGGCGTAGGCACCGCCTCGAGCGAGCAGCTCGGCCGGGCTGCCCACCTCCACGATCCCGCCGCGGTCGACCACGGCGATCCGGTCGGCCCGCTGGGCGGTCGTGAGCCGGTGGGCGATGAGAATGGCCGAGCGACCCTCGAGCAGGGCGTCAAGGGCCCGCTCCACGACGATCTCGCTCTGGAGGTCGAGCGAGGAGGTCGCCTCGTCGAGGATGAGCACGCGCGGCCGGGCGAGGAAGGCTCGGGCCAGGGCCAGCTGCTGGCGTTCGCCGGCCGAGAGCGTCTGGCCGCGCTCGTGGACCGCGGTGGCGAGCCCCTCGGGTAGCCGATCGACGAGCTCACGCAGCCCGACTAGGTCGATCGCCTCGTCGATCTCAGCCTCGGTGGCGTCGGGTCGTCCGAAGGCGAGGTTGGTCCGGATCGAGCCGGCGAAGAGGAAGGGCTCTTGGGGCACGACCCCGACCTGGCGGCGCAGCGAGGACAGGGTCACCTCGCGTAGGTCGATCCCGTCGACGAGGACGCGCCCCTCGACGGGGTCGTAGAAGCGGTTCGCCAGCTTGGCCAGGGTCGACTTACCGGCCCCGGTGGGCCCGACGAAGGCGACCGACTCACCCGGGGCGATCTCGAGGTCCACGTGGGTGAGGACGGGCCGCGCGGGGTCGTAGCCGAAGGTCACGTCCTCAAAGGTGATGCGCCCCTCGATCAGGGGCAGCTCGATCGCGTCCTCCTTCTCGTCGACCGACGGTGGCGTCTCGAGGAGCTCACGCAGGCGGATGATCGACGAGCGGCCCTGCTGGAGGGACGTGTACTGCTGGACGAGCAGCTGGATGGGAGCGAAGAACCGGTTGAGATAGAGGATGAAGGCGATGAGGGCCGCCACGTCGAGGCGGTGGTCGAGCACCATCGTGCCGCCGACGCCCAACAGCAGCGCCTGGCCGAGGATGCCGATCATGGTGGTCGCCGGGCCGTAGAGGGAGTTGACCCGACCGGTGTAGACGTTGGCGTCGCGGTAGGCGCCCACGACGTGTCGGTGATTCACGATGTTGCGGCGCTGGCGGTTGTGGGCCGTGACCACGCGGATCCCGTAGAGGGACTCCGAGAGGTCGGCCAGGACCAGGGCGATGCGGTCGCGGCTGCGCAGGTAGCCGCGCTCGGAGGCGCGGTGGTACCACACCGTCATGATGAACATCACCGGGACGATCGCCAGGATGGTCCACAGGGCGAGGGTCGCGTTGAGGACGAAGAGCACTACCGCGATCACGATCATCGTGAGTCCCTGGAGGGCGAACTGGCTGATGCCGTCTTGGAGCAACTGCTGAAGGTTCTCGATATCGCTCGTCATCCGACTCATGAGGACCCCGGCCTTCTCCTCGGTGAAGAAGTCGAGGCTGAGCCGCTGGAGGTGCGTGAAGACCTTGATGCGCAGGTCGTGCATCACCCTCGACGAGAGCCGGCCCGTAAGGTTGACTCCGGCGCGCTGGAGCAGCGCCGCCGCCAGGGCGAGCACGAGGTAGGCGATCGCGCACATCGCCACGACCGACAGGTGATGGTGGCCGGGCTCCATACCCCGCGCGATCGCGATCTCGGTGAGCAGCGGACCGGCCTGCAGGACGAGGCTGTTCAAGACGATGGTCAGCGAGGCCCCGGTCACCCAACGGGGGTAGGTGAACACGAGACCGGGCAGGGTGAGCCGGCGCCGCTCGCGCTCGCCGGGCCGTTGGGTGAAGCGCAGGTCGGCCGGGGCGTGCGCGGGCTCGGACGCGAGGAGACGCTCGGCCTCCTCGCGCAGCTCGCTCGGGATCCCGCCGAAGGGCAGACCGGCGCGCGCGCTCGCCGCGCTGGCGCTCTGGCCGAACATCCCGCCGCCGAATCCGCCGCCCCAGGCCATCAGCTCTCCTGCGCGGGCTCGTCGCGCACCGCCTGGGCCAGGACCTCGGCGTAGAGGGGCTCGCGTTCGAGTAGGTCCTGGTGGGTGCCGGAGGCGACGATGCGACCCCCGTCGAGTAGGACGACCCGGTCGGCGAGCGCGATGGTCGAGACGCGGTGGGCGATCACCAGTGTCGTGCGCGTCGAGAGCAGTTGGCGCAGTGCCTCGTGGATGCCCGCCTCGACGTGCACGTCGATGGCGCTCGTGGCGTCGTCAAGGACGAGCACCGGTGGGTTCGTGAGCAGGGTCCGGGCGATGGCGATGCGCTGGCGCTGCCCGCCCGAGAGGGTGTAGCCGCGCTCGCCGACGACGGTGTCGTAGCCGTCGGGTAGCTGGACGATGAACTCATGGGCGTTGGCCGCGCGCGCGGCGGCGACCACCTCGTCCAACGGCGCGTCCGGCCACCCGTAGGCGATGTTGTCGCGGATCGATACCGAGAAGAGGAAGGGCTCGTCGAGGACCACCCCGACGGCGCGCCGCAGGGACTCGAGCCGGAGATCGCGTACGTCGTGGCCGTCGATCGTGACGGCTCCCTCGCTCACGTCGTAGAAGCGCGTCAACAGCCGGGCGATCGTGGACTTGCCCGACCCGGTGCGCCCAACGATCGCGACCGTCTCGCCGGGTGAGATCACGAGGCTCACGTCCTCGAGCACCCGCACGCCGTTGGCGTAGGTGAAGCCGACGCCCGTGAAGGCGACCTCCCCGCGCGGGTCCTCGAGGTCGTAGGCGCCGGGTCGCTCGACGACGTCGGGACGCTCGTCGAGGATCTCGAAGATGCGCTCGGCGCTGGCCTTGGCGCGCTGACCCATCATGACGAGTTGGCCGAGCATCATGAAGGGGGCCTGGAGCATCAAGAGGTAGGCGTTGAAGGCCAGAATCGCGCCGATGCCCAGGCGGCCTTGGATGACCATCCACCCGCCGAAGAACAGGACGAGCGCGAGTCCCAACTGGGGCAGGTTCTGCACCCAGGGCGCCCACGTGGCGCGCAGATTGGCGTCTTTGATGTAGGCCCAGGCGACGCGTTCGGCGGCGTCGGCCAGCCGATTGACTTCGGCGCCCTCTTGGGCGAAGGCCTTGACGACCCGCACGCCGTTGACGTTCTCGTCGACGATCGTCGCGACGTCGGCGAGCCGGGCCTGGGTCACCCACGAGATGGGGAACATCACCCGACGCATCTTCACGCCGATCACGTAGAGGAAGGGCATGATCACCAGCGCGAGCAGCGCCAGTGGCCAGGAGATGCTTAGCATGAAGGCGAAGGCGATGACGCCGATCCCCGCCTGGACGAGGATGAGTGGCGCGAAGGTCGAGTACATCTGCACGCTGCGGATGTCGCTGTTGGCCCGACTGATGAGCTGGCCCGACTGGACCCGGTCGTAGAAGCCGAACGAGAGCCAGGCGAGGTGCTCGTAGATGAGCGAACGCAGGTCGGCCTCGACGTCGTAGGCCGTCCGGTACAGGTACTGGCGCGAGGCGAGTCCGGTGAGTCCCGCGAGGACGCCCACCACCACGATCGCGACCACCGCGTCGCGTAGCGACCCCACGTGGCGCAGCAGGATGTTGTCGACGTCGCCGTTGAGCATGTTGGGTACGAGGACCTGGAGGATCGACGAGACGAACGCCAGGGAGATCGAGGTGATGAAGGGCCCACGGTGCGAGGCGATCACCGGCAGGACCCGGCGCCACCAGGGAAGGCCGGGGTTGGGAGCGATCCGGGCCCGGGGTCCGGGGTAGCGCGAGTGCAGGCCGCCCAGGGGGTTCGCCCCCTCCTCGCTCACCGACGCGGCGGGCGAGGCGGGGGAAAACGGCACGGTGTGGAGTGTAATGAGACCCCCCGACGGGTCCCGCGCCCGGCGTAGTGTGGCAGCCGTGCCCGCGCTGCTCGTCGTCGATCATCCCGTCGTCGCGGACAAGGTCCGCCAGCTGCGCGATGCGCGCACGAGCAACGCCGACTTCTTGCGTCTCGCGCGGGAGATCTCGCGTTTCGTCGCCTACGAGGCCTTCCGCCACGCGCCGGTCACCGTGACGACCGTCGACACGCCGGTTACCGTGGGTGCGCCAGCCGTGCGCATCGACACCGAGTACGTGATCGTGCCGATTCTGCGCGCCGGGTTGGGCATGAGCCCCGCGGTGCAAGAGGTCCTGCCGCACAACCGCCTCTGCCTGGTGGGGCTGCGCCGCGACGAGACCACCCTCGAGCCCGAGGTCTACCTCGACGGGCTGCCGGACCGGCTCGAGGGCGTCCACGTGGTCGTCTGTGACCCCATGCTCGCCACCGGGGGCTCACTCGACCGCGTCCTCACGATGCTCGAGGAGCGAGGGGCCGGGACGGTCACCGTGCTGTGCTTGATCGCGGCGCGCCCGGGGGTGGAGCTCGTCCACTCCCGTCACGAGGCCGTGATCGTCGCGGCGGCCCTCGACGAGGAGCTGAACGCCGTGGGCTACATCACCCCCGGCCTGGGTGACGCCGGTGACCGGCTCTTCGGACCCCCGGTGCGCCGATCAGCGGAGGAGGGCCGCTAGGCGGCCGCAGTACTCCCCGAGCGCGCTCGCGTCGGCCCGGGGCGCGCCGGGCCACTCGTCGACGCGCCAACCCCAGTACTCGCGGGGCGCCCCGGGGTGACGAGCCACGACGTGGGCGTGGTGATGGGCGACGTGGTCGAAGACGAAGGAGTAGACGTGCTCGGCCCCGAGGGCCGTGAGGGCGGCCGCGACCCGCGTGACGAGCCGCGCCTCGGCGACGACCTCGTCGTCGGTGCGCGCGGCGAGGCCGGCGACGTGGCGGCGCGTCTCAACGAAGACGTAGCCGAGGTACGCGCCGTCCGCCTCGGGCGGGGCGTGGTAGGCGAGGACGAGGTCGTCCTCGTAAATCGCGACGCCGGCGAGGGGACCGGCGCCGCGGTGCTTCTCGCACAGCGCGCAGGGCGCGGCTGCGGTCACCGGGCGCGCGGGGGCCACGGGGACGGGACCGTCACAGACCGATGTCCTCGTCCCAGACCTCGGGCCGCTCGGCGATGAAGGCGCGCAGGATCTCTCGGCAGGCCGGGTCGTCGAGCACGAGCACCTCGACGCCGTGGTCGGCGAGCCACTCGTGCCCCCCGCTGAAGGTCTCAGCCTCCCCGACGACCACGGCGCCGATGTTGAACTGGCGCACGAGCCCCGAGCAGTACCAGCACGGCGAGAGGGTGGTGACCATGACGGTGTCGCGATAACCCCGCCGACGCCCGGCGCGGCGGAAGGCGTCGGTTTCGGCGTGGACCGACGCGTCGCCCTCTTGGACCCGGCGGTTATGGCCGGCGCCGAGCAGGACCCCGTCACGGGTGAAGAGGGCCGCGCCGATGGGAATCCCGCCCTCGTCGCGCCCGCGCACCGCCTCGTCGTAGGCGACGCGCAGCATGGTGCGCGCGAGATCGTGGTCGAGGGGCTCTGCGGTGGTCACGGCGATAAGTATGCTCGCTCGGCGTGAGCCAGGGCGTCTACCCGGTCGAGATCGGGACCCAGCACGTCGAGCTGCCCGTCGTGAGGCTGAACGACGGTTTGGCCCTGGCCCTGTTGATCACCGTCGACATGGGCGTGGGTTTCATGGGACGCGCCGGTGAGGAGCTCGCGGCCGTGCTCGTTGACGCCCGGGTGGAGGTGGTGGCGACCGTCGCGACGATGGGGATCCCCCTCGCGGTCGAGGTCACGCGCCACCTGGGACTCGACCAGTACGTGGTCCTGCACAAGACGCCCAAGATCCACCTCGCCGACGCCGTGACCGAGACGGTCCGCTCGATCACCACCGACGCCGACCAGCGTCTCCTCTTCGACCGCGCCCGAATTCCCACGGTTGAGGGCCGCCGGGTCGCGATCGTCGACGACGTCATCTCGACCGGTGCCTCCACCGGGGCCGCGTTGCGCCTCCTGCGTCGCGTGGGCGCCGAGGTCGTCGCGATCGGCACGCTCGTGACCGAGGCCTCGCTCTGGCGCGACGCGCTGGGTGAGGACGCGCTTATGGTGCGCGCGCTCGGTTCGATTCCGGTGTTCCGTCCCGACGGGGCCGGTGGCCTCGTCGAGGACTGGGCGGGCTAGCCCCCCTAGCTGATCGGCTCGAGCTCGCGCTGGGCGGCGACCTGGCGGCGCACGTGGCCCGTCGCTTGCTCGAGGAGGAAGTAGAGGAGCCCGGCCACGCCGATTCCGATGTAGATCGAGAAGTCGGCGCCGCCGATCCAACCCGCGGCGCAAGCCCCGTGGACGAGCTTGCCCACGCACACCGCTCCGTAGTGGTTCGAGATCGGGGTCATCCAGTGGAAGGGGAAGTTCACCGGGGGCGGGGCCTTGGAGTAGGCCAGGGTCGCACAGACCATCCCGACCACGAAGGCGATGATGCCGTTCCAGTTCACCCCGAGCCGACCGACGTGATAGATGCTGCCGCGATCTTGACGCTGGAGCTCGGCGGCGTTGTAGCGGAAGCGGCGCATCAGCCAGTCGACCATCATGATCGCGAACCAGGGCGCGATCCACACGATGATCACTCCGACGAACTCCTTCATGAAGAGCGAGAAGGTCGACTGGAACTCGGCCCACAGGGTCAGCCCGCACGCGATGATCGAGTCGAGGACCACCGCCTGGTAGCGCTTGAGGCGCACGCCGAGGGCCTGGAGGGACACCCCCGAGGAGTAGAGGTCGAGCGAGTTGATGCCGAAGAGCTGGACCACGGCGAAGACGAGGAACAGGGCGACCACCCAACTCGGGATGAGTCCCTGGCCGCGCAGCGCCTCGAAGGGGTTGGCGCTGTTCCAGGCCGTGTTCTGGGCCGTCGAGGAGAGGAAGGTGAAGGTGGCCGCGCCCAGGATCATCATCACGATCTCGGGGATGGCCGTGGCGGCGAAGACCCAGCCGATCACGGCACCCTTCTTCGCGTCGCGGGGCAGGTAGCGCGTGTAGTCGTTCCCGCACTCGGTCCAGCCGAGCCCCGAGAGGGCGATCGTGAAGGCGAGGCCCGCGGTGTAGGTCTCCCAGTTGGTCGGGAAGAGCCCCTTGAACGACGCCGAGCCGTGCTTGAGGTCGTAGATGGCGAGCAGCACGTAGATGGCCCCGAAGGGCACGATGAGGGCCCGCAGGACCTTCACCAAGGTGGCGTGGCCGAAGTAGGGCAGGACCGCCTGGATGGCCGCGGCGAGGATGACGAACACCACCTTCATCGGTGACGAGACGCTCAGCCCACCCATCTGGCACAAGACGATGGCCGCCCCCACGATCAGGATCAGCCCCTCGGTCTCGAAGCCCAGCTGGGTGATCCAGTTGAAGAAGGCCACGATCCGCCCGCCCCTGGTGCCGAAGGCGGCGCGCGAGATCGTAAAGGCCGTCGTGCCCGCCTCGGGGCCCTGCAGGGACGCGAGGCCCAAGAGGAAGAAGGAGAGGTTGCCGATCACGATGATCGACAGGGCCGTCGTGAAGCTGAAGCCGAAGCCCATGAGGAGGGCCCCGTAGATGAAGTACTCGACGTTGAGCGCCGAGCCCGCCCACATCGCGCCGATGTTGCGCGGGGTGGCCCACCGCTCGGACTCGCTGATGTAGTCGATGCCGTGCGTCTCGACGCGGAACGTCGGGTCGCCGGCGGACCCCTCGTGGTCGATGGTCTGCGCCACTGGCGCTCCTCCCGTGGTTGGCCTTGTCCCGCGCGCCGGGTCCGGCCGGAACGCCCGGGCCAAGTATGGCCGAGCCCCCCCGGGGCGTCGTGGCTATCCTGCGGGATTTCTCAGAGAGTTAACACGGCGGTGATTTAGGGCGTTCTTAGCCCCTCCCTACGGCCCTCCGATGTCGGTGCGCGAGTGTGTAGGGGCGATCGACGGACAGCGCCGAGGCCGCAGGCCGAGAGCGTTGACCGGGCGGGGTCTGCCGAGATCCCACGAGCCCGGAACCGACGGCGCGACCGTGCGGCTCGCCGCCGGCCCGAGCGCAGGACCCCGGTGGACGCCTCCCCCCACCGGGGTCGCGCGCACGGGCTGGCCAAACGCGGACCATCCTTCTTGGTACGTTGTGGCTCAGGTGTGCGCCGGGGGGCCACGCCGAGGGAGGCGTGGCCATGACGGCTTCGTTCGATCGTCGTTCGTTCCTGACCCACTCGGCCGCGACCGCCGGCGGCGTCGCCCTGGCCGGGACGGCCGTCGACGGGCTCATGGCTGAGGCGGCCGCGGCCGCGACGGGGGTCAGCCCCAAGGCACCCAGGCTCGGGGGTTCCCTGACGGTCGCGCTCATAGACGACGTGCCCAACTACCACACCTTCAACGGGGCCCAGGGCAAGATGGACGGCTCCGGCTTCTGCCTCGCCAACGCCCTCTACGACCCGCTCTTTGTCATGGCCGCCGACGGCAAGACCGTCTTGCCCATGCTGGCGATCTCGGCGACGCCCAGCGCCCGTTTCACCGAGTGGACGATCAAGTTGCGCCAGGGGGTCACCTTCACCAACGGGGACCCGTTCAACGCGAGCGTCGTGGTGGCCAACTACCAGGCGTCGGCCGCCGATCCCACCGTGGGCCTCGCCATCCAGCCGATCATCGCCTCGGTGAGCGCCCTTGACGCCTACACCGTGAAGTACACGCTCGTCGTGCCCTTCTCGACCTTCCCGATTCAGCTGGCCGAGCAACAGATCGCCTACATGGCCCACCCCTCCACCTTCGCCTCGACCTACACCGGCAACCCCATCGGGACCGGCCCCTTCATGGTCGAGTCGTGGGACCTGAACGTCCAGTCGGTGTGGAAGAGGAACCCCCACTACTGGCGCAAGGACGCCCACGGCCGCCGGCTCCCTTACCTCGACGCCGTCACCTTCAAGATCATCCCCGACGCCGCCTCGCGCAACCAGGCCCTGCAGTCCGGCTCGGTCGACATCACCCTGCAGAACGTCGGCTCTCAGATCGCCCAGCTCGAGAAGACCTCGGGCGTCAGCGTCCTCACCGACATCCACGCGCCTCGCGACCCGGCGTTGAACATGCTTATCGTGAACACGACGGGCACGATGAACCAGTACTTCGCCTGGGCCGGCGAGTTCGCGCCCACGGTGCCGGGGGCGCTCAGCTACATCAAGCAGGGTCAGGCCGTCCCCGCGGCCGTCCAGGACGCCGACTGGAAGGGGACCCTGGGCGCGGTGAACCCCTCGAGCCTCCAGTGGGACACGACGCTCAAGCCCGTGCTGAACGACCTGACGATCCGCCAGGCCTGCGCCATGGCCCTCAATCGCAACGCCTACTTCAAGGTCATCGACGGTGGCGTCGGGGCCGTGGCGAATGGGCTCTACCGCCGGTCGTCGCCCTACTACTCCAACCCCCACTACCCGTCGTACAACCCGAAGAAGGCGAAAGAACTCGTCACCGCGTACAAGAAGCGCCACAAGGTCTCCAAGGTCAGTTTCGTCATCGACATCGTCTCGGGCGACGCCGCGAGCCAGCAGGCCTTCGCCTTCTTCCAACAGCAGATGGCCGCCGTGGGTATCCAGGTGACTTCGCGCCCGCTGGTCACGAGCCAGCTCATCAACAACGTCATCTACGGCCAGTACGACTGCGCGGTGTGGACCCAGTTCGGCGGGGTGGACCCCGGACTCAACTACGTGTGGTTCCTCTCGCTCAGCGCGACGGCTCCGCCGGCCCAGGGCGGACTGGGCCTCACCTCGCTGCCCGCGGGGACGCGCTTCCCCGGAGCGGTCAACTTCGCCCACCAGGCCGACGGCGAGGTGATGGCGAACATGCTCAAGGCCCTCGCCTCCCCGCAGGGGTCGGAGGCGGAGCGCGTCGCGTGGCGCAACGTGAACGCCCGCTTCGCCAAGGACATCCCGTACCTGTGGCTCGACACGACCGTGAACGCGTGGGCGGCGCGCTCCAACGTCCAGAACTGGGCCTACGCCACGGCGGGCGACGGCCGGACCCGGGCGCTCAATCCCGATGGGGACTCGACGCGTTGGGACCAGATCTGGCTGTCGTAGCGACAAGGTCGGTCACCCGGCCGGGCACCGCCCGCCACCGGTAGAGGGCCGCCAGGGCCAGACCGGTGGAGAGGGCCGCCACCACGCTGAAGGGCAGCGCCTCATTGAGGGTGAACAAGAAGCCCGACGTCGCCGCGGCGAGCGCGAGGGCTCCGGTGTTGGAGGTCGCGTACAAGCCCTGGCGGCGGCCAAGCTCGCGCGAGGCGGCGCCCTGGCTCAGCATCGACGAGACCGACGGGACCGACAAGGCGGCGCCGATCGACTCGAGCGACCCCACGCCGAGCATGACGTCGGGGTTGTGGATGTGGGGGTAGAGGGCGAGGAAGAGCGCACCGTTCACCATGCCCGCGAGCGCCACGAATCGTCGGTCGGCGTGATCGGCCAGCCACCCGCCGAAGCGCGCGAGCACGATCCACGGCAGACCAAAGAACGTCCAACTGAGGCGGATCTGGAGGCTTGACGCGTGGTGCGCGTGCATCAGGAGGGTCCAACAGGCCTCGTAGACGCCGATGGTCAACCCCGAGGCGCTCGCGGCGATGAGTGAGCCCACGACCTGGGGGTTCCACTGCAGGGGGGGTAGCGGCTCGTCGTGGGGGGCCCGGCGATCCCCGAGGTCGGTGCGCGCGGCGACCACGGCCACCCCGAGGCTCACCAGCCCCGTAGCGAAGAAGGCCCACCCCAGATCGTGAACCGTCGCGACGACGCCGGCGACCGGCCCGATGGCGATGCCGAAGAGCTGGGCCGCGAGGATGCGCGACACGGCTCGTCCCCGGCGCGCCTCGGGGACGAGCGCGGCGACGGCGGCCAGGGAGGCGACCTCGATCGAGCCGGCGGTGGCCCCCTGCACGGCCCGAGTCAGCGCCAGCCACGGGGCCGACACCGGGAGGAGGTAGGTCATCGAGGCGAGCGCGTAGACCACGAGACTCCCCACGAGCACGCGCCGGCGCCCGAACCGGTCCGCGAGGTGCCCGAAGGCGAACTGGGTGACGACCCCGGCGGCGAAGAACGCGGCCATGATCAGTCCGATCACCGTGGGCGTCCCGTCGCGGTGCTCGAGGAACAGGGGCAGGAGCGGGAGGCCGAAGGTCGCGCCCATCCACTGCAGGCCGACGATGACGGTGAGACGGCGGAGGGTCACCTCCGCGTCGCGCCGGGCCATCAGGCCACGCTACCGGTGGGTCATCAGAGCGTGTGGCACTCGACGAGGACGAGGACGGCCACGGCCACGTAGAAGACCGGGCGGCCCCGCGCGGTGGCGACACCGATCCACCGCCGCACTCGGTCGCGACGAGCGAGCACGTTGGCCGCGCCGAGTCCGATGAGCTCCCAGACGAGGAACGCCGCGAGAACCACGACGAGGCGCCTCGCGTCGCTCCCGCGCACGAGGGGCGTCCATATCGCGACGGCGTCGCCTCCCGTCGAGACCGTGACCACGGTCGTCGCGAGTGCCCCGCGCCGACGGGCGGGGCGTTCCTGGTGGCGGGTCGACCACGCCCGGACCGCGAAGGCGAGGGGGAAGAGGGCGAGGAGGGCGAACCAGGCCAGGGGCACCGCCCGCAGCGTCTCACCGAGGACGACGGCGACGGCGACGAGCACCGCGACGCCCGCGGCCTGGGCCCGGCGCACCCGTCCTCGGCGTGGCGACTCGGTCAGGGCGAGCTGGGCGCTCAGTCCGGCCAGGTCGTCGGCGGTGGCGCCGACGAAAGCGAGGGATCCGGCGATCAGCGCGGCGGCGACCGGCGGCACGGGCCGACCTTACTTGAGGGTAGAAATTGGCACATCGGAGCCTCGCTAGTGTGGCCCCGATGGTGAGCGACGTGTCGGCCCCGACGAACGACCAGCTCGAGCGGGCCCGCGAACTCGTCGCCCAGCATCTCGAGCCGACGCCCACCGTGACCCTGTGGGTCGCCGAGCGACCGGTACGGGCCAAGTTGGAGGGTCTCCAGGTCACCGGGTCGTTCAAGATCCGCGGGGCGCTCGTGGCCATCGACGCCGCCCACCGCGATGATCCGAGCGGGGCGGTTATCACCGCGTCGGCCGGCAACCACGGGCTGGGGGTCGCACACGCCTCGACCCTGCTCGGGGTGCGCGCCACGGTGGTGGTGCCGGCGAACGCCTCGGCCGCCAAGGTCCACAAGCTGCGCACCTACGACGTCGAGTTGATACAGCACGGCTCGTCCTACGACGAGGCGCAGGCCCACGCGAAGGAGCTCGCTGCGTCGCGAGGGATCCGTTTCGTCTCGCCCTTCAACGACCCCGACGTCATCGCCGGCCAGGCCACGGTGCTCGACGAACTGTTGGCCCAGGCCCCCGATCTCGAGCACGTCGTCGTGCCGGTGGGCGGGGGTGGACTCCTCTCGGGCTCAATCCTCACCCTCGAGTCGAGGGGTCGCAGCGACGTGCGCCTCACCGGGGTCCAGCCCGAAGAGAGCGCCGCCCTCCACCACGTCTTGCGCGGCCTGTCGATGGCCGAGGTGGCGCACCGCCCGACGATCGCCGACGGACTCGCCGGGGGGGGCGACGAGGGGGCGATCACCAACGAGATCGTGGCCAAGTCCGGCGTACCCCTCGTCTTGGTGCCCGAGGGCGAGATTCGCCGCGCGGTGGGCGACGTTGTCGTTCGCCACGGCCTGGTTATGGAGGGCTCCTCGGCGATCGCCTACGCGGCCATCGCGCTCGACCTGTGCGAGGACCCCACCGGGCGGATTGGGTTTCTCGCGTCGGGGCGTAACGTGGCCACCGACCTGCTCGTCGCTCTCCTCAACGAGCGCTCCTAGCCTCGGCCCGACCGGACCCTAGGGTGGCGCCATGAGGAACCGTCGCCTGGGCGCCACGTCGGTCGCCGTCGTGGCCCTCGCCCTGACGGTGCTCGGGGTCGTGCTGGCCGCCACCGACCCGAACCCCGCGGGGGTGACGCGCGACCCGCTGGCCCTGCACGGCTTCCCCCCCAAGACGGCGCGCCTGGTCTTCTCGGCGACGTCCTCGACTCTGCAGGCGACGGCCAACCTCACGGTCGACTTCCGCAACGCCGACGCCACGGGCGTGGCGACGGTGGGGCTGAGCGCGGCCGGCGAGGCCTTCAACGTCGTGCTCACCGGACGGCACCTCTACCTGCGCTCGGCGGCCGAGAGCAGTGGTCCGTGGTACCGGGTGTCGACACCGGTCCTCCCGTTCTTCGGGCTCTCCCTCGAACTCACCAAACCCGACCTCGCCCTCATCTCGGGCTACGACTCGCGCACGGTGTCCCACGACGGCTACCTCACGACCTACACCTACGACTTCGCTCACGCGGCGCTGTCGCCCCTCTTTGCGGGCCGCGCGTCCACCTCGCGCCTGGGCACCGCGAACTGGTCGATCACCGTGGGCAGCCAGGGCGAGGTCGTCGCGACGGCCCTCACCGTCCGCACCGGCGGGCAGTCCTCGACACTGAGCGCCACCGTGCAGGCCTACAACGCGCCCGCGGTGGTCGCGGTCCCCTCGGTCGGCCCGATAGCGCGGGTCGCACCGCGCGAGGTGGCCAGGCTCCTGCACTCGGCCGGACTCGGTTCGATCCTCCTGCCCCGGGGCCTGCTCTCGGGTGGGGCCACTACCGTCAACTGACGTGGGAGCCGACGCGCGACCCGAGCCGCACTGGCCCGCGGCGCTCGCGCTGGTCGCCTGCATCGTGCTCTACCTGGTGCTGCCCGCGCGCCTCGTCGTGGGTCCGCGGTGGCTCCTGCCCGTCTTGATCGCCCTGCCCCTCATCCCGCTGTCGGCCCGTCGTCACCGTCGCCCCGACGAGGCCCCGTGGGTGCGCGTGACGTCGATCAGCCTGCTCGGCCTGGTGACGCTGGCCAACGTCGTCACCGTCGTCCTGCTCGTCCAGCGCCTCCTCGACCGCGCCGTCTCCCAAGGCCGGGCGCTCATCTACTCGGCGGCGGCGATCTGGCTCACCAACGTGATCGTCTACGCCCTCTGGCTCTGGGAGGTCGACCGGGGCGGCCCGGGACGGCGCGCGGGCGGGGGCCGTCCCTACCCCGACGTCCAGTTCCCCCAGATGGAGAATCCCGACCTCGCGCCCCCGGGGTGGCGTCCCCGGTTCATCGACTACCTCTACACGTCCTTCGCCAACGGGACCAGCTTCGCCCCGGCCGACGCGATGCCCCTGTCGCCGACGGCCAAGTTGCTGTTCTTGGGCGAGTCGCTCGTGTCGTTCACGACCATCGCGATCGTGGCCGCGCGGGCGGTCAACATCCTTCGTTAGGGGGACTTCGGCAGGAGCCGGCCGAGGAGCGCCCCGGCGCGGCTCGGGCGGCCGCCGGTCTCTTCGACCCGATCGGCCCAGGCCCCGAGGGAGAGCCCGACGTTGATGCCGATCCAGCGAAGGGGCTCGACCTCCCAGGGACGCGGGCGGTGGTGGACGAAGGGCAGGTTGGTGAGGTCGGTCTCGACCTCGGGGGTCGCGATGAGGTCGGCCAGCGCGCGCGCCGCGACGTAACTCATCACCACGCCGTCGCCGGTGTAGCCGCCGGCGCTCGCCAGGCCGGTCTCGGGGTCGTAGCGCACCGAGGGCGAGAGGTCCCGCGGCATGGCGAGGGGTCCGCCCCAGCGGTGGGTGAGTCCGGCCTCGAGGTCGGGGAAGAGGTCGTGCAGGGTCTCCTCGAGTAGGGCGAAGACTCGCGGGTCCTCATCGAAGCGCTCCTCGACCGCCGAGGCGAAGTGGTAGGGGGCGCCGCGCCCACCGAAGGCGATCCGGTCGTCGGCGGTGCGCTGACCGTAGATGATCATGTGGCGGTCGTCGGCGAAGGTCTCGCGCTCGGCGAAGCCGACGCTGGACCAGAACGCGGGGCCCAGCGGCTCGGTCGCGACCATGAGCGAGTAGAGCGGGGCGAGCGTGCGCCGCTCGCCGGGCAGCCCCGGGGTGAAGGCCTCGGTGGCGCGTACCACGACGTCGGCGTGAACCGTCGCGCCCGCGGTCACCGCGGTCGCCCGGCGTCGTCCGCGACGTCCAAGCACGCGGGTGACCCGCGTGTTCTCGAAGATCCGCACCCCGTGGCGCTCGGCGGACTCGGCGAGGCCCCGGACGAGGCGGGCCGGCTGGACGCGCGCGCTGTGGGGCGTGTAGAGGGCACCTCGCGCGCGGTGCACCCGTGCGCGCGTGGTGAGCTCGTCGCCCTCCAGCCAGGCCAGGTCGTGCTCGGTGTTGCCGAGGTCGCGGGCCTCCGCCAACTGGGCGCGCAGGCGCGCCTCTTGGATCTCGCTGCGCGCGAAGGTCAGCGAGCCGCCCTTGCGGTAGTGGGCGTCGACCCCGTCCTCGGCCAGCGCGGCGCCGAGCTCGTCGACCGCGCGGCGCAGGACCGCGCGCAGCTCAAAGAGGGCCTCCTGGCCGTCACGCTCGACGACGGCCGCGTCGCTCAGGGGGTAGAGGGCGGTCGCCCAACCACCGTTCCGCCCCGAGGCGCCGAAGCCGCAGACCGCCTGTTCCACGACGGCGACCGACAGCGCCGGGTCGCGGCGCACCAGCTCGCGCGCGCACCACAACCCCGTGAAGCCCCCACCGACCACCACGACGTCGACGTCGAGGTGGTCGGCCAGGGCCGGCCGGGCGACGATGGGACCCTCGAGGTCGTCCCACCACAGGGACCGCGGTGGGCGCACCGTTAGAAGGTCAGCTGGGCGGCGCCGGTGAAGACCTCGCGCAAGATCCCGACCATCTCGTCGATGTCCTCGCGGGTGCAGACAATGGGTGGGGCGAGCTGGACGACGGGGTCGCCCCGGTCGTCGCTGCGACAGATCAGGCCCCGGCGGAACATCTCTTTCGAGACGTAGCCGCGCAGCAGTCGCTCGGCCGCCTCGCCGCTCCAGGTCTCCTTGGTCGTTTGGTCCTTCACCAGCTCGACACCCCAGAAGTAGCCGGTGCCGCGCACGTCGCCGACGATGGGGATCTCCTTGAGGGCCTCGAGGCTGTCGCGGAAGTAGTCCTGGTTCGCGAGCACGTTGTCGAGGAGCCTCTCCTCTTCGACGATCCGCAGGGTCTCGAGCGCCACGGCGCACGAGACCGGGTGGCCCGACCAGGTGAAGCCGTGGAAGAAGGCGGTGTTCTCGTCCTGGAACGGCTCGGCGACCCGGTCCGAGACGATCATCGCGCCCAGGGGGGCGTAGCCGGCGGTGAGGGCTTTAGCGGCGGTGATGATGTCCGGGATGTAGTCGTACTTCTGGCCGCCGAACCACGTGCCGATCCGCCCGAAGGCGCAGATGACCTCGTCCGAGACGAGCAGGACCCCGTAACGGTCGCAGATCTCGCGCACCGCCCGCCAGTAGCCCGGCGGCGGAGTGAAGCAGCCGCCCGCGTTCTGGACCGGCTCGAGGAAGACGGCCGCCACGGTCTCGGGACCCTCGCGCAGGATCGCCTCTTCGATCTGTTGGGCCGACCACAGTCCGAACGCCTCGGGGTCGTCGCCGTGAACCGGGCTGCGGTAGAAGTTGGTCGCGGGAACCTTGACCGCCCCGGGCACGAGGGGCTGGAAGGGGTCGCGGTAGGGGTCGAGCGAGGTGATCGTGAGCGCTCCCATCGTGGTGCCGTGGTAGGCGACGTCGCGGCTGATCACCTTGTAGCGGTCGAGGTCGCCGCGGATCCGGTGGTACTGGCGGGCGAGCTTCCACGCACTCTCGTTGGCCTCGGCGCCACCGGTCGTGAAGAAGACCCGGTTGAGGTCGCCCGGGGCTAGGGCCGCAATCCGCTCGGCGAGCTCGATGGCGCGGGGATGGGCGTAGGTCCACAGCGGGAAGAAGTGGAGCTCGTTCATCTGACGCGCGGCGGCCTCGGCGATCTCGGCCCGACCGTAGCCGAGGGTGTTGGTGAACAGGCCCGAGAGGCCGTCGATGTACTCGGTCCCGTTCGCGTCGTAGACGCGGGTGCCCTTGCCCCGAACCATGATGGGGATCTCGTTGTGCTCGTCGTAGGCACCCATCCTCGACATCTGCAGCCAAAGGTGACGCCGGGCGCGTTCGGAGTAGTCGTGGCTCGGATGTCTCTCGTCGGCGACGGTGATGCCGTCGGTGATGGTGTCGTTCAATGTCACTTGGTCCCCCAGGCGTAGGTCTGTTTGGCTAGTTTCAGGTACACGAAGGTCTCGACCTCGGTCACGCCCGGAATCGAGCGGATCGCGTCGTTGAGGAGGTGCACCAGGGCGTTGTCGTCCCCGGCGATCACCTCAGCGATGATGTCGAAGCTGCCGGCCGTCATCACGACGTAGTTGGCCTCTTCGATCGCCGCCACCTTGTCCGCCACCAGCCGCACGTCACCGTGGACGCGGATACCCACCAGCGCCTCCCGGCCGTAGCCGAGCTGGAGCGGGTCGGTAATCGCGACAATCTGCATGACCCCGGTATCGCGGAGTCGCTGCACGCGTCGACGCACCGCGGCCTCAGAGAGGCCGACCTCGGCGGCGATGGCGCCGTAGGCGCGACGACCGTCCTCTTGCAGGAGCGTGATGATCCTGCGGTCGAGGTCGTCGAGCGACGCCGGGCCCGCGCTGGCGGGGTCTGGGGCCAGGCGTTCGACGCCCGAGCGGCCCTTTCGCGGTGCTTTAGCTGCTGGCATTGGACTTACCCCCGCGCGGTGACGAAGCCACCACGCAACGGATATTGGAAGCATAGCAGGTGTGAACGACGAATACCGGCGTCAAATTTCCATATTGCGACTGTTTTCACAATCCCGGTTTGCGCCGGTCCGGGGCCATCTGGCAGAGTGACGAGGGACGCCGCGAGGGGGCGGCGCGAGCCAAGGAGACAGCATGCGTCGTCTGGAGAACTTCATCGGAGGCGAGTCCGTAGCGCCCTCCAGTGGTCGCTACGCGGAGCTGATCAGTCCGGTCACCGGTCAACCCTTCGCCGAAACACCGGTGTCCGATGAGAAGGACGTTGACCGGGCCTTCGCGGCCGCGGCGGGCGCGTTCGGCGCGTGGCGACGCACCACCCCGGCACAGCGCTCACTCATGCTGTTGCAGATCGCCGATCTCATCGAGGCGCGCAAGGACGAGATCGTGGCGCTCGAGGCCGAGAACACCGGCAAGATCGTGGCCGTCACCTTGGCCGAGGAGATCCCGCCGATGGTCGACCAGATCCGCTTCTTCGCCGGTGCCGCCCGCCTCCTCGAGGGTCGCGGCGCGACCGAGTACATGGAGGGAATGACCAGCTACGTCCGGCGTGAGCCGGTCGGAGTGTGCGCGGCGGTGACTCCGTGGAACTACCCCATGATGATGGCGACCTGGAAGTGGGCCCCCGCCCTCGCGGCCGGCAACACCATGGTGCTCAAGCCGAGCGACACCACCCCGGTCTCGACGCTGTTCTTGGCCCAGTTGATGGCCGAGGTGCTGCCGGCGGGGGTCTTCAACGTGATCTGCGGCGACCGCGACACCGGTCGAGCCCTGGTCGAGCACCCCACACCCGCGATGGTCTCGATCACGGGGTCGGTACGTGCCGGGAGCGAGGTGGCCGGCTCGGCCGCGAAGGGCCTCAAACGCGTCCACCTCGAGCTCGGGGGCAAGGCCCCGGTCGTCGTGTTCGACGACGTCGACGTCGAGGCCGCCGTCTCGGCCATCGCGATTGCCGGCTATTTCAACGCGGGCCAGGACTGCACCGCCGCGACGCGCGTGCTGGCCGAGGCGGGGGTCTACGGCGACTTCGTCGACGCCCTGGCCGCCGAGGCCCGCCAGACGGTCGTGGGCGCGCCCGAGGACGAGGACGCCTTCGTCGGTCCGGTCAACAACGCCAACCAGTTCGAGCGGGTCACCGGCTTCTTGAACCGGCGCCCGCCCCACGCCACGGTCGTCACCGGCGGCGAGCGCGTGCGCGACGCTGGCTACTTCCTCGCCCCCACCGTCGTCGCCGACCTCCACCAGGACGA
This sequence comes from Acidimicrobiales bacterium, assembly GCA_035702745.1. Lineage (GTDB taxonomy): Bacteria > Actinomycetota > Acidimicrobiia > Acidimicrobiales > RAAP-2 > RAAP-2. The sequence continues at coordinate 32,480 of DASSZS010000029.1, read as the reverse complement.
CGAGATGATCCAGAGCGAGATCTTCGGCCCGGTCATCACGGTCCAGAAGTTCACCGACGAGGCTCAGGCGCTCGAGTGGGCCAACGGCGTGGACTACGGCCTCGCCTCGTCGGTGTGGACCCGGGACCACTCGCGCGCGATGCGCATGACCCGCGACCTCGACTTCGGCTGCGTGTGGGTCAACACCCACATCCCGCTCGTCGCCGAGATGCCCCACGGCGGCTACAAGCGCTCGGGCTACGGCAAAGACCTCTCGGTGTACGGCTTCGAGGACTACACGCGCATCAAGCACGTGATGCACAACATCGAGTTCTGATCGTTCCTGAGTGGGTGCACCGCACCCGGAGAGTGAGAGGTGATCGACGATGATCATCGGAGTCGTGACCGAGATCAAGACCGACGAGGGGCGGGTCGCCCTTACCCCGGCCGGAGCGAGGGAGCTGACCAGCCTCGGCCACCGGGTGCTGGTCGAACGGGGAGCCGGCCTCGGGTCGTCGATCCCCGACGAGCAGTTCGCGGCCAACGGCGCGACCCTGGTGGACAGCGCCGACGACGTTTGGGCCGAGAGCGAGATGGTGCTCAAGGTCAAAGAGCCCGTCGCCGCGGAGTACCACCGCCTCTCAGCCCACGAGGGTCAGGTGCTCTTCACCTACCTCCACCTCGCCGCCAGCCGTGAGTGCACCGACGCGCTCGTGCGCGCCGGTAACGTGGCCATCGCCTACGAGACGGTGCGCCTGGCCGACCACAGCCTGCCCCTGCTCGCCCCGATGAGCGAGGTCGCCGGTCGGATGGCCCCGATGATGGGCGCCCACCACCTGATGCGCCCCGGTGGCGGTCACGGGACTCTCGTCTCGGGGGTGCCGGGTGTGGCACCGGCCAAGGTCGTGATCATCGGCGCCGGTGTGTCAGGGCTGTCGGCCGCAACCATCGCCCTCGGTCTGCACGCCGAGGTGACGGTCCTCGACAAGAACCTCGAGCGGCTGCGCCACGTGGACACGGTTTTCGACGGCCGAGTTGCGACGCTGGCCTCGTCGGTACTCTCCATCGAGGAGTCGTGTCGCGAGGCCGACGTCGTCATCGGCGCCGTGCTCGTGGTGGGTGCACGCGCCCCCAAACTCGTCTCGAACGACCTGGTGGCCCAGATGAAGCCCGGTTCGGTGCTCGTCGACATCGCCGTGGACCAGGGGGGCTGCTTCGAAGCGACGCGCCCGACGACGCACTCCGATCCCGTCTTTGCCGTCCACGACTCGATCTTCTACTGCGTGGCCAACATGCCCGGGGCCGTCCCGGCCACCTCCACTCGCGCGCTCTCGAACGCGACGTTGCCCTACGTCGTCGAACTGGCCCAGCGCGGCTGGCGCGGCGCCGTGTCGGCCGACGCGGCGCTGGCCGAAGGCGTGAACGTGGTTCACGGTCGGGTCACCTACGGACCGGTCGCGGAGTCCCTAGGGCTTGACTACACCCCACTCGCTTCGGCCCTCTAGTCGTCGAGGTACGGGCAGTGGCGACAGCCGCTGAGACAGCACTCGCCGCGAGCGAGGTGGGTGGCGGCGGTGAGGACCGAGAGCCCGGTGGATGGGTCTCGGTAGGTCGACTCACCGGCGCGCACGGCCGCGTCGTGCGCCGCGAGAATCGCGTTGTAGTCCGGGCGCGTGGGGTCGAGCCGCGAGGGGTGGGGCACGGACCCTCTCACGTCGGCCCCACGGCGAGCACGATCTTGCCGAACTTGCCAGGCCGGGCGAAGAGGTCGTAGGCCCGGGCCGCCTCGCGCGCGTCGACGACCTCGGCGATCGGGACGCGCAGCTCCCCGTTGCGCCAGCGTGGCCCGAGATCGTGCGCGACGCGTGCGACCACGTCGGCCTTCTCGGCGCGCGTGCGGCTGCGCAGGGTCGATCCAGTGAGGGTGAGACGAGAGCCCATCACGGCGAGCAGGTCGAGCTCGACCCGGGCGCCCGAGCCCACCCCGACGACGACGACCCGCCCGCGGGGTCGCACCCGGCGCAGCGCCGTGGGCAGCGTCGCCGCACCGACGAGTTCGAGCACGACGTCGACGGACTCGGTCCTGGCGAGGTCATCGACGCCCACGACCTCGTCGGCCCCGAGGGTACGCAGCGCCTCGTCGTGGCGAGGGTCGCGGGTGAGCGCGACGACGCTCGCCCCGAGCGCGCGACCGATCTGCACGGCCGCGCAACCCACCCCGCCCGCGGCCCCGGTGACGAGCAGCCGCTCGCCCTCGACGAGGGCGGCCTGGGTGACGAGGGCGTCGTGGGCAGTGCAGAAGGCCTCGGGGAAGCCCCCGGCCTCGAGCAGCGAGACGCCCTCGGGCACCTCGAGCAGGTGCTCGAGGGGCACGGCGCAGTGCGTGGCCTGGGCGCCCCCACCGGTGAGGGCCGCCACCTTGCGCCCCACCCACGACCCGTCGACCCCCTCGCCCACCGCGGCGACGCGGCCCGCGAGCTCGAGGCCGGGCACATCGGCGGGCACGCCTGGCGGGGCGGGGTAGAGGCCGCGGCGCTGGAGGAGGTCGGCGGCGTTCAGACCGGCCGCGGCCACCTCGACCACGACGTCGCCCGCACCGGGGATGGGGTCGGGCCGCTCGCGCCAGGCGAGGGCCCCGTCGTCGATGACGAGGGCGAACACGCGACCAGCGTACGGGCCGATTCTCTGAGGGGCCGCTAGGGTCCGACCGTGACCATCTACGACGCCCCCCTGCGCACCCTCTCGGGCGAGCCGACCACGCTCGACCCCTACCGTGGGCGCCCCGTACTCATCGTGAACGTCGCGTCCCGGTGCGGCCTGACGCCCCAGTACGAGGGACTGGAGCGGCTCCACGAGGGTTACGCCCACCGGGGCTTCAGCGTGCTGGGCTTCCCCTGCAACCAGTTCGGCGCCCAAGAGCCGGGCACGCCCGAGGAGATCCAGACGTTCTGCTCGGCCACCTACGGCGTGACCTTCCCGATGTTCGAGAAGGTCGAGGTCAACGGAAAGGGGCGCCACCCGATCTACGACGAACTGACCGCGGTCGCCGACGGCGAGGGCTACAGCGGCGACGTCCGCTGGAACTTCGAGAAGTTCCTCGTGTCCGGTGACGGCACCGTCCAGCGCTTCGCCCCCCAGGTCACCCCCGAGGACCCGATCCTCGTCGCCGCGATCGAGGCGGCGCTTCCTTAGTCGGGGGTAGCGCCCCCTCGACCAGCGCGTGGGTCGGGGTGAAGCCGCGCGCTCGCCAGAATCTTTCGACGCGGGGGTCGCGGGTGCGCCAGTTGACCTCGGCGACGGCGTAGCCGGCCACCCGGGCCCGCTCGAGGACCGACTCGACGAGGTGACCGCCGAGGCCGCGCCCGCGCCAATCGGGGTGAACGGCCACGGCGCTCAAGTGGACCGCGTTCGCGCGACTGCCTCGGCGCGGCGCCAGCGGCATCACGACGGCCTGGGCGATCGCGAGCCCATCGAGCTCAGCGACGAGGTAGTCGACGTCGGGGTCCTCGAGCAGGTCGGTGACCTCGCGCCGCCGCTCACCCTCTTCGGGCTCGGGGGCCCACGGGGGGTCGCCCCACCGGTCGAGCGTGAGCGCGACCTCGAGGTCGTCGAAGTCGGCACGGCGCAGGGCGAGCTCCGCTCCCGTGCGAGGATCGGGCGGGGGCGAGAGGACGCGCACGCCCCGGCGGGCGCTCGGAGCGGCCCCGCACACCATCCACGCCTCGACCTCGGCCGGCTCGTCGTAGACCCAGGCCGAGAATCCGTTCGCGCCGGCGTCGCGCCACGCGGGTGCCGCGGCGCAGACCAACGCGCCGAGCACGGCGGAGCCGTCGAAGCTCGCGCCGTCCGGGGGGACCCAGGCGCGACCTCGCGACCCGTCGACCAGCGCGGTCGCGAGGTGGCCGACGACGCGCCCTCGCGAGCGCGCCACCCACGCCGGCGCGGCGCTTGCCACCGCGCGGCGCAGCGCCTCGCGGTCGAGGGTCCCCTCGAGCAGGGCGCAGCGCCGGGCCGCGGCCGCCGCGCGTGCGACGACTCGCTCGCACACCGCGTCCACGTCGCGCGGACCGAGTGGGCGCACCCTCACGGGCTCACGGTACATCGGCGTGTGTAAGGGTCTGGGGGTGACACTGCGCGCGACGCTGTTTGACATGGACGGGCTCCTCATCGACTCCGAAGTGCTGTGGCACCGCGCCGAGCACGAGGTCTTCGGGCGACTCGGGGTCGTCCTGCCCGCTGACCTGCGTGCGACCAAGGGGATGTTCGTCGAGGAGGTGGTCGCGTTCTGGCGCGCCCGCCAGCCCTGGAGCGGGCCGAGTGACGCCGCGGTGGTGGCCGAACTCCTCCAGCGCGTCGGCGACCTCGTTGAGGCCGAGGGTCGTCTGCTACCGGGGGCGCTGAGGGCCCTCGACCTGGCCGAGGCGAGGGGTCCACTCGCGCTCGCGAGCTCGACCCCGACCGCGCTCATCGAGCGCTGCCTCGGCCACTTCGGTCTGCGCGGGCGTTTCGCGGCGATCCACTCCGCCGAGGACGAGCCCTACGGCAAGCCCCACCCGGGTGTCTTTCTGAGCGCGTCCGCGGCCCTCGGCGTGGAGCCGACCGCCTGCCTGGTCGTTGAGGACTCGGCCGCCGGGGTCCTCGCGGGCAAGGCCGCTCGCATGACGGTCGTCGCGGTGCCGGCGGTCGAGGACCGCGGGGCCCCGGCCTACGCCCTGGCCGACCTCGTCCTGGCGTCGCTTGAGGAGCTCGACGCGGCGTGGCTCGACGCCCGTTTCATCTAGAGGGGCTTGGTAAAGAGCAGGGAGTTCGGGTGGCGCGTGGCGCCCTCGGGGTACGCCGCGATCTCCTCCCACCCCTCGCGGCGGTATAGGGCGATGGCCTCGGGCTGGCGTAGTCCCGTCTCGAGATAGAGGCGGGCGAAGCCGGCCGCGCTCGCGTAGCCCTCGAGGGCCCCCATGAGGCGCGACGCCACCCCGCGGCGGCGCAGGTCGGGGCGCACCCAGAGCCGCTTGACCTCTCCGAGCGCCTCGGACGCGGGGCTGATTGAGCGCACTCCCACCCCGCCCGCGAGCGCACCGTCGTCGCGGGCGACGACGAAGAGCCCGTGTGGCGGCTCGTACTCTTCAAGCGCCTCGCGCAGCGTCGTGCGGTCGTAGCGGCGCGCGAGCTCGTCGAGGGCCGCGAGGTAGAGGCTGCGCGCGCCGTAGCCGGTGATCGGCTCGGCCTCGAGCGTGAGGGGCACCGCGCCACCCTAGGCGTCGGAGCCCCGAGGGCCCTTCAGTACCATGGGTGGACCCCGAAGGAGTCCCATGTTCCGTCCGCTCAGTCCCGAGTTCGACTTCGTCGCCCTCGAAGAGGCCGAGCTCGCCCGCTGGAGAGCCAACCGGGTGTTCGAGCGCTCGATGCGACTGCGTGAGGGACGTCCGCCGTGGGTCTTCTACGAGGGCCCGCCCACGGCCAACGGCAAACCGGGGCTGCACCACGTGTGGGCGCGCGTCTATAAGGACCTGTTTTGCCGCTACCGCACGATGCGGGGTTACTTCGTCGCCCGCCGGGCCGGCTGGGACACCCACGGCCTGCCCGTCGAGGTCCAGGTGGAAAAGCAGTTGGGCATCTCGGGTAAGAAGGCGATCGAAGAAGAGGTCGGCGTCGCCGAGTTCACCCGACTGTGTCGCGAGTCGGTGCTCGCCTTCGTGGGTGAGTTCGAGCGCCTGACCGAGCGCATCGGCTACTGGACCGACCTCGAGCACGCCTACTACACCTTCCACCCCGCCTACGTGGAGTCGGTCTGGTGGCACCTGAAGCGTCTCTTTGACGCCGAGCTGCTCTACGAAGACCTCAAGGTCGTGCCTTACTGTCCCCGGTGTGAGACGGCCCTCTCGTCCCACGAGCTCGGTCAGCCCGGCGTCTACTACGACGAGGTCGACCAGAGTTGCTACGTGCGCCTGCCCCTTAGAGACGCGCACGACCGCGGCGACCTGGGCGGGGCGACCCACCTCGCGGTGTGGACCACGACGCCCTGGACCCTGCTGTCCAACGTCGCGGTGGCGGTGAACCCCGAGATCGACTACGCGGTCGTGGAGGGCACCGTCGTCGCGCGCGACCTGGTCGAGGCGGTCTTCGGCGAGGGGACGACGTTCACTGCCACGATGCCGGGTACGGCGCTGGTCGGACTGCACTACGAGCGGCCCTTCGACGACGTGGCCATCCCCGCGGGCGCCGAGTGCTGCGTGGTGGTCGCGGCCGACTACGTCACCACCGAGGACGGCACCGGCCTCGTGCACCAGTCGCCGGCCTTCGGCGAGGTTGACCGCCAGGTCGCGCGCGCGAACGGCCTGCCCACCCTCAATCCCGTCGGCCCGACGGGCGCCTTCACCAGCGCCGTCGGGTGGCTCGAGGGCGTCGGAGTTCGCGAGGCCAATCCCGCGATCAACGACGAGCTCGAGCGCCGGGGCCTGCTCATACGACGAATGGACTACGCCCACGCCCTGCCACACTGCTGGCGCTGCGACACCGTCCTCATCTACTGGGGCAAACCGAGCTGGTACGTCGCGACGAGCCGGCTGAAGGACCAACTGATCGCCGAGAACGCGGCGGTCGACTGGCACCCCGGCTACATCCGCGACGGCCGGATGGGCGAGTGGCTGGAGAACAACGTCGACTGGGCGCTCTCGCGTGACCGCTACTGGGGGACGCCCCTACCGATATGGCGCTGCGGCGCCGGCCACCTGCACTGCGTGGACTCGCGCGCCGAGCTGAGCGCGCTGGCCGGTCGTGACCTTGACCACGTGGAGCCCCACCGACCCGAGATCGACGAGGTCGTCTTCGACTGCCCGGTCTGTGGGTCACCCGCGCGTCGCGTCGAGCCCGTGATCGACGCGTGGTTCGACTCGGGCTCGATGCCGGCCGCTCAGGTGGGCTACCCCCACGCGCCGGGCAGCTCCGAGGCGTTCAGCTTCCCCGCCCAGCTCATCGCCGAGGCCATCGATCAGACACGCGGCTGGTTCTACTCGCTGCTCGCGGTCAACACCCTCGTCTTCGGGCGCGGTCCCTACGAGCACGTGCTCTGTCTGGGTCACATCGTCGACGAGACGGGCCGCAAGATGAGCAAGTCTCTGGGCAACGTGATCGACCCGTGGGAGGTCCTGTCCACCCGGGGCGCCGACGCCCTGCGCTGGTGGATGTTCTCCCAGGGCTCACCGTGGACCTCGACGCGCGCGAGCCTCGGCGCGATCGACGGCGCGCTGCGCGAGACGCTGGCCACCCTGTGGAACACGGTGAGCTTCTTCACGACCTACGCGTCGCTCAACGGCTTCGACCCCGAGGACCCGGCCGTGGTGGCGGTGGGCGAGCGTACGGCCATCGACCGCTGGGTCCTCTCGCGTACCGAGGCGACCACCCAGGCCGTGACGGCCGCCCTCGACGGGTACGAGCCCCTGGCCGCGGCCGACGCGCTACGTGAGCTCGTCGACGACGTCTCGAACTGGTACGTGCGACGCAGCCGTCGCCGGTTCTGGCGCACCGACCCCACCGCGCCACGCTCGGACACCCTGGCCGCCCAGGCCACGCTGCTCGACGTGCTGCGCCGGGTGACCCTGCTGCTCGCGCCCCTGTGCCCGTTCCTGGCCGATCGGCTGTACCACGAGCTCTTCGACGCGGCCGACGAGGACTCGGTCCACCTGGTCGACTGGCCGTCGGCCGAGCCGTCGCGCCGCGACGAGGCCCTGGAGGCCTCGATGGCCGTCGCGCGCCGACTCACGTCGCTCGGCCGGGCCGCCCGGGCCGAGGCCGGCGTGCGGGTGCGCCAGCCCCTCTCGCGCGCTCTGGTCTTTCTCGCGCCCGGCACGCCTCGCCCGCCCGCGGGCATCGTCGAGGACGAGCTCAACGTCGACCGCCTCGACTTCGGGGGCGAGCTGGCCGAGGTACTCGACTTCGCGCTCGTGCCCAACTTCCGGCGCGTCGGCCCACGACTCGGCGAGGCCGTGAAGGAGTTGCGCGGCGCGCTCGCGGCTCTCGACCCGGTCGCGGCGGCCGAAGCGCTCGAGTCGGGCCGTGCGGTCAACGTCACCGTCGGTGGCGAGTCGATCGCGCTCACCAGTGAGGACGTGGAACTGCGCGTGAGCGGTCACGGTGGCTTCGCCGTGTCGCGTGACCGCGGCGAGGTCGTCGCCCTCGACCTCGCCCTCGACGAGGGCCTCGTGCGCCGCGGCCTGGCGCGCGACGTCGTGCGCCAGGTTCAGGACCTGCGCAAGGCGTCGGGCCTGGAGGTCGCCGATCGCATCGTGCTGCGGATCACCGGCCTCGATGACCTCGCCGAGGAGTTCAGCTCGATCGCCCTCGAGGTACTCGCCCTCGAGGTGCTGGCCGTCGCCGGCGAGGGGGAGGGGAGCCCCCTCGAGCTCGATGACGGCCGTGACGCGCGGGCCTGGATCGCCCGGGTCTAGGGAGCGGAAGGTCCGCCCAGTTTGGCGAGCAGACCGCGCAGCGCGGTGCGCTCGTCCCCACTGAGCCGTGCCGCCAACTGACGGTCGAGGAACGCGACGTGCACTGCCAGGGCCCCGTCCAGCCGGGCGTTGCCCGCGGGGGTGATCGCCACGTAGACGGCCCGCCGGTCGTTCGGACAGTTCTGCCGGACCACGAGTCCGGCCTCTTCCAGCCGGTCCACGAGTCGTGTGGTGCCCCCGGTCGAGTGCACGATGGCGTCGGCCATCTGACTCATCTTGAGGCGTCCGTCCTCGGACCGGCGCAGACGTAACAGGACGTCGAACCACGCGAGGGGTAGTCCGCACTCGGCCTCGAGCGCCGTGGCGAGGTCGCGCGAGAGACGGGCGTTGGTCTCGGCCAGCAGGCCGAAGAGGACGACCCGCTCGTCGCCCGAGGGGCAGGCCGCGGCGTCGAGGGTCACGGGACCAAGGATAGCAGAATTTCTTAGAAATCTGATTCTGCTGGACAAATATCTTCTTAAGCAGATATACTGGGGGAAACCCCAAGACCATCCAAGGAGACCCCATGACCACCGCCCCCTCAATCACCAAGCTGCCGCCCGCGGGCGTCTACACGATCGACCCGGTCCACAGCACCCTCGGTTTCGTCGTGCGCCACCTGGTCGCGGCCAAGGTCCGCGGCCAGTTCAACGACTTCAGCGGCACCATCACCATCGGCGAGACCCTCGAGGACTCCAAGGCCGAGGTGACCGCCCGGGCCGCGTCCATCACGACCAACAACGAGACGCGTGACAACCACCTCAAGAGCGTCGACTTCCTCGAGATCGAGACCTACCCGACCCTCTCGTTCACCTCGACCGGGCTCACCGCGACGGGCGCCGACCGCTTCGAGTTGACCGGCGACCTGACGATCAAGGGCGTGACCAAGTCCGTCACCTTCGACGTCGAGTACCTCGGCTCGGGCACCGGGATGGCCCCTGGATCGACCGTCGCGGGCTTCGAGGCCCGCACCGAGATCGACCGGCGCGACTTCGGCGTCAACTTCGAGGGCGCGCTGGAGAACGGCACGATCGTCGTGAGCAACAAGGTCACGATCGAGCTCGCCATCGAGGCCTCCAAGGCCTGAGCATCGTCCGACGCCGGGCCGGGTTCGTCCGTGGCCCGGCGTCGGTACGATGGACTCCGTGAGCGACTCCGAGACGCCCCCCACCGAGCCCACCCACTCCCACGCCGTGCGTTCGAGCCTCGGCGTCCTCGGAGCGCTGGCCACGATCTTCTCGGTGTGGTGGTTCGCGCTTCGCCCCCGTCGTCACTCCGCCGACGAGGACGCCGGCCCCCCGACCGACTGACGGCGCCGTCGTGGCGCCCGCCTCGCTTCGCCCCTTGCGCCACGGGAGTTTCGCGCTGGCGCTCTCGTCGTCACTCGTCTCGTCGATCGGGACGTGGATGCAGAGTGTGGCGCTCGGGATCTACCTCACCGAGCGGACCCACAACCCGATCTGGCTCGGCGTCCTGACGGCGGCGGCCTGGCTGCCGGCCGTGGTGAGCGCCCCGGTCGGCGGCGTGCTCGCCGACCGGTGGAGCCGCCCGCGCTGGATCCAGGCCAACAACCTCGCCCTGACCGTCGTGGCGAGCGCGCTGGCCCTGCTCGCTCTCACCCATCACCTCACCCCGCTGTGGGCGTGCGGGCTGGCCACCCTCGACGGGCTCTGCGCGTCGGCGTCGTGGGCGGCCTGGCAGTCGTTGCTGCCCGACCTCGTCGCACCCGACGAGGTGCTCGCCGCCGTCTCGCTCTCCTCGGCCCAGTTCAACCTGGGGCGGATCATCGGTCCGGTCGCGGCGGCCGTGGCGCTGGCCGCGGGCTCGGTCGAGGCGTGCTTCGCCGCGAACGCGGCGTCGTTCCTCGCGGTGCTGGTCGCCTTCGCTTTCGTACGCGCCCCGGGGCGACCTCGCCCCGAGGGTCGGGTGCGGATCGTCGCCGAGACCCTCCACGGGGCCCGGCGGGCCTGGTCGGTGCCGGGCTGTCGCAACCCGATCGTGGCGGTCGCCGGACTCGCCGTGCTGGCGAGCCCGTTCATCACCCTGGTGCCGGCCATGGCGATCCTGGTGCTGCACGCCGGGGCGCGCGGCACGGGCCTGCTCGTGAGCGCCCAGGGGATCGGCGCCGTCGTGGGCGCGTTCGTCCTCCCCTCGGTGGCGGCGCGCACCTCGCGGGTCGCGGTCCTCGCGGGCTCGGTCAGCGTGCTCGTGGTCGTGCTCGCCCTCTACGCGCTGGCGCCCTCGCTCGGGCTGGCCGCCGTCGCGATGCTGGTCATCGGGGGAAGTTACATGGGGACCCTGACCGGACTCAACGCGTCGGTCCAGATCCACGCGCCCGCCGCCGAGCGCAGCCGCATCATCTCGCTCTACAACCTCTCCCTGTCGATCTTCTTCCCGATCGGCTCGCTCGCCCAGGCGACGCTCGCCCGACACCTCGGGGTGCGCGCGGTCACCCTGACCGGCGCGCTCGCCGTCGCGGTGGGTCTCGCCCTCGTGCGCGTCGGGGCGCCGGGCTTCTGGCGGGCGATGGGCCCGGGCGAGCCCGTGGCGGCACTGGCAGACTGAGAGCGTGCCCTTCGTCGCCGTCAACCCCTACACCGAGGTCGAGATCTCCCGCTACGACGCCTTCGACGCTTCGCGCGTCGAGTCGGCCCTGGCCGGGGCCGCGCAGGGCTCGCGCAGCTGGCGGGCGTTCTCTTTCAACGAGCGGGCCGAGGTGCTGAACCGGGTGGGCGAACTGCTCGAGGCCGAGTTCCCCACGGCCGCCGAGCTCATGACCAGCGAGACGGGCAAGACCTTCGCCGCGGCCAAGAGTGAGGCGATGAAGTGCGCCCTCACCCTGCGCTACATGGCCGAGCACGCCGAGTCGATGCTCCTGGCCGAGTCGCTCGCCACTGCCGGGTCACGCAGCGGCGTGCGCTACGAGCCACTCGGGATCGTCTTCGCGATCATGCCCTGGAACTTCCCGCTGTGGCAGGTGGTGCGCATGGCCGCCGGGACCCTCATGGCCGGCAACGCGGTCGCCTTCAAGCACGCGCCCAACGTCCCGGGGTGCGCCCTCTACCTCGAGGATCTCTTCCGGCGCGCCGGCGCGCCCCGCGGGGTGGTGACGAACCTCTTCATCGAGCTCGATCAGGTCCCCTCGGTCATCGCCGACGACCGCGTCGCCGCGGTCACGATCACCGGATCCGAGCGGGCCGGCCGGGCCGTCGCCCAGCTCGCCGGGGCGAACCTCAAGAAGTGCGTTCTCGAGCTCGGCGGCTCGGACCCCTTCATCGTCACGGCCTCGGCCGACCTCGCCGACGCGGTGGCCGCGGCGGTCAGCGCCCGGTTGCAGAACAACGGACAGGCCTGCATCGCCGCCAAGCGCTTCATCGTCGTGCGTGAGCGAGCCGACGAGTTCCTCGACGGCTTCGTCGCGGCCATGGGTGCCGTCGCCCTGGGTGACCCGATGGACGCCGCGACCGCGCTCGGCCCGCTCGTCTCGCGGACCCAGCGCGACCTGCTGGCGGCCCAGGTCGCGACCTCGCTCGAGCGCGGGGCCCGGGCCCTCGTGGGCGGAGCCGTGCCCGGGGGCCGGGGCTTCTTCTACCCGGCGACCGTGCTCGTCGACGTCCCGGCCGACGCCCGGGCCGCCACGGAGGAGCTCTTCGGCCCGGTCGCGGTGGTGCGCGTGGCCGAGGACCTAAAGGACGCGATCGCCATCGCCAACGCGACGCCCTGGGGGCTCGGCGCCTCGGTGTGGAGCGCCGATTCCGACGAGATCGATCGTGCGATCGAGACCCTGGAGGTGGGGATGGTTTTCGCCAACGCCGTGGTCGCCTCGATGCCCGAGTTGCCCTTCGGTGGGACCAAGCGCTCGGGATTCGGGCGCGAGCTCTCGGTCCTGGGCGCGCGCGAGTTCACCAACGCCAAGTCCTTCTTCGTGGCGTGACCTCGTACTACTTCGACCACGCCGCCTCGGCCCCCCGGCGCGAGGCGGTCACGGCGGCGATGGCGCCGTGGCTCCAGGGCGTGGTCGCCAACCCCTCGGGCGCCCACCACGCCGCGCGCGCGGCCCAGCGGGCCCTCGAGGACGCGCGCGAGGCGGTTGCCGCCCACCTGGGGGCGAGACCCGGGGAGGTCGTCTTCACCGCCGGGGGCACCGAGTCGTGCCAACTGGCCGTCGCCGGGCGGGCCCTGTGGGCCAGGCGCACCCGGGGCCGGGTGCGCCTGGTCATCTCGGCCGTCGAGCATCACGCGGTGCTCGACGCCGCCGACTGGGCCGCGCGGACGCTCGAGGGGGTGTGCGTCGAGCACGCCCCGGTGGACCGCGACGGGCGGGTCACGCCCGAGGGCCTCGCGCGACTCCTCACGCCCGACACCGCCCTGGTCTCGGTGATGACGGCCAACAACGAGACCGGGGTCCTCGAGCCGCTCGAGGCCGTGCGCGAGGCCGCGGCTCGAGTGCCCGGATGCGCGACCCACACCGACGCGGTGGCGGCCGCGCCGTGGCTCGATCTCGCCCGGGCCAGCGCCGGCATCGACCTCGTGTCGGTGTGCGCCCACAAGATCGGCGGACCGGTCAACGCCGGGGCCCTGGTGGCGCGCGGCGGGGTCGAACTCGACGCCCTCGTACCGGGGGGTGGCCAAGAGCGCGGCCGTCGCGGCGGCACGGTGGACGTCGCGGCGGCGGTGGGGCTGGCGGCGGCGCTTGAGGGGGTCGCGCGAGAGCGCGCGGCCGTCGCCGAGCGCGTCGGGGGCTACCGGGATCGGATCATCGCCGCGCTCGGGAACCTGTCCGGGGTGCGGATAAGCGCGGCCGGCGCGGCCCGGCTCCCCGGCACGGTCCACCTGACGGTCGAGGGCGTGGCGAGCGACGAGCTGCTCTTCGTGCTCGATCGCTCCGGGGTCTGCGCGTCGGCCGCGGCCAGCTGCTCGAGCGGGGCCAGCGGTCCGAGTCACGTCCTGGCGGCCATGGGGGTCGGCGCCGGGCGCGCGCGCGGCTCCCTGCGCCTGTCGATGGGGGCCGAGACCTCGAGCGAGGAGGTCGACGCGGTGATCGCGCTCGTCACCGCGGCGATCGAGCGCCTGAGGGGCGACTGAGCCCTGGCAGACTGGGGCCGTGCGCGTCCTGGTGGCCATGAGCGGGGGGGTGGACTCGTCGGTGGCCGCGGCCCAGCTCGTCGAGGCCGGTCACGAGGTCGTCGGCGCGACGCTGAAGCTCTGGACCGGCGAGTCGGACTCGGGCTGCTGCTCGGTCGCCGACGCCGAGGACGCCCGACGGGTCGCCCAGGTGCTCGGGATCGACCACCACGTCTTTAACTACGCCGAGGAGTTCGCCGAGCGGGTCGTCGCCCCCTTCGTCGAGGACCACCGTCGGGGCCGCTCGCCCAACCCCTGCATCGAGTGCAACCGGCGGGTGAAGTTCGACCTCTTGGTGGAGCGGGCCCGCCGACTGGGCTTTGACGCCCTGGCGACCGGCCACCACGCGCGCGTGGTCCGCGTGGGGGATCGGTCGCGCCTCGCGCGCGGGGTCGACGAGCGAAAGGACCAGAGTTACGTACTGGGCTATCTTTCGCGCGACGACCTCGAGCGGCTGGTTCTGCCGATCGGCGAGCTCACGAAAGACGAGGTGCGGTCCGAGGCGGCCCGCCGGGGACTGCGCACCTGGGACAAGCCCGACAGCCAGGACGTCTGCTTCATCCCCGCGTCGCGCGGGCGGGCGGCCTTCCTCGCCGAGCGCCTCGCGCTCACTCCGGCCGAGGTCGTCGACGCGCGCAGTGGTGAGGTGGTGGGCGAGCTGGCCGCGGCCGAGCTCGTGAGCGTCGGCCAGCGTCGGGGAATCGCACCCGGACGCGACGGCGAGCGGCGCTACGTGGCGCGGGTCGACCTCGTGGCGGGCCGGGTTGAGGTGGCTCCGCTCGAGGCGATTCTCGTCCGCGAGGTCGTCCTCGAGGCGGGCTCGCTCGTGGTCTCGGGCGAGCCGATGGCCGACGGGCGCCGGGTGTGGGCCCAGTGCAGCGCCCACGGACGGCCCGTCGCGGCGACGCTCACCCGGCGCGACGGCTGGCGCGTTGCGTTCGACGAGCCGGTGCGCCCCGTCGCCGCGGGCCAGAGCGTCGTCTGGTACCGCGAGGACCGCCCCGAGCTCGTCGAGGGTGCGGGCGTCGCGGCCGGGTCGTGAACGCGGCCGAGCGCGCCACCCAACTGCGGGCCGAGATCGCCCGCCACAACCGCGCCTACTACGTCGAGGACGCCCCCCTCATCCCCGACGCCGACTACGACGATATGGTCCGCGAGCTGCGCGCGCTCGAGGCGGCCCACCCCGAGCTGCGCAGCCCCACCTCGGTCACCGAGACCGTCGGCGCCTCAACCGCCTCGACCCCCTTCGCCTCGGTCGTGCACGCCGAGCCGATGCTCAGTCTCGACAACGTCTTCTCCCTCGAGGAGCTCGAGGCGTGGGGCGCGCGCAGCGCGCGCGCCCTCGGCGCCGAGCCCCGCGCGGTGCGCTTCGCGGTCGAGCCCAAGATCGACGGGTTGGCCCTGTCGATCGTCTACCTCGAGGGCGAGATGACCCGGGCGGCCACGCGGGGCGACGGTCGGGTCGGCGAGGACGTGACGGGAAACGTACGCACGATCGACAACGTGCCGGCGAACATCGCCGACGCCCCCGGACGCGTCGAGGTCCGCGGCGAGGTCTTCCTCGCGCCCGAGGACTTCCTCGCCCTGAACGAGCGTCAGCGCGCGCTCGGCGAGCGCGAGTTCGCGAACCCGCGCAACGCCGCGGCGGGCAGCCTGCGCCAGAAGGACCCGACGGTGACGGCGAGCCGACCCCTCTCGTTCCTCGCCTACCAGTTGGTGGGCGAGATCGAGGGGCGCTTCACCACCCACATGGACACCCTCGCGCGCCTGGCCGAGTGGGGCTTCCTGGTGGCGCCCGAGACGCGCCGAGTGGAGGGCGTGGCGGCGATGGTGGAGCGTTCCACCTGGTTCGAAGACCACCGCCACGACCTGGCCTACCAGATCGACGGCGTCGTGATCAAGCTCGACGACCTGGCCGAGCGAGCCCGACTCGGTTCGACGAGCCGCGCCCCGCGCTGGGCCATCGCGCGCAAGCTCCCCCCCGAGGAGCGCACGACGCGCTTGGTGGCGATCGAGGTCTCCATCGGACGCACCGGACGGGCGACGCCGTACGCCGTGCTCGAGCCGGTGTCCATCGCCGGATCGACCGTGGCGCTGGCCACCTTGCACAACGAGGATCAGGTCGCCCTCAAAGACGTGCGCCCGGGCGACCTCGTCATCGTGCGCAAGGCCGGCGACGTGATTCCCGAGGTGGTCGGCCCGGTGGCCGAGACCGGTCGGCGCCGAGCCCGGACCTGGCGCTTCCCGACACACTGCCCCGAGTGCGCCGCGCCGCTCGTGCGTCGTGAGGGCGAGAGCGACACTTACTGCGTGAACCCCCACTGCCCGGCGCAGCTCCTCCAGCAGATCGTCCACTTCTGCTCGCGGGCCGCTCTCGATATCGAGGGCTTCGGCGAACAGCGCGTCGGCCAGCTCATCGAGGCGGGACTCGTGCACGACGTGGCCGACCTGTTCGACCTCGACCCCGAGGCGATCGCCTCGTTGGAGGGCTTCGGCGAGCTGTCGGCGCGCCAGCTGGTGGCTGCGGCGCGCGCGGCGCGCGAGGCACCCCTCTCGAGGGTCCTCGTGGGCCTGGGCATCCGTCACGTCGGACCGGTCGCGGCGCGCCTGCTCGCCCAGCGCTTCGGCGACGTCGACGCGCTGGCGAGCGCGCCCCTCGAGGCGCTCGAGGCGGTCGAGGGCGTAGGCCCGGTGATCGCGGGGTCGGTCCACCTCTACTTCCGCGAGCCCGAGACCCACGAGCGACTCGCGCGGCTGAAAGCGGCCGGTCTCACGTTGCGCGAGGGCTCGGGTGAGGCACCCGTGGCCCGGACCCTCGCCGGACGGGCCGTCGTGGTGACCGGCACCCTCGTCGGCTACAGCCGCGAGGCGGCCGAGGCCGCGATTCAGGCCCGCGGGGGCACCTCGCCGGGCTCGGTGTCAAAGAAGACCTACTGCGTCGTCGTCGGCGAGGCCCCGGGCGCGGCCAAGGTCCGCCGGGCCGAGGAACTCGGGGTGCCCCTGATCGACGCCGGCCAGTTCGAGGCCCTGCTCGAGACCGGCGCGTGGACCACGACCCTTCCCTGAGCCCTCACTAGGGTGGGGCCGATGGCGCAGTTCCCCAACGGTCACGTGGTCGCCGGCCGCTACCGGGTGGCCGAGCTGCTCGGGACCGGCGAGGTCGCCGAGGCCTACCGCGCCGAGGATCTCTCCTTGCACCGCACCGTGGTGGTGAAGGCGCTCGCGCCCGGTCTCGCCGCTCACGAGTCGGTGCGCCGGGAGTTCCGCAACCGCATCGTGCGGGCCTCAACCCTGAGCCACCCCCATCTGCCCCGGGTCTACGACGGGGGCCAAGAGCACGGGGCGATCTTCGTGGTGAGCGAGTATCTCGCGGGCGGCTCGCTCGAGGACCGGCTGGCCCGAGGGGTGCGTCTATCGATCGAGGACGGCGCGCGCCTGGGTCGCGACGTCGCCGGGGCCCTCGCGTACCTGGCCGAGCACGACTTCGTCCTGGGCGACCTGTCGCCGGGCTCGCTCGTCTTTGACGCCGAGGACCGTGTCCGGGTGGGCGACGTGACCCTGGCGGGACTAGCCGACCCCTACCGCGAGCGGCTCGGCACCGAGACGGCCCGCTACCTCGCCCCCGAGCAGGTGCTCGGCGAAGCCCCCGACGACAAGAGTGACGTGTACGCCCTGGCCCTCGTCTTGTTCGAGGCGGTGACCGGCGAGCCGGCCTTCCCGGGGGTGGCCGCCGACGCGGTGGCCCAGGCCCGCCTCACCCAACCCATTCCGGTGCGCGTCGAACTCGGCACCCTGGACATGATCCTGGCCCAGGCCACGGTGCCCGACCCCCTGTTGCGCCTCGACGCGACCCAGTTCGCCCAACGCCTCGGGGCGGTCGCCGGTGACACGGCCCCCGCGGCTGTGCCGAGGGCCGCGGCGCGCTTACCCCTGCTCGCTCAGGTCGAGCCGAGCGCCCCGCGGCGCTCGATCGGCTTCAGCGCCCCCACCGCGAGCGAGGTG
Organism: Acidimicrobiales bacterium; assembly: GCA_035702745.1. Lineage (GTDB taxonomy): Bacteria > Actinomycetota > Acidimicrobiia > Acidimicrobiales > RAAP-2 > RAAP-2. The sequence continues at coordinate 14,892 of DASSZS010000029.1, read as the reverse complement.
GCCTCGACGCCGGTGACGGGTGGTCCGACCCTGCGCCCCCGCCGGGACCTCGGCCCGGGGCTCAGCCCGGGGCGGGCCCTCAGCACCCGCACCCCTCCCTACTCGTCCGGCGTCGAGGCGCCGCGCCCACCGTCGCGCCCCACCCGCTGGGGCCTGGTCGGCGCGGCCGTACTGCTGGTCGTGGTGGCGGTGGGGGCCGGGGCGGCGTGGAAGGCCGGGCTCTTCGCGCGCTCCTACCAAGTGCCGAACCTGGTGGGCGCGTCGCTCGCCTCCGCGGCCGCCCAGACGGCCCCCTTGCACTTCAGCGTCGCGGTGACCGCGCGGACCCACTCGGCCTCGGTCGCGAGCGGACACGTCGTCTCCCAGACGCCGCGCCCGGGCACGACCGCGAGATCCGGTTCGACGATCTCGGTGGTGGTCTCGCAGGGCGCGTCCCTCGTCTCGCTGCCGCGCAACGTCGTGGGACGGGGCTGCGCCGGGGCGACCAACGAGCTTAAGAGCCTGCACCTGCGCGCGAGTTGCCCGGCAAGCGCGGCGCTCTACTCGTCGAGCGTCGCCTCGGGCGACGTCGTCGCGGTGATCTACCACGGTACGCGCAACCCCCTCGCGGTCCCCGCTGGCGCCACGGTCGTCCTGGCCCTATCGAAGGGTCCCAACCCGGCCACCACCACGAGCGCCCCGACCACCACGACGACCACGGCGAGTCGGCGAGCCGTGCCCAACGTCATCGGTGACGACTACGCCCAGACCTACGCCGCCTTCAAGCGGGCGGGACTCTACTTCACCACCTCGGGCCACCTCGCCGGCACCACCAAGTGGACTCGGGTCGTCAGCGAGACACCGGCGGCCGGCACCCTGGTGCCGTACCGATCCACGGTCTCGCTCGTCGTGCGGTGAGCAGCTGCGAGCTCTGCGAGGCGGCGGTGGTGACCCGGCGCTACTACGAGGACGAGCGGTGCTGGATCGCCGACTGCGAGGTCTGCCTCGTGCCGATGGTCGTGTGGCGCGAGCACGACCCCGAGCCGCCCGAGGAGGTCCGCGGGGCCCTGCACGAGGCCCTGACCCGGGTCGCCGAGGCGGAGTTCAACGGAGGGGAGTGGCGCATCGACGACCGCATGCGCAACATCCCCGACCACTACCACGCCCACGCCCGACCGCCCTCGTTCTGGCGGCGCTAGCCGACCTCGGTACACTCGGCTCAGCCAAGGAGGACCAATGGGAGCGCTCGACGGACGCGTCGCGGTGATCACCGGAGCCGGGCGCGGCATCGGGCGCGAGCACGCCCTGCTCTTCGCCGCCGAGGGCGCCCGGGTGGTCGTGAACGACCTCGGGGCGGGCCTGGACGGCACGGGCGGCGCGGCGAGTGCCGCCGAGGAGGTCGTCGCCGAGATCCGTGCGATGGGGGCCGAGGCGATCGCCAACCACGACGACGTGTCCAGCTGGGCGGGAGGTGAGTCCCTGGTCGCCGCCGCTATCGAGGCCTTCGGCGACCTGCACGTGCTCGTGAACAACGCCGGCATCTTGCGCGATCGGGTCCTCGTGAACCTCTCGGAGGACGACTGGGACTCGGTGGTCAGGGTCCACCTCAAGGGCCACTTCGTACCGCTGCGCTTCGCCGCCGCCTACTGGCGCGAGCGGGCCAAGGCCGGCCACGAGGTCGCGGCCGCGGTGGTGAACACGTCGTCAACCTCGGGCCTGTTGGGCAACGTCGGCCAGTCCAACTACGGCGCCGCCAAGGCCGGGATCGCCGCGCTCAGCGTGATCGCCGCCGAGGAGCTCGGTCGCTACGGCGTGCGAGTCAACGCGATCGCCCCGGCCGCGCGGACCCGGATGACCGAGTCGACCCCGGGGCTGTCGGACTACGTCGTCAAGCCCGCCGACCCCGCCGCGTTCGACGTCTGGGACCCGGCCAACGTCTCGCCGCTGGTGGCGGCGCTATCGACGCGCGAGTGTCCGATCACCGGGCACGTCTACTTCGTCCAGGGCGGCACCGTTCGACTCTTTAAGAACTGGACGATGACCGAGACCCTGGAGAAGGGGGACCGATGGGGGGTGACCGAACTAGCCGCACGGCTGGGCGAGCTCGGTTAGCCCCTCCGCTGCGGGCGCGTCGCGACGACCCCGACGCCCTCCTCGACCCGAGGGCGCACCCCGGCGCGGCGGCTCTCGGCGCCCTGGGCTCCGAGGTCGGCAGCGACCTCAACTGGTGGGCGCTGGTGCGCCGACGGGTCCAGGCGCGCGCGGGGGCCTCCACGCGCCACGCGTGGTGGGTGCTCTGGGCGCTGCTTGCCGGCCTCTTCGCCCTCAACTTCACCTTCACCGTCTTCATCGTCGCCCTGCCGACGGTGGCCCACCAGCTGCACACCTCGGTCGGCACCCTCACCTGGACGATGGTCGGGCCACTGCTGGCCTACGGCCTGGCCGCGCCCCTCCTGGGCAAGGTGGGCGACGTGGTCGGCCACCGGCGGCTCTACCTCGCGGGGCTGGCGGGCGCGCTGGTGGCGGCCGCGCTCACCGCGCTCAGCCACGACGTCGCGACGCTCATCACGGCGCGCACGCTCGACGGCGTCCAGGGCGCCGCCACCGGCACGGCGTCGGGGGCGCTCGTGAATACGGCGTTCTCGCGCGAGGAACGGGTCAAGGCGCTCGGCTGGTGGAGCCTGGTGGGAGCGGGGGGGCCGGTGATCGGGGTGTCGCTCGGCTCGCCGATCATCCAGGCCTTCGGCTGGCGGACGTTGTTCTGGGTCCAGCTCGCGCTCATCGCCGTGGCCCTCGTCGTCGTCTCTCTCCTCCTGCCCGCCTCGGCGCTCGGCGCCGGCGCGCGGGCCGCGCGAACGGTGGCGGCGCGCGCCGAGCTGCGCGCCCTCGACTGGGTAGGCTCGCTCGCCCTCTCCCTCGCGGTGACCCTGGTGATGCTGGGCTTGTCGATCGGCCCCACGATCGGCTGGCGCGACCCGCTCACCCTGGGTGCCTTCGTCGCCGGGGCGGCCGGGATCGCGCTGTACGTGGGGCGTCTGCGCACGGCAGCCCACCCGCTCATCCCGGCCCGCTACTTCACCCGGCGCAACTTCCTCGCGCCCCTGGTCCTGCGCGCCGCGGCCAACTTCGCCTACTTCGGCGGTTTCTTCCTCTTCCCACTCATGATGGAATGGGCCTACCGCTACAGCGTGAGCGGCGCGGGGGGACTCGCGATCGCCCGGCCCCTGGTCTTCGCGCTGAGCTCGCCGGTCGCGGGCTACGTGGCCTACCGGATCGGCGAGCGCACGAGCGCGGTCGTCGGGGCGACGTCGCTCGTGGCCTCGATGGCCCTGTTCGCCACGCTGGGCGCGACGGCCAGCCCCTGGGTCATAGGACTCGCCCTGGGTATGTCGGGTCTCGCCATGGGGGTGGCGATGCCCGCGTCCAGCTCGGCCATGGCGAGCGAGGTCGAGGTCCACGAGTTCGGGGTGATGTCGGCCGCCCAGCTGCTCGCCATGCAGGTCGGCGAGGTGGCCGGCATCGAGGTGCTCGCGACGCTCCAGCAGGGCCTCGCGCGCGCCCGCCAGCTCGGGGTCCACGCTCGGGCCGCGGCGTGGCTTCGGACCTTCCACCTCCCCTTCCTCGTCGGGGGCGTGGTCGCCCTCGTCGGGCTCGGCGCGGCGCTCGCGGTGCGCAGCGTCGAGCGTCGCCCCCTCGAGGGCGCGGAGGCCCAACCGATAGTGTGAGGGCCATGTCGGTCGAGGTCCTCCCTGGTTGCGAGCCCTTCTCCCACGCGGGCGCACCGGCCGGAGTGCTCGTGCTGCACGGATTCACGGGCAATCCGACCTCGATGCGACCCCTGGCCGAGGCGGCCGCCGCGGCCGGCTACAGCGTCGAGCTGCCCCGCCTGCCCGGCCACGGCACGAGCGTTGAGGACATGGTCACGACCCGCTTCGAGGACTGGCTCGGCGAGGCCGAGGCGGCCTACGACCGCCTCGTCTCCCGGGGCGGTCGCGTCGCGGTGGTGGGCCTGTCGATGGGCGGCACCCTCGCCGTGCGCCTGGCCGAGACCCGCGAGGTCGCCGGCGCTGCCCTGATCAACCCCCTCGTCAAGGCCCAGCCCGAGACGCTCGAGGGGATCGGCCAGCTCCTCGAGGCGGGCCTCACCACGGTCGAGGCGATCGGCTCGGACATCAAGCGCGAGGGGACCCGTGAGCTCAGCTACGACGCCACCCCCCTCGCCGGCGCCCAGAGCCTCTTTCGCGCCCTGGGCGAGGTCGAGGCCGACCTGGTGCGGGTCACCTGCCCGGTGCTCTTGGTCTCGAGCCGCGAGGACCACGTCGTCCCGCCCGAGAACGGGGACCTCGTCGCCGCGCGGGTGAGCGGTCCCCTCGAGCGGGTCTGGCTCGAGGACTCCTACCACGTGGCGACCCTGGACAACGACCGCGACCTCGTCGAGGCGTCCGTCACGGCCTTCCTCGCCCGGGTGCTGGCCTGATGGCGCGGCTCTCGCGCGAGGAGGTGGCCAAGGTGGCCCGGCTCGCGCGCATCGCCCTCGACGACGCCGAGCTCGAGCGCTTCACCGACCAGCTGGCCCAGGTGCTCGAGCACGCCCGCGACCTCGAGGCGCTCGACCTCGCGGGTGTGGCGCCCACGGCCCACCCCCACGGGCTGGTCAACGTCGTGCGCGCGGACGAGGTGCGCGAGAGCCTCGAGCGCACCGAGGTGCTCGCCCAGGCGCCCGACGTGGCCGAGGACCGCTTCAGCGTGCCGCGGATCATCGGCGAGGCCCCGTGAACGCGCTCGAGGTCGCCGCGTCGGTGCGCGACGGCGCGACCAGCGCGCTCGAGGTCGTGGCGGAGAGTCTCGAGCGGGTGGCCGCGCGCAACGAGGAGCTCAACGTCTTCATCCACCTCGATCCCGAGGGGGCGCTCGCCGCGGCCCGGCGCGTCGACGAGCGCGTCGCGGCCGGCGAGAGGTTGCCCCTGGCCGGGGTGCCGGTGGCCCTCAAGGACAACCTCTGCGTGCGCGGCCAGCCCACGACGGCCGGCTCGCGCATCCTCGCCGACTGGCGGCCGCCCTATGACGCCACGGTGGTCGAGCGGCTCGCCGGTGCCGGGGCCGTCGCGCTGGGCAAGGCCAACATGGACGAGTTCGCGATGGGCTCGTCGACCGAGACGTCGGCCTACGGCCCGACGCGCAACCCCCTCGATCCCTCCCGGGTGCCGGGCGGGTCGTCGGGCGGCTCGGCGGCGGCGGTCGCGGCTCAGATGGTGCCCGTCGCGCTCGGCTCGGACACCGGCGGCTCGATCCGCCAGCCGGCCGCGCTCTGCGGGCTGGTCGGGGTGAAGCCGACCTACGGACTGGTCTCGCGCTACGGGCTCATCGCCTTCGCGAGTTCGCTCGACCAGATCGGTCCCTTCGCCGCCACGGTGGCCGAGGCCGCGCTCGTCCTCGAAGTGATCGCCGGCCACGACCCACGCGACACGACCTCGCTGCCCGAGGCGGCGCCGGACCTCGTGGGCCACCTCGACGACGGGGTGGCCGGGCGGCGCGTCGGGCTGTGCCGCGAGCTCGTCGAGGGCGCCGACCCCGAGGTGGTCGCCGCGGTCGAGCGGGCGGCCGAGGCGCTCGCGCGCGCCGGCGCCACGCTCGAGGAGGTCTCGATCCCCGAGCTCAAGCTCGGCCTATCGGCCTACTATCTCATCGCCCCGGCCGAGGCCTCGAGCAACCTGGCGCGCTACGACGGGGTGCGCTACGGACTGCGCGTCGATGGGCCCGACGTAGAGGCGATGAACGTGGCCACGCGCACCGCCGGCTTCGGCGATGAGGTGAAGCGGCGGATCATGCTCGGCACCTACGCCCTCTCGGCCGGTTACTACGACGCCTACTACGGTCAGGCCCTCAAGGTGCGCACCCGCATGATCGAGGCCTTCGCGCGCGCCTACGCGCGTGTGGACACCCTGCTCGGGGCGACCGCGCCCTCGGTCGCCTTCGCCCTGGGGGCGAAGACGAAGGACCCGCTCGCGATGTACCTCTCGGACGTCTTCACCATCCCGACCAACCTGGCCGGCGAGGCCGCGCTGAGCGTCCCCTTCGGCACCGGCGAGGGCGGCCTGCCGATCGGGGTCCAGCTGCTCGGTCCGGCCCGCAGCGAGGTCCGCCTCTTCGCGGCCGCCCGGGTCCTCGAGGCGGAGGCGGGGCGATGAGCCTGCCCGAGGGGTGGGAGATGGTCGTGGGCCTCGAGGTCCACACCGAACTGCTCACCGCCACCAAGCTCTTCTGCGGCTGCGCCAACGCCTTCGGCGCCGAGCCCAACACCCAGACCTGCCCGGTCTGCCTCGGTCTGCCCGGCTCGCTGCCGGTGCTCAATCGCCGGGCGGTCGAGCTCGCCATGGCCATCGGCCTGGCCCTGCACGCGACGGTCTCGGCCTCGACCTTCCACCGCAAGAACTACTTCTACCCCGACATGCCCAAGGACTTCCAGATCAGCCAGTACGACCGGCCGATCAACACCGGGGGCTACCTCGACCTGCCCGACGGCTCGCGGGTGGGCATCGAGCGGGCTCACTTAGAAGAGGACACCGGAAAGTCGACCCACCTCGGCGGGACTGGGCGCATTCAGGGCGCCGAGCTCTCCCTCGTCGACTACAACCGCTCCGGGGTGCCGCTCGTGGAGATCGTCTCGGCCCCCGACATGCGCTCGGCGGCCCAGGCCCGCGCCTACGCCGCCGAACTGCGCGGCATCCTCATCGCCACCGGCGCCTCCGACGGGCGCATGGAGGAGGGCTCGATGCGCATCGACGCCAACGTCTCGGTCCACCGGGTCGGCGAGCCCTTCGGCACACGCTGTGAGCTGAAGAACCTCAACTCGCTGCGCAGCCTCCAGCGCGCCATCGACTACGAGGCCGAGCGCCAGTTCGCGCTCGTCGCCGCCGGGGGGGTCGTGCGCCAGGAGACTCGCCACTGGGACGAGGACCGCGGGGTCACCTCGACGATGCGGTCGAAGGAGGAGGCCGACGACTACCGGTACTTCCAAGAGCCCGACCTGGTCGACCTCGTCCCCGAGCCGGCCTGGGTCGAGGCGGTGCGCGCCGGGATCGGGCCGCTGCCGGCCGCGCGGCGGGCCCGCCTCGCCGCGCTCCTCACCGAGCCCACCCCCGCCCAGCTCGACGCCGTGGGGACCGTCGTCGACCTCGGGGTCGAGGGGTTCGTCGAGGCCGCCGTCGCCCAAGGCGTCGAGGCCGACCGGGCGATCGCCCGGGCCGCCAACGAGCTGGCCGGCGACGCGTCCGAGCGTTCCGGGCTCACGCAGGAGGCCTTCGCCGCCACGCTGCAACTCGAGCAGGCGGGCGAGCTCTCGGCGACCCAGGCGAAGACGGTGCTCTCGACTCTCGCGCGAACCGGTGGGGACCCGGCCGCGGTCGCGCGCGACCTCGGCTTCGAGCGCATGGCGGCGGGCGAGCTCGATGAACTCATCGACCGCCTGATCGGCGAGCACCCCGACGAGTGGGGCCGCTACCGCGAGGGCGACGACAAGCTGGCCCAGTTCTTCACCGGTCAGGTGATGCGCGCCACGCGCGGCCAGGCCGACGGCAAGGCCGTGCTCGACCTTTTGCGCGTCCGGCGCGGCCGCTAGGCGCGACCCGGCCCCCGGGCCGGCGGGTCGCGTTCTCTAGTATCGGGCGATGGACCGTCACCCCACCCCGCGCAGCACCGCCGTCACGCTCGGACCAGAGAGGGCGCCCGCGCGCGCGATGCTGCGCGCGATGGGCCTTACCGACGAGGACATGACCAAGGCCCAGATCGGCGTCGCCTCGAGCTGGAACGAGGTGACCCCGTGCAACCTCCCGCTCGACCGGCTGGCCGACCGGGTGAAGGAGGCCGTGCGCGAGGGCGGGGCGGTGCCCTTCGAGTTCATCACCATCGCCGTCTCCGACGGCATCTCGATGGGCCACGAGGGGATGCACGCCTCGTTGGTCTCGCGCGAGGTGATCGCCGACTCGGTCGAGACGGTCATGCACGCCGAGCGCTTCGACGCGATGGTCACCCTCGCCGGGTGCGACAAGAGCCTGCCCGGCATGCTGATGGCGGCGGCGCGCCTCGACGTGCCGGCGGTCTTCCTCTACGGCGGCACGATCCTGCCCGGCCACCTCGGCGATCGCGCTCTCGACATCACCTCGGTCTTCGAGGCCGTGGGGGCCCACGCGGTGGGCCAGATGAGCGACGAGGAGCTGCGGGCCATCGAGTGCGCCGCCTGCCCGGGCGAGGGGAGTTGCGCGGGCATGTTCACCGCCAACACCATGGCGAGCGTCGGCGAGGCGCTCGGGATGTCGCTGCTCGGGAGCGCCTCGGTGCCCTCGGTCGACCCGCGGCGCGACGCCTACGCCGCCGCCTCGGGCCGGGCCGTCCTCACCCTGCTCGACGCCGGGATCACGGCCCGGCGGATCCTCACCCGCGAGGCCTTCGAGAACGCCATCGCCGTCGTGATGGCTCTCGGGGGCTCGACCAACGCCGTTTTGCACCTGCTCGCCATCGCCCACGAGGCCCGGGTCGACCTCGCCCTCGACGACTTCAACACCATCGCGGCGCGCGTGCCCCACGTCGCCGACACCAAGCCCCACGGCCGCTACCACATGAGCGACCTCGACGAGATCGGCGGGGTGCCCGTCGTGCTCGCGCACCTGCTCGAGCGCGGCCTCCTCCACGGCGAGGCGATGACCGTCGCCGGGACGACGATGGCCGAGGCGCTCGACGCCCACCACGCCGGGCGCCCCGACGGGCGGGTCGTCCACGACCTCGACCACCCGATCCACGTCCAGGGCGGCATCGTGGTGCTCTCGGGCTCGCTCGCGCCCAAGGGCGCGGTCGTCAAGGTCGCCGGCATCGACCAGCTGCGCTTCGAGGGTCGGGCCCGGGTCTTCGACGGCGAGGTGGCCGCCATGGAGGCGATCCTCGCTGGCTCGATCGAGCCCGGCACGGTGCTGGTGATCCGCTACGAGGGGCCCAAGGGCGGGCCCGGCATGCGTGAGATGCTCGCCATCACCGGGGCGCTCAAGGGCGCGGGCCGCGGCGGCGACTGCGCCCTGGTGACCGACGGGCGCTTCAGCGGGGGCACCCACGGCTACTGCGTCGGCCACGTCGCGCCCGAGGCGCAAGACGGCGGACCGATCGCCCTCGTCGAGGATGGGGACCGGATCGTCATCGACGTCGAGCGCCTCGCGATCGACCTCGAGGTCGAGCCGACCGAACTCGCCGCGCGCGCCGCGCGCGTCGTCGCACCGGCCCCTCGCTACACCACGGGCGTGCTCGAGAAGTTCGCGCGACTGGCCCAAGGAGCCGAGCGCGGGGCGGTCACCAGCCGCTAGGGGTTGTGCCGGCGCGCACGAACCCCTAGACTCAGCCTCGTGACCAGCCGTCGACTGTCCGTGGTAGTAGGAGACCGGCGCCTCTAGTCACGTCCCGACGTCGTACCAGAGGCCTCCCGTAGCGGGAGGCCTTTTTTCTTATCCCGACCACCGAAGGAGCCCCGTGGAGATCACCGGAGCCCAAGCCCTCATCAAGAGCCTCGAGCACGAGGGCGTCGAGGTCGTCTTCGGCCTGCCCGGCGGCGCGATCCTGCCGGTCTACGACCCCATCCTCGACTCGCCGATTCGCCACATCCTCGTGCGCCACGAGCAGGGCGCCGGCCACATGGCCGAGGGTTACGCACTCGCGACCGGCCGGCCGGGTGTCGCCATTGTCACGAGCGGGCCCGGCGCGACCAACATCGTCACCCCGATCGCCAACGCCCACATGGACTCCACCCCCCTCGTGGTCGTGACCGGCCAGGTGGCGCGCGCGGCCATCGGCACCGACGCCTTCCAGGAGTGCGACATCACCGGGATCACGATGGGGATCACCAAGCACAACTTCCTCGTGAGCTCGCCCAGCGAGATCCCCCGGGCCATCGCGGCGGCCTTCCACATCGCCACGACCGGCCGGCCCGGGCCGGTACTCGTCGACCTGCCCAAGGACGTCGCCCAGTCGACGATGGAGTGGTGGTACCCCGCCGGGGTCGAGGAGCTCGACCTGCCGGGCTACCGGCCGATCCCCGAGCTCGACGAGGCCGCCCTCGGGCGCGCCGCCCGCCTCCTCGCCGACTCGGAGCGACCGGTGCTCTACGTCGGCGGCGGCGTCTTGAAGGCCCGGGCCCACGAGCAACTACGCGCCTTCGCCGAGCGCACGCGCATCCCGGTCGTCACGACCCTCATGGCCCGCGGGGCCTTTCCCGACAGCCACGAGCTGGCCCTCGGGATGCCGGGCATGCACGGCACCTACGCCGCGGTGACGGCCCTGCAGCGCGCCGACCTCCTGCTCGCGCTGGGCACGCGCTTCGACGATCGCGTGACCGGGCGCGTCTCGACCTTCGCGCCGAGCGCGAAGGTCGTCCACGTCGACATCGACGCGGCCGAGATCAACAAGATCCGTCGCGTCGAGGTGGCCCTGCGCGCCGACGCGGCGAGCGCGCTCGACGCGCTCGAGGCGCTGGGCGCGGCGCCGGCGAACCTCGACGTCTGGTGGAAGGAGATCCGGACCTGGCAGGAGAGCTACCCCCTCGTCTACGACCCGCCGGCCGAGGCCGGCCCGCTGCGCCCCCAGCACGTCATCGAGTCGATTCACGCGGCCTCGCCCGAGGGCACCGTCGTCGCGGCCGGCGTGGGCCAGCACCAGATGTGGGCCAGCCAGTTCTGGCGCTTCGAGGAGCCGGGCACCTGGATCAACTCGGGGGGCGCGGGCACCATGGGCTTCGGCGTGCCGGCCGCCATCGGGGCGAAGGTCGGTCGCCCCGAGCGCACCGTCTGGTGCATCGACGGCGACGGCTGCTTCCAGATGACGGCCCAGGAGCTCACCACGGCGCGCGCCGAGGGCATCCCGATCAAGGTGGCCATCCTCAACAACGCCTACTTGGGCATGGTCCGCCAGTGGCAGGAGATGTTCTACGAGGAGCGCTACAGCGAGGTCTACCTCAACGCCGACCTGCCCGACTACGTGAAGTGGGCCGAGGCGATGGGCTGCGTAGGACTGCGCGCGCGCACCCCGGCCGAGATGCGCGCCGCCATCGAGGAGGCCAACGCCATCAACGACGTGCCGGTCGTGGTGGATTTCCGCACCGATACCTCCGAGAAGGTCTTCCCGATGGTGGCGGCCGGGGCGAGCAACGACGACATCATGGTCCACCCCTCCCAGAGGAGGGGCGCGTGAGTCCCGAGCCCTTCTTGGGCGACGTCGAGCACTCGCCGGTGCGCCACCACATCCTCTCGGTGCTCGTCGAGAACAAGGCGGGGGTGCTCGCCCGGGTGGCCGGGCTCTTCGCCCGCCGGGGGTTCAACATCTACTCCCTGGTGGTCGCTCCGGCCGAGTCCCACGAGCGCTTCAGCCGGATCACCATCGTCGTCGACGCCGAGACGGCCCCGCTCGAGCAGGTCCTGGGCCAGCTCCACAAGCTCGTCAACGTGGTCGACATCGGTGACATATCGCCCGAGGACGCCGTTGAGCGCGAGCTGCTGCTCGCGACGATCGCGACTGACGTCGACAACCGGACCACGCTGCTCGACGTCATCGGCGCGGCCAACGCGTCGATCATCGACGTCGACGCCCGCCACGTCACGGTGGTGCTCGCGGCCACCCCGGCGGGCTGCGACGCCTTCGAGCGGGCCCTCGAGGCCCACCCCGGGGTCGAGCTCCACCGGACCGGTCGCGTGGCCGTCCCTAGACTGGGGGTTCCCACCCACGAGCCTGCGGAGAGCCGATGACCACCCTCTACTACGAGAAGGACGCCCAGCCCGACCTCCTGAGAGCCAAGAAGATCGCGGTGCTGGGCTACGGCTCCCAGGGTCACGCCCACGCGCTGAACCTCCACGACAGCGGCTTCGACGTGCGCGTGGGCCTGCGCGCCGACTCCTCGTCGGTCCACAAGGCCGAGGCGGCCGGACTGCGCGTGCGCACGATCGCCGAGGCCGTAGCCGAGGCCGACGTGATCATGGTGCTCGTCCCTGACACCGAGCAGGCGCGGATCTACGCCGAGGAGATCGCCCCGAACCTCGTCGAGGGGGACCTGCTCCTCTTCGCCCACGGCTTCAACATCCGCTTCAACCAGATCGACCCGCCCGCGGGCGTCGACGTGGCGATGATCGCGCCCAAGGGCCCCGGCCACCTGGTGCGTCGCACCTACGTCGAGGGCGCCGGCGTGCCGGCGCTGATCGCCGTGCACCACGACGCCACCGGCCAGGCCCACGCGCTGGCGCTGGCCTACGCCTGGGGAATCGGGGCGACCCGGGCCGGCGTGCTCGAGACGACCTTCGCCGAGGAGACCGAGACCGACCTCTTCGGCGAGCAGGTGGTGCTCTGCGGCGGGGTGACGGCGCTGGTGCGCGCGGGCTACGAGACGCTGGTCGAGGCCGGCTACCAGCCCGAGAGCGCCTACTTCGAGTGCCTGCACGAACTCAAGCTCATCGTCGATCTGATGTACGAAGAGGGGATCACCGGCATGCGCTTCTCGGTGTCGGACACCGCCGAGTACGGGGACCTCACGCGGGGCCCGCGGGTCATCACCGACCAGGTCAAGGCCGAGATGCGACGTATCCTCACCGAGATCCAAGACGGCACCTTCGCCGCCGAGTGGATCGAGGAGAACGCCGTGGGCCGCCCGCGGTACCGCGAGCTGCGCGACGCCGGCAAGCGCCACCCGATCGAGACGATCGGCAAGGAGCTGCGCGCGATGATGCCCTTCGTCGCTTCGGGCCGTCAGCGCGTGGCCGACGTCTCGGGCGGCGACACCGACTGAGGTGACCCGGCCGGTCATCGTCGGCTCGGAGCGCAGCGAGGTCGGGCTCGGGGTCGCGGCCGCGATGCTGGCGGCCGGGGCCAGCGCCCTCGACGCGGTTGAAGAGGCGCTGCGGCGCTGCGAGGACAACCTCGAGGACCACTACGTCGGCACGGGCGGGCTGCCCAACGCCCGCGGCGAGGTCGAGCTCGACGCGTCGCTCATGGTCGGCTCGACCCGGGCCGTGGGGGCCGTCGCCGCCCTGCGGGGCTACCCCCACCCGATCTCGGTGGCCCGACGGGTCCTCGAGGCGCTGCCCCAGCACTGCTTGTTAGTGGGCGAGGGGGCCGCCCTCTTCGCGGAAGAGCAGGGCTTCGAGCGCGCGGACCTGCTCACCGAGGCCGCCCGTCGCCTCTTCGTCGAGGCGCTGGCCCCCTCGCCCACCTCGGTCGAGGGTGAGGACACCAGAGCACTCGAGGGCGACGCCCTCTACCGGGCCCGGGCGATGGACCTCGTGGCCCGATTCCGACCCCACGAGGGACCGTGGGGCACGATCAACGTAATCGCCCTCGACGAGACCGGGGAGATGGTCTCGGGGGTCTCGACGAGTGGCTACCCGTGGAAGTACCCCGGTCGCGTCGGCGACTCCGCGGTCCCGGGTGCGGGCTTCTACTGCGACGCGCGCGTGGGGGCGGCCGCCTGCACCGGGCGCGGTGAGCTCGCCCTGCGCGCCGGGGGCGCGCGCCTCGTCGTGGAGGGCCTCGGCCGGGGCGAGACGCCCGAGGCGGCCTGCCGGGCGCTGCTCACCGAGGCGGCCGGTCTGCCCGACGACTTCCGCGCCGAGCTGCGCGTGCTCTGTCTCACCCCCGACGGTCGCCACGGGGGCGCCGCCGGGAATCCCGGCTCCACCTACAACGTCGTCGAGGGCGACGGGCCGCTCACCGTCGTGGCGCGGGCGATCGTCTAGAGGTTGCCGACCACCCAGTTGATGCTGGCGCACAGGGCCGCAACGTCCTCGGGGTCGATCGAGGGGAACATCGCCACGCGCAGCTGGTTGCGCCCGAGCTTGCGGTAGGGCTCGGTGTCGACGACGCCGTTGCGGCGCAGGACCGCCGCGACGACCGCGGCGTCGACGTCGTCGACGAAGTCGATCGTCGCCACGACGCTCGAGCGCTGGGCCGGGTCGGCGACGAAGGGCCGGGCGAAGGCCGAGGCCTCGGCCCAGGTGTAGAGGATCTCGGCCGAGCGGCTCGAGCGGCCGGCCGCGAAGGCGAGACCCCCGTTCTCGTTCATCCAGGTCACCTGGCTCGCCAACAGGTGGATCGTGGCCAGGGCGGGCGTGTTGTAGGTCTGGTTGAGCCGGGAGTTGTCCAGGGCCACCTTGAGATCGAAGAAGGCGGGCGTCCAGCGGCCCGAGGCGGCGAGTGTCTCGATGCGCGCCACGGCCGCCGGCGAGCACAGGGCCAGCCACAGCCCGCCGTCGGCGGCGAAGGACTTCTGGGGGGCGAAGTAGTAGCAGTCGAACTGGGAGGGGTCGACCATCACCCCGCCGGCCGCGGAGGTCGCGTCGACCGCGACGAGGCCGGCGGCGCCGACCGGCCGGCGGACCTCCATCATCACCCCGGTCGAGGTCTCGTTGTGGGTCAGGGCGTAGAGGTCGACGTCGTCCTCGGCCACGGCCCGGGGGTGGGTCCCCGGCTCGCTCGTGATCACCGAGGGGGTCGCGAGGTGGGGCGTGTCCCTTACCGCCGTGGCGAACTTCGAGGAGAACTCACCGAAGGAGAGGTGCTGGCTCTTATTCTCGATGAGCTGGAACGTCGCCGCGTCCCAGAAGCACGTCGTGCCCCCGTTGCCGAGCAGCACCTCGTAGCCTTCGGGCAGGTTGAAGAGCGCGGCGAGACCCTCGCGCACCTCTGCGACCTTGGCGCGCACCGTGCTCTGGCGGTGCGAGGTGCCGAGGAAGGTCGCCGCGTCGGCGGCGAGCGCCTCGACCTGGGCGGCGCGGACCTTGGAGGGTCCCGAGCCGAAGCGGCCGTCACGCGGCAAGAGGTCGGTCGGGATAACGAGGGCGTCGGGGGAACTCATAGACTCATTCTTATCGGCACGACGTAAGAGGAGCGCAGTGGCCA
>DASSZS010000038.1:0-10533 GCA_035702745.1 Acidimicrobiales bacterium | reverse complement strand
GTAGGTCGTCGCGACGGAGCTCGCCCGGACCTCCGGCCCCGTCGAGACGCGCCCGACGGGCGCGGGCGCCAGGGTTCACACCGGCGAAACACGTCGCTAACGGCCCGGAAACGCGCGCCTGGGAGCCTGGGGCCACGTCGAGGCCAGCGTCGTCCTCTCGGAGAGGAGGAGACCGTGCTCTGGGCTACGAACATCCCGTACCCGAGTTGGCTGAACCCCGGGGACAACACCTGGCAGCTGGTGGCCGCGACCCTGGTGGGGCTGATGAGCCTGCCGGGCGTCGCCGTGCTCTACGGCGGGCTGATGCGCAAGAAGTGGATCGTGAACACCATGCTCATGGTCTTCTCGGGCTTCTCCTTGACCCTCGTGGTGTGGATGCTCTGGGGATACAACCTGGCCTTCGGGCCGCTCAGCCACTTCGGGCCCACGGGCTCGTTCTGGAGCGGGTTCATCGGCCACTTCACGCCGCTCTCGACCGCCTCGAGCGAGCAGGGCCAGGCCGTCTCGGGGGCCAACGGCCTCATCCCCTTCCACTATTCGACCGCGACGCTCGCCTACTTCCAGTTCGTCTTCGCCGCGATCGCCCCCCTGCTCTTCCTCGGGGGGCTGGTCGGTCGGCTCAAGTTCAAGGCGTGGCTGCTCATCGTGCCCCTGTGGATCACCCTCGTCTACTGCGTGAACGCCGCGCTGCTCTGGGGCGGGGGCTTCTTCGCCCAAAAGGGCGCTGTCGACTACTCGGGCGGCTACGTCATCCACCTCTCGGCCGGGGTGGCCGCCTTCGTCGGGGCGGCGATCGTCGGTCCGCGGCGCTGGCAGGACCGGGAGAACGCCTTCCCCTCCAACCTCATGATGGTGGCCATCGGGGCCGGGATCCTCTGGCTGGGCTGGAACGGCTTTAACGGCGGCGACCCCTTCTACGCCGGGGTTGACGCGGCCTCGGCGGTGCTCAACACCAACGTCGCCACGGCGGCCGCCCTGCTCACCTGGCTCTTCTGGGACATGTTCGCCTCGCGCCAGAAGAAGCCGACCTTCCTCGGGGCGATCAACGGGATGATCTGCGGGCTGGTCGCGATCACGCCCTCGGCCGGGTGGGTCAACGGGGTGGGGGCGCTCATCGTGGGGGTCGTCGCCTCGAGCGTCGTGTGGGTCGCGTGGAACTACGTCTCGCGTCTCGGGCCCTTCGCCAAGGTCGACGACGCCCTCGGGGTCGTCTACACCCACGGCTTCGCCGGGCTGACCGGCGGGCTGCTCGTGGGACTGCTCGCCGACCCCAAGATGGTCGAGTACGGGGTGAGCGGCGCCCACTACAAGGGGGCCGGGTCGTTCAGCGTCGGGGGGTGGTTCTACACCCACTCGTTCCACCAGCTCTGGGAGCAGTTCCTCGCGGCCCTGTGGGTCATCGGCTTCACGGCCGGAGGAACGGCCATCATCTTCTACGTGGTCAAGATGCTCGTGGGCCTGCGCGAGGACGACCTCACGCTGCGCGAGGGCGACCTCGCCATCCACGAGGAGGAGGCCTTCCCCGAGCCGACCTTCGGCGAGCCCGTGGCCTCGCCGAGCCACCTGCACCCCGACAACGTCTGATTGGAGAGACCGTGAAGCTCGTCACCGCCGTCATCAAGCCCTTCAAGCTCGACGAGGTCAAAGAGGCGGTCAAGACCGCCGGCCTCTCGGGCATGACCGTGACCCAGTCCCGCGGCTTCGGCCGGACCGGGAGCCACATCGAGATCTACCGGGGTCGGGAGTACGAGTTCGACTTCGTCGACAAGGTGCGCTGCGAGGTGATCTGCGACGACGACCACGTCGACGCGCTGCTCGAGGCGATCGTCCAGGCCGCGCGCACCGACACCGTCGGCGACGGGATGGCCTGGGTCAGCGACGTCGAGCACGTGGTGCGCATCCGCACCAACGACCGAGGGGGCGAAGCCCTCTAGGACCTCGGGTCGGGCTCGCCGTCCCCCCACCGCGGCGGCCCCGGCCCGGGTCCACGGGGGTTGCTCGGTGGGTCGGTCAGCCGGCCTGACGGGCGACGGCCTCGGCGGCGCGGGCGGCCGCCTCGGGGTCGCCGAGGTAGCCGGCCTCGATCACCTCGAGGTCGTCGTCGAGGCGCAGCCGGTAGGGGATGCCGGTGGGGATCTCGAGCTCGGCGATGTCGGACTCGGCGATGCTCTCGAGCACCATGCGCAGCGCCCGCAGGGAGTTGCCGTGGGCGACCACCAAGACGGCGCCGCCCTTCACGCCCTCGGCGCGCAGGTCGTCGGCGATCACGTCGCGCAGGTAGGGGGTGGCGCGCGCGACGACGTCCTTCAGGCACTCGGTGAGCGGGATCATCTCGGCGGGCACGTCGCGGTAGCGGGGGTCGTGGACGACCGAGCGGGGGTCGTCGGGCGAGAGCGTGGGGGGCGGCACGTCGTAGGAGCGGCGCCACGCCCGCACCTGGTCGAGGCCGTAGCGCTCGGCGGTCGAGCGCTTGTCCTCGCCGGTCAGCGCCCCGTAGTGACGCTCGTTGAGCCGCCAGCTGCGCCGCACCGCGACCCAGGACCGTCCGGCCTCGTGCAGGGCGATCTCGGCGGTGCGGATCGCCCGGGTGAGGACCGAGGTGTGCACGATGCGCAGGTCCAGCCCGGCCTCACCGAGGAGCTGGCCGGCGGCCGCCGCCTCGGCCTCGCCCTCGGGGGAGAGGTCGACGTCCTGCCAGCCCGTAAAGAGGTTGGCGTCGTTCCACTCCGAGCGCCCGTGGCGCAAGAGGACGAGGTCGGGCACGAGCCAATGGTAATTCCGGGGGCGGCGCAGGGGTCCGGCGGGCCGGGTCGCCCGGGTCCAGAAACCCTGGAGTCGTAGCCTTTTCCGATATATGTAATGGATTGTTATATGTTTCTTGACAAGTTAGGACTCAAGTCTGTACACTGGTTGGGTCGAACCCGCCGGAGCGGGAGAGCGAAGGAGTCCTCATGGCCAAGGCAGTCGGTATCGACCTGGGCACCACCAACTCGGTGGTCTCGGTCCTCGAGGCGGGCGAGCCCGTCGTCATCCCCAACGCGGAGGGCAGCCGCACGACCCCCTCGGTCGTGGGCTTCTCCAAGACGGGTGAGGTCCTCGTGGGCGAGGTCGCCAAGCGCCAGGCGATCACCAACCCCGACCGCACGATCCGGTCGGTCAAGCGCCACATGGGCGAGAAGTGGACCGTCGACATCGACGGCACCGCCTACACCCCCCAGGAGATCAGCGCGCGCATCCTCATGAAGCTCAAGCGCGACGCGGAGGCCTACCTCGGTGACACGGTGACCCAGGCCGTCATCACCGTGCCGGCGTACTTCAACGACGCCCAGCGCACCGCCACCAAGGAGGCGGGCCAGATCGCCGGGCTCGAGGTGCTGCGCATCGTGAACGAGCCCACCGCCGCCGCCCTCGCCTACGGCCTCGACAAGGGCCCGGCCGAGCAGACCGTCCTCGTCTTCGACCTGGGCGGTGGCACCTTCGACGTCTCGGTGCTCGAGATCGCCGAGGGCGTCTTCGAGGTGCAGTCGACCCACGGGGACACTCACCTCGGCGGCGACGACTGGGACGACGCGGTGATGCACTGGCTCATCAAGACCTTCAAGGACACCGAGGGCGTGGACCTCTCGAGCGACAAGATGGCCGTCCAGCGCCTGAAGGAGGCGGCCGAGAAGGCGAAGATCGAGCTCTCGGCCGTCCAGGAGACCCAGATCAACCTGCCTTTCATCACCGCGACGAGCGAGGGCCCCAAGCACCTCGACCTCAAGCTCACCCGCGCGAAGTTCAACGAGCTCACCGCCGACCTCGTCGAGCGGCTCCGGGGCCCCTTCGACCAGGCCATCAAGGACGCCGGGCTGACCCTCGGGGCGATCGACCACGTGATCTTGGTCGGCGGCTCGACCCGGATCCCGGCCGTCCAGGAGCTGGTCTCGCGCCTCACCGGCAAGGAGCCCAACAAGAGCGTCAACCCCGACGAGGTGGTCGCCGTGGGCGCCGCCATTCAGGCCGGCGTCTTGAAGGGCGACGTGAAGGACATCCTCCTGCTCGACGTGACGCCCCTCAGCCTCGGCATCGAGACCAAGGGCGGCGTCATGACCAAGATCATCGAGCGCAACACGACGATCCCCACCAAGAAGTCCCAGACCTTCACCACGGCCGACGACAACCAGCCCAGCGTCGAGGTCCACGTCCTCCAGGGCGAGCGCGAGATGGCCAGCTACAACCAGACCCTCGGCAAGTTCCAGCTGGTGGGGATCCCCCCGGCGCCGCGCGGCGTGCCCCAGATCGAGGTGACCTTCGACATCGACGCGAACGGCATCGTCCACGTCTCGGCGAAGGACCTGGCGACCGGCAACGCCCAGTCGATGACGATCACCGGCGGCTCCTCGCTCTCCAAAGAGGAGATCGACCGCATGGTCCGCGACGCCGAGGCCCACGCCGAGGACGACCGTCGGCGCCGGGCCGAGGCCGAGGTGCGCAACAACGCCGACGGCCTGGTGTACTCGACCGAGAAGCTGCTCAAAGAGCAGGCCGAGTCGTTCCAGGGCAGCGAGCGCGAGGACGTCGAGAAGGCGCTCGCGAGCCTGAAGGAGGCTCTCGCGGGCACCGACGTCGAGGCGATCACCGCGGCCACCGAGAAGCTCCTCAGCGCCAGCCAGGGCTTCAGCCAGCGGCTCTACGAGGAGGCCGCCAAGGCCAACGCCGCCGAGCCCGCAGCCCCGGCCGGTGACGACGAGGAGATCGTCGACGCCGAGATCGTCGACGAGAAGTAGCGATGGCCGATCCCACCGTCCCCGAGTCGGCGGTCGAGCCCGCCGCCGCCTCCGAGTCCGAGCCCGTCGCCGAGACGACACCGGAGTCCGCACCGCCGGCCCCGGACGAGGCGCGGAGTGGGTCCGTGCTCGAGCCCACGGTCGAGTCGGCGACCGAGGACCCGCGCGATGACCTGGAGCGCCAGCGCGACGAGTACCTCGACGCGCTCCAGCGGCTCCAGGCCGACTTCGAGAACTACCGCAAGCGCGTCGCGCGCGTCGCCGAGGACGCGGCCGCGCGCGCGGCCGGTGAGCTCGCCGGCAAGCTGCTGCCCGTGCTCGACGCGCTCGACCTCGCCGAGGCCCACTTCGCGAGCTCGACGAGCGACGAGGCGGCCGCCCTGACCCAGAGCCGGGCCCTGCTGCTCGACACCCTGGAGAAGGCCGGGCTCGAGCGCGTCGACGCGAAGGGCGTCGCGTTCGACCCCACCGTCCACGACGCCGTCGCCCACGTGCCCCTCGAGGGTGAGGGGGAGGGTGACGGCACCCACGAGGTGACCGAGGTGCTGCGCGCCGGCTACCGGTGGCACGGCGCGGTGCTGCGCCCGGCGATGGTCCAGGTGAGGGGCTAGCCCCATGGCCGAGCGGGAGTGGTTCGAGAAGGACTACTACAAGGTCCTCGGACTCACCCAGAGCGCGACGGACAAGGAGATCACGCGCGCCTACCGCAAGCTGGCCAAGGAGTACCACCCCGACACGAACCCCGGCAGCGAGGAGCGCTTCAAGGAGATCTCGGCCGCCTACGACGTGCTCGGCGACTCGGCCAAGCGCAAGGAGTACGACGAGGTCCGCCGGCTCGGTCCCGTTGCGGGCGGCTTCGCCGGCGGCCCGGGCGGCTTCAACTTCACCACCGGCGACTTCACCGACCTCGGTGACCTCTTCGGCGGCCTGTTCGGCGGCCGGCGTCAGCGCACCCAGCGCGGCGCGGACCTAGAGACCGCGCTGCACCTGTCGTTCCGCGACGCCGTGAAGGGCGTCACGACCAACGTGAGCGTGCCGAGCGACGCGGCCTGTCCCACCTGCAAGGGGACCGGCGGCGCGCCCGGCGCGGCGTTCGTGCCCTGCGAGCACTGCCACGGCCGCGGGGTGATCAACGACGACCAGGGACCGTTCGCCATGTCGAGCGTCTGTCCGGTCTGCCAGGGTCGCGGGGGGCGCTTCGCCGCGCCGTGTTCCACCTGCCACGGCTCGGGCCGTGAGCCGAGCGCGCGCCGGGTCACGGTGCGCATCCCCCCCGGCGTCGTCGACGGCCAGCGGATCCGCCTGAAGGGCAAGGGCGCGCCCGGGGCGCACGGCGGGACGGCCGGCGACCTCTTCGTCGACGTGCACGTCGCGCCCGACGCCCGCTTCGAGCGGCGGGGCCGTCACGTCACCACGACCGTGCGCGTCCCCTTCACCCGGGCCCTGCTCGGCACGACGGTCGAGGTCCCGACCCTGGACGACCCCGTCTCGGTGAAGGTCCCGGCCGGCACCCAGCCGGGCACCACCATGCGGGTGAAGGGTCGCGGCGTGCCCGCTGGCGGCCACCACGGCGCGGGCGACCTGCTCGTGACGATCGCGGTCAGCCTGCCGACCAAGCTCACGAGGCGCCAGCGCCAGCTGGCCGAGCAGCTGGCCGAGGCCCTCGGTGAGGTCGAGGAGGCGAAGGCGTGAGCGAGCGCCCGGTCTACGTCATCTCGGTCTTCGCCGAGCTCGCCGGGGTGCACCCCCAGACGCTGCGCAACTACGAGCGCAGCGGACTGCTGAGGCCCCGGCGCACCTCGGGCGGGTCTCGGCGCTTCTCCGACGAGGACCTGGCCGCCCTGCGGCGCATCCAGCAGCTCACCGCCGAGGGCGTGAACTTAGAGGGCGTCAAGCGCGTCATGGCCCTCGAGACCGAGCTCGAGTCGACCCGCGCCGAGCTCGAGCGCCTGCGCGCCGAGGCCGGGCGCCTCGTCGAGGCGACCCACCGTCAGTATCGGCGCGACCTCGTGCCGGTCGCCAACTCCCTGGCGGTCTTCGTCGACCGCCGCCCTAACCGCTCGTCCAAGGACCGACCGTGACCCTCGACCCCCAGCGCTGGACCGTAAAGACCCGCGAGGCCTTCCAGGCCGCCACCACCCAGGCCGCCGCCGCCGGCCACCCCTACGTGACCCCGGCCCACCTCCTGCTCGCCCTGTTGAACCAGGCCGACGGCGTGGCCCGACCCCTGCTCGTGGCGGCCGACCTCGACCCGGTCGCGATCGTCGCCTCGCTCAACGAGCGCGTCGCGCGCGAGCCGCGCGCCGTGGGCGGCACCCAGCCGGGGCTCTCGGCCGAGAGCCGTCAGCTGCTCGAGGCGGCCGACGCGTTGCGCGCCGAGATGGGCGACGAGTACCTCTCGGTCGACCACGTGATCGTGGCCGCCGCGACCGAGCTCGGCGCGACCCGTGAGGCGCTGCTCTCGGCCCTGCGCCAGATCCGCGGCTCGGCCCGGATAACGAGCGAGGATCCCGAGGGCACCTTCCAGAGCCTCGAGAAGTACGGCCGGGACCTCACGGCCCTCGCCCGGGCCGGCAAGCTCGACCCGGTCATCGGCCGCGACGAGGAGATCCGCCGGGTCATCCAGGTGCTCAGCCGGCGCACCAAGAACAACCCCGTGCTCATCGGCGAGCCCGGCGTGGGCAAGACGGCGATCGTCGAGGGGCTGGCGCTGCGCATCGTCGAGGGCGACGTGCCCGAGAGCCTGCGCGACCGGCGCCTGGTCGCGCTCGACCTCGGCTCGATGATCGCCGGGGCCAAGTACCGCGGCGAGTTCGAGGAGCGCCTGAAGGCGGTCCTGGCTGAGATCCGCGAGGCCGAGGGCCAGGTGATCACCTTCGTCGACGAGCTGCACACCATCGTGGGCGCCGGCGCGAGCGAGGGGGCGATGGACGCCTCGAACATGATCAAGCCGCTGCTCGCGCGCGGCGAGCTGCGCCTCATCGGGGCGACGACCCTCGACGAGTACCGCCAGTACGTGGAAAAGGACGCCGCCCTCGAGCGCCGGTTCCAGCCCGTCGTGGTGGGCGAGCCGACCGTCGAGGACACGATCGCCATCCTGCGCGGATTGAAGGAGCGCTACGAGGTCCACCACGGCGTGCGCATCCAAGACGCCGCCTTAGTGGCCGCGGCGACCCTGTCGCACCGCTACGTGACCAACCGGTTCCTGCCCGACAAGGCGATCGACCTCATGGACGAGGCGGCCAGCCGACTGCGCATCGAGATCGACTCGATGCCCACCGAGCTCGACGTGGTGGTGCGCCGGCTCCGCCAGCTCGACATCGAGCGCCTGGCCCTGGCTAAAGAGACCGACGAGGCGAGCCGCGAGCGCCTGACCCGTTTAGAGGCCGAGTACGCCGAGCTCAAAGAGCGCGGCGACGAGATCGCCGCGCGCTGGCAGGCCGAGAAGGGGGCCATCGAGCGGATCCGCGCGGCCAAGCAGGACCTCGAGGACCGCCGGGCCGAGGCCGAGCGCCTCGAGCGCCAGGGCGACCTCGAGGGGGCCTCGAAGCTGCGCTACGGGGTGATCCCCGAGCTCGAGCGCTCGATCGAGCGCGCGACGGCCGAGCTGGCCGAGCTCCAGGCCGGCGGCGCCTTCTTGAAGGAGGAGGTCGACGCCGAGGACGTCGCCGAGGTGGTGAGCCGCTGGACCGGCGTGCCCGTCGCGAAGCTCCTCGAGGGCGAGGTCGACAAGCTCGTGCGCATGGAAGAGCTCCTCCACAGCCGCGTCGTCGGCCAGGACGAGGCCGTCGCGGCCGTCGCCAACGCCATCCGGCGCAGCCGCGCCGGCCTCTCGGACCCGCACCGGCCGATCGGCTCGTTCCTCTTCCTCGGCCCGACCGGGGTGGGCAAGACCGAGCTGGCGAGGGCGCTCGCGGAGTTCCTCTTCGACGACGAGCACGCCATGGTGCGCATCGACATGAGCGAGTACATGGAGAAGTTCGCCGTGAGTCGCCTGGTGGGCGCCCCCCCGGGCTACGTCGGCTACGAGGAGGGGGGCCAGCTGACCGAGGCGCTGCGCCGCCGCCCCTACGCCGTGGTGCTGCTCGATGAGATCGAAAAGGCCCACCCCGACGTCTTCAACCTGCTCTTGCAGGTCCTCGACGACGGCCGCCTCACCGACGGCCAGGGCCGCACGGTGGACTTCACCAACGCCGTGCTCATCATGACGAGCAACCTCGCCGGCGACCCGCTCTCGTTCTTCCGGCCCGAGTTCGTCAACCGGATCGACGAGATCGTCCGTTTCCGGGCGCTCGAGCGCGCCGACCTCGCGGTCATCGTCGGCATCCAGCTCGAGCGGCTGCGTCGGCGCCTGGCGGAGCGGCGCCTCACCCTCGTCGTCACCGACGAGGCGCGCGCCCTGCTCGCGGCCGAGGGCTACGACCCCGACTTCGGGGCGCGGCCCTTGAAGCGGGTCATCCAGCGCCGGGTGGAGGACCCGCTCGCCCTGGCGGTGCTCGAGGGCGTCTACGCCGAGGGCGACACGGTCACCGTCGGCGCGCTCGAGGGCGTCGTCACCTTCTCCTAGGTCGCGTCGTCCCGTTAGCCCGCCGACCGCCCGACCTGGTCGAGGTGGGGCACACACGCTCCCCGCACAGGGAAGGTGAGTGGGGCGCGCGTTGTCGGCGTGAAGACGAACAGGACGATCGACGTCGAGCCTTCGACGGCGTGACAACTACGGGTCGTGGTCGTGATCCCCAGCCGCGAGGCGGGCAGTGAGTACGCGATGACCGACGGATAGGACGGATACGTGGAACGTGACGACGGCGACGAGGGCGGCAACGACACTCGGGCCATGGTTACCGCCGCTGCGGCGATGATGCTCGCGGCGAGGGCGACGTTGACCATGGATCGTAGGTAGAGCCGCAGGCCTCCCGTGGCGCAGTTGACCACATCCCTCCAGCGGAGCTCGTTCTCGCGCTCGAGCTCGACGGCGAGTTGGATGACGTTGCGTCGGTAGGAACGCCCGACGTCTCCGGGGAGTGCGGCGACCAGGGCGCGAACGATCCGGACTCGCAGGTGTGAGGGGCCGTCGGTCACGGTGACTCCGTCAGATCGCGGACACGCGGGCGAGTGCGACCGAGGTGACGCGGGCCACCTCGTCTACCGCGCGGCGCACCTCCGTCTCTCCTGCGGCCGTGACCTGGTACGGATTGCGCCGATCAACCGAGGGCAGCGCCTCGATCAGCCCTTCGCGCTCGAGCGACGCGATACACGCGTAGAGGGTTCCCGGTCCTAGTCGGATCCCGAATGAAGACTCGATGTCCTTCATCAGGCCGTACCCGTGCTTGGGGCCGGTCACGAGGCTAAGCAGGACGAGCAACTTTCGGTCCAAGAAGACTTGCTTCACCTCTGCCGTCCCCTCCGAGCCCCCGCGCGAGCCTCTGTCGGGCCCGCCTTGACACCGTACTTCCGTATTGCTAGGGTTTCGATATAGCAAAAACCGAATAGTAGCCAACTTCGGCTCACCTCGACGCGAAGTATCTCAACCCTCAGAAGGAGGAACCCATCGTGAGACTCGGGCATCGAAACTGGAAGATGAGGACGCTGGGTCTCGTCGCCGTGCTCGTGGGCGCCGGAATCGTCGCGGGGGCGAACTCCGTTCCCGCTGGGGCTCAGGCACCGGCGAGCGCGCCGCTTGCGATCACGCTGGCCCAGCCGACGCCCCCGAGCCCCGGTGTCACGGCTACGCCGTCGCAGTGGGCCCAGTACGCCGCGCTATGGA
>DASSZS010000003.1:0-34656 GCA_035702745.1 Acidimicrobiales bacterium | reverse complement strand
GAGGAAAGCGAGCGCAAGATCCGTGCGCTACTCGAACACGGCGGTGACGCGATACTGCTCGTCGATGATGC
This sequence comes from Acidimicrobiales bacterium, assembly GCA_035702745.1. Taxonomy (GTDB): domain Bacteria; phylum Actinomycetota; class Acidimicrobiia; order Acidimicrobiales; family RAAP-2; genus RAAP-2. Next base: position 34,585 of record DASSZS010000003.1, on the reverse strand, counting down.
GGGTGTCGTCACCTTCGCTAGCGGTGCGTGCCCACAGATCCTGGGAGCGGACGCGGAGGAACTCATCCATACGTCATTCCACGAGCTCGCACAGACTCTGGGTGTGGCTCGATTGAGCGATGTGATCGAGTCGTCGCGCCGAAGCCCGGGTGAGCTACTCACCGAGACGATGCCCTTGGGTGAGGATGACGTGACCATCGTCGAGGTCAACGTGTGCGACTACTCCAGAGTGGAGACTGTCGAAGCGACCATCGTCAACATCCGTGACATCACCGAGCGACTTCTGACACAAGCCGCGCTGGAGCGAGAAGAGTCATTCTCCACTGATCTGATGGAGCACGCCCCACTGTGGATCTACGTGAGTGACCTCGAGCTGAGATTCCTTCGGGTGAATCGCCTCTTTGCGCTCGCTATGGGATATAAGGCCGACGTCATGGTCGGAAGTACCGCCTCGGAACTGTTTCCGGCCGGTCTCGCTGACCTCCTCGAGACAAACGCACGTCGCGCGCTGGTCGACGGCGAGGTCACTACGGAGCAGACTTTCGAGATTGGTGGCGTCCAAACTTCCATGCTTGGGACCTACTTCGTTCTGCGTGATTCTGCCGGCTCGCCCTACGCAGTGGCCGCCGTGGCAATTGACATGACGGAGGTCGAAGAACTCCGCACCATTGAACGCGAACTGCGTGCCGGGTTCACCCATGCGACCGACGCGATGGTCACCTCGTACGAGGGGCGCATCACGTCGTGGAACCGGTCGGCCGAGGAGATGTTCGGCTACACCAGCGACGAGATACTCGGTCGCGAGATTGGTGTGCTCCTGGCGCCGTCGCAGCGAGATCGGGTGCCCTCCTTCCAGAGCGCCCTCTACGAGGGTCGTGCCGTCACCGCTGAACGACTCATCGGCCAGCGGCGAGACGGCAGCACGTTCGTCGGTTCCCTCACCGCGGTGCCGATCGTGGACGGCTCAGGGGTCGTTCGAGCCGTGTCGTCGGTTATTCATGACCGCACCGCTGAGCTGACGCTTCAGGCTCAGTTGCGCACCGATTCTCTCACTGGCTTGCCCAATCGCGAGGCGCTTATCGAGCACCTTCAAAGCATTCTCAATTCGACGGGTCAGGACAACGAAGCGCCCAGCGAGATGTTCTATCTCGCGAAGATGAGGGTCGATCGATTCGATCAGTTCTTGTCGGTGTTCGGAGGGTCAACTGCTGAAGCGCTGCTTCGAGTCGTTACCGATCGGCTCACCGCGTTCGTGCGACGGGGCGTCTTCGTCGCCCGTTCCGGCCCCAGAGATTTTGCGTTCGCGTTCACCGCGGAGTCCCGCCAGGACGCGGAGTCGTTCGTTCAGGAGGTGCTAAGCGCCGTCACCGAGCCGACAGAAGTGGAGAATCGGGCGCTCAACGTATCGATGACCGTCGGAGTCTCACCCTGCCAGAGCGATGACGTCGGCGTCATCATGAGTAGGGCGGCGCTCCTGAGTCAGCGAGAAAGGTCAGTGGGCGCTGAGCCAATCGCGTTCTTTGACGAGCGGCGAGAGTTCCAGTTGGTCCGGGACGTCACACTGATAGAGGAACTGCGGTCAGCTCTGGCTGACCACCAACTCGTCCCGTACTATCAGCCAATCGTGGACTTGGCTACCAACCAAGTCGTGGGTTTCGAGGCCCTCGCGCGCTGGCCTCATGAAGTGCGGGGCCTCGTAACACCTGATCGGTTCGTCGGCTTAGCGGAAGAGTCCGGACTGATTGGCGAACTCGGTCGGCAGATTCGCTTCTCCGCGTGTCACCAGCTCGTCGAGTGGCAAAAGTTGAGTGGCCGTTCCGGGTTAGAGATGCACCTCAACGTATCGGTTCACGAGTTGGCCGACTCCGATTTCGTCACGGTGACGGCGCGGATGCTCGAACGCACCGGCGTCGATCCGCGCGCGGTGGTCTTTGAGATCACCGAAAGCGCTTTGGCGAACACGAAGGAGACCAGCGAAAAGCTGCGAGACGTGAGCGCCCTTGGTGTGCGGTGGTCCATCGATGATTTTGGCACCGGTTACTCATCTCTGTCGTACCTGCGCGTATTCCCCCTCGACAGCCTGAAGATCGACCGAACCTTCGTGATGGACTGGCAGAGTGCGAAGGGGCGCTCGATGTTGAAGTCGATCATCGACATGGCGGGCGCGCTCGGCCTCAGGACAATTTCGGAAGGGATCGAGACCCCTGATCAACGCGATCTGATGGTCGAATTAGGGGCAGACCGGGGACAGGGCTACTTCTGGCTGCGTCCCGCGCCGGCCGACGAGGCTTACGGATTCTTGCGCGCAGGCCTCGAGAGGCCGTAGATCAGATTCTCGCCTTCGGGATGATTCCGCCCATCGAGTAACGCGTAGTACCTCGCCAAGGGAGGGCGGCGGGTACGCAGGCGATGGATTACTGCCCGCTCGCGCCAGCGTCGAGGTTCCCGGGCGGAAGGAGCCGATTCGATCTGGGCGACCGTGCCCCACCTCCGTCATCGTGCGGTCGCCACCTCGCCGGACGGCGACGCGTCGATGGGCTCCAACTTCTCGGCTCGATCCTCATCACCGTCGTCAACGCCGGAGCCGGGCCGGGCGACCACCGTAGAAAGGGGGGCCCGGACCCACGTCGTGGGGCGACCTGGCGTCAGCCAGTAGGACACGCCGCGCCGGCGCGGCACGGGGACCCGGCGCCCGCCGCGGAGCCGTGCCGATCCTCGCGAGGTTGGCGGCCCGGTCCGTCACGGGGACCTCGTTCGTGTCTATTCTCGTGGCGGGAGAGTTACGGAGGTCACAATGGGTGATCACAGTCCGATGACGTCACTGCTTGCGCCAGCGGCCCTTCGGTCGCGCCAGCCCGCGTCGGGACCGTGCCGGTGTTCTCGCCGGACGTGCTGGCACCACGGCGCGTGCCGCGCCTCGGGAGCCGTGCGGGTCTATCGCACGGCGAACGCCACGGGGGAGCCGCCACCACCCGTGGTCCTGTGCCGCGAGTGCGCGGCGCCGAGCCAGCGCACTCGCGTCGCCTGATCTCCGTCCGATCGGGTCGGACCCACCGAGCGGCCGACCACGGCCCCGCCAGTCTCGTCGCGCGCTAGTGCTGAATCGCGCTGAGGTCCTTGTCCTGCATCTCCCAGGCGTGGTCCAGGACGTGAAAGGCCGTGTGGCGCACGAGGAAGGGGAGGGTCCAGGTGCGCGCTCGCCGGCCCTCGGCGTGATAGCGCGACACGCCGTGGAGAAATTCGTGGCGATGACGAGTGAGAGCGGTCGCATCACCGACCAGGTCGCCGTCGGCGGCAACGCCGACCTTGCGGGCCCAGTCCTGCTCACAGGCCAGCACGTGACGGGCTATTTCCTCGCGGTCCCGGCCGCCGCCGCGAGGCCCCTTAGCGAGCTGTGCGGTGACGCCGGCGCGCACGTCGTCGAAGAAGCGCCACGCGGCAGCGAGCAGCTCGAGGCGTCGCGCGAGCTCGCCGCTGTCGATGGGAGTCTCGTCGAGCGCGCACGAAGCGAAGGAGATGCCCCAGAAGTCGGTCGAACCGATACCGGGATAGTTCACCACGACCCGCAGCGGTCCCGTCGCGGTGAACTCCTCGAGGCGGCCCGCGTTACGCGCCACCGCCTCGTAGCGCTCCCGGTACTCCTCGAGGCGGGTGAGGGCGGCTTCGGGGCTCGGGCCCCCACGCTCGAGTCCCGGCCAACCCACGGCCCAGGCGGCGACCCGGCGGCCCTTCGGGCCCACCTCTATCGCCACGTCCAAGCTCGCCACGTTCGTTCCCCCGGCGCCCGATCGTAGCGACCCAACCGGTGCCGCGAGCCTGACGGTGCGGGCCCGTGGCGCCGGGGGTTGGCTAGGTTGGCCGGCGTGCGCCGCGCCCTCTCGCCCCTCGTCCTCGCGCTCGCCCTGGCGGCCGGCTCCGCGGGAACCGCCGGGGCCTCGGGCACGACGACCACGACCACCACGGGCACGGGTCCGACCTCCACGACCCCGGCTAGGGCCGTCTACGTCGACCCACTGACGGGGCTGGCCGATCCCCACCACCTCACCGAGCGCCGTTCGGCCCTCACGATCAAGATCGACAACACCCCCCAGGCCATGCCCCAGTACGGCGTGGAGGACGCCGACGTCGTCTACGAGGAGATCGTCGAGGGCGGTATCACGCGTCTGGCCGCGATCTTCGACTCCCATCTGCCGACCGTCGTCGGACCGGTGCGCTCGGTGCGGCGCACCGACCGTGAGATCGTCTTCCCCATCGGGGGGATCTTCGCCTTCAGTGGGGGAGCGCTGTACGCGCTGCGCAGCATCGCCACGGCCCCGGTCAAGCTCTACGATGAGGCGAATAGCGGCGCCGCTATGTTCCGCGACCCCTCCCGGCCGGCCCCTCACAACCTCTTCGCCAACGCCGAGCTCCTCATGAGAAAAGACGGCGTCCCGCGTCCCACCCGGCCGCTGTTTTCCTACCTCGCTCCCGGCCAGTACGCCCACGGTCCGGAGGTGCGCTCGTTCACGGTGGGCTTCGAGGCCGGCTACGCCGTCACCTATACCTGGGACCCCACGACCCGACGCTGGGATCGCTCGCTCTTCGGCTCCCTCGAGAAGTCGGCCAACGGCGTGCAGCTCGCCCCGAAGAACGTCATCGTCATGTTCGTCAACTACGTCGGCGGCGTGGGGGTCATCGACTCCTACGCCCAGCTCATCGGCTCCGGTCCGGCCGAGGTGTTCACCGGCGGGGTCGTCCAGCACGGCCGCTGGTCACGCTCGAACCTGTATCACCGCACGGTCTTCACCAACGATAGGGGACAGGTCATCAAGCTCGCCCCGGGCCAGACCTGGGTCGAACTACTCGCGAACACCGAGCGCGTGACGATCGTCGCGCGCTGATCAGAGGCCGGCGCAGCCGGTCACCCCGTCGATCGTCTCGTGGGCCCGGGGTCCGCGGGTCGCCCGCACCCCGACGCTCCGCCCGGTCCACACCAGGGAGAAGGACCCGTCACCGGCGGGCCAGCGCTGGCCGGCCAGGGGACCTCCCGGTCCCGTGGCCCAAGCCGTCCCGCTCGGCGGTGGAGCACCGTGGAGGGACTCGTAAGCGCCGGCGGCCGACTCGATCGTCGCGACGTCGGCGAGGCACGCCGCGCGCGCCGCCGTCGGGGGCACGTTGGCGAGGGTCGGGGCGGCCGTCGTCACGGTTGAGCCCGGAGTACGCGCCGTCGCCCGCGTGGGGGCCGTCGGTCCACCGCCCATGGCCTGGGAGAGGACGAGCGAACCCAGGACCAGCACAATGACGACGCCAGCCAGGGCGGAGACGACCGACACGCCGGCCTCGCGCGGATCCCTTGGGCAAGGTGCGTCGAGTCGAGCCGAGGGGGGCTCGAGTCCGTCGACCCGGTGGTTCCTGATCCACGGGTCGGCGGTGAGGTCCTCGGCGAGTGCCTCGCCGGATAACGCCTCACGGGCCTGCACCACCCGCTCGCCGACGCCGACGGGGCCGCCGAGGTCGGTGGCCTCACGCGCGACCGGATAGCCCCTGTGGCGCGCGGGCGCTATCCGGTCGGATCGGGTCTCCAGCGGTCGCGTCGGGTCCCACCGGGGACCCGTGCCGTGACGGGTGACGGGGAAGGCCGACACGCCCACTGGCCTAGCACGCCCCGATCACGGCTCGCCCACGAACGCGAAAGTCCGTGTTCGCGCGTAGGGCGCCACGAGCGCCGGGCGCACGAAGAGCCCGAGGGCGGTGACGAGGAAGGGCCGGTGCACGGACTCGGGGATCGCCGCGAGGTCGATGGGAGGCAACGCCCCGCGGCGGGTCACCCCCAGGGTGAGGTGGGCGACGAAGGGTTGTTCGCGCGGGGTGAGCGCGAGGGCCACCTCGAGCGCGACGCGCAGCGCGTTGACGCCCTCGCCCTCGACGCTGAGGTAGCGGACGCGCTCGCCGAACGAGGCCACCGCCCCGAGGCGAAGGGGAAACGGGATGGTCGCGCGCGCCACCGTGTCCACGGCGTCGAGCCACGCCCCCGCGCTCGGGACCTCGGGCGGGGCGACGAGGGTGACGTGAGGCAGCGCGTGGGGCGTTCCGAGCTGGGCCATGACCCTCGCGAGATCGTCGGAGACCTCCACCGGCGGCTGGAGCGCGAGGTACCGCGAGCTCGGCTCGGCGATGAGGTCGCGCGCGCCCACCCCACGAGGCTACGGGGCGTCGCGACCGCGCGCCCGCGGAGTGCGCGAGGGAGGTGACGCAGGGCCCGGCGCGACTACCGGCACGCGACGGACACGTCGCGCATCGTGACCCGATGGGCCACCCCCGAGGCCACGAGGATCTCGACCCGGCCCGAGAGGCGTCCGCCCGGTGGTATCGGGCTGTCGGTGAGGGTCGCCCGGGGTGACACGACCCGCGTCCCACCCCCCGGGTGGGGCAGGGTCACCCAGACCTCGCAGAGACCTCGGCTGGCCCGCCCGCCCACGTTGGCGACCGTGGCCTCGACGGCGACGACGTCGCCGCTCGTCGTGAGCGACGTCACGCGCACCTCCAGGCGCGCCCCACCGAGCGTCGCCTCGCTCACCACGACCCAGCCCACGAGGACGAGGATGATCAGGGCGGCCGCGAGCAGTGCGCGGCGTCGGTTGCGCCGCCGCAGCGCCGAGAGGGGTTCGGCCTCTTCGATCTCGGGCTCGGTGCGCGCCCGCTCCGGGTGGGCGAGCAGGTCGGCCTTGGCCGCCTCGAACTCCTCGTCGGACAGCTCGCCGGCGTCGCGCTCGGCGATGAGCCGGACGAGCTCGTCGGCGACGCCCACGGCCGGTCAGTCGGCGCGGACCAGCTCGACTACCGGGATCTCTCGGGACGTCTGGCGCTGGTACTCGGCGAACTGAGGGTAGAGGTCACTCTGGAGGGCGTAGACGCGCGTCCGGTCGTCGTCGTTGAGCACGACGGCACGTGCGGGATAGGTCTCGCCGTCGCGTTCCACCGTGACCGCGGGGTGCGCGACGAGGTTGAGATACCAGTCGGGGTGCTCGGCGTGACCCGCCCGCGAGGCGAAGACGTAGACGCGCCCGTCGAGCTCGAGGTACATCATCGGGTGCTCGTAGGTTCGCCCGGAGCGCCGGCCCGTCGTGTGCAGAACGAGCAGCGGAGCGCCGGCGAAGGGCCCCTCGGTCAGTACCCCACCGGACGCGCGCAGAGCCTCGATCACCTGGCGGTTGAAGTCGCTGGGCTCGGGTCGGGTCGTGGTGTCGGTCATGGTCCTCCCGCTCAGACTACCGAGGCCCGTGTCGTCACGAGCCCGCGGGCGCGACGGTGGCCAGGTTGTTGTGCGCCGGCTCGTAGCGCCCGGCCGGGCCCCGACCGACCAGGCGCAGGATGTTGTTGGTCATGGTGGTCATGAGGGGCGTGGGACAGCCCGGGTCACTGCGCGGGCAGGGTCGCAGGTCGCCGATCCAGACGTTGTTGCCGGTGTCGACGACCCCGGCCAGGCTGTGGGGGTCGGTGAAGTAGACGAAGTCGGCGTAGGTGTAGCCGGACCAGGTCGTCATGCTGAAGGTGCCGGTCGACGTCGGGATCGGCGAGTGCGAGAGGACTTCGAGATTCACCGGGTTGAGCGCCGAGGGGATGACCCGGTCGATGTCCGAGGCGATGACCCCGGGAATCGTCGAGCCGTTGTGCAGTCCGGTCCCGCGATACAGCCAGGAGCCGGCGTCGGTGACGACCATCGGTGCGCTGGCCCCCGGGGCTAGGTAGCCCACGTACTCCTCACCGATCTGGGGCACCGGCGACCAGTCGGCCGGTGGGTCCTCCCAGGTATTGCCGGTCACCTGCAGGGGGGGGCCGTGGCCAAAGAGCGGGTCCTCGGCGGCGTTGCGGTAGTCGACCTCTTGGCGGTCGGGGCCGAGCGACGAGGGTTCGAGGCGGGCGTGGCGCACCATCGCCGCGGCACCGAAGTAGACGACGTTCACCCCGTGGGCGACGGCGCGCTCCACGGCGAGGCGCTCCTGGTAGGTCCAGGTCTCGTCGTGGTCGAGGGTGAGCAGCGCCTTGTGGGCGAGCAGGAGGCTCGGGTGCTCACTGAGGGTGATGTCGGTGATGTAGGTGACGTCGAGCCCCTCCTTCTCGGCCAGGCGCACGAGGGGGTACTCGTTGGTGAGAAAGTCCGACGAGCCCGCGCCGGTGTCGTAGGGGCGGTCGAAGGAGACGACCCGGGCCCGGTTGCACGGCGGATAGGAGTTGGTGTCCAGGATGCACGGTCCGACCCCGGCGTAGTAGGAGAAGCCGCCGTAGGTGTTCCAGCCCTGCTCGACGAGCGGGCGGTTCATGATGACGTAGGTGGCTCGGCTCTGGGGATCCCAGATCGTGAGCGGGACGTAGCTCGCGGCGCGCGGTCCGGCGACGAGCTTCAAGAGGTAGTCGCCGGGCACGAACGCCGAGGTGACCGTAAAGGTCAGTGACGGCGACCAGTTGGCGCAACTGACCATGTTCGTCGACGGGTCGACCGGACAGGTCGGCTGGCGCTGTCCCGCCAGCACGCCCGAGCTCCACACCTCGCGGGCGCCCCGGCCCTGGTAGTAGCCCATCCGGTACGCCACGACCCGGTACTGGGCCAGGTCGGTCGTCACCCGCAGGGTGACGCGCTGGCCCTGGGCCGCGTAGGTCGTGTTCGCGAACCCCTGGATCGCCGTGACCGAGGTGTTCGGCCCGATCCGCCACGACGTGGTCCCGGGCCGCTTGTTCTCCGCGACGATGGCCGAGGAGACCACCCCGTCGGGTCCGAGATAGGTGCGGGTTGCCCCCGTCGTCGACGTGGCGCTCCCAGTGGGCGACGTGGTCGTGGTGGTCGAGGTGCCCGAGGCGGCCGCGAGTGGGGTGAGGCTCACCGCGAGGAGCGCGAGAACCACGGCGAGTGTGCGACGGCTCTTCACGGTCCCCTCCGGCGTCGTGCCCGTCGGGAGAGTGTAGGAGCGGCGCGCGCGGTGCGCCGGTCAGGGGGGTCTCGCTAGAGTCGGCGTGACGCTCTCGAGAAGGAGGCAGCGATGTCCCGCAATCCCTACGCCGAGCTCCCGGCCGTCCCCTCCTTCGAGGTCACCTCGGAGGACATCGACGACGGCGCGGAGTTGCCCCGGGCCCAGGTGAGCGGCCTCATGGGCGCCGGTGGCACCGACACCTCCCCGCAGCTCTCGTGGCGGGGCTTCCCCAAAGAGACCGAGAGCTTCGCGGTGACCTGCTACGACCCCGACGCGCCCACCGCCTCGGGCTTTTGGCACTGGGCCGTCTACGACCTGCCCAAGGGCGTCACCTCACTCCCGGCGGGGGCCGGTGACGGTCACGGGGGACTGCCCGAGGGCGCGATCACCCTCGCCAACGACGCCGGCCTGCACCGCTACATCGGGGCCGCCCCGCCGGCCGGGCACGGAGCGCACCACTACTACTTCGCCGTCCACGCCCTCGACGTGGCCAGCCTGGACCTGCCCGACGGGGCCACCCCGGCCTACCTCGGCTTCAACCTCTTCACCCACACCCTCGCCCGGGGGATGATCGTCGCCACCTACGAGCAGCGCTAGCCCCGCGACACCCCGACCGTTGCCCCCTGATCCCACCTCGAGGCCGATCGTATCGGACCTGGTCTTCACGGCCTTCTCGAACCGGACCGACGCGCTGGAGCTGGCCGCGGCCGTGGGGACCGAACTGCGCGCGGCCGGCGTCGACTCGTCGCTGCACCTGCTCGACGCGGCCGGTGAGCCCCCGATCGGCCCCGAGACGGTCGTCGTGAGCCTCGGTGGGGACGGAACGTTCCTGCGCGCCGCGCGCCTGGCCCACCGGGTGGGTGCACGGATCGTGGCGGTGAACCTGGGCCAGGTGGGCTTCTTGTTGGACGTACCCTCGACGGAGGTGGCCTCCACCGTGCTGGGTGCGCTTGACGGCGCCTCGGTCGTCGAGCGGCTGGCCCTGCGCATCGACGTCGACGGCGTCGTCGAGGACGAGTTCGCGCTCAACGAGGTCGTGGTCGAGCGGCCCGCGGCCGGCCACATGGTCAAGTTGCGCACCTACGTCGACGACGAGGAGTACCTCACCTACACCGCCGACGGCGCGATGGTCTCCACCCCGACCGGCTCCACGGGGTACAGCTTGTCGGCCGGAGGTCCGGTCGTCGACCCGTCGATGGGCCTGCTCGTCATCACCCCGGTGGCGCCCCACTTCACCATCGACCGCTCGATCATCGTCGGTGCCGAGGCCGTCGTGCGTCTCGAGGCGCTCGACAAACCGGCCGTGGTCGTGGCCGACGGCCAGCGCGTGGCGACCCTCGAGCCGGGTGGCTCGGTCGTGGTGCGGCGCAACGCGCGTCCCGTGCGGGTCGTGGCCACGCGCAACTTCGGCCTGGCCTCGCGCCTGCGACGGAGCCTGCGAGAGGGCCATGCCTAGGGCGCGGCTGCTCGAGATCCACGCCCGCGACCTCGGGGTCATCGACGAGGCGACGCTCGAGCTCGCTCCGGGCTTCACCGTGGTCACCGGCGAGACGGGTGCCGGCAAGACGCTGCTCGTGGGCGCGCTCGCGTTGAGCCTCGGCCTCGAGACCGAGGGCGCGCGCTACGCCCTAGGTCCCCTCACCCGCGCGGTGGCGCTGTTCGCGGCCGACGGTCGGGAGATCGCCCTGGCCCGAGAGGTGAGCGGCTCGGGGCGGCTGCGCGCGACGATCGACGGCGCCCCGGCCAGCGCGGAGGCGCTGCGCACGCACGCGTCGGGCCTGGTCGAGATCCACGGTCAGCACGACTCGTTGCGTCTGCGCTCGAGCGAAGCCGTCCTCGAGCTCGTCGACCGCGCCGGGGCCGTCGACGCGAGCGCCCTGGTGGCGGCGCGCGAGGAGCTCACCCGCCTGCGCCGGGAACGCGACGCCCTGGGGGGCGACCCGGGTGAGCGGGCCCGACGGCTCGAGTACGTCGAGTTCCAGCTCGCCGAGTTCGACACGGTCGCGCCGACCGGACCCGGCGAGCTCGACGAGGTCCTCGCCGAGTTGACCCGGCTCAGCGAACTGCGCGACGGCCAGGGCGCCCTCGCCGAGGCGCTCGCCCTGCTCGACGGCGACGGCGGCGACTCGGTACTCGAGGCGTTCGCGCGCGCGCTCGCCCGCCTCCCCGACGGCGCGACGTACCGTCCGGTGCGCGCCGCGCTCGACGGGGCTCTCGTCGGGGCCCGCGAGGCCGTGCGGGACCTGGCGGCCCTGCTCGACCCCGAGGCCGTCGACGAGGCTCGTCTCGGCGCCCTGGAAGAGAGGGCCCGGGTCTTGAACGTGCTCGCGCGCAAGCACGCCGGGACCCTCGAAGACGCGCTCGCGCTGCGCGGGCAGCTCGAGCGCGAACGCGACGAGCTCGCCTCGGCGGCGGCGCGCCTCGAGGAGCTCGACGGGGCCATCGCCGTGGCCGAGGACCTCACGGCCCAGCGAGCGAGCGAGGTTCGCGCGCGTCGCACCGCGGCGGCGACGGCCCTGAGCGAGGCGGTGGGCGCCCAGATGGCGCGCGTGGCGCTCGCGGGCGCCCGAGTCCGCTTCGTCGTCGACGGCGAGGACGGCTCTCGGGCGTCGATCCTCTTTAGTGCCAACGAGGGCCGACCCCTCGGGCCGTTGGAGGCCCTAGCCAGCGGGGGCGAACTCAGTCGGGTGCTTCTCGCTCTCTCGCTCGAGACCTCTGACGGGTCCGCGGTGGCCGTCTTCGACGAGATCGACGCGGGGCTGGGTGGACTCGTCGCCCAGCAGATCGGCGAGTGCCTGGCCGAGCTGGCGACCCGTCAGCAGGTGCTCGCGGTCACACACCTGGCGAGCGTGGCCGCGCGCGCCGAGCGCCACTACGTCATCGACAAGAGCACGCACCAGGGAGGGACCACGACCCGCGTGCGCGAGGTGGTCGGCGAGGAGCGCATCGGGGAGATCGCCCGGATGCTGGCCGGTGAGGCCGAGGGCGAGGAGTCCCGGGCCCTGGCCCGGCGCCTCCTTGGCTTTTGAGGTGCGTCGGGTCACGACACCCCGGGGCTAGGCTGGAATTCCGTGGATCGGTCGGGAGCGCGGTGACCAAGTTCGTCTTCGTCACGGGCGGGGTGTCGAGCTCGCTGGGCAAGGGGCTTACCGCCTCCTCGCTGGGCCGGCTGCTCAAGTCCCGTGGCCTCAAGGTCACGATGTGCAAGCTCGATCCCTACCTGAACGTCGACCCCGGGACGATGAACCCGGGAGAGCACGGCGAGGTCTTCGTCACCGACGACGGGGGTGAGACCGACCTCGACCTGGGTCACTACGAGCGCTTCATCGACGAGTCGCTCTCGAAGATCTCCAACACCACGACCGGATCGATCTACTCGAACGTCATCGCCAAGGAGCGCCGGGGCGACTATCTGGGCAAGACCGTTCAGGTCATCCCCCACGTCACCGACGAGATCAAGGACCGAATCCGTCGTCAGGGCACCCTCGGGGCCGACGTGGTCATCGTCGAGATCGGCGGGACCGTCGGCGACATCGAGATCGTGCCCTTCATCGAGGCGATTCGCCAGTTCCGCCGCGACGCCGGGCGCGACAACGTGTGCTACGTGCACCTGACGTTGGTGCCCTACCTCGCACCCTCGGGGGAGCAGAAGACCAAGCCGACCCAGCACTCGGTGACCGAGCTGCGCGGCCGGGGCGTCCAGCCCGACGTCATCGTCTGTCGCAGCGACCAGCCGATCAGCGACAGCCTCAAGCGCAAGATCTCGCTGCTGTGCGACGTCCCGGTCAACGCGGTGATCTCGGCCGTGGACGAGCCCTCGATCTACGACATCCCCATCACCCTGCACCACGAGGGCCTCGACACCATCGTGTGTAACACGGTGGGCATCGACCTCGACGCGCACCCCATCGACCTGTCGAGCTGGGAGAGCGTCGTCGAGCGCGTGCACACGACGACTCGGACCCTGCGCATCGGCATCGTGGGCAAGTACGTGACCATGCCCGACGCCTACCTGTCGGTCGCCGAGGCGATCCGCCACGCGGGCTTCGCGGTGGGCGCGCGCACCGAGATCGAGTGGCTCGAGGCCGAGCGCGTTCCCACCGAGATCGGCGCGGACCGTCTGTCGGCTCTCGACGGGATCATCGTCCCGGGGGGATTCGGCGAGCGGGGGATCGAGGGGATGATCGCGACGGCCCGCATCGCCCGCGAGGGGGAGATCCCGTACCTCGGGATCTGCCTGGGCATGCAGATCCAGGTGATCGAGTACGCCCGTCACGTGCTCGGCCTCTCCGACGCCCAGTCCACCGAGTTCACCCACGCCACGTCCGCTCCGGTCATCTCGCTGCTGGCCGAGCAGATGGACGTCACCGACCTCGGGGGGACCATGCGCCTGGGCGCGTGGCCGGCGATGCTCACCGAGGGCTCGGTCGTGGCCTCGCTCTACGGTACGACCGTGGTATCGGAGCGCCATCGTCACCGCTACGAGTTCAACGTCCGCTACCGCGAGCGCTTCGAGGCCGCCGGCCTGCGCTGCTCGGGCGCCTCACCCGACGGCCGCCTCGTCGAGTTCGTCGAGATGCCGGCCCACCCGTTCTTCGTCGGGACCCAGGCCCACCCCGAGTTCAAGAGCCGTCCGGACCGGCCCCACCCCCTCTTCCTCGGCCTGGTCAAGGCCGCCGACCAGCGGGCCGAGGGGCGCGAGCCCCACCTGATCGACCCGAGCACGGTCGGCCTGGCCCGGTGACGGGCGACTTCTCCCTCCGGTCCCGAGAGACGCTGCTCGAAAGCCGCGTGTTCCGCGTGGAGCGCCGGGTCGTCGAGGCACCCGACGGCACCCGCTTCGAACGCGACGTCGCCGTGCACCCCGGGGCGGTGGCGGTCCTCGTAATGAACGAGCGTGGCGAGGTCGGCCTCATCCGCCAGTACCGGGCGACGGTGGGCCGGCTCTGCTGGGAGATCCCGGCGGGCACCCTCGACCACGAGGGGGAGACGCCCCTCGCGGCGGCCCAGCGCGAGCTGATCGAAGAGGTGGGCGTGGCGGCCCGCTCGTGGCGCGAGGTCGGCCGCTTCATGAACTCCCCGGGCTGGACCGACCAGGTGATGGTCGTCTTCGAGGCGCGCGACCTCGAGGCGCGCCCCCGCGACCCCGACGGACCCGAGGAGCGACTGGCCGAGGTCGCCTGGTTCGCCCCCGCGGCGTTGGGCGAGGCGCTGCGCGACGAGGTGGCGCTCGACTCCACGACCACGATCGCCCTTCTGTGCGTCGTGGGTGACGTCCTCGATGACCGCTGAGCCCCTGGAGGAGTACCTGCAGTGGCTGGCGGTCGAGCGAGGTCGCTCACGGGCCACCCTCGAGGCCTACCGACGCGATTTGCGCCGCCTCGCCGACTGGGCCGCCGAGGCCGAGCGCGACCCCCTGGCCCTCACCCCCGAGGAGCTCGAGCGCTACGCCAACGCCCTGCGCTCGACCCAGGCCGCCGCGAGCGTGGCGCGCGCCCTGACGGCGATCAGGGGGTGGTACGGCTTCCTCGTCGACGAGAGGGTGCTCGGCGAGGACCCGACGGCCCGGCTCGCTCCCGCGCACCGCGGCCGGAGCCTGCCCAAGCCCCTCTCCGAGGAGGTCGTGTCCGCCATCATCGACGCGGTGGTCGCCGAGGGACCGCTCGACCGACGGGATCGGGCCCTGCTCGAGACGCTGTATGGCACCGGGGCGCGCGTGAGCGAAGTCTGCGGGATCGACCTGGCTGACATCGACCTCGATGAAGAGGTGGTCCGGGTGACCGGCAAGGGCAACAAGCAGCGCCTGGTCCCCATCGGCCGGAGCCTGCGCCGGGCCCTCGACGCCTACCTCGCCCCCGGGGGACGGGGTGCCCTGGTCCGGGCCCGGCGCACCGACCGGCTCTTCGTGAACGCCCGAGGCGAACCGCTCAGCCGCCAGGGGGTGGACCTGGTCGTCCGGCGCCGGGCCCTCGCGGCGGAGGTGCCGTCCCGGGGCGTGAGCGCCCACGCCTTTCGCCACAGCTGCGCCACCCACATGCTCGCCCACGGCGCCGACGTGCGTACGGTCCAGGAACTCTTGGGCCACGCCTCGATCGCGACGACCCAGGTCTACACGGCCGTCGCCATCACGACGCTCCAGCGCGAGTACCGTGATGCGCACCCCCGAGCCCACGACTGAGACCGCGTGAACACTTTCGAGATCTACTTCTTCATCGCCCTCGTGCCCTCGATCGTGCTGCACGAGGTGAGCCACGGCTACGTGGCCTACCTCTTCGGCGACCCCACGGCCCGGGACGCGCACCGCCTCTCGCTCAACCCCCTGCGCCACGTCGACCTCTTCGGGACGCTGCTCCTGCCGGCCCTGCTCGTGCTCTCGGGCCTGCCCGCCTTCGGCTACGCCAAGCCCGTGCCGGTGAACGTGGGCCGGCTTCGCCGACCGCGACAGCAGGCCCTCTGGGTGGGGCTCGCCGGCCCGGCCACCAACGTGGTCCTCTCGGCGGCGGGCTACGGCGTGTGCGAGTTCGCCATGCACGTGAGTGGCAGCTACGACCTCTGGCTCTTCGGGATAGCGGTGGGACTGTCGAACCTGGTGCTGGCCGTGTTCAACATGATCCCGATCCCGCCGCTCGACGGCTCGGCGATCATCGAGCGGTTCTTGCCCGTGCGCTCACTGCCGCGCTACTACCACTGGCGGGCGCGTCTGCTGCCCTACTTGTTGATCCTGATCTTCCTCGACTACGCCTTCTTCCACGTCGGCACGACGTGGCTGGGCGACCTCGAGAACTGGTGGATCTCGCTGCTGCGCTAGCCCAGACCCATGGCGCGCGCCGCGCGCCCGTAGACCGGGTCGGCCACGGCCGAGGCCGCCGCGGCGCCGCGCGCGGCCAGATCGGCCAGGTGCTCCGGCGCCGCCAGGAGCTCGCGGTAGCGCTCGCGGATCGGCGCGAGGGCGCTGACCAGTAGCTCGGTGAGGTCGCGCTTCACGTCGCCGTAGCGGGTGTAGCGAGCCGCCACGGCCTCGACCGGGGAGCCCTCGAGGCTGGCGAATATCTCGAGCAGGTTGGTGAGTCCCGGCTTGTGCACCCAGTCGGGACGGACCTCGCCGTCGGTGTCGGTGACCGCGCGCGCGACCTTGCGGGCGATCGCCTCGGGGGGGTCGACGATGAAGATCGATCCGAGCGGGCTCGAGACCGACTTGCTCATCTTGCGGGTCGGCTCTTGGAGGTCCATCACCCGGGCCGCGACCGGAGGGACGAGCGCGCGCGGGACCCGGAAGGTCTCGCCGTAGCGGTGGTTGAAGCGCTGGGCCAGGTCGCGACAGAGCTCGAGGTGCTGGCGCTGGTCGTCGCCGACCGGGACCTCCTCGGTCTCGTAGAGCAAGATGTCCCCGGCCATGAGGACGGGGTAGGTGAAGAGGCCGACCCGGTAGCCCTCGCCGCGCTCGGCCTTCTCCTTGAAGGCGGTCATGCGGCCGAGCTCCCCGAAGCTGGCCACGCACTCGAGCAGCCAGTTCAATCGAGCGTGGGCGACGACGTCACTCTGGAAGAAGATCGTCGACACCGCCGGGTCCAGGCCGGCCGCGAGGAAGGTCGCGAAGAGCTCGCGGCGCTGGCGCGCCAGCGTCTCCGGCTCGATCGGCAGCGTGAGCGCGTGCAAGTCGACCACGCAGTAAAACGCGTCGGGGTTCTGGGAGGCCACCCACTGGCGCAGGGCGCCCAGGTAGTTGCCCAGGTGCAGGTCGCCGGAGGGTTGCATGCCCGAGAAGATCCGCATCGGCCAATGCTACGAGAGGGCGGCGCGTGTACCGCGCTGTAGAGTTGCGCGGTGACCTTCGTCGTGACGACGCCGGCCTTCTCGGGACCCGTGGAACTCCTGGTCCAGCTGATCTCCACCCACGAGATCGACGTCCTCGAGGTGCCCCTCGCACCGGTGGTCGACGGATTCGTGGCTCACCTGCGCGAGGCCGCCGGCACCGTCACCTTGGAGGAGCTCTCGGAGTTCCTCCTGATCGGGGCGATCCTGGTCGAGATGAAGAGCCAGCGGCTCCTGCCCGAGCCCGACGAGGGGGAGCCCGATGAGGAGTTCGTCGGCTGGGAGGAGCGCGACGTCCTGCTCGCTCGACTGCTCGAGCTGCGCACCTACGCCGGCCTGGCCGACGCCTTCGCGTCGCTCTTCGAGCGCGCGAGCCGGAGCTATCCGCGCCTGCGGGGGGTGAACGAGGGCTTCGTCGTCGAGCCCCCCGACCTGCTCGCCGGGATCACCCCCTCCCAGATCGCGCTGGCGTACCTGCGCGGGATTGAGGAGAAGCCGGTGCCGGTCGTGCGCCTCGACCACGTGACCGTTGACGCGGTGACGGTCGCCGAGACCGTGGTCACGCTGGCCCAGCGGCTCCCGGGCCTCGGGCGGGTCACCTTCCGCGAGTTGACCGCCGACCTCGCGACCCGTATCGAGGTCATCGTCCACTTCCTCGCGCTCTTGGAGCTGTGCAAGCTCGGTCACGTCGAACTCGGCCAGGGTCGGACCTTCGGGGACGTCCAGGTGGCGTGGATCGACTCGGACCGTGGCGTCGACATCGGAGGGGTGGACCTGTATGAGGGATGAGCTTTCGCTCGAGCAGAAGCTCGAGGCCCTGCTCACCGTCGCTCTGGAGCCGATCTCGGCTGAGGAGCTGGCCGACGCCGTCGAGGCCGACGCGTCGGTGGTGACCGCGGTGCTGCGGGGACTGCGCGAGGAGTTCCACGCCGCGCGTCGTGGTTTCGAGCTGGCCGAGCTCGCGAGCGGCTGGGTGATGCAGTCCTCGCCCGAGGTCGCGGCCTGGGTCACGCGCTTCGCCAACCGCGACGTGAGCCACCGACTCAGCTCGGCGGCCCTCGAGACACTGGCGATCGTCGCCTACCGCCAGCCGATATCGCGCGCCCAGATCAGCGCGCTGCGGGGGGTCAACGTCGACGGGGTCGTGCGCCTGCTCGAACAGCGCGGCTACATCGAGGAGCGCGGCCGCGCCCAGGCCCCGGGCCAGCCCATCCTCTACGGCACCACCGATCTCTTCTTGGACCGACTGGGCCTCGCCTCGCTCGACGAGCTGCCACCGATCGAGGAGTTCCTGACCCCCGTCGAGGAGGCCCGGGCGATCTCCACGGAGATGGCCGCCGAGTTCGACGGGGCCGGCCCCGAGGGGCCCTAGGTGGAGGCGGGTGAGCGGCTGCAAAAGACGCTGGCCCGCGCCGGCTACGGGTCGCGGCGGACCTGCGAACTGCTGATCAGCGCCGGGCGGGTCACGATCGACGGGCGCGTGGCCGAGCTCGGGAATCGGGTCGACCCCGAGGCCCAGGAGATCCGCGTCGACGGCGCGCTCGCCCCGACCTCCCAAAGCGCGGTCTACTTCCTGGTCAACAAGCCCGCCGGGGTGGTCACCACCGCCTCGGACCCCCAGGGCCGCGTGACCGTCCTCGACCTCGTGAACGCCCCGGTGCGGGTCTTCCCGGTCGGTCGGCTCGACATGAACACCGAGGGGCTCCTGCTCGTGACCAACGACGGACGGCTCGCGCACCTGCTCACGCACCCGAGCTCGGGGGTGCCCAAGGAGTACCTCGCCCGCGTCGAGGGCGATCCCTCCCCGGGTGACCTGCGCCGACTGCGCGAGGGGGTCGAGCTCGACGACGGGGTGACCGCCCCGGCTCAGGTGAGTCGGGTGAGCGAGGGACTGATCCGCATCGTGATCCACGAGGGGCGCAACCGCCAGGTCCGTCGGATGTGCGCCGCCGTCGGCCACGAGGTGACTCGTCTCGTGCGCACCCGGATCGGGCCCCTGAGCGACCCCACGCTGGCGCCGGGAGCCGCCCGACCCCTCACGCTCGCCGAGGTACGACGTCTCTACGAGGCCGTCGGACGCGCCGACGACGTCGCCTCCACTAGCATTTTCCAATGACGACTCCGACGCTGCGGGCCCTTCGGGGCGCGACGACGTGCGGGGTCGACACCCCCCAGGCCATCACCGAGGCGACGGTCGAACTCCTCGGTGAGATGATGGACCGCAACGGCGTCGACCACGACGACGTGGTGAGCGTTCTCTTCACGACGACCCCGGACCTGGTCGCGACGTTCCCGGCGACTGCGGCGCGCGAGATCGGCTTCGGTGACGTGCCCCTCTTGTGCGCCAGCGAGATCGCCGTCCCCGGCGCGATGGCCCGCTGCGTGCGGGTCCTGATGCACCTGTACACGACTCGAACGCGCACCGAGCTGCACCACGTCTACTTGAGACAGGCCGTCTCGCTTCGCGATGACCTCCCCAGCTGAGCGTCGGGCCCACGTCGTCGGCCTCGGGCTCATCGGCGCCTCGGTGGCTCTCGCCCTCCGCGAGCACGGCTGGCGCGTCACCGGCGAGGACGCCGACGCCGGCGTCGCGGGGCGAGCCCGCACCTCGGGCGTCGTCACCGAGGGGGGGCTGGATGAGACCGTGACGCTCTGCGTCGTCGCCACCCCGGCCGGGGCGGTCGTCGAGTCCGCCCGCGCCGCGCTGGCGACGGGGTCGGAGCATCTCGTCGTCACCGACGTGGCCGGGGTGAAGGCCTCGATCGTGGCCGCGCTCGACGACCCGCGCTTCGTCGGGGGCCACCCGATGGCCGGCTCGGAGCGCCGCGGCCTAGAGGGCGCGCGCCCCGACCTGTTCAGCGGCTGCACCTGGGTGCTCACCCCCACCGAAGCGACCGCCCCGGCCACCTACGGCTTCTTGCACGGGGTGTGGCGCGACCTGGGAGCCAACGTGATCGCCGTGCCGGCCGTCGACCACGACCGGCTCGTCGCGGTGGCCAGCCACGTGCCGCACCTGCTCGCCGGGGCGCTCATGAACGAGGCGGCCGACGTCGCCGAGCAGGACGCGGTCCTGCTCCAGTTGGCGGCCGGGGGGTTCCGTGACATGACCCGGGTGGCGGCCGGCGACCCGGGCATCTGGCCCGACGTGCTCTTCGAGAACCGCGCGGCGGTCCAGGCGTCGCTCGTCGCGCTCGAACGCCGCCTGAGCCGGCTGCGCCGAGCGCTCGAGACGGGCGATCGCACGACCCTCTCGGACGACCTACACAGCGCCGCGCTCGCGCGCCGACGCCTGCCGGGTCGGGCCCTGCACCCCGAGGAGCTCTCCTACCTGCGCGTGGCGGTGAGCGACCAGCCCGGCGTTCTGGCCACGGTCACCCGCACCGCCTCCGAGGCCCTGGTCAACATCTACGACATCGAGATCGCCCACGGGATCGAGGGCACGGGCGGCACCTTGCTGGTGGCGGTGGAGGCCGCACGAGCGCCCGAGTTCGCCGACGCGCTCGAGGCGCGGGGCTTCGAGGTGGGCCGGGAGTGACCGACGTCGCCCCCCTGGCTCGGGTGCGCGGATCGATTCGGGTCCCCGGGGACAAGAGCTACTCACACCGCTGCGTGCTGCTCGCGGCCCTCGCCGAGGGTCGTAGTTCTTTGCGGGGGCTCTCACCGGGGGCCGACGTCGCGGCGACCCTGGACGCCGTGAGCCGCCTGGGGGCGCGGGTGGAGCCCGAGGGGGACCGCTGGTGGGTGAGCGGGCCCGCCGGGGGACTGCGCGCCAGCGTCGAGGCGCTCGAGTGCGCCAACTCCGGGACCACGATGCGTCTGCTCTGCGGGGTGGTGGCGGGGGTCGCCGGCTCCCACCGGTTGGTCGGTGACGCCTCGCTCTCGCGTCGGCCGATGGACCGGGTCGCGGCGCCCCTGGAGCGGATGGGGGCCCGGGTGCGCGGGGAGGGCCCGGCCCTGTGCGCGCCCCTGGTCGTCGAGGGCGGTGCGCTCACCGGCATCGAGTACCACGTCCCGGTCCCCAGCGCCCAGGTGAAGTCGGCCGTCCTCTTCGCGGGCCTTACCGCGAGCGGACCGACGACCGTTGTGGAGTCGGTGAGGACGCGCACGACGACCGAGGACGCGATGGCCGAGGCCGGACTCGAGCTCGAGGTCGCCCCCGAGGGCTCCGGCCGACGCGTCACCCTGAGCCCGGGCCGACCGAGCGCGCGCGCGTGGGCCGTCCCGGGCGACCCCTCCCAGGCCGCCTTCTTCGCGGTGCTGGGGGCCATCCACGAGGACGCGTCACTCGAGGTCCTCAGCCTCGACGTCGCCCCCGAACGGGTCGGCTTCGTCGGGGTCCTCACCCGGATGGGCGCGCGCGTCGCCCTCCACGACCACGGGTCGTACCACTCGCTCTCGGCCCTCTCGTCGAGCCTCGTGGCGACGGAGATACACAGCCACGAGATCCCCTCGGTCGACGAGGTGCCCGTCCTCACGGTCGCGGCGTGCGCCGCCGAGGGGGTGAGCGCCTTTCGGGCCATGGCCGAGCTACGGGTCAAAGAGTCCGACCGCTTCGCCGGGTCGCTCGCCCTCGCCCGTCAGCTCGGGGCGGTGGCCTGGGCCGAGGGGGACGACTTCTTCGTCGAGGGCCTGGGCGCCGCCCGGCGCTTCGCGCCCTTTCGCCTCGAGGCGGCGCTCGACCACCGCATGGTCATGGCCGCGGCCGTCGCCGGCGCGGCCGGGCGGGGCGCTGTCATCGACGGGGCCGACACCGTCGCCACCAGCTACCCCCACTTCTTTCGCGACTTAGCATTGCTCGCGTGAGCGACCGGGTCATCGCGATCGACGGCCCGGCCGGCTCGGGTAAGTCGAGCGTGGCGCGGGCCCTGGCGAGCGCGCTGGGCTGGTCGTTCCTCGATACCGGCGCGATGTACCGCGCGGTGACGGTGGCCGCCCTGGAACGGGGGATCGCGCCGGGTGACGCGCCGGGGGTCGCGGCGATCGCGCGCGCGGCCGTTATCGAGACGCTGCCGCGGGTCGTGATCGACGGGCACGACGTCGAAGACGAGATCCGCACCGAGCGGGTCAACGAGGCCGTCTCGGTCGTCGCGGCCAACCCCGAGGTCCGCGCCCAGATGGTCGAGCGCCAGCGGGCGTTCGCCCGTCGCCAGCCCGAGGGCACCGTCGTCGAGGGCCGCGACATCACCACGGTCGTCTTCCCGAACGCGACGATCAAGGTCTTTCTCACCGCGTCGCTCGAGGAGCGGGCCCGACGTCGCGGCGAGGAGGGCGCGGCCTCGGTGGCGCGCCGGGACGAGGCCGACGCCTCGCGGGAGGCCTCGCCCCTGCGCCAGGCCCCCGATGCCCTCGTGCTAGACACGACGGGACGCTCCGTGGAGGAGGTCGTCGAGGAGATCCGGGCGTGGCTGAGGACGAGACCGCACTGAGCCGGGGCTGGACCCCCGTCTACCGTGTTGCGCGCGCGCTCCTCGGGGGACTCGCTCGCCTGCTCTTTCGCCCCACGGTCCTCGGCGCCGAGCACATCCCGCCGAGCGGACCGGTGCTCATCGCGCCGATCCACCGCTCCAACGTCGACTTCGTCTTCACCATCTTCCTCTCGCGGCGCAAGGTGTACTTCATGGCCAAAGAGGGCATCTTCACCACCCGATGGTTCTCCTGGGTGCTGCGCGAGCTCGGCGCTTTCAAGGTCGAGCGCGGCTCGACCGACCGCGAGGCGATGCGCCTGTCCGAGCGCGCCCTCAGCGAGGGCCTGGCCCTGATCGTCTTCCCCGAGGGCACGCGCGAGGAGGGCTACCACGTCAAGCCCCTCCACGACGGGGCGATGTTCGTGGCCGCGCGCACCGGGGCCACCGTCGTACCGGTCGGGATCGCCGGCTCCGACGAGGCGATGCCGGTGGGGACCTGGTGGCCGCGCCCCTCCAAGGTGGTCGTGGTGGTGGGCGAGCCGATCACCCCGCCGCGCCCCGGGCCCGAGGGTCGAGTGAGGCGCTCGGAGGTGTCGGCCGCCTCCGAGGAGTTGCGTCGGCGTCTCGAAGAGCTCTACCACGAGGCGCTTGCGCGCCGGGGCCGCTAGGGGCGCACCGCAGGGGTCTGCACCATCGCGCCCAGCGTCACGCACGCCACGACGCCCACCCATAACAGCCCGACCGCGGCCAGGTGGAGGTCCTGCCAGGTGGCGGCGGCGCGGGAGAGGGCGCTGAGTGCGCCCATCGCGGCCACCAGCGCGAACAGCCCGGCCACGATGAGGGTGCTTGCGCGCCAGCGGGTGGATCCGCTCGCCCAGTGCGCGAGGAGGTAGAGCGCGAGCCCGACCATCGCGAGGGCCGCGAACGAGCGGTGTGCGAGCTGCCAGTCGGCGAGACCGGGGGCGCCCGCCGGACACAGGGGCCAGCTCGCGCACGCGCGCCCGGCACCGTGGGCGACGACGAGGCTTCCGGCCACGATCGTGGCCAGGGTCGCCCCGAGGAGGGTCCACCCGGAGCGTCCGACGAGGCCCAGGGCTCGGGTGTGGTCCGGTCCCCAGAGTGCGACGACGGCGCTCACCGTGGTGGCCCCGAGGAAGACCAGTCCCACCACGAGGTGGACGGCCACGGTCCACGGCGCGTTCTTGGCGAACACGGTGAGCGCGCCGAGCCCGGCCTGGACGACGACGAGTCCTACGGCCACGCTCGCCGGGACGAGCACCGCGTGGCGCTCTCGCGCGCGCCACGCCGCCAGGGCCGTGGCGAGAACGCACACGCTCACCACCACGACGAGGTAGCGATGGGACTGCTCGAGCAGCGCGTGGAACCGGTCGATCGGTCCCAGTCGTCCGTAGCACAGGGGCCAGCTCGGGCAACCCATCCCGGAGTCGGTGACCCGCACGGTGCTGCCCAGCACGACCAGGGCGTAGGTCGCCACCGTCGTGACGAGGGCCAAGACGAGCGTCGCGCGGCTCGCGCCGTCACGCTCGGGTGAGAGAGGTCCCCGCGCCACGGCGTCCACGCGCGACGGCGACGGACGTGACTCGACCACGGCGATGCCTCCTCGCACCCGCCCGCCGTGGGCCCGCGACGTCCGTCGGCGACTCGTTCAACAGGCTAGCCCGGCCCGACCAGCGGTCCGGACGATGGCGCCCTCAGCGCTCGCGCCACCAGGTGCCAAAGACGACCCGGGCGTAGCGGAAGCCGAAGAGCCAGTTCTTGCCCTTCTTGGTGGTGCCCGAGGCCCTCGGGTACCAGACCGTGGGCACCTCGCTCGCGCGCCAGCCCCGCTTGAGACAGGTGATCAGCAGCTCGGCCGTCTGGTACTGCTCTTGGGCCAGGCGGTCGATGACGTCGGCGAGCATCGTCACGCGCAGGCCCCGGTAGCCGGTGGAGGTGTCGGTGAGGTGGGCGCCGGTCATCCGGTTCATCACGAAGGAGAAGAAGCGCACGCCGGTCTTTCGCACGACGTCGGTCGTCTTGTCGACCCCGCGCACCCGACTCGCGACGACGAAGTCGGCCTCGTCGTCGAGGAGGGGCCGGAGGATCTGGCCCATCTCCGCCGGGTCGTTCTGGCCGTCGGCGTCGAGGGTGACGACGAAGCGCACTCCGTGGTCGATGCAGTAGCGGTACGTCACCTGCAGGGCCACCCCGTGGCCCAGGTTCACCGGGAACTCGATCACCCGGGCCGCCGGGAAGGTGCGGGCGATCTCGGCCGTGCGGTCCTCACCACCGTCGACGACCACGAGGACGGTGTAGGGCCGTCCGTCGATGGTCTCGGGCATCTTGGCGAGGACGTCGCCGATGTTGCCCTCCTCCTCGTAGGCGCACAGCGACGCCACGATCGGCTCGGGCGTGAAGCCGGGGTAGTCGGCCTCGAAGCGCTCCAGGGCCTGGGCGATCGCGTACTCGCGCAGCCGCGCCAGCCGGCGCTTCTCCAGGTCGATCGTGGCCATGTCTCTCCTGTGGGTCGCTAGAGGGAGTGGGTGAGCGCGGCGCGCCCCGCCCGCGCCTCGACGGGCCCGGGGGCCTCGGCTGTCGCGCGGGGGGCGGGGGACTCGACCCGCGGCGCGCTCGCGGGACCGTCCAGGCGCGTGAGGCTCACCGGAAAATACTACCCCGTTAGGGGTTTTGACCCTACGGGGTGGTCGCGAGCACCGCCGCCGCGCCGAAGTCGCGGTCCGGGGGCTCGGCGGGGTCCCCGTGGGCGCCCAGCGCCGCGTCGAGCACGCCGGCGAGGGCGCGCAGCAGCTCGCGCAGTTCGGGCGGCGGGGGGAAGTACTCCTCCTCGGTCGTCGTGGAGCAGACCTCGACCCCGAGTCGCGGCGCGAGCCGCGCGAGCACCTCGTCGACGAGCGACTCGGGGGCCGAGGCGCCGGCCGTCACCGCGACGACGCCCGAGAGCCCCTCGGGCAGCTCGTCGGCCCCGTTCACCCGCAGCACCGGCCCCGCGCAGACCGTCGCGGCGACCTTCGCCAGGGCCACGGTGTTCGAGGAGTTGGCCGAGCCGATCACCACGACGGCGTCGGCCTCGGCCGCGGCCGCTCGCAGGGCCGCCTGACGGTTGGTGGTCGCGAAGCACAGGTCACTGCGCGAGGGGGTCCACACCTCGGGGAAGACCTCGGCGACCCGCTCGCGCACGTCGCGCCACTCGTCGAGGCTGAGGGTCGTCTGGTTCAACAGCGCCACGGGTCCCTCGAGCCCGGCGAGGGCGTCGACGTCGGTGGGCCGCTCGACCAGGCGCACCGCCCCGGGCGCCACGGCCATCGTGCCGACCGCCTCCTCGTGGCCGTCGTGACCGACGTAGAGCACGGTGTAGCCCTTGGACGCGCGAACCTTGAGCTCGTGGTGCACCTTGGTCACCAACGGACAGACCGCGTCGACGACGGTGCCCCCGCGCGCCCGGGCCCGTTCGACCACCTCGGGCGGCGAGCCGTGAGCGCTCAGCATGATCGGCGACCCGGGGGGCACCTGGGCCACGTCGTCGACGAAGACGACCCCCCGACGCCGGAAGTGCTCGACCACGACGCGGTTGTGGACGATCTCGTGGTAGCAGTAGACGGGCGGCTCGAAGACCCGGGCCATCCAGTCGAGGGCCTTGATCGCCTTCTCCACCCCGGCACAGAAGCCCCGGGGCGCGGCGAGCACCACCTTCTCGACGTCCACGGACTCAGCCTAGTTTCGCTCGCCGAAACGGCTGCCTAGGCTGGCGGGATGTCCGGCGCCCGTATTTCCTCGATCACGCCGGGCTCGCCCGCCGCCCGCAGCGCCCTCGCGGTCGGCGACGAACTGGTGAGCGTCGAAGGCGTCGCCCCGAGCGACATCATCGCCTACCAACAGCTGGTCGACGGCCCGTCACCGACGCTGGTGGTCCGTCGCCCCGGCGAGCCCCTCGCCCGCAAAGTGGTCATTGACAAGGCCGCCGGGGAGCCGGTGGGCCTGTCGATCGACTCGGCGGTCTTCGATCGGATCCGCACCTGCGACAACCACTGCACGTTCTGCTTCATCTACCAACTG
The DNA here is from genome assembly GCA_035702745.1 of Acidimicrobiales bacterium. GTDB lineage: Bacteria > Actinomycetota > Acidimicrobiia > Acidimicrobiales > RAAP-2 > RAAP-2. Next base: position 8,349 of record DASSZS010000003.1, on the reverse strand, counting down.
CCCAAGGGGCTGCGCCGGTCGCTCTACGTCAAGGACGACGACTACCGCCTCTCGTTCCTCTACGGCAACTACACCACGTTGACCCGTTTCACCGAACTCGACCTTGAGCGGGTCATCGAGGAGCGGCTCTCGCCGATCTACGTCTCGATCCACACGACGAACCCCGAGCTGCGCGCCGCGATGCTGCGCAATCCGCGCGGAGCGACGAGCCTCCGGTGGCTGCGCGAGCTGCTCGGGGCCGGGGTGAGCGTCCACGGCCAGGTGGTCGTCTGTCCCGGGGTGAACGACGGCGAGGAGCTCGTGCGCACCCTCGACGACGTCGTAACCCTCTACCCCGAGCTGGCGTCGCTCTCCCTGGTGCCCGTGGGGGTCAGCGACCTCTCGGGCGAAGAGACCATGCGGCCCCACACCCGCGCCGAGGCGGCCACGGTCGTCGAGCTCGCCGAGCGCTACCAGGCCCTCACCCGCGAACTGTTCGGCACGGCGCGGGTCTTCGCGAGCGACGAGTTCTACCTCGTGGCCGGCCTCGAGCCGCCGGGCCCGTCCTCCTTCGCCAGCCTCGACGAGGCCGAGAACGGCGTGGGCATGGTCGCCTCGTTCCGCCAGAGCTTCGCCGAGCGCAGCGCGATGGCGCGTCTGGGCTCGGGCTTCTTCCAGTCCGTCGACGGGGCGCCCGCGATCGGCTATCGCGCCGCGCGTGTGACCTCTCGCGGCGGGTTCGTCGGCGGGGCCCGTGGCGTCACGATCCTCACCGGCGCCTACGCCGGGCCGATCCTGCGCGACCTGCTCGACGCCCACGGCTACGAACGGGTCGAGGTCGTCGCCGTCGACAACCGCTACTTCGGCGGCAACATCAAGGTGGCGGGCCTGCTCACCGCCCCCGACCTCAACCGGGCCCTCGCCGACGTGGACCCCGACCGGACCTGCCTGTTGCCGGACGTCTGCCTCAACGAGGGCCGCTTCCTCGACGGCTCAACCCTGGAGGACCTCGTGCGCCCCGTGACCCCGGTCGCCACGACCGGGGTCGACCTGCGCCGGGCGCTCGACGGCGCCCTCAGCCCCCTCGTGCCCGCGTGAGCCGCCCCCAGGTCGCCGTCGTCGGCCGGCCCAACGTCGGCAAGAGCTCCCTCGTCAACCGGCTGGCCGCCCGGCGCGTCACCGTCGTCGAGCACCAACGCGGGGTCACCCGCGACCGCACGAGCGTCGAGGTGGAGTGGGCCGGCTGCGCCTTTGACGTCGTGGACACCGGGGGCTGGCTGGAGGCCGGTGACGCCCTGGAGGAGAAGGTCTCACGCCAGGCTGAAGCCGCCGTGGCGGGCGCCGACCTCGTCGTGTTCGTCGTCGACGCCGAGACCGGGCCGGTCGAGGAGGACGCGCGCGCCGCACGCTGGGTCCGACGCAGCCGCCGACCGGTGCTGCTGGTGGCGAACAAGGCCGACGACGCGATCCGCGAGGCGACGGCCTGGGAGTTCGTGGGCCTGGGTCTGGGCGACCCCTTCGCGGTGAGCGCCCTGCACGGCCGCGGCGCCGGGGAGCTCCTCGACGCGATCGTGGCGCGCCTGCCCGAGCCCCGCGACGCCGAGGACGAGTCCGCCGAGGTTTCCGGCGAGGTCGCGCCGTCCCCGGGCGAGGAGCTGCGCGTCGCGATCGTCGGCCGGCCCAACGTCGGCAAGTCGACCCTCTTCAACCGGCTCATCGGGGAGGAGCGCTCGGTCGTGCACGACCTGCCCGGAACGACCCGCGACGCCGTCGACACCGTTGTGGTGACCGACGACGGCCCGGTGCGCTTCATCGACACCGCCGGACTGCGCCGGCGCGCGCGCACCGAGGCCGGGGTCGACACCTACGCCACCCTGCGCAGCCTCAAGGCGCTCGACGGCGCCGACCTCGCGATCCTGGTGATCGACGCCACCGAGGGCGCCACCGGCCAGGACCAACGCCTGGCCGAGCGCATCGCCGGCGCCGGCTGCCCGGCGGTGGTGGTGCTCAACAAGTGGGAGCTGGTACCGACCGAGGCCCGCCCGGCGGTGCTCGCGACGGTGGGCGAGCGACTCGCCTTCTTGGGCGACGCGCCCGTGATCAAGACCACGGCCACCTCCGGGCGCGGCGTGCACCGGCTGTGGCCGGCCCTGGTCACGGCGGCCGAGGACTACGCCAAGCGCGTGCCCACCGGCGTGCTCAACCGGGCGATCCGCGACCTCCAGCAGCGCCAGCCGGCCCCGACCGGCAAGATCCGCTACGCCGTGCAGGGCGCGAGCGAGCCTCCGACCTTCACGCTCTTTGTCGCCGGGCGCCTGCCCGCGACGTACCTGCGTTACGTCGAGCGTAGCCTGCGCGAGCGCTTCGGGCTGGGTTCCTCCCCGATCCGCGTGAGGGTGCGCACCGAGTAGTGGAGCGGTGGTGTGAGACGTGCGACCGCCCCGTGGAGGGCGAGGTCTGCGAGGTCTGCGGCGAACCGGTCCCCGAAGCGACCCACGAACCGGTGCCGTGGCGCTGGCGACTGTTCATCGTGGCCACGGTGATCTACCTCGGGTACCGCATCTACCAGTTGATCCACTGGCTCGCCCACTGACACTAGGTAGTGTGGCCAGCGTCCGAAGGAGGCGCCGTGCCGATCTACGCCCTGGGTGAGCGCACCCCGACCATCCACCCCGAGGCCTTCGTCCACCCCGACGCCGTGGTGATCGGTGACGTGCGCCTCGGCGCCGACTCCTCGGTCTGGCCGGGTGCGGTCTTGCGCGGCGACTACGGGACGGTCATCGTCGGTGAGCGCACCTCGATCCAGGACGGATCCGTCGTGCACGCCGTCGCCGAGTTCCCCACCGTGATCGGCAGCGACTGCGTCGTCGGTCACCTCGCCCACCTCGAGGGCTGCGTGATCGAAGACGGCGCCCTGGTGGGCAGCGGCTCGATCGTGTTGCACCTGGCCACCGTCCACTCGGGGGCGACGGTCGCGGCCGGCGCCGTGGTGCGCAACCGCACCGACGTGCCCGCGCGCGCGCTCGCCGTAGGGGTTCCGGCGACCGTGCGCGAAGGGGCGAGCGACGTCGAGCTCATCCGCCACTCGGCCGAGCTCTACGTCACCAACGCCCGGCGCTACCGCCAGGAGCTGCGCCGGCTCTAGGCGTTGGTGATCGCCACGAGCCGCTCGAGCGAGCGCGCGGCCCGACCCTCGACGACGCCGGCGCTGGCCAGGGCGAAGCCCTGGACCAAGGACTCGACCCGACCCGCGACCCGCAGCGCCAGGGCCGCGTTGGCGCACACCACGTCAAAGACGGGGCCCTGGCGGCCTTCGAGGAAGGCGCGCACGACGGCCACGTTCTGGGCGAGGTCGCCGCCACGCACCGCCTCGGTCTCGTGACGCAGTCCGAGCTCGCCGGGAGCGTCGAGCGTCTCGCTCACCACGGCGAGGGGCGTCACCACCATCAGCCGAGAGGGTGTGGCCAGGGTCAGCTCGTCGAGCCCGTCGCCGCCGTGGACCAGGATCGAGTAGTCGGTGCCGCGCGCGTGCAGGACCCGGGCCATGCGCTCGAGCTGGGGCTCGTGGGCGACCCCGATCAACGCGCGGCGCACGAGCGCCGGGTTAGCCAGCGGGCCGAGGACGTTGAAGACGGTGCGGAAGTTGAGGGCTCGGCGGATCGGGCCCAGGTAGCCCAGTCCCTGGTGGTAGGCGGGGGCGAACAGGAACCCGATCCCCGCCTCGGCGACGCAGGCCGCGACGACGTCGGCCGGCACGTCCAAGCGCACCCCCAACGCCTCGAGCACGTCGGCCGCGCCCACCGAGGACGAGGCGGCTCGGTTGCCGTGCTTGGCGACGGGCACCCCGCACCCCGCGACCGCGAGGGCGGCCATGGTGGAGACGTTCACCGAGTGGAGCTGGTCGCCCCCGGTGCCGACGATGTCGATCGCCTCCGGGCCGACGTCGAAGGTCGTGGCGGCGTCAATCATGGCGTCGACGAAGCCGGTCATCTCCTCGACCGTCTCGCCCTTGACGGTGAGCGCGGTGAGGAAGCTCGCGATCTGGACGCCCTCGACCCGTCCGGCCAAGATCTCGGCGAGCGCGTCGCGGGCCGCCGATCGCTCCATGTCGGTGCCGCGCACGAGGGGGTTCAACACCTCGAGGGCGAACGACGCGATCACGCGCGGGCCTCTCGCAGCATCTCGCCACGATACCCGTGGTCGTCGCGTCGGCCGGCCCGGGTACCATGCCGAGATGGGCGCCACGTACCTCGACGACATCGTCGCGTGGCACCGTCGGCGCGCCCAGGCCGACGAGCGGGACTGGCGGGCGCGCCTGGACGCACCCGCCTACGAGGGGCCCTCGGCGCGCGCGGCCCTGGCGGGGGGCCCGCACGTGCGCGTCATCGCCGAAGTGAAGCGCCGCTCTCCCTCGCGTGGCACCCTGCGCCGCGAGCTCGACGCCTCCGATCAGGCCCGTGACTACGTGGCCGGCGGGGCGGCGATGGTCTCGGTGCTCACCGACAGGCCCCACTTCGCCGGCTCCCTCGAGGACCTCGCGGCGGTGCACGCCGCCGTGACCGTGCCCCTGTTGCGCAAGGACTTCACCGTCTCGGAGAACGACGTGCTCGACGCGCGCGACGCCGGGGCGGCCGCGGTACTACTGATCGTGGCGGCCCTGAGCGACGACGAGCTCGCGCGTTATTACGATCTGGCCCGCCGCGTCGGGCTCGACGCCCTCGTCGAAGTCCACGACGAGGCGGAGGCGGCGCGCGCGCGCGATCTCGGGGCGACGCTCGTCGGGGTGAACCAGAGAGACCTGCGGACCTTCGTTGTGGATCGCGAGCGGGCCGCCCGGGTCTCGGCGTCGCTGCCCCACGACTGCCTACGGGTGTGCGAGTCGGGCCTCGTCACCCCCGCCGACGTTCGCCGCGCGCGCGACGCGGGCTTCGACGCGGTGCTGGTCGGCGAGGCCTTCGTCACGGCCGACGACCCGACGGCCGCCGTGCGCGCCTTCGCCTCGGTCCCGCGGCGCGCCCCGTTCGCGGGCGTGGTCAAGATCTGCGGGGTCACGAGCGTCGAGGACGCCCTCGCGTGCGCCGAGGCCGGGGCCGACGCGATCGGGCTCATCCTGGCCGACTCGCCCCGCCGGGTCCGCCCCGATCGGGCGAGGGCCATCGCCGACGCGCTCGCGGGGAGGGCCACGCGCGTCGCCGTCTTCAAGGACCAGTCGAGCGAAGAGATCCGCGCGGCGCTCGCCGAGCTGTCCGTCGACGCCGTGCAGGTGCACGGCCCCCTCGCGGACGACCTGCGCGACGAGTTGCGCGCCCGTGGGCTCCGGGTGATCAAGGCCCTCAGCGTCGGCGAGGGGGAGTGGTCGGGCTACGACGAGCGCGCCGTGGACGCGGTGCTCGTCGACGGCGCGGTGCCCGGTTCGGGGCGGCGCCACGGCTTCGCCGGGCGCGCCGAGCGGCCCTTCTGCGTGCCGGTCATCGTCGCGGGCGGGCTCGACGCGGCCAACGTCGCCGAGGTCGTCGTCGCGACCGGCGCGGACGCCGTGGACTGCGCGACCGGGGTCGAGTCCGCCCCCGGGCGCAAGGACCCGGCCAAGGTGCGCGACTTCGTCGCCGCGGCGCGCACGGCCCTCGGGCGAGCCGGGGAGGGCCGATGGGTGTGATGGGCGCGCCCGACGCGCACGGGCGCTTCGGCGAGTTCGGGGGCCGCTTCGTGCCCGAGGCCCTCATGCCGGCCTGCCTCGAGCTCGAAGAGGCCTTCTGCGAGGCCTGGGCCGACCCCGCCTTCGTGGGCGAGTTCCACGAGACGCTGCGCCTCTTCGCTGGCCGCCCGACTCCCGTGACGCCCCTGGCGCGCCTATCGGAGCGTCTGGACCTACGGGTCTACGCCAAGCGTGAGGACCTCGCCCACACCGGGTCGCACAAGATCAACAACGTCGTCGGCCAGACCCTGCTCACCCGTCGCATGGGCAAGTCCCGGGTGATCGCCGAGACCGGCGCCGGTCAGCACGGGGTGGCCACCGCCACGGCCGCCGCTCGCCTGGGACTGGACTGCACGGTCTTCATGGGCGAGGTCGACACCCATCGCCAGGAGCTCAACGTCTTTCGCATGGAGCTGCTCGGCGCGACGGTCGTGCCGGTCACCTCGGGGAGCCGCACCCTCAAAGACGCCGTGAACGAGGCGCTGCGCGAGTGGGTCACGTGTGTCGCCGACACCCACTACTGCATCGGCTCGGTCATGGGTCCTCATCCTTTTCCGTGGATGGTGCGCGAGTTCCAGCGGGTCATCGGCGACGAGGCCCGGGTCCAGCTCGAGGAGCTCGGCGTCGGCGTGCCCGACGTCGTGGTCGCCTGCGTCGGCGGTGGCTCGAACGCGGCCGGGGTCTTTTCCGGCTTCGCCGACACCGGCGCGCGCCTGGTGGGCGTCGAGGCGGCCGGGGGGTCGGCGATCGGCCACGGCGCGCCCGGGATCTTGCACGGGATGCGCTCGATGCTCCTCCAAGACGAGTTCGGCCAGATCGAGGAGGCCGAGTCGATCTCGGCCGGGCTCGACTACCCGGGCATCGGCCCCGAGCACGCCCACCTCGCGGTCATCGGTCGGGCGCAGTACGTCGCGATCTCCGACGACGAGGTGCTCTATGGCCTCACCCTCTTGAGCGAGACCGAGGGAATCATCCCCGCGCTCGAGACGGCCCACGCGGTCGCCTGGGTGGCCGGCGCCGCCGGCAACGAACTGGCGCCGGGTACGACGGTCCTCATCAACCTGTCGGGCCGGGGCGACAAGGACGTGGCCCAGGTGCGCGCCCTGATGCGTGGTGAGCGGTGACAACCCTCGACGAGCGTCTGGTCGGTCTGCGCGAGGGGGGCCGGCGGGCCCTGGTGCCCTACCTGATGGCGGGGGCTCGCCCGGACTGGCCGCGCCTGCTCGAAGCGGCCGTGGCCGGCGGCGCGGACGCCCTCGAGGTCGGCCTGCCCTTCTCGGACCCGATGATGGACGGCCCGGTGATCCAAGAGGCAGCCGTGGAGGCCCTCGCGGCGGGCACCACGTTGGACTCGGTCTGCGCCGAGCTCGGCCAACTCGACCTCGGGGTGCCGCTCGTCGCGATGACCTACTGCAACGTCATCTACCACTACGGCCTCGAGCGCGCCGCGGGCCGGCTGCGCGACGCCGGGGTCCTCGGGACGATCCTGCCCGACCTCGCACTCGAAGAGATGGACGAGTGGGCGGCGGTGTGCGACGCCGGGGACCTCGCGACCGTCATGATGGTGGCGCCCTCGAGCCCACCCGAACGCGTCACGCGCCTCGCGGGGCGCTCGCGGGGTTTCGTCTACGCCGCGGCGCGCATGGCCGTCACCGGGGCCGCCGACGGCCTCGGTGAGGGGGCGGCCGTGGTCGAGCGGATCCGCGCGGTCACGACGACCCCGACCTACGTCGGCATCGGCATCGCGAACCCCGAACAGGCCCGGGCGGCCGCGGCGACGGCCGACGGGGCCATCGTGGGCTCGGCCCTGGTGCGCCGGGTCCTCGACGGCGCGACGCCCGAGCAGGTCGAGTTTGTCGTGCGTGAGTTCCGCGCGGCGCTCGACGCCACGTAGGGACTTTGGTCCCTGGCGCACCGCCGCGGGCTCGCCGGGCGTCGCGGGCAACAGGGCCATCCCTCGCGGGGGCTCCCCGATGGTGTGTAATCAATGTGGGTTGCCACCCCGGCGGCCCGATGACACACGTGTGGGGGATTGAATGGAACACAAAGTCGCGGACCCCGGCCCTCTAGGGCTTGCGGGTTTCGCAATGACCACCTTCTGCCTGAGCAGCGCCAACGCCAACCTTTGGCATGGTGCGGGGGTTGAAGCAGCCTTGGCGCTGGCCTTCTTCTACGGAGGCCTCGTCCAGCTCCTGGCCGGAATGTGGGAGTTCGTCCGGAAGAACACTTTCGGAGCGGTCGCGTTCTCGTCGTACGGCGCGTTCTGGCTGGCGTTCTACGCCATCGTCCAGTTCCACCTGGCCGGCGGGGGCACGGACACGGTCGGGATCTTCCTGTTGGGTTGGACGATCTTCACGGCCTACATGACCATCGCGGCAGCCAAAACGAACACGGCGATCTTCGTCGTGTTCATCTTGCTGGTGGTGACCTTCGCCCTGTTGACGATTGGCAACTGGGGAGCGGGCCACTCGAGCATGGTCCACGCCGGTGGCTGGTTCGGGCTGGCCACGGCTGTAGGGGCCTGGTACGCCTCGATGGCCGGCGTCGTCAACGAGACGCACGGAAAAGTGCTTTTCCCGGTCGGTCGACGCGGCTAACCTAGGGTCACTGGTGGCTCGCCACCGGACCCAACCGCCAACAGCGCCCGCTCCGCGAGGAGTCGGGCGCTGTTGGCA
>DASSZS010000042.1:0-14830 GCA_035702745.1 Acidimicrobiales bacterium | reverse complement strand
GATGACCAGCCACGGCTCACGGTCGGCGGCCAGCACGTTCTGGTAGTGGAGGTCGCCGTGCACGACCCGGCCCGTGCTGGCCGGGTCGGCGACGAGGTCGCGGCCCAGCGACACCGCCTGCTCGACGTAGCGCCGCGGGATCGGCGCGTCACGGCCCAGCCCGGCGAGGTCGTCGAGCCACCTCTCGACGTACGACGTCACCGTCCGCAGCTGCGGGAGGGCCGGCACGTGCAGCCGCGCGTAGAACGCGGCCACGATCTCGCAGGCCTCGGTCTCGTCGACGCCGGTGAGGTCCCGGGTGTGCAGCCGCTCCAGCAGCAGCGCCCGCCGGCGCGGGTCCGCGCGCAGGAGCAGCACGGCGCCGTCGCCGTGCCAGTGCTGCAACGCCAGGCCCTCGTGCAGGGACTCGTCGTCGCCGTCGAAGGTGACCTTAAGCGCGGCCGGCTCCCCGTCCGCGGTGCGCACGGGTACGACGGCCGAGGCGAAGCCGTGCAGCGGGTCGCCGTCGACCGTGAGCTGCCACTCCTCGAGCAGGTCGCGCAGCAGCCGGGGCAGCCGGTCGAGCCACGCGGACCAGGCCGGCCCGATCATGGCCTGCCCGAGCAGCCCCGGCGGCAGGTCGAACGGGAGCAGCGGCACGCCTACTTCTTGCCGGCCTTGGACTTGTCTCCGGGAGCGCCGTCGGAGGAGAGCGCGGCGATGAACGCCTCCTGGGGGACCTCGACGCGGCCCACCATCTTCATGCGCTTCTTGCCCTCCTTCTGCTTCTCGAGGAGCTTGCGCTTGCGGGTGATGTCCCCGCCGTAACACTTGGCGAGCACGTCCTTGCGCCGGGCCTTGACGGTCTCGCGCGCGATGACCCGCCCGCCGATGGCCGCCTGGATCGGCACGTCGAAGAGCTGGCGCGGGATCAGCTCGCGCAGCCGCTCGGCCATGCGCCGCCCGTAGTAGTCCGCGTTCTGGCGGTGCACAATCGTCGAGAAGGCGTCGACCGGCTCGTGGTTGATGAGCAGGTCGACGCGCACCACCGGGCTCGTGACGTAGCCGGCCGGCTCGTAGTCGAGCGAGGCGTAGCCCTTGGTCCGGCTCTTCAGGGCGTCGAAGAAGTCGATCACCACCTCGGCCAGGGGTATGCGGTAGCGCAGCTCGACCCGCTCGGTCGAGAGGTACTCCATCTTGGTCATCTCGCCCCGGCGGCTCTGGCCGAGGTCCATCACGGCCCCGAGGTGCTCGGCCGGGGTGATGATCGTCACGGCGAGCATCGGCTCGTCGACGTGGTCGAGCCGGCTGGGGTCGGGCAGGTCGGTCGGGTTGTCGACGTCGACCTCGGTGCCGTCGGTGAGGAACGCCCGGTAGACGACCGAGGGGGCCGTGGCGATGATCGAGAGGTTGAACTCGCGCTCGAGCCGCTCGCGCACGATCTCCATGTGCAACAGTCCGAGGAACCCGCAGCGGAACCCGAAGCCCAGCGCGTGGGAGTTCTCCGGCTCGTAGCTGATCGAGGCGTCGTTGAGCTTCAGCCGATCGAGCGCGTCGCGCAGGGCCGCCAGGTCGTCGCCGTCGATCGGGTAGATACCGCAAAAGACCATCGGCTTGGGGTCGCGGTAGCCCTCCAGGGGCGCGCCGGCCGGGCGCTGGGCGTCGGTGACGGTCTCGCCCGAGCGCGCCCCGGCGACGTCGCGGATCCCGGCGACGAGGTAGCCGACCTCGCCCGGGCCGAGGACGTCGACCTCGACCATGTCGGGGGTGCGCACGCCGATCTCTTCGACCTCGTGGGTCGTCTGGGCCACCATGAGCCGAACCTTGCTCTTGGCGCGCAGGGTCCCCTCCACGACTCGGATCGAGCTGATGACCCCGCGGTACTGGTCGTAGATCGAGTCGAAGACGAGGGCCCGCAGGGGCGCCGCCGGGTCTCCGGACGGCGCGGGGATGCGCTCGATCACCGCGTCGAGCAGCTCGGGCACGCCCGCCCCGGTCTTGGCCGAGATCTCGAGGACCTCGGCCCCGGGGATCCCGAGGACCCGCTCGAGCTCGTCGCGACAGCGCGCCGGGTCGGCCGCGGGCAGGTCGATCTTGTTGAGCACGGCCACGATCGCCAGGTCGTGCTCGAGGGCCTGGTAGCAGTTGGCGAGCGTCTGGGCCTGGATGCCCTGACTGGCGTCGACGAGCAGCACCGCCCCCTCGCAGGCGGCCAGCGAGCGCGAGACCTCGTAGCCGAAGTCGACGTGGCCCGGGGTGTCGATCAGCTGGATCAGGTGGTCGCGGTAGCGGACCCGAACGTTCTGGGCCTTGATGGTGATCCCGCGCTCGCGCTCGATCTCCATCGAATCCAGGTACTGGGCCCGCATCAGGCGGGGGTCGACGGCCCCGGTGATCTCGAGGATCCGATCCGAGAGGGTCGACTTGCCGTGGTCGATGTGGGCGATGACGCTCAGGTTGCGGATGGTGCGCGGGTCGACGGGCTCGGTCACGGTCACTAGAGGCTACCGGGCGCCCCCGCCGGGACCCCCTGCGCCACGTCGCGGGTCGCGCCGCTCACTACGCTTGTCCGGTGGCCCGGCCCCGAGACCCGCACCGTCCCGAAGGGTCGCGCGCGCTGCCCAACGAGCATCGCCTGGTGCGCCTGGGTCAGGCCATCGACGAGCGCACCGGGGGGCCGAGCGCCCCACGTCCGACGCGCGCGTCGGGCCGCGGGGCCCCACGACGGAGCGGACGCTCGCGCCGGCGGCGGCGCTGGGTGCGCCGCACGCTGCTCACCCTCGGGGTCGTCGTCGTGTTGATCGTGGCCGGTGTCGTGGGCGACTACTACTACCTGGGTTCCCTGGTGCACCGCGAGACGGTGCACAACCTGCAGAGCTCGGGCCAGCAGATCAACATCCTGCTCATCGGCTCGACGACGCGCTGCGGACTCGCGGTCCAGAACAAGGCCTACGGCCTGTGCTCGGCGGGCGTGACCGGGGTGAACGCCGACATCGACATGATCTTGCACCTCGACACGGGCAACCACACGGCCTCGCTGCTCTCGATCCCGCGCGACCTGTTCACCCCCAACGCGCGCACGACCGGTCCCAACAAGATCGACGCCGCCCTCTACCAGGGCCCGAGCCAGCTCGTGGCGGCGATCGAGGAGGACTTCGCGATCCCGATCAACCACTACATCGAGCTCAACTTCGACACCTTCGCGAGCGTGGTGAACGCACTGGGCGGGGTGCGGATGTACTTCCCCATCCCGATCTACGACGCCGAGTCGGGGCTCAACATCGAGCGCCCCGGGTGCCGGCTCCTCAACGGCTACCACGCCCTGCAGGTCGTGCGCGCGCGCCACCTGCAGATCCAGCCCAACCCGAACAACCACAACCCCCACACCTGGCCCCAGGAGGGGCTGTCGGACCTGGCGCGGATTCGGCGCACCCACGAGTTCTTGCGCGTGATCGCCGCGCAGATCGCCGCGCGGGGCCTCTCCAACCCGATCACCGACCAGCGCCTGGCCCAGGCGGTGCTGCCCGACCTCACCGTCGACAGCGGCTTCGCCGAGGGCACGATGGTCCACCTGGCCCAGGAGTTCGCCCACACCTCGATCTCCTCGGTGCTGCAGCTGACCTACCCGGTCCTCACCGTCCAGTCGGGGTCTCTCCTCTACCAGGGCTACTACTACGGCTCGGTGGTCTTCCCCGTCCAGCCGAGCGGCGTGGCGACCGTCGACAAGATCCTGGGCATCCCCGAGGGCGTCGACTCCTTCACCGGCAAGCCCCTGCCCAACCCCCACGCGGTGCGCGTCGCGGTCGAGAACGGCTCGGGCGTTGCCAGCGAGGGGACCCTGGTGACGGCCGGGCTGCGCCGCCACGGCTTTGACGTCACGAACTCGGTGACGACGACCCCGGTCGGACCGATCGCCGAGTCGGTCGTCTGGTACGGCGGTCCGCGCCCGCCGACCAACGCCAACTGGACGAGCCCCTCGCTCGCGGCCGCCCAGGCCGTCTTGAACCAGCTCGAGGGACCGGCGATCCTCGGCTACGACCCCGCGATGGTGCGTCCCGGCTCACTCGTGACCGTCCAGGCGGGCACCGACCTCACCGTGAAGCCCCTGAGCCCGGCCGGGCGCACCACGACGACGAGCCACGCGGGCCACACCACGACGACCAGCGCGACGGCCATCACCGTCGTCGACCCGCCCGGGGTGCGCACCAACAGCGCCTTCAGCGCGCCGAGCGTGATCAACCCCAGCCTCCAGCCCTGGGACCCGCGGGCCTGCAACGCCGCCGGGACCGGACCGGCCACCCCGATCCCCACGACGACGACCACCCGGGCGAAGGGCTAGCCGGGGGCTCTGCTAGGATTGTCCGGCCCGCGCGAAGGCGCGACCGACTTCGAGGACTCCCGTGGCGAACATCAAGAGCCAGATCAAGCGCAACCGACAGAACGAAGCGGCCCGTCTGCGCAACAAGGCCGTGAAGAGCGAGTTGCGCACTCGCACGAAGAACGCCGTGGCCGCCCTGGGCAGCGAGGACGAGGCGGCCACCTTGCGCCTCGCCGTCAAGCGCATCGACATGGCCGCCGCCAAGGGCGTCATCCACAAGAACCAGGCCGCCAACCGCAAGAGCGGCCTGATGAAGCGGATCAACGCGCTGCGCGCCGAGCAGTAGCTAGCGCCGCCGGGCGCCGGCCGACAGGCGCGCCAGGCGCGCCACCAGCACCTCGATCACCGTCAGTTCGGTGAGGTCGAGGTCGCTCTCGAGGTCGCGCCCCCCGTAGCTCGCCCCGCCCTTTAGGGCCAGGTCGGCCTCGGCCAGCCAGGCGACCGCCTGGGCGACGCGGGTCGCGCCGAGACGGTTGGCCACCGCCAGCGCCTTGCCGGCCGGGTAGGGGTTCATCGAGAGCAGTGCCGCCGCGGCCTCCTTCGTGGTGGCCTCGGAGCCCTCGAGGCGGGCCACGCTGAGGTAGTGGCGCTCGAGCACGGCGATGAGCTGAAGCCCCGAGCGGCGCCGCGAGGCCAGCATGCGGCGGGCCACCTCGATGGCCCGGGCCGCGTCGCCGGCGTCGATCGCGTCGGTGAGGTCCCAGGCCGGCACGTCCCCGGCGTCGCCGAGGTAGGGCGCGACGTGCTCGAAGCGCAGCGGCGCGCTGCCGTAGATCGAGCTCAGGGTGCGCGCGAGCGCGTCGACCCGGGCCACGTCGTCGCCCACCACGGCGGCCACCTCCTGGGCGGTGGCCGACTCGACGCTGACCCGGTAGCTCTCGAAGGTGGTGCGCACGAAGGCGGCCCGCTCGCTCGCGCGCGAGCCCACCGCGACGTCGACGACCTGAGCCGCCGCCTTGACGAGGCGGTTCGACTTCGCCCCGACGACCGCGACCACGAGCACCGTCGCCGGCGTGGGGGCGGCCATCCACTCGAGGAGGGCCGCCGACTCGCTCGCGGTGAGCGCCTGGGCCTCGCGCAGGGCGATGACCCGGCGCTCGACGAGGAAGGCCGGGGTGTAGAGGGCCTCGAGCACCGCGGGCACCACCGACTCGCCCGACGATCCGGTGGCGTCGCGGGCCGTGAAGTCCTCGAGGGCGACGGCCGGGTCGAGCCCGGCGAGGGCCTCGTCGAGGACCCGGTGCAGCACGTCGTAGACCATCGTGGCGTCGGTGCCGACCACGCAGACGCTCGAAGTCACCGGGCCGCCTCCTCTAGGGCCGCGAGCGTGTCGCGCACCCGCACCGTCCCGGCCACGTCATGGACCCGCAGGATACGACACCCCCCCGTCACCCCGAGGGCGACGGCCGCCAGGGAGGCCTCGCGCCGCTCGGTCACCGCCAGGGCGAAGAGGTCCCCGAGGAAGGTCTTGTTCGAGGCCGAGAGCAGCAGGGGCGAACCCAGTGCGGCGAGCGTCGGTGAGTCGCGCAACAAGGTGAGCGAGTGGGCGCTCGCCTTGCCGAGGTCGAGGCCGGCGTCGAGCACCACCCGCTCGGGGCCGATCCCGGCGGCGAGGGCCCGCGCGCGCCGCTCGATGAGGAAGTCCGCGACGCTCGCGGTCACGTCGTCGTAGTGGGGGTCGGGGTCGGGCACGCGCGGGGCGAGGCGGATGTGGGTCGCCACGACCGAGGCGCCGGCGCGGGCCGCCACCTCGAGGTAGCGGGCGTCGGCGAAGCCGCTGATGTCGTTGCCGAGCCACGCCCCGGCGGCGAAGGCCGCCTCGGCGACCCCGGCGCGCCAGGTGTCGACCGAGACCGGCACGTCAAAGCGCGCGACGAGGGCCTCGATCGCCGGCACCACGCGCTCGAGCTCCTCGGCCTCACCCACCTCCGCGCCGGGCCCGGCCTTCACCCCGCCGACGTCGAGCAGGTCGGCCCCGGCCGCGACGAGCGCCTCGGCCCGGGCGAGGAAGTCGTCGAGCTCGAAGGTGGCGGCGGGAGGATAAAAAGAGTCGCGCGTGCGATTCAAGATCCCCATCACGAGCGCGCGCGTCGCGAGGTTATAGACGTGCGGGCCGAGGGCGAAGGGGAGGTCCCCGACGACGTGGTGACGCACTAGTACAGGCGACTGGCCAGGCGGCGCCGAAAGGCCACGTAGCGCGGGTCCTCGGGTCCGAGCGCGTCGAGCACCTCGAGCAGCTGGGCCCGGGCCCCCTCGCTCGAGCCGGCCTGGTCGAGCAGGTGCTCGAGCAACAGGTCGAGGTCGCCCTCGAGGCTCACCCCCTGGCGCTGCAGGCGCAGGCGCGCGAGCACCGTCTTGCCCTCGAGGGTGTGGGCGAAGGGCGCGAGCACGGCCTCGGCCTCGTCGAGCCGATCCGCTTGGCGCAGCAGGTCCCCCAGGGCGACGCCGGCCGCCTGGTTCTGGGGGTCGAGCTCGAGCGCCTCGCGCAGGCTCGCCTCGTCGCCGCGCTCGACGAGCCGCTCGGTGGCGGTGGCCCCGGGCGCGAGGGCGGCGACGAACTCGCGCACGGCCGCCTCGGGCAGGGCCCCGACGAAGGAGTCGACGACCCGCCCGTCGCGCAGGGCGAAGACGGCCGGAATCGACTGGACCTGGAAGGCCTGGGCGACCATGGGGTTGGCGTCGACGTCGACCTTGGCGAGCTCGACCGCGCCGCCGGTCTCGGCGACGACCTTCTCGAGGATCGGACCGAGGGTCTTGCACGGCCCGCACCACGCGGCCCAGAGGTCGACGACGACCGGCACGCTCGCTGAGCGTTCGATGACGTCGGTGGAGAAAGTGGCGTCGGTCACGTCAAGCACGGCACGAGCCTAACGGCGGGGCTCGCGCGACGAAGGGGTCGAGCGGCGCTGTTAGCCTCCGACCATGGGGGGTCCGACGGGTCTCGACGAGGGCCGCGTCGCCACCTGGCTCGAGGGCGCGCTCGGTCTCGCGGGCCCGATCAGCGCCACCCTCATCGCCGGCGGCCGCTCGAACCTGACCTATCGCGTCGAGGACGCCCGGGGCACCGTGGTGGCGCTGCGCCGACCGCCCCTCAGCCACGTCCTGCCCACCGCCCACGACGTGGCCCGGGAGTTCCGGATCATCTCGGGCCTCTTCCCCCTCGGGGTGCCCGTCGCCCGGCCCCTCGCGCTCTGTGAGGACGAGGGGGTCACCGGCGCACCCTTCTACGTGATGGAGTTCGTCGAGGGCGTCGTCGTGCGCGACCGCGCGGGCGCGCTCGCGGCCTTTGACGAAGGGGCCCGCCACGCCATCGGCGAGCACCTGGCCACGACGCTCGCCGGACTGCACGCTCTCGCGCCCGAGGCGGCCGGGCTCGGCGACCTCGCGCGCCACGACGGCTACGTCGAGCGCCAGCTCAAGCGCTGGCGCACCCAGTTCGAGCAGACCCGGGTCCCCGGAGCCGACCTCGAGAACCGCGTCCTCGAGGTCGCTGACCGCCTGGGCGAGGCGGTCCCGCCGGCCCAGCGGGTCTCGGTCGTGCACGGGGACTACCGGCTCGACAACACCGTCCTCGCCCCCGAGGGCACGGTGCGCGCGATCCTCGACTGGGAGATCTGCACCCTCGGGGACCCGCTGGCCGACCTCGGCACGCTGCTGTGCTACTGGGCCGAGCCGAGCGACCCCGCGGCCGCCCTGCTCGGGGTCGCCCCCACCACGGCGCCGGGGTTCATGACCCGCGCGCAGGTGACGGCGGCCTACGCGCGCGCGAGCGGCCTCGACCTCAGCCGCGTCGCCTACTACCAGGCGTTCGCCTACTGGAGGCTGGCCTGCATCCTCCAGGGCGTCTTCGCCCGCTACCGCGCGGGCGCGACCGCGGGCGACGCCGGTAGCGTGGACGGCTTCCCCGCCCACGTGGCCCTCCTCGCCGACCTGGCGCTAGCGACCCTGGAGAGATGATGGACGACGAGATCTACGACCGGGTGATCTTCCTCGCCGACCCCGACCTCGACCAGCCCGTCCTCGTGGTGGGCCTCGACGGCTGGATCGACGCCGGCGCGGCCGCGGCCACCGCCAGCGCCACCCTGCTCGAGTCGGTGCCGACCGAGGTCATCGCCACTTTCGACACCGAGCACTTCATCGACCAGCGGGCCCGACGGCCGGTCGTGCGCATCGTCGACGGGGTGACGACCCAGCTGACCTGGCCCGAGATCCACCTGCGCTACGGCACCGACCGCGACGGGGCCGACGTGCTCTTCCTCGTCGGGCCCGAGCCCGACTTCCACTGGAGCGACTTCGTCGACACCGTGGTCGACGTGGCCGGGCGCTTCGACTGTCGCCTGGTGGTGGGACTCGGCGCCTTCCCGGCCCCCGCACCCCACACCCGCCCGGTGCGGGTGATCGGCACGGCCCCGGCGCGCAGCGCCGGCCTGCTCAGCTCCATCGACCGGGTCGAGGGCGAGATCGAGGTGCCCGCGGGCATCGGGGCGGCCCTGGAGCTCGCCTTCGCCGAGGCCGACATCGAGGTCCTCACGCTGTGGGCTCGGGTGCCCCACTACGTCTCGACCCTCCCCTACCCCCAGGCCTCGGCCGCCCTGATCGACGCCCTGGCCAAGGTGAGCGGGCTCAGCCTCGACAGCTCGGCCCTGCGGGCCCTCGCCGACGACGCGCGTCGACGCGTGGACGACCTCATCGCGAACAACCCCGAGCATGCCTCGATGGTCCAGCGCCTCGAGGCCGCGGCCGACCAGAGCGAGGGGACCTCGCTCGGCGAGGAGCTGCCCAGCGGCGAGGAGCTCGCGGCCGAGTTGGAGCGGTTCTTGCGCGGCGAGCAGGGCTAGTCGACGTCGCCCTCTTCGACGCGCAGCCCGAGTCCCAGCGCGTAGCCCTCGAGGAAGAGGGCGCTGTCGCCCTGGCGGGGGTGGCGCCCGGCGATGGCGTGGAACTCGGCCGAGTGCTCGACCACCTGGAGGTGGGCGAGCTCGTGGACCAAGACGGCGTCGATAACCCACTCCGGGCACTGGCGCAGGCGCGACGAGACCCGGATCTCGCGGGTGTCGGGCGAGCACGAGGCCCAGCGGCTGCGCTGGTTGGCCACCCAGCGCACGGCGCTCGGTCGCACCCCGTCGTTGTAGAGCTCAGCCAGCACCCGGCAGCGCTCCTCTAGGGCCGCGTCGCCCGCCGCGTTCTGGGGCCGCTGGGTGAGCAGGCGCTCGACGAGCTCGTCGACGAAGGCCCGCCGCTCGCGCCCGCGGATGCGCGCGGGGATCTGCACGACGATGCGACTCCCGGCCCAGTGGGCCGTGCCGGTCTTGGTGCGCCGCGCCGACGCGCGGATCTCCACCTCGGGCCGGTCGAAGCGCGGCGGCTCGACGACGACCTCGAGCGCCGCGCGCGCGCCGCGCCCGGCCATCAGGGGATGACGTTGACGAGCCGGGGCGCCCGGGCGACCACCCGGCTCGGCTCGTGGCCCCCGAGCGCCGCGGCCACCGCCGGCGCGCGCAGCGCCGCGGCGATCGCCTCGGCCTCGTCGATCGAGGGCGCCACCTCGAGGCGGGCCCGGACCTTGCCGTTCACCTGAACGACCATCGTCACCGACTCCTCGACGAGCAGCGCGGGGTCGGCCACGGGCCAGGGCTGGACGTGGACGCTCGCGCGCTCGGGGTAGCGCTCCTCCCAGAGCTCGGCCGTGACGTGGGGGGTGATCGGCGCGAGGAGCAGGACCATCGCCTCGAGGGCCTCGTCGAGGGTGGCCCGCTCAATCCCCTCGGCGGAGCGGGCCCGGCGCGAGAGGGCGTTGTAGAGCTCCATGAGGGCCGCCACGGCCGTGTTGTAGCTCCACCGGTCGAAGTCGCGCGTGACCTTGTCGATGGTGCGGTGCGTGAGCCGGCGCAGCTCGGCGTCGACCTCGTCGGGTCCGTCGTGGAAGGTCACGTCCTCGTGGTGCCAGAGCCGCCAGACGCGGTCGATGAAGCGCGCGCAGCCCTCGATGACCTCCTCGGTCTGGGAGTCCCAGTCGAAGTCGTCGGCCGGCGGCCCGACGAAGAGGTGGAAGAGGCGCAGCCCGTCGGCGCCCACGGTCGGGAAGTAGGGCTCGGGGGTGACGAGGTTGCCCTTGGACTTGGACATCTTGGTCCCGCCGAGGCGGATCATGCCCTGGGTGAAGAGCCGCTGGAAGGGCTCGCGCGCCACCCCGTCCGCCCAGCCCAGGTCGACCAGGGCCTTGGTGTAGAAGCGCGCGTACATCAGGTGGAGAATCGCGTGCTCGATCCCGCCGATGTAGAAGTCGACCGGCATCCACCGGGCGACGGCCGCCGGGTCGAAGGGCCTATCCGGGGTGAAGGGGTCGGCGAAGCGCAGGAAGTACCACGAGGAGTCGGTGAAGGTGTCCATCGTGTCGGTCTCGCGCCGGGCCGGGCCCCCGCACGTCGGACAGGTCGTGTGGAGGAAGCCCTCGTGGGTCGCGAGCGGGCTCTGGCCGGAGCGCTCCATCACGACGTCGTCGGGGGCGAGCACCGGGAGCTGGTCGACGGGCACGGCGACGACCCCGTCGCGCTCGCAGTAGACGATGGGGATCGGACAGCCCCAGAAGCGCTGGCGCGAGACGAGCCAGTCGCGCAGGCGGTACTTCACGCTGCGCACTCCATTCGCCTCGCGCTCGAGGAACGCGGCGGCCCGCTCCTTCGCCGCCGCCGTGTCGAGGCCGTCGAGGAAGCCCGAGTTGATGTGCGGGCCGTCCCCGGTGTAGGGGCCCTCGCCGAAGCCCTCGGGCGGGGCGACGGTGCGCACGACCGGCAGGCCGTGCACGAGGGCGAAGTCGTAGTCGCGCTGGTCCTCCCCGGGCACGGCCATGATCGCACCGGTGCCGTAGTTGACCAGCACGTAGTCGGCGACGTAGACCGGCACGGCCTCGCCGGTGAAGGGGTTGACGACGTGACTGCCGGTGAAGGCGCCGCGCTTGTCGAGCCCAACCCCCGCCTCGGAGGACGAGGTCCGGTCGATCTCGTTGGTGACCGCGGCGCGCTCGACGATCTCGGCGACGCCCGCGCGCTGGGCCTCGGTCGTGAGCGCCTCGACCAGGGGGTGCTCGGGGGCGAGCACCGCGTAGGTCACCCCGAAGCCGGTGTCGGGCCGGGTCGTGAAGACCCGGATCGCCAGGTCGTCGCGGCCGAGGACCGGCAGGTCGAACTCGACGCCCTCGCTGCGGCCGATCCAGTTGCGCTGCATGGTCTTGACCCGCTCGGGCCAGCCCAGGCCGTCGAGGTCGGCCAGGAGCTCCTCGGCGTAGTCGGTGATCTTGAAGTACCACTGCTCGAGGAGTCGCCGCTCGACGGTGTCGCCCGAACGCTCGCACGTCCCGTCGGCGAGCACCTGCTCGTTGGCGAGCACGGTGAGGCACCCGGGGCACCAGTTGACCGCGCCGTCGGCCCGGTAGGCCAGGCCGGCCTCGTAGAAGGCGAGGAAGATGGCCTGGCTCCAGCGGATGTACTCGGGGTCGTGGCTGCGCACCTCGCGGCGCCAGTCGTAGACCGCGCCCATGCGGATGACCGAGCTCTTCAGCTCCTTGATGCGCGCCTCGGTGAAGACCCGGGGGTGGCTGCCGTCTTTGATCGCGGCGTTCTCGGCCGGCAGGCCGAAGGAGTCGAAGCCGAAGGGCGACAGGACGGCCCGGCCCCGCATCGTCTGGTAGCGGACCAGCACGTCGCCGAAGGTGTAGTTGCGGATGTGGCCCTGGTGCGCCGCCCCCGAGGGGTAGGGGTACATGCACAGCGCGTAGTAGCGCTCCCGGGGGTCGTCGTTGTCGACCTGGTAGGTCCCCTCGTCGAGCCACCGGCTCTGCCACTTCGTCTCGACGGCGGTAACGTCGAAGGGCCTGTTCATTGGAACATTCTACGGAGTCGCGCAGCGTCGCCGCGACGAGGAGGACCATGACCGAGCCGACCTACGTCCTCGTACCCGGCGCCTACCACGGCGCGTGGTGCTGGCGCCTCGTGGGCGAGGAGCTCGACCGGCGCGGCGTCGCCTGGGTCGCGCTCGACCTGCCGAGCGCGACGACGGGAGCCCACTCCGAGACGTTCCTGCGCGACGACGCCGACGAGGTCGTGGCCGCAACCGCGTCCTTGGGGTCCGTGGTGCTCGTCGGGCACAGCTACGCCGGGGCCGTGATCGCCGAGGCCGCGCCCGAGGTGGCGGGCCTCGTCGGTCTGATCGACGTGGCCGCCCTGGTGCCCGAGCCCGGCGAGAGCGCCTACGAGTGCGTGCGCCGGGTGCCCGGGCGCACCCGGCTCGACGAGGCGACCCGCCACGAGGCGGGGATCCTCTCGCTCGACCCCGACCTCGCCCGCGAGGCGCTCTACGCCGACTGCGACGAGGCCGTCGCCGAGTGGGCCCTCGCCAACCTCTCGACCCAGACCCTGGCCAGCTTTCGCAGCCCCCGCACGGCCCCGCCGGTCGAGGTGCCCAGGACCTACGTGGTCTGCACCCACGACGCGGCGATCGACCCGCTCTTACAGCAGCTGCTCGCCGCGCGCTGTGACGAGACGGTCACGCTCGAGAGCGCGCACTGTCCCATGCTCTCGCGACCCGCCGACCTCGTCGAGGTGATCCTCGCCGCCCCGACCCGCAGCGCTCGATGACCCCCCGACGCCGTGGCGCCGGAGAGTCGCGCGAGGCGGCCCTCGCCGCCTTCCTCCTCAGCTTCCCCGAGGCGACCCAGGAGAACCCCTTCGGCCCCGGGGTGGACGTCTATAAGGTCGCGGGCAAAATCTTCGCGATCCTCGGGGGCGACCCCGAGGCGCCCGAGGTCTCGCTCAAGTGCGACCCCGCGCTCGCCCTCGAGCTGCGCGACGAGTTCTCGGCCGTCACCCCCGGGTACCACCTCAACAAGGACCACTGGAACACGGTGCGCCTGGACGGCACCGTGCCCGACGAGGTGCTCGACGAGATGGTCGAGCACTCCTACGTCCGGGTCGTCGAGGGACTTACCCGGGCCGTGCGCACTCGTCTCGAAGCCACCGCGCGCTCGTCGCCCCACCCGTGAGCCCCTCGGGCGAGGCCCCTCGAACGGGGTCCAACTGTAAGGTGGCCGACGATGGCGCCCGCGGACGATTCGTACGACCTCGCCCTGGCCGCCGCGACGCTGCGCTCCAACGCCCCTGACGTCCAGGCCCTGGTGAAGGCGCTGTGCGCCCAGCTGGGCGACACGTTGGGCGATCGTCTGCGCATCGAGCGCTCGGGCGGGCGGCTGCGCCACGGCGAGGCGATCACCGCCCTGCACATCATCCTCGGGGCCGACGCCTTCGACGCGTTCGTCGAGGGCTCGACGCTGCGCTGTGTCGTCGCGCACACCTCGGGCGGGATCCGCATCCGCACCGAGACCCTCGACACCGACGCGTGGCTCGTCCGACTGCTCGGCGCGCTGCGCGACGAGGCCGTCCACAGCGAGAGCACGCGACGGGCCCTCGAGAACATCGTCATCGGAGGATCCACGTGAGCGACGTACCCAACGACCTGCCCGAAGCGACCGAGCACCGACTCGAAGAGCTCGAGCGAGGGCTCTTCACCTCGGACCTCTCGGTGAATGAGTTCCTCCTCATCAAAGAGATCGGCTTCCACCCGGTGGGGTTCGTCATGGGCTCATCGATCTACCACACCGGGATCCAGACCCGTAAGTGGAGCCAGAGCCAGGAGCTCACCAAGCTCACCGAGGCGATGTACAACGCCCGCGAGCTCGCCATGACCCGCATGGAGGAGGAGGCGGCCGAGCTCGGCGCCGACGGCGTGGTCGGGGTACGCCTCGACGTCAACTACTACGAGTGGGGCAAGGACGCCGCCGAGTTCATCGCGGTGGGCACCGCCGTGAAGGCCGAGGACGGCGTCTCGCGGCGCAACGCCCTGGGCAAGCCCTTCACCTCGGACCTCTCGGGTCAAGACTTCTGGACGCTGCACTCGACGGGCTACGCCCCCCAGGGGCTCGTGATGGGCACGTGCGTCTACCACATCGCCCACCGCGGGCTCGGCCAGACGCTCTCGACCACCGGGCAGAACGTCGAACTCCCCAACTTCACCCAGGCCCTCTACGAGGCCCGCGAGCTCGCGATGACCCGCATGCAGGACGAGGCGACCCGCCTGGGCGCCTCGGGCATCGTGGGGGTGCGCCTCGAGGAGAAGTCCCACCAGTGGGGCTCGCACACCATCGAGTTCCTCGCCCTGGGCACGGCCGTCACCAAGGGCACCGACCCCGTCGACCTCCCGAGGCCCGTCACCATCATCTCGCTCGACCGCTGATGGCGCCGGCGAGCGACCTGCCCGAGGCGGCCGAGCGGCGCCTCGCCGGGGGGCCCTTCTCCTCGGGGCTCAGCGTCGCGGACTTTTCGGCCTGTCTCTCTATGGGCCTCGAGCCCCTCGGGCTCGTCCAGGGGTTCTGCGCGATGCAGTGGGGAGCCTACGGCGGGGGGATCCTCGCCGGGGCGATGA
>DASSZS010000030.1:0-35702 GCA_035702745.1 Acidimicrobiales bacterium | reverse complement strand
AAGGCGGGGGTCGTCGGACTCACCCGGACCCTCGCGCTCGAGGTGGCGGAGCGTGGCGTGACGGTGAACGCCGTCGCACCCGGGTGGGTCGCGACGGACACCCAGCCACCCGAAGAGCGCATCGCGTCGGTCGCATCGCCGATGGGCCGCGCCGCGCGACCCGAGGAGGTCGCCGCCGTGGTGGCGTTCCTCGCGATGCCCGGGGCGCGCTACGTCCACGGGGCGACGATCGTGGTGGACGGAGCCAACCACCTCGTCGAGCGCCTGGCCTGAGTCGATGGCGGGGGGCTGACCCTAGGGCTTGGGCACGCCGTGCTGGAGGGCGGTGACGAGGAAGTGCGCGTCGTTGCACAGCGCGAGGTTCACCGCGAACTGGACCGTGAGGTCGGCCGGGCCGCTCGTGGCGATGGTCGCGTGCAGGTTGAGTGCGCGCGCGCAGCCGGTCGCCGGGTCGACCCCGGGGAGCGGGACGTCGCGAAACCACAGGACGAAGCCGGCCTCGCCGTTGGGGGGCAGGACGACGGTCTTGTTCGAGGCGGGGAAGACGTCGCGCTGGGTGCTGTGGATCGGCCCGCGGGGGCCGAACATGACGACGTCGGGGTAGCCGCGCAGCACGCACACGTCGGGCGAGGTGTTGACGTAGACGACGGTCACGTACTTGGTCGTGCGCTTGACCTGGCCGTAGTCGAAGCTCGACAGGTGGCTCGAGGAGCAGGCCGGGGGCGGGGTCTGGGCCGCCGCGGGGACCGACCCGATCAGGGGGACGGCGAGGGCGGCCAGCACCAGTGACACGCTCGCGACCCGGGGGGCACCGCGGCGCCTACCCACCCGAGTCGCCGGAGACATCCGGGCAAGCGTAGCAACGCCTACTCGTCGAGCGGTGAGGGTACGACGACGACCGGCACGTGCGCGTGCTCGACGAGCTGGAGGCTGGTCGATCCCAGCAGGAGTCCTTCGGGGTGGCCGTGTCCGCGCCGTCCCACCACGAGGATCTCGGCCTCGACCGGCGGGGCGACGCTGCGCAGCAGCACCGAGCAGGGGTCGCCGTCCTCGACCCGCCAGTGCACGCGCTCGGGGTCGAGGCCAAGTTCGGTCACCGTCTCCGACACGACCGCGGGTGTCGACGACTCCGTGGCGCGCTCTTCGAGCATCCCCCGGGCGTGCAGGACCCACGTCGTGGCCCCGGCGTCTCGGGCTAGGGCGAGCGCGACGCGCAGGGCGCGCGTCGCGCTGGGTGAGCCGTCGAAGCCGACGGCGATTGATCGGGTCACGTCGCGTCCTCCTCGCTCGAGGCGAGCACCTCGAGGGTGCGCCAGAACTGCTCGAGCGCCGCGGGCCCCGCCTCGGCGCCGGGCCCGCCGCTCGTGGGCGCCTCGTCGGTCGAGGGCTCGCCGAGCAGCGCCGAGAGGCTCGCGGTCGTCGACGCGCGCAGGGCCTCGAGGTCGTAGCCGCCCTCGAGGAAGAGGGCGACCCGGCCCGGCCCCGGCGCGAAGCTCCCGGCGAGCGACGCGAGGGCCGCGAAGTCCCCGCTCGTGAGGGCGAGGTCGGCCAGCGGGTCGGCCCGGTGGGCGTCGAAGCCCGCCGAGACGAGGACCCAGGTCGGCTCGAACGACTCGACGATCGGGGCGGCCGCCTCGAGCGCCCGGCGCGCCGCGTCACCGGTCGCCCCCGGGGGCAGGGGCAGGTTGAGGGTGCGCCCGAGGGCCCGCGGTCCGCCGACCTCGGCCGGGGTGCCCGAGCCCGGGTAGAGCGGCCACTGGTGGGTCGAGACGTAGAGCACGCGGGGCTCATCCCAGAAGATGGACTGGGTGCCGTTGCCGTGGTGGACGTCCCAGTCGACGATGACCACGCGCTCGCCGGCGTCGATCAGGTGGGCCGCGGCGACCGCGATGTTGTTGAGCAGGCAGAAGCCCATGGCGCGGTCCGCGAGGGCGTGGTGCCCCGGGGGTCGAGTCACGACGAAGCCCACGCCGTCGCCGCGCTGAGCGAGCGCGTCGACGACGGCGAGCCCCGCGCCGGCGGCCTGGACCGCGATCGACCAGGAGTCGGCGGTGGCGTAGGTGTCGGGGTCGAGATCGCCGCCCCCGCCGTAGCAGAAGGCCCCGAGCTCGTCGAGGTAGCCGGCGGCGTGGACTCGGACGAGCTCCTCGCGCCGGGCGGCGCGCGGTCCCACCACGACGAGGTCGTCGCCCAGGTGGAGGTCGGCGACGCCCGCGCGGGCGGCCGTGGCGCGCGCCGGGCGCTCGGGGTGGCCGGCCTCCTCGTGGGCCTGGGCACCGTAGTCGGCGTTGAGGACGAGGCGGCTCACGCCGACCCCGGCTCACCGGAGCGGTCGCGCCGCTCGGCCCGTCGGGCCCGCACCGCGGAGGTCGGCTCGAGGGCGAAGCGCACCTCGATCTCCTCGGCGTCGTGGACGACCTCGACGACGAACCCCGAGTCGTAGAAGACGGCCAGCATGTCTCGGTTCGTCGCGAGCGTCGAGGCCGTGAACGCCTCGACGCCGCGGGCCCACGCCGCGTCGGCGAGTCGCTCGAGCAGTGCGAGGCCGAGGCCCTGGTGCTGGTGGGAGTCGAGCACGACGAAGGCCACCTCGGCCGTGGTCGAGTCGGGGTAGCGGTCGAAGCGGCCGACCGCCACGAGCGCCTCGTCCTCGACGACCACGAGAGCCAGGCGCTCACGGTAGTCCACGGTGGTCAGGTGGGCGACCTCGTCGGGGCTGAGCTCGCTGTGCAGGGAGAAGTAGCGACGGTAGATCGAGTCGGCCGACAGACGGCGGTGAAAGTCCACCAGGCGCTCGGCGTCGCTCGGGCGGATCGGGCGCACCGCCAGGGAGCGGCCGTCGCGCGTGGCGATCGCGCCCTCGAGATCGTGGGGGTAGGGGGTCGGGCCGATGGCGTCGGGGTGGTTCGCGTGCGAGCTCAGGGGGACCTCCTTCGACCCTCTCTAGCATCACAGCGCCGGTGCGGGACCCCGGGCTAGGGGCGAAGGGCCCGGTTCGCTCCCCTAGCGTGGCGGCGTGGAGGAGGTCGACCTGTCCGACGGGGCCCGGGCGCTCGGCGGCTCGCGGGTCCTGCGCGCACGTCTCGCCCTCCCCGAGGGCGACGGGCCCTGGCCCGGGGTCGTGATGATCCACGAGGTCTTCGGCCTCGACGAGGTCATGACCCGTCAGGCGCGCCGACTGGCCGCGCTCGGCTACGCGACGCTCGCGCTCGATCTCTACTCCGACGGTGGGGCCCGGCGGTGCCTCACGACGATCTTCCGCGCGGTGGCGAGCGGAGTGGGGCGACCCTTCGCCGACGTCGAGGCGGGCCGTCGCTGGCTGGCCGAGGCGCCGTGGTCCACGGGGCGCGTCGGGGTGCTCGGGTTCTGCATGGGCGGCGCGTTCGCGCTCTTGGCGGCCCCGCGCGGCTTCGACGCGGCGGCCGTCAACTACGGCCAGCTGCCCAAGGACCTCGACACCGCTCTCGCGGGCGCCTGCCCGATCGTCGCCTCCTACGGCGGACGGGACCGATCGTTGCGCGGCGCCGCCGCGCGACTAGAGGCCGCCCTCGAGCGCCTCGGGATCGACCACGACGTGACCGAGTACCCCTCGGCCGGCCACTCCTTTTTGAACGACGCGATGGCCGGCCCGGCGTGGCTGCGGCCCTTGTTGCGCGTGGGCGGGGTCGGTCCCGACCCCGAGGCGTCGCGCGACGCCTGGGCCCGGATCGACGCGTTCTTAGGCGTGCATCTGACCTAGGCCAGGGGCGCGAGCGCGCCGGCGTGGCGGATCCCGACCCCGAGGCCCTCGTCGAAGGGGCCCAGGCCGAGCACGCGGGTGAAGAAGGCGACCTCGATCGCGGCCTCGCGCCGCCAGGTGGCCGGGTCCCGAAAGCCGTGACCCTCGCCCTCGACGACGACGAGGCAGTGGGGCACCCCGCGCGCGTCGAGCGCCGCGGCGAGGGCGAGGGACTGCTCGAGGGGGACGACCTCGTCCCTCGTGCCGTGGAAGAGCGCGAGGGGAGTGGTGAGCTCGTGGGCGAAGGCGACGGCCGAGCGCTCGCGGTAGAGGGCGTCGGCGCCGGGGAGGGGACCGACGAGTCCCTCGAGGTAGTGGGCCTCGAAGCGCGCCGTGGCGCGCGCGAGCTGGCGCAGGTCGGTCACGGGGTAGCGCAGCGCCGCCGCCGCCACGACGCCGCGTCGGGCGAGGCCGAGGGTCGTGACGCCACTCGCGCTCGAGCCGATCGAGACGACGCGGGCCGGATCGATCAGCCCGCGCTCGGCGCACCACGCGACGCACGCCGCGCAGTCCTCGACGTCGACGACGCCCCAGCGCCCGCGCAGCCGCTCGCGGTACGCCCGTCCGAACCCCGAGCTGCCGGCGTAGTTGACGTCGAGGTAGGCGTAGCCGCGGGTCGTCCAGAACTGGATCCCGGGGTCGTACTGGGCCGGCGCGCGCCGAGTGGGACCGCTGTGGGCGTGCAGCAGGGCCGGGGGCGCCTCGCCTCGCGGGCCGACGGCCTCGGCGTTGGTCGGGGGGTAGTAGAGCGCGTGGACCGGCCCGTCGGGCGTCGTCACCGAGAGGACCTCGGGGAGGGCGACGTCACCCCTAGCCAGGCCCGGCGGGCCCGGGGTGAGGACCCGGGGCGGGGTCGTGCCCCGCGAGTCGAGCGTGACGACCTCGTCCCGGCTGTACGGGCCCCCGGACAGGACGGCACTGCACCCGTCGTGGGCGACGGCCTCGATCGTGGTCCAGGGCCCCTCGAGGGTCGTCGCACCACCCGTGGGGGTGAGCACGCCGAGGTGGTCGATCCCCCCTCGCGTCCAGCTGGCCAGGACCGAGCCGTCGGCGCGCGCGACGTAGCTCGTCTCCCCGGCCAGCCAGGGCGGGGGAGCGAACTCCGCCTCGAGTGGCCCGAGCTCGGCCCAGGCGTCCTCGACGCGCGCGAGCACGTTCCACCAGCCCGAGCGGTCCGAGATCGCGTAGAGCGTGGCGTCGGGCCCGTAGCGGGGCTGGGTCACCGACTCTCCGGGTCCGCCCAGGACCACCCGGTGTGACCCGTCGGCGAGGTCCACCTCGATGAGCACCGTTGAGTCCCAGGGCATGTCCGGGTCGTCCCAGGCGACGACGGCGAGGTGGCGGCCGTCGGGCGAGAGCGCCGGCGCGTCGAAGAAGTCGTGGCCGGCGGCGACGATCGTCTCGCGTCGGCGCTCGGGGTCGATGAGGACGATCTCGTCGTGGACGCCTCCGGGGTCCTCGACCTCGCGCAGCACCGCCACGGTGGGACCCGGTCCGAGCGCGGGGGCGCCGTGGCGCCACGACGTCGGCGCGGGCGGAGTCGACGTCAGCGCCTCGGGCGCTCGGTCCGCGCGGAGCCGGTAGAGGCGCTGGTCGTGGTCCGCGACGACGACGACCCACCCGTGGCCGACCGCCAGCGGGCGCGCCCCGACGTCGTGGACGCGCGAGCGCACCGCGAGCTCCGAGAGCCACCGGGGCTCGACCTCGTGGGACCCGAGGTGGCGAACGAAGCCCCGTCCCGCGCGCGTGGGGTCGGACTCCACCCAGTACAGGTCGTCTCGATCGGCGCTGAGCCACCGTCGGGCCACCGACCCGGCGACGAGGTCGTCGAGCGTTAGGGGCGAGGGCCAGGTGCCGTAGGCCCGCTCGCGCGTCACCGCGGCGGGCGGACTAGGCCGGGTCGCGCCGGGAGCGCCGCTCGCTCAGGCGTTGGCGAGCCTGGCGGGCGCGCTCGCGGCGGGCGGCGTGGTCGCTCTTGGCCATAGCGACCAGGACCAGCAGCAAGATGACCGCTCCCCCGATCGACAGGACGAAGCCGAGGAAGTACAGGTTCACGACGTGCTGGCAGTCGGTGCTGACCCCGATCCCGAGGGTCGGGTTCGAGGGCGTGGAGCACGAGGCGTCGATCGCGTGGGTCCGCGTGATCAGCCAGACGCCCACCGCGACGACGGCCAAGCCCAAAAGGGCGGTCGTCCGTCTCACCACCACTTCACACTAACGAGGGCGCGTTCGAGGGTGGGGGAAGGTCGCCCCATCGGCCACCGAAGTTCTTAGGTCCTTCTTCGGGCTATCTCAGGGCGTGGCCGTACCGTAGTCGGGCCCGCCGGACCCCCGGGTCACGGCTCGGGGCGTTCCAACTTCGAGGAGTGGCAGTGAGAGTTCGGTGGGCCGTGGTCGGGGTGATCGCCCTCGTCGGCGCCGTCGCGCTCGGGGTCGCGCCCGGCCCGGCCGGGGCCGATTCGACGACGCCGGTCACCAACGGGTTCTACCTCGCCCTGGGCGCCTCGGAGTCCCTCGGCTGGCAGCCGACCCTCGCCGCCCCCGACGGCCAGCGCACCGATCAGGGCTACGCCAACGACCTCGTGGCCTTCGAGGCGGCCCGGGGGGTCCACCTCGACCTGACCCAGTTGGGCTGCCCGGGCGAGAACACCGCCACGATGATCTCGGGGGCCGACCGGTGCTACCGGTCGAGTGGCTCCCAGCTCGCGAGCGCCGTGGCCTTCCTCGAGGCCCACCGGGGCGAGCCGGGGATCGTGACCCTCGACATGGGGTTCAACAACGTGATGAGCTGCATGCGCGACGGGGTCGTCGACTCGACGTGCGTCAGCGCCCACCTGGCGGTCGTGCGTACCGAGCTCGCCTACATCGTCACCACGCTCAAGGCGGCGGCCGGACCCGACGTCACCTTCGTGGGGCTCAGCCACTACGACCCCTTCGCCGCGGCCACCGTCGCCCACGTGGGGGGCTTCGGCTACGCCCACCACAGCGACAGCGCGATCTACCAGCTCAACCAGGTGGCCGACGAGGTCTTCGCCCAGTACGGGCTGCGGGTGGCCGACGTCGCGGCGGTCTTTCACGTCTCTCGGGTGACGGGGCGGCGCGCGCGGGTCACCACGAGCCGCGTGGACTCGGTGTGCGACTTCACCTGGATGTGCCAGCCGTCCCCCCTCGGGCCGAACCTCCACCCCAACGCGGCCGGCTACGCCGCCATCGCCGGGGCGATTGAGGCCGTACTGGGCCCACCCTGGGAGTAGCCGCTAGGGGCGCAGCGCCCGGTGGAGGGGCGCGAGGACACTGAGCTGGTCGAGAGCGCTCGCCGCGGCCGCGGCGACGGCCTCGGTGGGCCGGAAGACCCCCTCGACGATCGGGCTCTCCGAGAGCGAGACGGCGACGTCGCCGGCCGGGACCATCGCGAGGCTCGTGAGGACGGTGCGCAGCGCGACCGAGGCCCGTAGCCCCCGTGACTGGCCCCCATAGGAGACGACAATGAAGGGCTTCAGCCGCCACTCGTGGTACAGGTAGTCAATCGCGTTCTTGGTCGCGGCGTTGTAGGAGTGGTTGTACTCGGGCGTGACGAAGGCGACCGCGTCGGCCCGGTCCACGACCTCGGACCAGCGCCGGGTGTGGTCGTGGGCGTAGCGGCGCTCGACGGCCTGTCGGGGCTCGTCGAGCAGGGGCAGGGCGATCTGCGCGAGGTCGGCGACCTCGACCTCGAGGTCGCGTCGCGCGCGGGCGACCTCGGCGAACCACTGCGCGACGGCCAGGCCGACGCGCCCCGGCCGGGTCGAGCCGATGACGACGAGGAGGCGGGAGGGCACCCGGGGAGCCTAACGGGCGGTCCGTGATCGGGCGCGAGGAGAACCCACTTCGCGAGGCCCGACCGTTACAGTTGAATCGTGGCCAAACAGAGCCGATCGGGTCCCGTGATGCAGGCGGTCCTCGACGCGGTGGCCGAGCGGCTGATGGTCGGCGACGAGTCGCTGATCCGGATCCCGGAGGTGTGCGAGGCGACCGGCGTCAACTACGGCTCGGTCTACCACCACTTCGGCTCGCGCGAGGGGGT
Organism: Acidimicrobiales bacterium; assembly: GCA_035702745.1. Lineage (GTDB taxonomy): Bacteria > Actinomycetota > Acidimicrobiia > Acidimicrobiales > RAAP-2 > RAAP-2. Next base: position 27,861 of record DASSZS010000030.1, on the reverse strand, counting down.
CATCGACGCCGCCTACGACATGATCTTCGCCCGACTGGTCGAAGAGGACATCGCCCTGTTCCGCCAGGGGGTGGACCAGGCGGCGTCCTTCGAGGAGTTCGTCTCGCTCATGCAGCCCATCGTGGCCAGCGTCTCGCTGGGGTCGGCCCGGCGCCACCGTCGCGCCATGCGCGTGCGCATCGTGGCCGCCGCCTCGACCCGGCCCCGGCTGCGCATGATGATCGGCCAGACCCAGGCCCGGCTCTCGGCCGAGGTGCGCCACACCATCGAGCGGGCCCAGTCCCGGGGTTGGCTGCGCGAGGACCTGAGCGCGGGGGCGCTGGCCGTGTTGTTCCAGATCGTCATCTTCGGCCGCTCCCTCGACGACGTCTCGGTCGACCCGGTGGACGAGGGGGAGTGGGAGAAGACGATGTCGGCGGTCTTCTTCGAGCTGCTGCCCCGCTAGCCCCGCGGGCTGTGGTGGACTACGGCCATGGGCACCGGCGCTCGCATCCTGCTCGTCGTGGCGGTGGCGGCGGGCCTCGTGCTCGCCGCGTCGCGGGCCTCGTGCTCGGCGAGCGCCGCGCCGGTGGCGGCGCCGTGCAGCGCGGCGGCGCTCGCGGCCGCCTACTCGGGCGTCGACAGCGTCCAGGCGTACGGCTGCTCGGGTGGGTTCGGCTACCTCTGGATGACCGTGGGTAGCGGCGTGGCCGAGGTCAGCGTGACCGAGGTCGTGCGCTACGACGCCGCGGCCGCGCGCTGGGTCAACGCCGACCGGGCGACCTACTGCGTCGCCGGGCGGCTGCCCGCCTACGTCGAGCGACGGGGCTGTCACTCGAACTAACCGGGCGGCGCCGGGGCGTGTCTACGCTGCTGGGTCGTGCGGGCCCGCGGATTCTTGACCCTGGCGCGGGCCTCCGCGCTGGACCTCTTCGACCAGACGACCGCCTTCGGGCGCCTCGCGCTCGTCCACGTGCTGATGATGGCCGGCGACACGATGGTGACGGTCTCGCTCGCGGGCTCCCTCTTCTTCTCGGTCTCGCCCGACGAGGCCAAGAGCAAGGTGCTGCTCTACCTCGTGCTCACGATCGCGCCCTTCGCCGTCGTCTCGCCGCTGCTCGGACCCCTCATCGACCGCTCGACCAACGGCCGGCGCGTGCTCGTGGCGCTCTCGGCCGGCGCGCGCGTCGCGCTGTGCTGGCTCATGGCCCAGAACCTGAGCTCGCTGTGGCTCTTCCCGCTGGCCTTCTTGCTGCTGGTGTCATCCAAGCTCTACGTCGTGACCCGGGGCGCCCTCGTGCCCGAGATGGCCCGCACCGACCAGTTCAAGGAGCACGCGCTGCCCGTCGACGACGCCGGCTGGCCGGCCCAGGGGGCGCAGGCCGAACCGGGCTACGCCGGGTTCAACGCGCAGCTCACCCTGCTCGGCACGGTCGGGGGCTTCGTCGCCGGGTCGATCGGGGCGGGTCTGCTCAAGGGGATCGGCGCGGTGAGCGTGTTGGTTGCGGCCTCACTGGTCTACGCCGTCGCGACGGTCGCCAGCGTGCGGCTGCGCCGGCCCAGCGCCGCGGTACGCGAGTCGGTGGACCGGCTCACCCAGCGCGAGCGCGACCGCCACGCCCTCAACCCCCTGGGCGAGGGCGAGGTGGCCTGGGGGCTGGGGGCGGCGTCGGTGATGCGCTTCGCGGTGGGCTTCGCCACGTTCCTGCTCGCCTTCGGCCTGCGGCGCGAGTCGGCGGCCCTCGGCTGGTACGCGACGGCCCTGCTTCTCTCGGGCGTGGGCTCGCTGGGGGGCCTCGCCCTGGTGACCCGGGTGCGCCGGCGACTGGGCGAGTCGACGCTGCTCACCCTGGCCCTGCTCGCGACGGGACTCGGGGCCTTGGCCGCCTCGACCCACCCCGACCTCGTGGCCCAGGTGGCGCTGGCCGGCTGGCTCGGCGCCACCGCCGCCGTCGCCCAGCCCAGCTTCGACTCGATCACCCAGCGCCACGTCGCGCCCGGGGCCCAGGGCCGGACCTTCGCGCGCTTCGCGGTCCGCCAGCAGCTGGCCTGGGTCGTCGGGGCGCTGATCCCGGTCGGGGTCGCTCTGCACTTTGGGGTGGGCGACCGGGTCCTCGCCGTGCTCACGCTGGTCGCGGCGCTCGCCTACCCGATCGGACGTCGGGGGTCGGCGCGCGAGTGAGCCCTATGCTGGCCCGGGCTATGGCGACCACCCCCGTGCCCCGTCCGCCCCGCGGGCCCGAGGAGTGGCCCCACGTGGTGATCGTCGGCGGGGGCTTCGCCGGCGTCTCGGCCGCACGTCAACTGGCCAACCGGCCGGTGCGCGTCACAATCGTCGACCGCCACAACTTCCACACCTTCTTACCCCTGCTCTACCAGGTCGCCACGGCCGGCCTCGAGCCGGCCGACGTGGCCTACCCGATCCGCACGATCTTCGGCCACGCCGACAACATCCGCTTCCGTCACGCCACGGTCGCCGACCTCGACCGCGCCCGTCGGGTCGTGGTGCTCGAGGACGCCAGCGAGCTCGCCTACGACCACGTGATCGTCACGACCGGGGCCACGGCCTCGTACTTCGACATCCCCGGCGCCGCCCGTCACGCGCTGCCCCTCTACTCGCTGGCCGACGCCCGCCGACTGCGCAACCGGCTGCTGCTCGCGCTCGAGGAGGCCGACGTGGCCGCCGAGCGCTCCTCGGTCGCGCTGACCTTCGTCGTGGTGGGCGGTGGGCCGACGGGCGTCGAGACGGCCGGGGCGCTCAGTGAGCTCATCGGGATCGTGATCCGTCGCGACGGGCTGCACCTCGACCCCTCGAACGTGCGCGTGGTGCTGGTCGACCTGGCGCCGCGCCTGCTCACGGCCTTCCCCGAGTCGGCCGCGAGGTACGCCAAGGCCGAGCTCGAGTCGATGGGTGTCGAGGTCGAGTTCGGCCGCTCGGTCGTCGAGGTCGGCGCGCGCTCGATCCGCTTCGCCGACGGCGAGAGCTGGGCCGCCGCCGCGGTCGTCTGGGCCGCCGGGGTGACGGCCGCCGGCACGCTGGCCGGGCGGCTCGAGGGGCCCCGGGGCCCCGGCGGACGGGCCGTGGTCGGGGCCGACCTGCGCGTCGAAGGGGAGGGGTGCGTCTGGGCCGCCGGGGACGCCGCGGCCATCCCCGACGGGTCCGGGGGCTACCTGGCCCAGCTGGCCCCGGTGGCGATCCAGTCGGGACGCCACGCGGCCCGTCAGGTGCTCGCGGCCCTCGAGGGCCGCCCGGGCGAGCCGCTGCGCTACCGCGACAAGGGGATCATGGCGACCATCGGGCGGCGCGCGGCGGTCGCCAAGCTGCCCCACGGCGGGGTCATCCGCGGCACGGTCGGCTGGCTGGCGTGGCTGGGCCTGCACCTGTGGTACCTGGTGGGATTTCGCAACCGGCTGCGGGTGATGATCAACTGGACCTGGCGCTACTTCGACTGGCCCTCGGGTCCGCGGCTCATCGTCGCCGACGCCGAGACGGCCGACTGACCTAGGCCAGGCGCACTTCGAGGGCGTCGACCTCGGCGGCCAGGGCGCCCGGCAGGCGATCGCCGAACTGGGCGAAGTGCTCGCGGATCAGGGGCACCTCGGCGCGCCACTCCTCAAGGTCGACGCGCAAGAGCTCGTCCATCGTCGCCGCGTCCACCGCCAGGCCGGTGGTGTCGATCGCCCCGGGGGCGGGCAGGTAGCCGATCGGAGTCTCGACGGCCTCGCCGCGTCCGGCCGTGCGCTCGAAGATCCACTCGAGGACCCGCGAGTTCTCGCCGTAGCCCGGCCAGAGGAACTTCCCGTCCGCGCCCTTGCGGAACCAGTTGACGTAGAAGACCTTGGGCAGGGCGGACTCGTCGTAGCGCTCGGCGAAGGAGAGCCAGTGGCCCCAGTAGTCGGCCATGTTGTACCCGCAGAAGGGGAGCATCGCGAAGGGGTCGCGGCGCAGGTTCCCCACGGCGCCCGTCGCCGCGGCCGTCGTCTCACTGGCCATAATCGAGCCCAGGAAGACCCCGTGGGCCCAGTCGCGGGCCTGGAAGACGAGCGGCACCACGCGGGCGCGCCGCCCGCCGAACAAGACGGCGTCGATCGGCACGCCGGCCGGGTCCTCCCACTCGGGCGCGATGGCCGGGTCCTGGGCCGCCGGGGCGGTGAAGCGCGAGTTCGGGTGCGCCGCCGGCGTGCCCGCCTCGGCGCTCCAGGGCTGGCCGCGCCAGTCGGTGAGACCGGCCGGGGGCTCGCCCATCCCCTCCCACCAGACGTCGCCGTCGGCGGTGAGCGCGGTGTTGGTGAAGATGGTGTTCGCCTCGACCGACAGCATCGCGTTGGGGTTGGTCTCCATGTTGGTGCCCGGCGCGACGCCGAAGAAGCCGGCCTCGGGGTTGATCGCGTAGAGCCGACCGTCGGGACCGGGCTTCATCCAGCAGATGTCGTCGCCGATCGTCTCCACCTTCCACCCGGGCAGGGTGGGGACCATCATCGCGAGGTTCGTCTTGCCGCAGGCGCTCGGGAAGGCCCCGGTCACGTAGCGGACCTCGCCCGTGGGGTTAGTCAGCTTGATGATGAGCATGTGCTCGGCCAGCCAGCCGTCGTCGCGCGCCAGCACCGAGGCGATGCGCAGCGCGAAGCACTTCTTGCCCAAAAGGGCGTTGCCACCGTAGCCCGAGCCGTACGAGACGATCTCGCGGGTCTCGGGGAAGTGGACGATGTACTTGTTCTCGGCGTCACAGGGCCACGCCACGTCGGCCTGGCCCTCGGCGAGCGGCATCCCCACCGAGTGCAGGCAGGGCACGAACTCCCCGGTGTCGCCGAGCACCTCGAGGGCGCCCTGGCCCATGCGGGTCATGATCCTCATCGAGACCGCGACGTAGGCCGAGTCGGTGATCTCGACCCCGATGTGCGAGATCGGCGAGCCGAGCGGACCCATGGAGAAGGGCACCACGTACATCGTGCGCCCGCGCATCGAGCCGGCGAACAGGGTGTTCAACGTGGCGCGCATCTCGGCCGGGTCGCGCCAGTTGTTGGTCGGGCCGGCGTCGACCTCGCGCTCGGAGCAGATGAAGGTGCGGTCCTCGACGCGCGCCACGTCGCCGGGGTCGGAGGCCGCGAAGTAGCTGTGGGGCCGCTTGGCCTCGGAGAGCTTGGTGAAGGTCCCGTTGTCGACGAGGAGCTGGCAGAGGGCGTCGTACTCCTCGGCCGAGCCGTCGCACCAGTGGATACGATCGGGCGTCGTGAGCCTGGCCACTTCCTCGACCCACTCGATGAGCTTCTTGTTCTTGGTTGGGTACGCCACCACTACCTCGTCTACGGTCCGGGCGCCGCGGGGTTACGGCGCGTCGCACTGCGCGTCATGACCACGCCGGCCGACCCAACCAGAGAACGTGACCGGCGCGAAGATGACGTCCTCGAGCGTATAGCGAAAATCGTGGGCCCCGGCTCCCCGGCGCGCGGCGAGCTGTTCGTCGGCGACGACGCGGCGATCCTGCGCCCCCTGGTCGGACAGGTCGTCGTCTCGACCGACGTGGCCGTCGCGGGGGTCCACCTCGATCTCAGCCTCTTCTCGGTCGCCGACCTCGGCTACAAGGCCGTGGCGGCCGCCCTGAGCGACCTCGCGGCGATGGGGGCGCTCGCGCGCGCCCTGGTGCTCGCGGTGACCGCGCCGCCCGGGACCGACCTCGAGGCGCTGCACGAGGGCGTCGCCGCGGCCGCGGCGGACGCGCAGTGCCCGGTGGTGGGCGGCGACCTCTCGCGCGGGGAGGAGATCGCCGTCGCGGTCACCGTCATCGGGGAGTGCCCGGGCGCGGGCGCCGTGCGCCGCTCCGGGGCCCGCCCGGGCGACCGGCTCTTCGTCACCGGACCGCTCGGCCGCTCGGCGGCCGGGCTGCGCCGGCGACGCGAGGGGGCCGGGCTCGACGACCCGTCGGTCCTCGCGCACCGCCGGCCCCGCCCGCTGCTCGCCGAGGGTCGCGCCGCGCGCGGCGCCGGGGCCCACGCGATGATGGACCTCTCGGACGGTCTCGGCCTGGACCTGCACCGCCTGGCCGACGCGTCGAGCGTGGGCTTCGCGCTCTCCAGTGTGCCCGTGGCCGAGGGGGCGACGCGAGACGAGGCGATCGGCGGGGGGGAGGACTACGAGCTGCTGGTCGCCGCCCCCGATCCACTCCGGCTCGGTGGAGTCTTCGCCGCGCGCGGCCTACCGGCGCCGATCGAGGTGGGCGAGGTGCTCGCCGAGGTCACGACGCGCACCCTCGAGGGTCGGCCCCTCGAACGGCGGGGCTTCGAGCACCGGCTCTGACTAGTGGGTGCTGCGCGCGGGCTTGACGACCTTGCCCGAGCGCAAACAGCCGGTGCACACGTTTATGTGCTGGGGGGTCCGCCCGACCAGGGCGCGCACGCGCTGGATGTTGGGGTTCCACCGGCGCTTGGTGCGACGGTGCGAGAACGACACGTTCATCCCGAACGAGGGCTTCTTGCCGCAGAGGTCGCAGACGGACGCCATGGTGAGGGTTCTCCTTGGGCCCCGGTGGGGGGCGGATCGACAGGGTGTCCATTGTAGCATCGGCGGCGTGGTTGCCACCTCGCTTGGCGCGAGCGACGTGCGCGAGGTCGTCGCCACCTACCTCGAACTGCTGCGCGCCCACCGCGAGGTCTTGAACCGACTCAACGTCTATCCGGTCCCCGACGGGGATACCGGGACCAACATGACCCTGACCGTCGAGTCGGTCGCGATCGCCCTGGCGGGCCTGGGCGAGGACGCCACCCTCGAGGCCGTGGGCCAGGCGATCGCCCACGGCTCGCTCATGGGGGCCCGGGGCAACTCCGGGGTGATATTGAGCCAGATCCTGCGCGGGGTCGTAGACGAGGTCGGCCACGCCGACGCTCTCGACGCCAAGACCCTCGCCGCCGCCCTCGCGCGCGCCGACGAGTTGGCCCGCCAGGCGGTGGTCCACCCGGTCGAGGGCACGATCCTGTCGATCGCGCGCGCGGCCGCGCGCGCCGCCGCCCTCCACGAGGACGACCTCGTCGCCCTGGTGCGCTCGGCGCGCGACGCGGCGATCGAGGCGCTCGCCCACACCCCCGAACAGCTTCCGGCGCTCGCACGCGCCGGCGTCGTCGACGCCGGCGGCTCGGGGCTGGTGCTGCTCTTGCACGCCCTGTGCCACGAGGTGGCCCGCGACGCGCTGCCCGCGGTGCCGCCGCTCGAGTCGGTGCCGGTCCACGAGCACGAGGTCGCGGGCGCCTCCCTCGAGGGGCCGACCTACGAGGTCATGTTCTTGCTCGAGGGCGACGACGCCCGCATCCCGGCCTTCCGCGAGGTCTGGAGGGGCCTGGGCGAGTCGATCGTCATCGTCGGCGGCCAGGGCCTCTACAACTGCCACATCCACACCGACGACATCGGCGGGGCCCTCGAGGCCTCCTTGGACGTGGGCCGCCCGCGCGAGATCCGCGTCACGAACCTGGTGGACCAGGTCCTCGAGGAGCGCTGGGTGCGCGAGGCGACGTTCGAGGGCCTCCCCGAGGTGGAGCGGCCCCCGGCGCCGGCGACCTCGGTGGTGGCGGTCGTGGTGGGCGAGGGCGTGGGGCGGATCTTCTACTCGCTCGGGGTGCGCGAGCTGGTGGCCGGGGGCCAGTCGATGAACCCGGCGACGGCCGATCTGGTTAAGGCGGTGTCGGCGACCGGGTCGCCCGAGGTGGTGATCCTGCCCAACAACAAGAACGTGCGCCTGGTGGCCGAGCGGGTCGGCGACCTCGTGGACCAAGTGGTGCGCGTGGTGCCCACCGACTCGGTGGTCGAGGGCGTCGCGGCGCTGCTCGCCTACGACCCGGCCGCCTCGGCCGCGGAGAACGCCGCCGCCATGGCCGCCTCGGCCGCGACGGTCACCGCCGGCGAGGTGACTCGGGCCGTGCGCGACGCCGAGTGCGACCTCGGTCCCATCCGTCGCGGCGACTGGATCGGCCTCGGTCCCGGGGGCGTGCGCGCGGTGGCCGACTCGGTGTCGGGGGCGGCCCGGGCGCTGATCGCGGCGCTGGCGTCGCCCGAGCACGAGCTCGTCACCCTGATCGAGGGGGACGGCTCCTCACCGGCCAACACCCGGCGCATCACCGACTACCTGGCCGAGGAGTTCCCCCACCTCGCGGTCGAGGTCCACCACGGGGGCCAGCCGCTCTACCCGTACTACGTCGGCCTCGAGTGAGCGACGCGCCCGGGCGCCCGCTGGTCGAGCTGGCCGCGGTCGGAGTCGAGCGCCTGCGTGGGGTGGGCGAGCGTCGGCGTGCGGCGCTCGCCGAGATGGGGATCGACTCGGTCCTCGACTTGCTCTCGTGGTTCCCGCGCCGCTACGTCGACCTCACCCGGCGGGTCGACCTGGCCGAGCTGGCCGTGGGCGAGACGGCCGCCGTCTACGGCGAGGTGGTGCGCACCCGCGCCCGGCGAACCCGTCAGGGCCGCTCGATGGTCGAGGTGAGCGTGGGGGAGGGGCCGGGCGCCCTCGACGTCGTCTTCTTCAACCAGCCCTGGCGCGAGCGCCAGCTGCGCGCCGGCGTGGGGGCGCTCTTCTTCGGTGCGCTCGGGGAGTACCGGGGACGGCGCCAGATGACCAACCCGACCGTCGAGGTCGTCCTCGAACCCACCGGGCGCGAGCGCGACCCCGAGCGGATCGGCCGGGTCGTCGCGGTCTACCCCTCGGGCGCCGAGGGCCTGGCGAGCTGGGAGATCGCCGAGCTGGTGGACCAGTCGCTGCGCCGGGCCGGGCCCCTGGCCGACCCGCTCACCCCAGCCCGGCGCGAGGCGCTCGGACTGATCGAGCGCACCGCGGCCTACTGGGGGATCCACCGGCCCGAGACGCTCGCGGCGGCCTCGTCGGCGCGCCGGCGCCTCGCCTTCGACGAGCTCTGGCGGCTCCAGGTGGCCAGCCTCGAGCGCCGCCGTCGGCTCGAGCGCGACGCCGTCGGCGTTGCCCACCCCGACCTCGTCGGCGATCTCGCGGGCGGGGCGAGCCTCGTGGGCCGCTTCATCGCGGGACATCGCTTCGCCCTCACCGGCGCTCAGCGCCGCTGCGCGCAGGAGATCCTCGCCGACCTGGCGGCCCCCCGGCCGATGCACCGGCTCCTCCAGGGCGACGTCGGCGCGGGCAAGACCACCGTGGCGCTGCTCGCCGTGCTCTGCGCGCGCGAGGGCGGGCGCCAGAGCGCGCTCGTGGCCCCGACCGAGGTGCTGGCCGAGCAGCACGCGGCGTCGCTGCGCGCCGACCTCGAGGGCCTCGAGCTCGGCGACGACACCGTCCTCGGGGGCCGGCGGGCGCTGCGGGTGGGACTGCTCACCGGGCGCACCGGCGCGCGCGAGCGTCGCGGCGTGCTCGAGGCGCTGGCCGAGGGCGGGATCGACGTCGTGGTCGGCACCCACGCCCTCTTCGAGCCGACGGTGCGCTTTTGCGCGCTGGGGCTCGTCGTGGTCGACGAGCAGCACCGCTTCGGGGTGGCCCAGCGGGCCGCGCTCATCGAGGCGGCCCGCGAGCGCTCGCTCGAGGGGCGCGACCCGGACCTGCTCGTCATGACGGCCACCCCCATCCCGCGCACCGCCGCCCTCACGGTCTTTGGCGACCTCGACCAGTCGGTGCTCGACGAGCTGCCCGACGGGCGCCGGCCGGTCGAGACCCACTGGCTGCGCGACGACCCCGGCCCGGCCTGGGCGAGGGTGCGCGAGGAGGCGGCGGCCGGGCGACGGGCCTTCGTGGTCTGCCCGCTCGTCGAGGAGTCCGAGAAGCTCGACGCCGCGAGCGCCGTGGCCGAGCGCGACCGGCTGGCGGCGGGCCCGCTCTCGGGCCTGCGCGTCGGGCTGGTGCACGGTCAGATGCCCGGGGCCGAAAAGGAGCAGGCCATGGGGGCGCTGCGCGCGGGCGCGCTCGACGTCGTGGTGGCGACCGTGGTGATCGAGGTCGGGGTCGACGTGCCCGAGGCGACGGTCGTGGTGATCGAGGACGCGTGGCGCTTCGGACTGGCCCAACTCCACCAGCTGCGCGGGCGGGTGGGCCGCTCGCAGTGGCCGAGTTGGTGCTACCTGCTGGGTGAGGCGCCCAGTGCCGAGGCCGCCGAGCGCCTGGAGGCCCTCGTCGCCTCGAACGACGGCTTCGCCCTGGCGGCGCGCGACCTCGAGCTGCGCGGCGAGGGGACCCTCCTCGGATCGCGCCAGCGCGGGCGCAGCGACCTGCGCCTGGCGAGCCTGGTGCGCGACGCCGACCTCGTCGAGGCGGCCCGGGGCGAGGCGATCGGGCTCGTCGAGGCCGGCGGGAGCGCCCTCGAGACGGCCCGGGCCGAGGTGCGGCTCTTCGTGGAGGCCGACGACGAGTCGTTCCTGCACCGCTCCTAGCACGTAGCCTGGCTGCGTGCGGGTGATCGGCGGCACGGCGCGCGGCCGCCCGTTACGGGCGAAGCTGCCCCCCTCGGTGCGCCCCACGACCGACTACGCCCGCGAGGCGATCTTCTCGATGCTCGAGAGCCGCGGGGGCCTGCGCGGGCTCGTGGTCGCCGACCTCTACTGCGGCTCGGGTGCGATGGGCATCGAGGCCCTGAGCCGCGGGGCGCAGCTCGTCTACTTCGTCGACGCCGACCGGGCCTGTCTCGCGGCGGCCGAGGAGAACCTCGCCCCGCTCGCCCTGGCGGGGCGGGCCACGTTCGTCCAGGCCCTCCTGCCGCGCTGGAGCCCCCCGGACGGGCTCGACCTGGTCCTGGCGGACCCGCCCTACGGCCCGCTCGACCTCGCGGGCCTGCTCGAGGGGGTGCACGCCGGGCGCGTGATGGTCGAGAACGACCGGTTCATGGACCCGCCGCCGGGCTGGAGGGTCACGAAAGAGAAGCGCTACGGCACTACGCTCGTGACGATGCTCGAACCCACTTCGGGGGACCTCTCGTGACCGTCGGGCTGATCCCCGGGTCGTTCGACCCTTTCCACAACGGCCACCTCGAGATCGTCGAGCGCGCCTCGCCGATCTTCGACGAGGTCGTCGTCGCGGCCATCCGCAACCCCCAGAAGTCCGAGCCGCTGTTCAGCCTCGAGGAGCGTCGCGACATGATCGCCGAGTCGGTGGCGCACCTGCCCAACGTGCGCATCGTCTCGATCTCGACCCTGCTCGTGAACGTGGCGCGCGACGTGGACGCCACGGCGATCGTCAAGGGCCTGCGGGCCGTGTCGGACTTCGAGAACGAGCTGCAGATGGCCCAGATGAACCGCTCCCTCTCGGGGGTGGAGACGCTCTTTCTGCCCTCGAGCTCGCACTACTCGTTCATCGCCTCGCGCCTCTTGCGCGAGGTGGCGCGCTTCGGCGGTGACGTCACCGCCTTCGTGCCCGAGCCCGTCGCCAAGCGGCTGCGCGAGCGCTACCCGGAGGCCCCGTGACCTACGACCCCTACACCGAGGAGGTCCCCTTCGCCGAGGACCCCCGCTCCCGGCCGACCCGCGACCTCGAGACCGAGCTGCGCGAGGTGATCGAGCTGATCGCCGCGGCCAAGCAGATGCCCCTGTCGAACTCGGCCCTCATCCCGCGCGACGAGGTGCTCGGGCGCTTGGAGGACGCCCTACGCGTCCTGCCCGAGGAGATCCGCGAGGCGCGCTGGGCCCTGCGCGACCGCGAGGAGCTCATGGCCGCCGAGATGGCCAAGGCCCAGCAGCTCATGGACCAGGTCCGCGCCGAGGCGGCCCGGATGGTGGACCGAACCGAGATCGTGCGCCAGAGCCGGCTCAAGGCCGACCAGATCGTGGCCGACGCCCGGGCCGAGGCCCGCCAGCTCATCAACCAGGCCGAGGACTTCATCGACGCCAAGCTCGGCGGGTTCGAGATCGTGCTCGAGCGGCTGATGAAGACGGCCCACTCGGGCCGCGAGCGCCTGAGCGCCCAGGTCGCGCCGGCCTCGGTGGCGGGCGCCGACGCGCTCGACGACGTGCTGGCCCCGGCCCCCGAGCCGCGCGCACCCTCGGGCGGGGGTGACGACTCCTTCTTCGACCAGGACGCGTTCTAGTGGGCTCGCCCTACCTCGTCCCGGTGGCCACGCTGCTGCGTGACGTCCCCTCGGTGCGCCGGGTGGACTTCGAGGCCCCCTTCGACGAGCCCCACGAGTTCGCCCCGCGCGGGCCGGCCGAGACCGACGTCTTCCCCGAGGCCCTGGTGCACGTGGCGGTGGCCCTGCAGAGCTTCGTCGGGGGGCTGCGGGCCCTCGGGCGCGTCGAGGCCCCCTGGCACGGGATCTGTCGGCGCTGCTCGGCGCCGGTGCTCGGCCTCTCGAGCGTCGCGGTCGACGAGCGCTTCGTCTCGCGGCGCGAGGCCGACGACGAGGAGACCTACCTCATCGAGGGCGACGTCGTCGACCTGGCCCCCCTCGCCCACGACGCGATCCTGCTCGACCTGCCGCTCGCCCCGCTGTGCCGCGAGGACTGCCGGGGGCTCTGCCCCCAGTGCGGGATCGACCGCAACGAGGCGACGTGCGACTGCTCGGCGCCGCGCGATCCGCGGTGGGCTACACTGGACGGACTCCGTTTCGCCGACCCCGGCTAGGCCCGGGCGGCTCCACAGGTGAAAGAGACCGACCATGGCCGTCCCCAAGCGAAAGACCAGCAAAGCCCGCTCGCGCTCGCGCCGCGCCGCCAACTGGCGCCTGGGGCGTCCGGCCCGCAGCGTCTGCCCGCAGTGCGCGACCGCCAAGACCCCCCACGTGGTCTGCCCGAACTGCGGCTGGTACAAGGGACGCGTCGCCGTCGAGGTCGACTGAGTTGAGCCTGCCCATCGCCCTGGACGCGATGGGCGGGGACTTCGCCCCCGGAGAGATCGTCGCGGGCGCGCGCCGCGCCGTCGACGAGCTGGGGATCGAGGTCACGCTCGTGGGCGTGCCCGAACGGCTCGGCGACCCGCGCGGTCTGCCGGTCGTTCCCTGCACCGAGGTCATCGCCATGGACGACGACCCCGGCGCCAGCGTGCGCGCGAAGAAGGACTCCTCGCTGGTGCGCGCCGCCGAGCTGGTGCGCGACGGCGCGGCCGCGGCCATGGTCTCGGCCGGCAACACCGGGGCCACGATGGCTGCGGCGATGCTGCGCATCGGGCGGATCCCGGGCGTGGTGCGCCCGTGCATCGCCACGCCCATCCCGCGCCCGGGCACGACCCCGATGGTGCTGGTGGACTCGGGCGCCAACTCCGAGTGCACCCCCGAGATGCTCGTCCAGTTCGCCCAGATGGCCGCGGCCTTCCACGCGGCGTACTTCGCGACCCCGTCGCCGCGGGTCGGGCTGCTCTCGATCGGCGAGGAGCCGACCAAGGGGACGCCCCTCGTCAAGGCCACCCACGAGCTGCTGGCCGCGACCCCCGGGCTCACGTTCGTCGGCAACGTCGAGGGCCGCGACCTCGTGCCCTCGCCGGTCGAGGTGGTGGTGACCGACGGCTTCACCGGCAACGTGGCCCTAAAGACCATGGAGGGGACGCTGCGCTTCGTGCTGGGCTCGCTGCTTCGTCTCGTCGACACCGACGACGAGACCCGCGGCGCCGGGCGGGCGCTCGCGCCCCACCTGGGCCCCTTCGTCGGGCTGTTCACCCCGGAGAACCAGGGCGGCGCCCCGCTGCTCGGGCTCAAGGGAGTCTGTGTGATCAGCCACGGCTCGAGCGACGCGACGGCCGTGATGAACGCGCTGCGCGTCGCGCACGAGATGGTCTCGTCCGGGGTCGTCAACAGCCTTCGCTCCGTCTTTCGACCTGGTGAGGGCGGATAAAGCCGCGTCGGCGCGTCGGCCGTGGCTAGTGTGGGACCGGTCAAGGAGGCCCGATGAGCGCTGATCCCGCCACCCCGTTGGACCGAGCCGCCGTCGCCACGCTGGTGCGGGGCCAGTTGGCCGAGATCCTCGAGAAGAGTCCGGCCGACATCAGCGACGTCGCGCCCTTCGCCGAGCTCGGCGCCGATTCGCTGGCCCTGATCGAGCTGGTCGAGGCGCTCGAGGAGCGCCTCGACGACTACGTCGCGGGCTTCCATATCGACGACGCCGCCTTAGAGGGTCTGCACACGGTCAACGACGCCGTCGACTACGTGGCCGCCAAGCTGCACCTGGCCTAGGCCGACCGATTGGCTCGAGGGATCGACGCTCTCGCCGCACGGGTGGGGCTGGACTCCTCCAGCCCGCTGCTCGCCACGGCCCTCACGCACTCGAGCTACGCCGCGGAGAACGGCGTCGAGTCCAACGAGCGACTCGAGTTCCTCGGTGACGCCGTGGTCGACCTGGTCGTCGCGGACCTGATCGTCACCGACTACCCGACTCTCAACGAGGGGACGGGCTCGTTGGTGCGCAGCCGCGTGGTCAACGAAGGGTCGCTCGCGTGCGCCGCGCGCGACCTCGGCCTCGGGGCGGCGCTGCGCGTGGGACGCGGGGTCGCCAAGGAGCGGGGCCCCGAGCGCCCGAGCCTGCTCGCCGACGCCTTCGAGGCGCTCGTCGCCGCCCTCTACCTCGAGCGGGGCTTTAGCGCGGCGCGGGCCTTCGTCGAAGAGACCCTCGGCGGGGCCCTGGCCGAGGCGGCCCGCGAGCCGGCCGGGGTCGTCGACCCCAAGACCCAGCTGCGCCAGTGGGCCGAGTCGAGCGGCCGGGGGACGCCGCGCTACGTGGTCGAGGTCGCGGGGCCGGCCCACGACGCGCGCTTCGTGGCGCGCGTCGAGCTCGACGGGTGCGAGCTCGCCCGGGGCGAGGGTCGCTCGAAGAAGGCCGCCGAAGTCGCCGCCGCCCGCCGCGCGCTCGAGGTGCGCGATGCCTGAGCTGCCCGAGGTCGAGACGGTCCGCGCGGTGCTCGCCCGTGACCTCGTGGGCAAGAAGATAAAGGCGGCGAGCGTCACCAACGGCCGGGTGGTGCGCCGACACAAGTCGGCCAAGGAGTTCCGCTCGCTCATCGAAGGACGCAGCGTGCGCAGCGCCGAGCGCCTGGGCAAGTACCTCGTCTTCGCCCTCGACAACCAGACGAACCTCGTGGTGCACCTGGGCATGAGCGGCCAGCTGCTGCGCGCTAAGGGCGCCAAGGACCCTAAGCCCAAGCACACCCACGCGGTCTTCACCCTGAGCCCGGGCGGCGAGCTGCGCTTCGTCGACCCGCGCACCTTCGGCGAGATGTTCGTCTCGATTCCGCCGGCCCCGGGCGAGACGCTCGAGGTGTCAAAGTTCGCGCGCCTGTCGGTCGGCGGCGAGGGCCTCGCCCGGCGCGCCCGGGTGCCCGAACTCGCCCACCTCGGCCTCGACCCCCTGGAGGACCAGTACGGCTGGGACCGCTTCGCCGCCGTGCTGCGCAGCCGCACGACGGCCCTGAAGGCCGTCCTCACCGACCAGGACATCGTGTGCGGAATCGGCAACATCTACTCCGACGAGATCCTCTTCGCCGCCGGGCTGCGCTACGACCGGCCGAGCGAGTCGCTCTCGACGATCGAGATCCGCCGGCTCCACCGCTCGATCACCGAGGTGCTGGCCGAGGCGATCAAGCACGGGGGCTCGACGCTGGCTGACGAGCAGTTCGTCGACCCCGAGGGCCGACCCGGCACCTACGGCCAGTTCCACCAGGTCTACGCCCGCGAGGGGCAGGCCTGCGGACAGTGCCGGGGGCCGATCGAGCGCGTGAGCTTCCACGGTCGCGCGACCTTCTTCTGCCCGCGCTGTCAGTCCTAGGCGGGCCCGGGGGGCCGTGGTCGTGGTTGGTAGCGTTCAGCCGTGTTCTTGAAGCGGCTGACCATGCGGGGGTTCAAGTCCTTCGCCGACACCACGACGCTCGAGTTCGAGCCGGGGGTCACCGCCGTGGTCGGCCCCAACGGCTCGGGCAAGTCCAACGTCGTCGACGCGGTGGCCTGGGTGCTCGGCGCCCAGAGCACGCGGCTGCTGCGCAGCTCGCGCATGGACGACGTCATCTTCGCCGGCACGGCCCAGCGCGCGGCGCTCGGGCGGGCCGAGGTCGCGCTCACCCTCGATAACTCCGCCGGCCGCCTGAACATCGACGGCGCCGAGGTCACGGTCTCGCGCACCCTCTTTCGCAACGGGGAGTCGGAGTACGCGATCAACGCCACCACCTGTCGACTGCTCGACGTCCAAGAGCTCCTCGGCGACTCCGGGGTGGGTCGCCAGCAGCACATGATCATCGGTCAGGGCCAGCTCGACTCGATCCTCTCGTCGAACCCCGAGAACCGCCGCGCGGTGATCGAGGAGGCGGCCGGGGTCTTGAAGCACCGCCGACGCAAGGAGCGCTCCGAGCGGCGCCTCGCCGCGACCCAGGAGAACCTCGAGCGCCTCGGTGACCTCGTGCGCGAGGTGCGGCGCCAGATGCGCCCCCTCGAGCGCCAGGCCGCCTCCGCGCGCACCTACGCCGGGGTCGAGGCCGAGCTGCGAGCGGCGCGCGCCACGCTCTTCGCCGCGCGACTCGCGCGCTACGGCCGGCGCCTCGGCGAGCTCGACGCCGCCCTCGAGACGTCGGCCCAGCGCGAGCGCGAGCTGCGCGCCGAGCTGGTCGCCCTCGACGCGCAGGCGACCACCACGGCCGCCGAGATGGGCTCGCGCCGCGAGGAGACCCTGGCCGGCTCGCTCGCGACGGTGCGCAGCCTGCTCGAGCGGGCCCGCGGGCTCACCTCGGTGATCGACGAGCGGCGCCGCGCGCTCGACCAGGCCCTGGTGGCCTCGGCCGACGAGAACGTGATCGCCAACCTCGAGGCCGACGCCGCCCACCTGGCCGAGGACCTGGCCGCGCTGGCCGAGGGGGAGACCGAGCTCGACGCGCTGCGCACGCGGGCCGGCGACGCCCGCGCGGCCCTCGAGGCGGCCCACGCCGCGCTCGAGGCCCACGGCGAGGTCTCGGGCGCCCTCGCCGAGGAGAGCCTGCGTGGGGCGCGCGAGCAGGTGGCCTTGCTCGAGCGGGCGGTCGGCGACGCCCGCGAGCGCGAACGCCGGGTGCGCGACGAGATCGACGAGCTGCGCGCGCGTCTTAACGAGGCCGAGGCGGCCCTCGCGCGCGCCCGCGCCGCGGCGAGGGAGGTGGCGGACCGGCTCGAGGCGGCGCGCACGCAGCGCGCCGCGGCCGAGGGCGAGGTCGTTGCCGGCGAGGCGCTCCTCGGGGCCGTCGAGGACGAGCTCGCCGGCACCCTCGAGGCGGCCGCGCGCGCCCAGGCCCGCGCCGAGACGCTCGAGCGCGCCCACGATGAGCTCTCGGGCGCCGGGGGTCGGGCGATCCTCGGCGGCCTCGAGGGCGTGCTCGGGGCCTTCCTCGACCTCATCGAGGTCGAGACGGGCTACGAGCGGGCCGTCGAGTCGGCGGCCGGCGCGTCGGTCGGAGCCATGGTCGTCGAGGGCCGCGCGAGCGCGCGCCAGGCCCTGGCCGCGTTGCGCCGCGAGGGTGGGGCCGGACTGATCCTGGCCGTCGCCGAGGGGGAGGTCACCCCGGTCGTCGCCCCGGCGGGTTGCCGGGCGCTGCGCGAGCGGGTGCGCGCGCGCGTCGGCGCGCCCGCCCACGTCGAGCGGGTTCTCGACGCGCTCTTCGCCCGGGCCGTCGTCGCCCCGGGCTGGGAGGCCGGGGTGGAAGTCGCCATCGAGCACCCCGACCTCGTGGTCGTGACCGACGAGGGGGACCGCTTCGCCGCGTCGGGCTGGCGGGTGGCCTCGGGTCGGGCCGTCGTGACCCGTCAGACCGTCGAGGAGGCCGCCGAGGCGGCGCGGGCCGCCGGGGCCCTCGTCGAGCCGGTCCGCGAGGCCCGCGAGCGCGCCGCCGCCGCCCTGGCCCGGGCCCGGGCGGCGCTGGCCGGGGCCGCGCGCGAGCTGGCCGAGTCCGAGGCGATGAGCGAGCGCGTCGCCGCCGACGCCGCTCGCCTCGAGCACGAGCGCGACGGGGCACGGCGCCGCCTCGAAGACCTCGGGGCCGAGGCCGACGGACTCCTAGAGCGCGTCAGCGCCCTCGAGACCGACCTCCTCGCCCGGCGCGCGACGCTGCCCGCCCTCGAGGCCGACCTGGCGGACCTGGCCGAGCGGGTCGACGCCCGGCGCGGGGCCGAGGCCCGCGTCGCCTCGGCGCGCGCCGAGGCCGAGGCGCTTCTCGCCGAGCTCACCGCGCGCGAGGCCGAGCTCACCGAGCGCCGCCGGCTCATCGAGGCCCGCCGCGACGAGGTCGAGCGCCGCCTCGAGGGCCGGGCCACCGAGCGCGAGGCGGCGACCCGACGGCGCGTCGCCCTCGAGGCCGACCGCGACACCCTCGAGGCGCTGCGGGTGGTGGTCGAGCGCTGCGCGCTCGAGACCCGAGAGGCCCACGCCGCCCTCGAGGCGACCTACCGCGAGCAGCTCGAGGCGACCCGGGCCCGGGCCGGGCTGCTCGAGGACGTGCGCGCGCGGCGCGCGCAGGCCGACGAGCGACTGCGCGTGCTCGCCGAACAACGACGCGACCAAGAGGTCGAGCGCGCCGAGGTGTCCCTCATGGTCCAGACCGTGCGCGACGCGGTGCGCCACGAGCTCGCCGTCGAGGTCGAGGCGCTCGAGCCGGTCGACGACACCGCGCTCGACCTCGCGACGCTCGAGTCGCGCGTCGGCGAGCTCGAGGCCCGCGTCACCTCGATGGGTCCGATCAACCCCCTGGCCCTCGAGGAGCTCGCGAGCCTCGAGGAGCGCTACGCCGAACTCGACGCGCAGGTGAGCGACGTGCGTCACGCGCGCCGCGAGCTCCAAGAGGTGCTGCGCGCGCTCGACGAGGAGATCATGGAGACCTTCACCTCGGCCTACGCCGACGTGAACGAGCACTTCTCGAGCCTGATCGCGATGCTCTTCCCGGGGGGCCAGGGCCGGCTCACCCTGTCGGACCCCGACGACCCTCTCAACACCGGGGTCGAGATCGAGGTGCGTCCCATGGGCCGCAACGTCCGGCGGATCTCGCTGCTCTCGGGCGGCGAGCGCTCGATGGCGGCGCTGGCCTTCCTCTTCGCGGTCTTTCGCTCGCGGCCCTCGCCCTTCTATCTCATGGACGAGGTCGAGGCCGCCCTCGACGACGTGAACCTCCAGCGGTTCTTGACCCTGGTGGACGAGTTCCGCGACGAGGCGCAACTCATCATCGTCACCCACCAGAAGCGCACCATGGAGTCGGCCGACGCCCTCTACGGGGTCACCATGGTCCCCGGGGCCTCCTCCAAGGTCGTGAGCCAGCGCGTCACCCGCGCGCCCGAGCCGGCCGCGTCGTGACCGTTCTCTACGTCGTCCTCGCGCTCGCGGTGGTGGCGCTCGTCGCCCTGGCCCTCGTGCGCGCGCGCCGGCGCACCGGGGCGACGGCGACGGCGCCCGCGGAGCCCCTGCCCGAGGTCCTCGTCGCCGAGGCCACGGCCATCCCGACGCTCGGCGCGCCCGGACTCACCGAGCGCCTCAGCGCCAGCCGGGGGGTCTTCGAGCGGGTCCGCGGACTCGGGGCCGGTCGGCTCGACGAGGACCAGCTGGCCCTGGTCGAAGAGGTCCTCGTGCGCAGCGACGTGGGCCTCGCCACCACCGGCGAGGTCGTGGCCCGGCTGCGCGCCGACGGGGCCCCCGAGGGCGTGGCCCTCGCCGTGCGCGACATGCTCCTCGCGGGCTTTGACACCGAGCGCGCGCCGCGCGAGGCGGCCGAGCCGGGCCGGGTGCCGGTGTGGCTCGTGGTCGGGGTGAACGGCGTGGGCAAGACGACCTCGATCGCCAAGCTCGCTCAGCGCTTCATCGACCAGGGCAAGAGCGTGCTGCTCGCGGCCGGGGACACCTTCCGCGCCGCCGCCGCCGACCAGCTCGAGGCCTGGGCGACGCGCACCGGCAGCGAGATCGTTCGGGCCGCCGAGGGGGCCGACCCCGGCTCGGTCGTCCACGACGCCATCGGCCGGGCCCGGGCCCGGGGCGTGGACATCGTGCTCGCCGACACCGCCGGACGCCGGCCCAACAGCGCCAACCTGCTCGACGAGCTGGCCAAGGTGCGCCGCGTGGCCGACCGCGAGCCCGGCCAGGTGGTCGAGACGCTGCTCGTGCTCGACGCGACGACCGGCCAGAACGCGCTTAGTCAGGCGCGCGAGTTCCTCGCCGCGGCCGCGGTGACCGGAATCGTGCTCACCAAGCTCGACGGCACCGCCCGGGGGGGCGTGGTGGTAGCGATCGAGCGCGAGCTCGCCATCCCGGTCAAGTTCGTCGGGGTCGGCGAGGGCGTGCACGACCTCGTGCCCTTCGACCCCGAGGCCTTCGTCGACTCCCTCCTCGGGGCCTGACCAGTAGCCTCGGGTCCGTGTTCGACGCCCTCTCGGAGCGACTGGAGCGCATCAGCGACTCGCTGCGCTCGCGCGGGCGGCTCAGCGAGCGCGACCTCGACGAGGCGCTCTCAGAGGTGCGCACCGCCCTGCTCGAGGCCGACGTCGAGTTCTCGGTGGTGCGGGCCTTCCTCGAGGCCGTGCGGGCCCGGCTGGCCGGCGCCGCCCTCAGCCAGAGCCTGACCCCGGGCCAGCAGGTCATCAAGGCCGTCCACGACCAGCTCATCGAGATCCTCGGCGCCGCGCCCCTCAAGGTCACCTACGCCTCGCGACCCCCGACGGTGGTGCTGCTCGCCGGCTTACAGGGCGCGGGCAAGACCACGGCCGCCGCCAAGCTGGCCCTCTGGTTCAAGCAGCAGGGCCGCCAGCCCTACCTCGTGGGCGCCGACCTGCAACGACCGGCGGCGGTCGAGCAGCTGCGCGTGCTGGCGGCCCAGGTGGGGGTCGACGTCTTCAGCGAGCCGACCGATCCGGTCGAGGTGGCCCGCGCGGGCCTCGCGGCGGCCCGCCGGCTGGGCCGCGACGTCGTCATCGTCGACACCGCCGGCCGGCTCAGCGTCGACGCGGCCCTCATGGATGAGGTGCGCCGCGTCGCGGACGTCGTCGAGCCCCACTACACCTTCCTCGTCATCGACGCCGCCACCGGCCAGGACGCCGTCGTGACCGCGCGCGCCTTCCACGACGCGCTCGAGCTCACGGGCCTCGTCGTGACCAAGCTCGACTACGACGCGCGCGGGGGCGCGGTGCTCTCGGCGCGCGGCGTGGTGGGCCGGCCCGTCGTCTTCGCCTCGAGCGGGGAGAAGCTCGCCGACTTCGACCTCTTCTACCCCGAGCGGATGGCCTCGCGGATCCTCGGCATGGGCGACGTGATGACCCTCATCGAGCAGGCCGAGCGCGCCATGGACGCCGAGGTCGTCGCCGAGTCGGCCGGGCGGATGGTGACGGGGACCTTCACCCTGGACGACTTCTTGGCCCAGCTCGCCCAGGTGCGCAAGATGGGTTCGCTCGGCGGGCTGATGCGCCTGATGCCCGGGGTGACCCGCGAGATGCGCCAGGCCGCGAGCAACGTCGACGAGCGCGAGATCGACCGGGTCGAGGCGATCGTGCGCTCGATGACCCCGGCCGAGCGGCGCGACCCCGCGATCATCGACGGCTCGCGTCGCACCCGCATCGCCAAGGGGTCGGCCACCACGGTCGCCCAGGTCAACCAGCTGCTGCGCCAGTTCTCCGAGATGAGAAAGATGATGCGCCAGATGGGCTCGGGGGGCGCCCCGGCGCTGCCCCCGGGGATGGGCAAGCTCGCCGCCGCCGTCAAGGCCCGCGGCGCCGAGGGCCTGGCCGGCCTGCCCGCCGGGCTCGGGGCTGCGCCCGCGCGCCCGGCCCCGCCGCTCGGCCCGCGAGGTAAGAAGAAGAAGGGCGGTCGGGTCACCCCGCCCAAGCAGCGATAGACTCTCAGACTCGGGCGCCGCGCCCCCAGAGACTCCACCGAAGGGAACAGAACTCGTGGCCGTGAAGATCCGCCTGGTGCGTATGGGCAAGAAGAAGCAGCCCACCTACCGCGTCGTCGCCGCCGACAGCCGCCGACCCCGCTCGGGGGCCTTCCTCGAGATCCTCGGGACCTACCAGCCTCGGGGCCTCTCGGCCGCCGAGCCCGAGACCGTCGTCACGATCGACAACGACAAGGTCGTGGCCTGGCTGAAGAACGGCGCCCAGCCCACCGAGCGGGTCGCCCGCCTGCTCAAGGCCTCGGGCGCCCTGGAGGCCTTCGAGGCCGCCAAGGCGGGTTCGTGAGCGAGCCCACTGACGGCTACGTCGAGGGCGACGTCAACACCCTCGACGAGGCGCTGGCCCCCACGGCCGCGGGCGTGCTCGAGTACGTCGCGCGCACCCTGGCCGACGAGCCCGACGCCGTCTCGGTCGAGGCCGAGCGCAAGGGCCGCACGGTCGTGCTCTCGCTGCGCGTCGGGCCCGACGACATGGGTCGGGTGATCGGCCGACGGGGCCGGACCGCCCAGGCGCTGCGCTCACTGGTCGCCGCCGCCGGGGCGCGCGACGGCGTCACGACGAGCGTCGACATCGTCGACTGAGCGTGACCGAGCGGTCCACGCTCGAGGTCGGGCGGGTCGTGCGGGCCCACGGGCTGCGCGGCGAGGTCGTGGTGGACTTGTGGAGCGACCGTACCGAACGCCTCGAGCCCGGGAGCGTGCTCTCGAGCCCCCGCGGGGCCCTGCGCGTCCTGAGCGCCGCGCGCCACCAGGAGCGGTGGCTGGTGCGCTTCGAGGGGGTCGTGGACCGCGCCGGCGCCGAGGCGCTGCGCGGGGTGGTGCTGAGCGCCGAGCGGCTCGAGGACCCCTCGGTGATCTGGGTCGACCAGCTCTTCGGCGCCGAGGTCGTCGAGCGCGGGGTGGTGCGTGGCCGGGTCGTCGCGGTCGAGGCCAACCCGGCGAGCGACCTCTTGGTGCTCGACACCGGGGCCCTGGTGCCGCTGGCCTTCGTGCGCGCGGTCGAGGCCAACGAGCGCGTCACCGTCGAGGCGCCCGAGGGGCTCTTCGAGTGACCTTCGCCGTCGACGTCATAACCCTGTTCCCCGGGGCGGTCGAGGACTACTGCGCGACCTCGGTGCTCGGTCGGGCCCGCGAGGCCGGGGTGTGGCGCCTGCGTACCCTGGACCCGCGCGAGGAGACCGACGACGTCCACCGCAGCGTCGACGACGCGCCGCTGGGCGGCGGGGCCGGCATGGTCATGCGCGCCGAGCCGATCGTGCGCACCGTGCGCGCGACCCCCGACCTCGCGCGCCCGGTGATCGCCCTCACCCCGGCCGGGCGCCCCTTCGACCAGGACCGGGCCCGCGCGCTCGCGGCCACGAGCGGGCTCACCCTGGTGTGCGGGCGCTACGAGGGCATCGACCAGCGGGCGATCGACCTCGTGTGCGACGAGGAGCTCTCGGTGGGCGACGTCGTGCTGGCCGGCGGCGAGCTCGCGGCCCTGGTGGTGATCGAGGCCGTGGTGCGCCTGCTGCCCGGGGCGCTCGGCAACGAGGCCTCGATCGAGGAGGAGTCTTTCGCCGAGGGGCTCATCGAGTATCCGCACTACACCCGCCCGGCCGTCTTCGAGGGCCGGGCGGCCCCGGCGGTGCTGCTCTCGGGCGACCACGGCCGGATCGCGCGCTGGCGCCGAGCCCAGAGCCTGGTGCGCACCCTCGAGCGCCGCCCCGACCTGCTCGAGCGCCGCGGCGGGCTCACCGCGGAGGAACGCGCTCTCATCGAGGAGTTCACCAGCCCGCCCGGGCCCTGAGTCGCCGCCCTCGAGCCGCTAGACTCGAAGGGCTCGAGATCCGAAAGGGACAGCCATGAACCCCACCGACCTCGTCGACCGCGACTCGCTGCGAGACGACGTCCCGTCCTTCCGCCCCGGCGACACCGTCAAGGTGCACGTCCGGGTGGTCGAGGGCAACCGTCAGCGGGTCCAGGTGTTCCAGGGCGTCGTCCTGCGCCGCCAGGGCTCGGGGCTGCACGAGACCTTCACCGTGCGCAAGGTGAGCTTCGGGGTCGGGGTCGAGCGGACCTTCCCCGTGCACGCGCCGACCATCGACAAGATCGAGGTCGACACCTACGGTGACGTGCGCCGGGCCAAGCTCTACTACCTGCGCGAGTTGCGCGGGCGGGCCGCGAAGATCAAGGAGCGGCGCGTCACCGAGCGCGCCTAAGAGGTGAGCGAAGAAGAGCTCGACGAGTACGAGGCCACCCTCGAGCTCGGCCTCGTCCAGGAGTACAAGGCCGTCGCGGGCATGTTCGACTACGCCGTCGAGACCGACCGCCGGTTCTACCTCGCCAACGAGGTCGATCTCACCGTCCACGACGGCTCGACCCCGGCCATGATCGAGGTGAACCTGCGCGACGCGTGGGTCTGGGACATGTACCGCACCGCCCGGTTCGTCCCCTCGGTGCGGATCCTGACTTTCCGCGACGTCAACGTCGAGCGGCTGCCCAAAGAGGAGCTCCACCCCTAGGTGGACCTCGTCGCACGCGCCACCGGCGCGGCCGACCTCGCGCGCGCGCTCGCGGCGAGCCGCGACGCGGTGCTGGTGTGGCGCTGCACCGACGCCGACACCGCGGTCGCCGCCGCCGCCCTCGCCGGCGAAGGGCGCCACCCCCACCTGGGTCTGTGGCTCGAGGTCTCCGCGGGGTACCCGGCCGCCCTGGCCGCGCGCGACGTGAAGACCCTGGCCGCCCTGGTCGGCCTGGGGCACGTCGTGATCGGGGCCGACGAGCGCGCCCGCGCCCACGCCGAGGTCGTCGAGGCCCTCCTGGGTGGCGGGCCGGTGACGTTGACCAACGAGGTCGCCACCATCGTGGGCGCCTACAACCGACCCGCGCCGCGCGAGCCGGTCACGGTCTGGGCCCACGAGACCGCGCGGCTCGTCGGGGGCGGCCAGAGCCTCGGGCTCGTGGCCGCGGGGAGCGACGCGCTGGGCGAGTGGCGCCGCTACGGGGCCTTATCGGACTGGACGTCCTAGGCGGGCTGTCGGGCGATCCGATCGGGGCGGATTCGCACGGTGACGCGCACCTCGCCCTCGGAGCGGTAGGGGTAGTGGTCGACCCCGAGGTACTTCTTCGCGAGCCGGTCGATCACCTCGTCCGCCCCCTTGGTGGTGAAGGCGACCACCGTGCCGCGCACGGCGACGCTCGCCTGGGGGTCGTCGAGGTCGGTGATCGAGACCGCGACCCGGGGGTCGTTGGCGAGGTTGCGGGCCTTGGCGCGCCCCAGGGCGGTATTGATCACGATCTCGTCGCCGTCGAGCTCGACCCACACGGGGGTGACGTTGGGGTGGCCGTCGGGCTCCAGGCAGGCCACGTGGGCGAGGGCGCGAGAGGCGAAGATGCGTCGGGCGGCGTCAGTGAAGGTATCGGTCATCGGCCTCTGAGGCTAATGGCGCCGCCCACTAGGTTGTCAGTCGTGAACATCGGCGCCCACGTCCGCGGCGGCGGCAACCTGATCCATTCGCTCGACGAGGGTGTCGCGATCGGGGCCACGTCGATCCAGGTCTTCACCCAGAGCCCGCGGATGTGGAAACCGAGCCTCTACGCTCCCGAGGTGCTCGCGGCCTTCCGCGAGGCCCAGGCCCGTCACCCGAGCGTGTCGGACACCTTCTGCCACGCGACCTACCTCATCAACTTGGCCACCGCGGACCTCGAGCTCTACGAGAAGTCGGTCGCCACGTTGACCCACAACCTCTCGGTCGCGCGCGGAATGGGCGCCGGGGGACTCGTCTTGCACGTTGGCTCGCACCTGGGCGCCGGCTTCGACGACGTCGTGCGCCAGATCGCCGACGCCCTGACCCGAGCCCTCGACGGGGCCGACGCGGCGCCGCCGGGTGTCGCCGACTGTCCCATCCTCATCGAGAACGCCGCCGGCGCCGGCGGGACGGTCGGCCGCTCGCTCGAGGAGATCGAGTTCCTCATCGAGGCCTGCAACGGCGACGACCGACTGGGACTGTGCATCGACACCCAGCACCTCTGGGCGAGCGGTGTCGACTACTCGACGATCGAGGGAGCCGAGGCGCTCGTCGCGGAGGTCGACCACCGGATCGGCCTGGCGCGACTGCGCTGTCTTCACCTCAACGACTCGAAGATCGAGCTCGGCGGCAATCGGGACCGCCACGCCAACCTCGACGAGGGGACGATCGGGACGATGGGGCTCGCCCCCCTGGTGGGCCACCCCGCGATCCGTGACCTGCCGCTCCTGCTCGAGGTTCCCGGCGACGGCGGGGGACCCCGGGCGCGCGACGTCGTCGCTGCGCGCCACGCGGTCGAAGTGGGTCTAGCGCTCTACGAGGGCAACCCGATTCCGACCGCGCCCATCCTGCCGCCCGCGTCCGCTCCCAGCCAGAAGACTCCCGCCAAGAAGACAACCGCGAAGAAGCCTCCCGCCAATAAGACAACCGCGAAGAAGACTGCGGCGAAGAAGACTGCGGCGAAGAAGGCCACCGCCAAGAAGACTGCGGCCAAGAAGACCCCCGCGAAAAAGGCCACGGCGAAGAAGACTGCGGCGAAGAAGACTGCGGCGAAGAAGACAACCGCGAAGAAGTCAACCGCGAAGAAGACTGCGGCCAAAAAGACCACCGCCAAGAAGACCACCGAGCGGAAGTCAGTAGCAACGAGGATCCGGTCGCAGGGTGCCACGAAGGGCGCGGCACGCGCCCGTAAGTAGGAGGGCGGCATGAGCCAGTTCCGTATCGAATCTGACACGATGGGAGAGATCGAGGTCCCGACTGACCACTACTGGGGCGCCCAGACCGAGCGGAGTCTGCATCACTTCGCCATCGGTCACGACACGATGCCACCGGCCCTCATTCGCGCCTTTGGCGTATTGAAGCTCGCCTCGGCGAGGGTCAACGAGGCTCTAGGCAAGCTCGACGGCGAGAAGGCCCGGCTCATCGAACGCGCCGCTCAGGAGGTCATCGACGGGGCGTTGGACGGGGAGTTCCCGCTGCGAATCTGGCAGACGGGCTCGGGAACCCAGACCAACATGAACGTCAACGAGGTGATCTCTAACCGAGCGATCGAACTCGCCGGCGGTGAGCGCGGCACGAAGAAGCCCGTCCACCCGAACGACGACGTGAACATGTCCCAGTCGTCGAACGATACCTTCCCCACAGCGATGCACATCGCGGCCGTCACCGAGATCACGGGGCGGCTCGGCCCCTCGGTCCGGCGACTGCGTGACGCTCTGGCCGCAAAGGCCGAGGCCTTTGCGGCAGTGACCAAGATCGGCCGGACGCACCTGATGGACGCCGTCCCACTTACCCTCGGCCAGGAGTTCTCCGGCTACGTCGCCCAGCTCGACGCCGACCTCGCGCGTCTCGACGCCGTCCTGCCGGGGCTGTTCGAGCTCGCGGCCGGTGGCACCGCCGTGGGCACCGGTCTCAATACCCACCCGGAGTTCGGCGAGCGCGTGGCCGCCGAGATCGCCCTGTTGACGGGCCAGCCCTTCGTGAGCGCGCCCAACAAGTTCGCCGCCCTCGCCGCCCACGACGCACTGGTCTTCGCCCACGGGGCTATCAAGACCCTGGCCGCGAGCCTCACCAAGATCGCCGATGACCTTCGGTGGCTCGGCTCGGGCCCCCGGGCCGGGCTCGCCGAGCTGCGTCTACCCGAGAACGAGCCCGGCAGCTCGATCATGCCGGGCAAGGTCAACCCCACCCAGAGCGAGGCCATGATCATGGTCGCGATCCAGGTCTTCGGCAACGACACGGCGGTCTCGATTGCGGGCTCGCGGGGAAACCTCGAGCTCAACGTGTGCAAGCCGGTGATCATCCACAACGTCTGCCACTCGATCGACCTGCTGACCGACGCGTGCGATCGGTTCCGGGAGTTCTGCGTCGAGGGTCTCGAGCCTGACTACGAGCAGATAGAACACCACCTCAACAACTCACTGATGCTCGTGACGGCCCTGAACCCGATCATCGGTTACGACAAGGCCGCCCAAGTGGCGAAGAAGGCCCACAAGGAACGCACGACGCTGCGCGAGGCGGCCCTGGCGCTCGGCTATCTGAGCGCCGAGGAGTTCGACCGGGCGATCGTTCCCTCGGAGATGACCCACCCGTAG
>DASSZS010000058.1:0-27061 GCA_035702745.1 Acidimicrobiales bacterium | reverse complement strand
CGCGCTGTGCAACGACGCGCACTTCCTCGTCACCGCCCTCCAGCACGGCGTGCCCAAGCCCTAGGGTCAGCCCCCCGCCATCGACTCAGGCCAGCCGTTCGACGAGGTGGTTGGCCCCGTCCACGACGATCGTCGCCCCGTGGACGTAGCGCGCCCCGGGCATCGCGAGGAACGCCACGACGGCGGCCACCTCCTCGGGTCGCGCGGCGCGGCCCATCGGCGAGGCGACCGACGCCCGGCGCTCCTCGGGCGCCTGGGTGTCGGTGGCGACCCACCCGGGCGCGACGGCGTTCACCGTCACGCCCCGCTCCGCCACCTCGAGTGCGAGGGTCCGGGTGAGACCGACCACCGCCGCCTTGGCCGCGGCGTAGGCGGACTCGCCCGGCGTGGCGACGAGGGGACCGGTGACCGAGGCCACGTTGACGATCGAGCCCGAGCCACGCTCGAGCATGCCGGGCAGCACGTAGCGGGTCACGAGGAAGCACGTGTCGAGGCTGCGGCGCACGCCCTCGCACCACTGGGCCGGGTCGAGCTCGACGAGGGGCGTGAAGCGCTCGGGCTGGCCCTCCTGGGCCATGCCGGCGTTGTTCACGAGCAGGTCGACGCGCCCGTGCGCCGCGAGAGCCTCGCTGACGACGCGCTGGGCCGCGTCGGGGTCGGTGAGGTCGCCGACGTGGGCGCTCACCGGCCCGCCGAGGGCGCGCAGCTCCTTTGCGCGCGTCTCGATCCGCGGCCCGGTCGCGCACAGCGCGACCGCACAGCCCAGCTCGACCAGCAGTCGGGCGGTGGCGAAGCCGATGCCGCCGGGGCTGCCGGCGCCGGTGACGAGGGCGGTCGTGCCGTCGAGGGAGAAGAGGGGATGTCCCATGGGCGTGGTGCGACCGACCGGCGGCGCTGTCGCGATGGTACCGCGTCGAGGGTCCTTCTCCCTGCTCACTCCCGACGATGACGCGAACGGGCGGGCGCAGACCCCGGGCCGGTCAACACCCGCGACGGCCGATCCGAGGTCCGTCGGGCTCTAGGGCTTCCTGTCCCAGGTTCGAGGTGACGGTGGTGCTCGGTGGAACAGGCTCACGCGACATTCTTCTGGACGGTCCCCATGATGTCACCGGGGATCTGACCGCGCGTGTAGTCGCCGTGGTTCGTGCGACGCTAGTTGTAGGTGAGGATCCAGGCGTCGGCCTCGGCCCGGCGCTGTTGGACCGAGTGGACGCTGCGCCGGTGGAAGGCCGGGCGCCAGCACTCGTTGAGCACGGTCCCCTGGAAGCGCTCGACCACGGCGTTGTGGTGGGGCGCGCGCGAGGGGATGCGCACGTGGTCGATGCCCTTGGCGCGCGCCACCCCGCGGAAGTCGTTCGAGATCCCCTTGGGCCCGTCGTCGCTGAGGACGGCCCGCACCCGGGCCCCGTGGGCCCGCAGGTGGCGCCGCCCGGGTGAGGAACGAGACGGCTCGGGCCGCGTTGGGGGTGCCGGCGATGATCCAGACCATCGAAAAGCCGCTGGCGACGTCGACGGCGCTGAGCTGGTAGACCTTGCCGACGCCCTTGAGGTGGCCGATGTAGAAGCCGTCGACGCTGACCAGGTGGCCCGGGGCCGGGCTGAACAGGCAGAAGCCGACAGGGCCCTCCTCGCGGACGACCTCGCTCGAGAGGCCGGTCGAGCTCGGCTATCGTCGCGGCGCGCGCGAGGCTGGCGCCGGGTGCCCAGGCCGTGGGCGACGAGGAGGCTGGTGCGAGGACTCAGAGAGCACGAGGCCCCGGGCCTCGAGGGCGTCTCCCCCACGACACCCCAGGGTGGGCCGGGTGACGGCCAGGGTGAGCAGCTCGTCGACGACGTGGGTCGGGGTCGCCCCGGGCACCTGGGGGTGGCGCCCCCTTGGGGCGCGGCGCCCCGAGACCGTAGAGGTCGCAGCGGCGACGTGCTCAATCCGCCGCGAGCCTACGTGACCTGTGGAAACAACGTTTGTCTAATCGAAAGTAGCCTACTGTAGAGTAGGCTACTGTGCTAATGCGGTGGCCGCGTCCACGAGGATCAGATCCTCGCGATCGCCCGCGACTTCGACGAGACGCCGGGCGTAGCCACCACGACTGAAGAGGTAGATGGTAGGAGTCCTGACCACGTTGATTCCACTCTGGCGCAGAGCGGGGATCTTGAAGTTTTCAATCGTGGCGAGGTAGCCGAGATCCATCGGGCGCTTTCGCCAGCGAGCCTCACCGATGATGCTCACCTTGCTGCGAACGATCCCGACGATGTCGATCTCCTCAGTGGTGCGCGTGCCCGCTTTGCGCAATTCGTTCAGCGATGGCCCCCACCACGAGCCAACCTTGGGTACTGAAGCGTTGGAGCGCACCCAACTGCGACAGTATTCCTCGAATTCAGGTCCAACATGATCAGCCAGGACCGGTTCGATCTCGGTGTCGTACAGGGTCGTAGCAGCGAGACCCGATTCGAGGTCGTCTTGGAAGGGAAAGACGAAGCGAAACCAGAAGCGAAAGAAGGGGTCGCGCAGGTGCCAGTGTCCCGATCGACTGCCCGGTTGGGCGTTGATGGGCAGTCGGCGTTCGATGATCCGCATCTCCTCGAGCACGCTCACATATTTGGACACGAACTTGCGATCCGCGCGAAGGGCATCGACGATCTCGCCGAACTCCTTGTCGCCGCTGGCGAGGGCCTGGAGGATTGAGAAGTAGATCTTGGGCTCGCGCAGTTCCTGTTCCAAGATCGTGAGAGCCTCGTCCCAGAGAGCCGCGTTCGGATCAAGGACCTTTTCGCAGATCACCTCTCGTAAGTTCCCGGTGCCAAGGGCACTCAAGTAGCGCGGCATGCCGCCGGCGATGGCGAACCGCTCAAACTGCGCGAGAGGGTCGAGGTCGGGCGTAAAGAGCCGGGACTCCTCGTAACTGACGGGTTGAAGTTGAAATGGCACCAGGCGTCCGTGCAGGGGGCTGCGCACAGCGAACAGTGCCTCCATCTGACCGACCAACGAGCCACAAAGTATAAGTTTCAGTTTGGATCCATCACGTTCGTCCTCCATGACGGCGGCAATCGCGGTGAGCTCGCGTTCGATCTCGGCTTGGGTCGTCGGGAGTAGATTGAAAAACTCGTCAATGACCACGAGGATTTTCTTCATGCTCGCGGCACGATAGATCACACGGAATAGTTCACTCAGGCTGCCCAGAGCGGGTCGCACTCCGAGCAAGGGTTCAAGGCGCGTGGCGAACTCGGCGAGCTGGGCGCCTGGCGCGTTGCGCCGAGCTACCAAGATGACGGCCGGCTTTTCGTGGGCGAAGCGGCGAAAGAGCCAGGACTTGCCCGAACGGCGACGACCATACAGCGAAAGGGGCTCGCGACTGGTGCTCGCCCACCACTTTTCTAGGTGCGCGAGTTCTCGCTCGCGATCCAAGAATTCGTCGACGGCGGACCAATGGAATAGTGGCTCAGCCATGTCCCTCTTTTGTCAACGTTAGAGTAGACTACTTTAGAGTAGACAAAATTGCAAGGGGTTCAGGCTTCGACTTCGTGACGATTCAGTACACCACGCAGCTTCTGCAGATCGAGGCTGAGTCCATCACTCACTGAGGACATCAGATGCAACTCGCGTAGCCCGAATGGCGTCGACCTCAACAAGCCATTTCTCGGCCCCCTCCTTTGAATCCATACGGCGTCCGTCGGGCAGGATCGTCACGTCATCCTCAGTAGGAGGTTTGGCCGAGCGCATGCGCTCGGCCTGTCGGCGACGGTCTTAACGGCACTCCTGGTCGCGAATCCAGAGTAGGAGAATTCGACGCAAAATCGTTGGCGTTACGTAGCGCGATCCGAAAGCAACAAGCGTGGCACGAGCAGTGGTAGGGCTGTCAGTAGGGCTGTGAGTAGGGCCGGTGGGGATCGAACCCACGACCGAGGGATTATGAGTCCCCTGCTCTGACCACTGAGCTACGGCCCTAAGTCAACTGCGGGGTGGCTCCCAGAGCAGGACTCGAACCTGCAACCTAGCGGTTAACAGCCGCTTGCTCTGCCAATTGAGCTATCTGGGAATAGCGGGTCCACGTTACCATCCGGCTCTCGCGGGCTACTGCTCGTCGAGCCAGCGTGCGAGCCGACCGGCTTCGGGGCTCTCGCGCACCGCGCGCCGGCAGCGCTCGAGGCGCTTGGCCAGCGCCTGGCGCGAGATGCCCCGCGAACGGGCGAGCTCGCTCAGGGTCGCGGCGTGGAAGGTGTACTGCCAGAAGGCGTCGAAGTCCTCGCCGGTCAGTCGTCGCAGTTCGTCGATGACCCACGCCGGGGCCTCGGGGGGGCGCTCGCGACGGTCGTCGAGGTCGTCGAGGGCGACCGAGCCCTCGCGGCGCTGCTCGAGGTCAAGGGCCAGCTGGACCGTCTCGCGCGAGACCGCCGCGCTCACCCCGAGGGCCGTCGCGACCTCGCGCGCGCTCGGACGGCGCGCAGGCTGGGCGCGCACCAGACGCTGGTAGGCGAGGACCCGGCGCATCTCGGCGTCCGTGATCCCCGCGCGCTGGGCGACGGCCTGGTTGACCAGTTTGGTGATCCAGTAGTTGGCGTAGGTCGAAAAGCGCGTTCCCTGGTCGGGGTCGAAGCGGTGCAGCGCGTTGACGAGGCCCTCGACCCCGGCGAGCTCGAGGTCCTCGTCGCGCCACCGGTAGCCCCGCTCGTTCACCCGGGCCTTCACGAGGCCGAAGGTCGCGCGCAGCAACGTCGACTCGGCCTCTTGGCCCGCGAGACGCGCCCGACGCAGCTGGCGCCGGCGGGCCGGGTCGCGCACCAGCCCCTCGGCCAGCTCCCCTTCGGCCCGCCGACCCTCGCGGATGATCGGGTAGAGGCGCCGCTCCTCCTCGGGTGCGAGCGGGGCCAGGACGTCGAGCCCGCCGATGCGCCCGGGGACGCCCGGTCGCTTTGCGCTCACGGGGCCGTCGCCGCGCGCGCGATGAGCCACTCGCGCAGGTCCCGCTCGGCCTCGACCGCCCCGGCGCCGTGCTCCTCGCGGAGCCTTTCCTCGCGCGCCTTCACGTCGACGATCGTGGCGCGCACGACCTCGGGGTCAATCCGCCCGGCCGATAGCTCGCGGCTCAGACTCGCCAGGGCCTCGGGCAGGGCCGAACGGATGAGCTGGGCGACGACGGCCGCCACCTCGCCTTCGGTCAGGGACTCCTCGGGCGCCTCAACGGCGATCTCGGCGAGCTCGAGGGCCGCCTCCTCCTCGCCGCGGCGCTCGAGCGCCTCGATCGCGCCCTGAGTGCTCGACGCCTCGAGAAGGGCCTCGAAGGCGCTGCGTTGGACCTCGTCGGAGAAGAGGGCCGGGGCGAGTCGCTCGCGCAGCTCGCGCGGTCCGTGGACGGCGAAGCGCAGCGCCTCGTGGCCCGGGCGGGGGCGGGTGCGGGCCCGCGGAGCCGGGGCCGCCCGACGGGTGGGCCCCTCGGCCGGGCGGTCGCCGCGCCGGTGGGCGGCCACCGCCTCGCGCAACGCGCGCGGCTCGAGGCGCAGCCGGTCGGCGACGTCCATCACGTACTGGTCGCGGGTGAGCTCACTCGGGTGCTCGGCGATCACCGCCGCGCAGAGCTCGCCGGCGCGCGCGCGTCCCTCGACGCTCGTGGTGTCGGCGCCCTCGAGCACCCGCTCCAGGCGAAAGCGCAGGAAGGGCACGGCCCCCTCGACGGCCCGGCCCAGCGCGGCCGGGTCGCGCTGGGCCAGCTCGGCCGGGTCGAGACCGTCGGGCAGGCGCGCCACGACGACGTCGACCTCGTGCTGGCGCTCCCACTGGTAGACCGAGGCCGCCGCGCTCTGGCCCGCGCCGTCGGCGTCGTAGGCGAGCACGATGCGCCGGGCGAAGTTGCGCATCACCCGGAAGTGGTCCTCGCCCAGGGCTGTCCCGCAGGTGGCGACGGCCCGGGGCACGCCGGCGAGGAAGAAGGCAATGACGTCGGTGTAGCCCTCGCACACGACGATCTCCCCGGTGCGCACGACGTCGTCTTTGGCCAGGTGCAGCCCGTAGAGGGTCTTGCGCTTGGAGTAGATGGCGGTCTCGGGGCTGTTCTTGTACTTGGGCTCGACGCGCCCGTCATTGCGCTCGCCCGACCCGGGCAGGATCCGCCCGCCCAGGGCGACGGGCTTGCCCGAGGGGTCGAAGATGGGAAAGATCACCCGGCCCCGCACGAAGTCCTGGAGTCGGCCCCGCCGGTTGGTAAAGCCGAGGCCCGTCGCCTCGAGGACCTTGGCGTCGAGCGAGAGCGCGCGGGTGAGGGCGTCCCACTCGTCGGGCGCCCAGCCCAGGCGGAACGTGCGCGCGACCTCGCCGCTGATCCCGCGCGCGCGCAGGTAGTCGCGCGCGGGGCGCGCGTCGGGGCCGCTCAAGAGCCGCTCGTGGTACCAGTCGACGGCTCTCGCCATCGCCTCGAGGGCCACCTGGCGCTCCTTTCGGGCCGGTCCGGCGTAGGCGTCCTCGCGCAGCTCGATCCCGGCGCGCTCGGCCAGGTGGCGCACGGCCTCGACGAAGTCGAGGTGCTGGGTCTCGCGCACCCAGGTGATCTGGTCCCCGGCCGCCCGGCAGCCGAAGCAGTAGTAGCGGCCCTCGTGGGCGTTGACCGAGAACGACGGGGTCCGCTCACCGTGGAAGGGGCACAGCCCGATCCAGCGCTGGCCCGAGCGCTTGAGGGCGACCGACTCGGTGATCAGCGCGACGATGTCGGTCGCCGCGCGCACACGGGCGATCTCGTCCTCGGCAAGGGCCACGCTCACGACGGTACCGGGTCGTTCGGGTTCGTGCGCGTGGTCGGCCCCCCGTAGACTGCGCGCCATGGCCGACGTCGCGGTGGAGACCTTCGACGTCGTGCGGACGTTCCGCGACGGCGAGGTCCGCGCCCTCGACGGTGTCTCGCTCTCGGTCCCGGCCGGACGGGTCTTCGGCCTGCTCGGCCCGAACGGCTCGGGCAAGACGACCATGGTGCGCATCCTCTCGACGATCCTTCGCCCGACGAGTGGGCGCGCCGTCGTCGCCGGCTACGACGTCGTCGCCCAGCCCCAGCAGGTGCGCCGGCGCATCGGCCTGGCCGGCCAGTTCGCCACGGTGGACGAGAACCTGACGGGCTTTGAGAACCTGCGCATGGTGGGCCTGCTCAACCACCTCGCCAAGCCCTACGTCGTGGCCAAGAGCCGCCAGCTCCTCGAGGACTTCGGCCTGGCCGACGCGGCCCATCGCATCGTCAAGACCTACTCGGGCGGCATGCGCCGGCGCCTGGACCTCGCGGCGGCCCTGGTGGGCGAGCCGCCCGTGCTCTTCCTCGACGAGCCCACCACGGGCCTCGACCCCCAGAGCCGCTCGGAGCTGTGGACGATCATCGAGCGCCTCGTCGAGGGCGGGACGACGGTGCTGCTCACCACCCAGTACCTCGACGAGGCCGACCGGCTGGCCGATCGACTCGTCGTGCTCGACCACGGGCGCATCATCGCCGAGGGCACCTCGCGCGAGCTCAAGGCCCAGATGGGCGCCACGGTGCTCGAGCTGGGATTCGCCAGCACCGACGACGCCGCGGCGGCGAGGCCGCTGCTGGCCGACCTCTCGGCGACGCCGGCCAACCTCGAGGGCCACAACCTCGAGATCACCGTCGACGACGGCCCCAAGACGACCGCCGACGCGCTTCGCCGCCTGGACGGGGCCGGCCTGAGCCTGACCGGCCTCGAGCTGCGCGAGCCGAGCCTCGACGACGTCTTCCTCGCCCTCACCGGACACAAGGCCGAGGACGGCAGCGACCTCCAGCCGGCCGCGACGGGCGGACCCCGTCGGAGCCGACCGTGACCGCCCCGACGTCGGGCGCCCTGCCCCCGCGCGCGTCGAATCGCCCGGAGCTGCTCTGGGCCGTGTCGGACGTGCTCACTCTCGCCCGGCGCAACCTCATGGCGATCGCGCGCATCCCGGTCGCCCTCGTCTTCACCCTCGTCCAGCCGGTCATGTTCGTGCTTCTCTTCCGCTACGTCTTCGGCGGGGTGATCAACGTGGCGGGGACGAGCTACGTGAACTACCTCATCCCCGGGATCCTCACCCAGGCCACCATCTTCGGCTCGGTGAACACCGCCATCGGCCTGTCCGAGGACCTCCAAAAGGGGCTCATCGAGCGCTTCCGCGCCCTGCCGATGGCCCGCATGGCCGTGCTCGCCGGGCGCACGGTCGCCGACACCGTGCGCAACATCCTCGTGCTCGCGCTCATCACCGGGGTGGGCTTCGCCGTGGGATTCCGTCCGACCGGCTCGGTGTGGACCTACCTGCAGGGCTGCCTGGTGATGCTGCTGTTCGCCTACTGCCTGTCGTGGGGCTTCGCCTTCGTGGGGCTCGCCGCCCCCAACTCCGAGGCGGCCCAGGCGATGACCTTCCCGCTGATCTTCCCGCTCACCTTCGCCTCGGCCGTCTTCGTGCCGGTCACCTCGATGCCGTGGTGGCTGCGGCCCTTCGCCAACAACCAGCCGGTGAGCCAGACGACCGACGCCGTGCGCGGGTTGATGATGGGCACGGCCCACGGCGCCTCGACGTGGATCTCCATCGCCTGGTCGCTCGGCATCGTCGCTTTCCTCGCGCCCCTCGCCGTCGCCCGGTACCGTCGGGTGGCCTGATGCCGACCCGGCTCGGCGTCGAGGAGCTCCAGCGGATCGTCGACGAGGCCTTCCCCGACCACACTCCGCCGGTCGTGGAGTCCCTCGAGGGCGACACGCTCGTCGTCGTCCAGGGCGTCGACGAGCGCCACGGCCGGCCCGGGGGGACCGTCTCGGGGCCCACGATGATGGCCCTAGCGGACAACGCCGCCTGGCTGGTGATCCTCGGGCACATCGGCCCGGTGCTGCTCGCGGTGACGACGAGCCTGCACATCGACTTCTTGCGCAAGCCCCCCCTCGACGCGATCGTCGCCACCGCCACCCTCGTCAAGCTCGGCCGGCGCCTGGCCGTGGTCGACGTGTCCATCGCCTCACGGGCCACCGGCGAGCTCGTCGCCAAGGCCTCGGTCACCTACTCGATCCCGCCCCGCGACTAGGGCGCGCCACTAGCGTGGTCCGATCGTGACCACCTCGAGCGACGCCGCCCGGCCCCTCACCAGCCGCCTGACCACCCTGATGGCGGTGGCCATCGGGATGATCGTCGCGAACCTCTACTACCTCCAGCCCCTGCTGCACCAGATCAGCCACGACTTCTCGGTCGGCATCACCCACGCGACCCTTCTCATGACCCTCGTCCAGGCCGGCTACGCGCTCGGGCTGGCCTTCGTCGTGCCCCTCGGGGACGTCGTCGCCCGACGGCCGCTCGCGGTGGGCATCTTCGTGCTCGCCGCGGCCATGATGCTGCTCGCCGCCTCGCTGCACTCCTTTGCCCTGTTGACCCTCATCATGGTGGTCATCGGGCTCACCTCGGTCGGCGGACAGGTCCTCATCCCCCTCGCCGCCGACCTGGCCGCCGAGGCCCAGCGCGGCCGGGTCATCGCGCGGGTCATGTCCGGGCTGCTCGTGGGGGTCCTGCTCAGTCGGACCTTCTCGGGACTGATCGCCCAGTGGGCCGGCTGGCGCAGCGTCTATCTCATCGCCGCCGGCGCCCTCGGCGTGATGGCGGTGCTGTTGTGGCGGAACCTGCCCGACGAGGCTCCCCGGGCCCGGGTCGCCTACCGCCACCTGATCGCCGGGGTCTTCACCCTCTACCGTGACGAGCCGGTGCTGCGCCGGCGGGCCTACTTCGGGGCGATGATCTTCGCCTGCAACAACGTGCTGTGGACGACGCTGTCCTACCTGCTCGCGGGGTCGCCCTTCCACTATTCGAACGCCGTGATCGGGCTGTTCGGCCTCTTCGGGGTCGGCGGGGTGCTGGCCGCGAACACCGCCGGCCACCACGCCGATCGCCAGCGCCAGTCGGTGACGACGGTCGTCTTCGCCGCGCTGTTGCTCGCCTCCTTCGGGATGCTCGCCCTGGGCCGGAGCGACGTGGCCGCCCTCGCGGTGGGCATCGTCCTGCTCGACACGGGCATGCAGGGCACCCAGATCACCAACCAGTCGGTGATCTACGGCCTGCTCCCCCAGGCGCGCAGCCGCATCAACAGCGCCTACATGGTGGCCGGCTTCGCCGGCGCGTCGCTCGGGTCCTTCCTCTCGGGCCAGGCCTACGCCCACTTCGGCTGGTACGGCGACTGCGGGCTCGGGGCCCTGCTGGGGGTCGGCCTCGTGGTGCCGGCCGTCCTCTGGCGCCACAGCGCCGCGCCGCGACCGCGGCCCGCGGTGGCCGGCGCCGACTCCTAGCGCGCGATGCGCCGCGCGGTCGTCCCGCGCAGGCTCATCGGGACCTCGACGACCCCCTCGACGGCCCGGGCCGCGGCCTCGGCCGCCACGGCGTCGAAGAGCCCGCGCCGCTCGTGCTCGGGGCGCGCGAGCGAGCCCGAGTAGGTCGCGAAGAGCGCCACGAGCTCGGCGACACTGCGTCGCCACACCCAGTCGAGCTCGAAGTCGGCGACGTCCTCGAAGGGGCCCGCCGAGAGGTCGGCGTGCGAGCCCCGGGGCCGGCGGTCGGGGTCGTCGTCGCGCTCGCGCCGCGCGACGAGGTCGCGCACCCATCCCTCGGTGCGACTGAGTCCGTTCCAGGCGACGACGAGGCGCCCGTCGTCGCGCAGGACCCGGGCGGACTCGCGCTCGGCGGCGGGGTGGCCGAACCAGTGCCAGGCCGAACACGAGGCGACCAGATCGACGCTGCCCTCGGCGAAGGGCAGCGCCTCGGCCGGAGCCGCGACCGCCTCGACCCCCGGGGAGCGGGCGAGCAGAACCGAGCGCATCGCGTCGTCGGGCTCGACCGCACACACGCGTGCGCGTCGCGCGAGGAGGAATCGGGTCAGCTTGCCGGTGCCCGCGCCCACGTCGAGCACTCGACGTCCCGACAGGTCCCCCAGGTACGCGGCGAGACCCTCGGGCGGGTCGGGCCGGTAGCGGTCGTAGAGCTCGGCGACGGTGCCGAACAGTCGGCCCCGCCCGTCGCTCACCGGGGGCGCAGCGTCGCCGAGAGGTGCGCGAAGAGGTCGTCGATGGCCACGCGCACCTGGGCCGTCGTGTCGCGGTCGCGCACCGTCACGGCCCGGTCCTCGAGCGAGTCGAAGTCGACCGTGACGCAGTAGGGCGTGCCGACCTCGTCCTGGCGCCGGTAGCGCCGGCCGATCGACTGGGTGACGTCGTAGTCGCACATGAAGTGCGCCGACAGCTCGTCGAGCACCTCGCTCGCCACGGCGTCGAGCTCGGGCTTCTTCGACAGCGGCAACACCGCCACCTGGTAGGGGGCGAGGCGCGGGTCGAGGCGCAGCACCACGCGGCGCTCCCCGCCGACCTCGTCCTCGTGGTACGCGGCGAGCAGAAAGGCCATCATCGCGCGCGTGGCGCCGGCCGCCGGCTCGATCACGTAGGGGGTGTAGCGCTCGTTGGTCGCCGGGTCGAAGTAGTCGAGCGCGGCCCCCGAGTGGGTCGCGTGCTGGGTCAGGTCGTAGTCGCCGCGGTTGGCCACGCCCTCGAGCTCGTCGAAGCCCCAGGGGAAGAGGAACTCGACGTCGGTCGTGCCGCGTGAGTAGTGCGAGAGGTCCTCTTGGGCGTGGACGTGGCGGCGCAGCATCGACTCAGGGATGCCGAGGTCGACGTACCAGGCGAAGCGGGTCTCGATCCAGTACTCGTACCAGTGCTCGGCCTCGGCCGGCGGGACGAAGTACTCCATCTCCATCTGCTCGAACTCTCGGGTGCGAAAGACGAAGTTCTGTGGGGTGATCTCGTTGCGGAAGGACTTGCCGACCTGGGCGATGCCAAAGGGCGGGCGCTTGCGGGTGGTGGCGAGCACGTTGGCGAAGTTGGTGAAGATGCCCTGGGCCGTCTCGGGGCGCAGGTAGGCCGTGGCGCCCTCGCCCTCCACCGGGCCGGCCTGGGTCTTGAACATCAGGTTGAAGGCCCGCGCCTCGGTGAAGGTCGTCCCCCCGCAGTTCGGGCAGACGCCCTCGATCTTGTCCTCGCGCCAGCGCTCTTTGCAGGTGAGACAGTCCACCAGCGGATCGGTGAAGGTCTCGAGGTGGCCCGAGGCCGCCCAGATCGCCGGGGGGCCGAGGATGGCCGCGTCGAGCCCGACGATGTCGCGGCGCTCTTGGACCATGGCCCGCCACCACTCGTTCTTGACGTTGCGCAGCATGCTCACGCCCAGGGGCCCGTAGTCGTAGGTGGAGCGGAAGCCGCCGTAGATCTCGGCCGAGGGGAAGATGAATCCGCGCCGCTTGGTGAGGTTTATGACCTTGTCGAGCAGCTCGGGGTCGCGTTCGGCCGGGTCGGTCATCCCCCGAGGTTACCGGACGCCTCGGCGCTCCTCAGGCGGACGATCACCTGGTTGGCGAGCAGTCGACCGCGCGGCGCGAGGGTGACGGTGCCCTCGCGCACCTCGACGAGGTGCGCGATCTCGCCGAGTGAGTCGAACGCCTCGAGCGGCACGCCGCGCGTCGTGCGCAGCGCGAGCGACTCGCGCTCGAACTCGGCCTGGCCCGCGCTGAGGGTCTCCGACCCGCCCACCGGCGAGTCCCCCGCCGCGATCGCCGCGATGTAGCGCTCGGGGGTGCGCACGTTCCACCAGCGCCGATTCGCGCGGAACGAGTGGGCCGCCGAGCCGAAGCCGACGTACTCCTCGCGGTCCCAGTAGACGTGGTTGTGGCGACCCTCGTGGCCCGGGCGGGCCCAGTTGGAGATCTCCTCCCACGCGTAGCCGGCCGCCTCGAGGGTCGCCCCGACCAGGTCGTAGGCGTCGGCCGTGGCGTCCTCGTCGGGGTGGCGCGCCGGGTCACGCCCGAGCGGGGTGCCGGCTTCGGCGGTGAGCGCGTAGCAGCTCACGTGGGGCGGCGGGTG
Source organism: Acidimicrobiales bacterium (assembly GCA_035702745.1). Classification (GTDB taxonomy): domain Bacteria; phylum Actinomycetota; class Acidimicrobiia; order Acidimicrobiales; family RAAP-2; genus RAAP-2. The sequence goes on along the minus strand of DASSZS010000058.1, from coordinate 14,176 downwards.
CTCGAGACCGAGGATGTCACCGAGGGTGGCGCGCACGGCGTCGAGCCCCTCGGCGCGCGAGCCGACGATGAGGTCCATGTTCCACGTGCCAAAGCCCGCCGCGGTGACGTTCTCGCTCACCTCGCGGTGCGCGCCCGTGCCGTGGCGGCGCCCGAGGTCGGCCAGCACCGCCGCCTGGGTCGACTGGACGCCGAAGCTCATGCGCGTCACCCCGCCGGCGCGATAGGCGGCGAGGCGCTCGAGCGAGGCGTCCTCGGGATTGCACTCGACGGTGACCTCGGCGTCGGGGGTGCGCGGGATCGCCTCGACCACCGCCACCAGGGCCTCGGCGGGCAGGCGCGAGGGCGTGCCGCCCCCGAAGAAGACCGAGGTCGCCACCGGCAGCCCCTCGTCGCGGGCCCGGGCGATCTCGGTGAGGAGGGCCGCCACGTAGTCGCCCTGGATCTCGTCGCGGTCGGCGTAGGTCGCAAAGGCGCAGTAGTCGCACCGACGCGCGCAGAACGGCACGTGGACATAGACGCCAAAGGGCCTCACGGGCGGCCCCTCGCCTCGGCGTGGCGCGCCCGCCTCGAAGGCCGGGTGGTCACTCGAGCGCGGGTCGCGCCGGAACCAGGGGGTCGTCGCCGCGCCGTTCACGTCGCGCGCACCCTAGCGGTCAGTCCCGCCCTCGCCCCCCGGGACCCCCGCGAGGGCGCGCAGGGCTCGCAGCGGCCGGCCGAGGTGGGACTCGGCCGCCTCGTGGGCGAGGGCGCTGACCTCGGCCGCGCCGGGGGGGTCGGGGGCGCGCAGCACCGTGGCGAGGTCGCCACCGAGCACCCGGCGCAAGAGCGCCAGGCCCTCGCCCGAGAGGGGCCGACCCCGCCGGCACCGGTCACAGCGCACTCCGCCGGACTCGGCGTCGAAGGCCACCAGGGGCGACGCGCGGCCGCACTCGACGCACGCCTCGACCATGGGCGCCGAGCCGTCGAGGGCGAGCAGGCGCAGGTAGAACGAGGCCGGCACCAGCTCGGGCCGGTAGTCGGGGTTGTCGAGGGTCGTGAGCACGCGCACGGCCAGGTCGTAGACGGCCTCGTCGGCCATCCCCTCGGGCAGGGCGTCGAGCGCCTCGACGACGGCGTAGCCCGCGCCGATGCGCGCGTAGTCCGCGCGCAGGGTCGACAGCGTCGAGCGGTGCGCCACGTGGCGGGCGACGAAGAGGTCGCCGCGACTCGCCACGAGGTCGACCCCGACGTGGCCGAGCACCTCGAGGGCGGCCCCCAGCCGACTGGTCGTCTTGCGCGCGCCCCGGGCGAGGACGCGGACCTTGCCGTGGTGGCGGGTGAAGAGCACCGCGATCCGGTCGGCCTCGCGGTAGCGGTAGGTGCGCAGCACCACCGCGTCGTCGCTGAGCTCTCTCACCCCGGCTCCGGGGGGTCCCCGTCGCCGTTCGCGGTGGGCTCGTTAAAGCGCGGTGCGCGCGGCGAGGTGCCGAGGAAGCGGTTGAGGGCGACCCCGACGCCCACGAGCAGGGCCAGCACGAGCGGGATGAGCAGGGGGGCCACCAGCGAGGTGGCGCCGGCGCCGGCCAGCACCCACAGCGCGCCGTAGCCGAGGAGCGCCACGACGATCACCGCGCGCGTGACGATCACGGGTTCACCCCGCCGAAGCGGCGCTCGCGGCGCTGGTACTCGATCAACGCGTCGTAGAGGTGCTCGCGGCGAAAGTCGGGCCAGAGCACGTCGGAGAAGACGAACTCGGCGTAGGCGATCTCCCAGAGCAGGAAGTTCGAGACCCGGTACTCCCCCGAGGTGCGCACCACGAGCTCGGGGTCGGGTAGAGAGGGCTGGTAGAGGTGGCGGGCCAGGGCGCGCTCGTCGACCTGACGCGCACTGACCCCCTCGGCCACGAGGGCGCGGACCGCGTCGACGATCTCGGCGCGCCCGCCGTAGTTGAAGGCGATGTTCAAGGTGAAGGCCGTGTTGGCGGCCGTCTCCTCCTCGGCGCGGACCATGCGGCGCATCACGCCCCGGGGCACCCGCCAGTCGCGCCGGCCCGAGAAGACGATGCGCACCCCGTCGGCCGCGAGCTCGTCCTGGCGTCGGTCGAGCAGGCCGCGGTTGAAGTTCATGAGGTAGCGGACCTCCTCGACCGGCCGGCGCCAGTTCTCGGTCGAGAAGGCGAAGACCGTGAGGGCCTCGACGCCCGCGGCGATCGCCCCGTAGGTGACGTCCACCAGCGACGCCTCGCCCGCCCCGTGGCCCTCGGTGCGCGCCAGGCCCCGGGCCCGGGCCCAGCGGCCGTTGCCGTCCATGACGATCGCCACGTGGCGCGGCACGTCGGGCCCCAGCCCCTCGGGCAGGGGCGTCGGACGGGGATCGGGCACGGGTAGAAACCTAGTGGCCCCTCTTTGGGCCCCGTAAGGTCGAACGGTGCACTCCTTCGACCCCGACGAGGACGGCCCCGCGCGCGAGGCCGACCCCGAGGCGGGGGTCGACCTCAACGACGACGACGGGGTCGACGTCGCTCCGACCCTCGCGCTGCTCGACCGGGTGACCGCACACCTGCCCGGCGGCGGCGAGCGCCGCGAGGGGCAGCGCGAGATGGCCGAGGCCGTCGCCACGGCCCTGGCGCGCCGCCGGCCCCTCGCGGTGCAGGCCGGCACGGGGGTCGGCAAGTCCCTCGCCTACCTCGTGCCCGCGGCCACCGTGCGCGGCCGGGTGGTCGTCGCCACCGCCACGAAGAACCTCCAGGACCAGCTGGCCGCGAAGGACGCCCCCCAGGTCGCGGCCCACGTCACGGGTCTGCGCGTCGCGGTCTTGAAGGGTCGTCAGAACTACCTGTGCCGCCTGCGCGCCCGCGGGGTCGGGGCCGGGGCCTCCTTCGACCTCGACAGCGGCGAGCGGGCCCCGCGCGGGGTCGTCGACCAGGTCCGCCGGGTGCTGGCCTGGGCCGATGCGACGACGAGCGGCGACCTCGACGACGTCGGCTTCGAGCTCGACGCCAGGGCCCGGCGCATGCTCTCGGTCACCCCCCAGGAGTGCCTCACCCGGGCCAAGTGTCCCGAGGGGGCGAACTGCTTCGCCGAGCTCGCGCGCGACCGCGCCGCCGAGAGCGACGTGCTGATCGTGAACACCCACCTCTACGCCTCCCACCTGGCCTCGGGCTCGATGCTGCTGCCGGCCCACGACTACCTCGTCCTCGATGAGGCCCACGAGGCGCCCGACATCTTCGCCACGCTGCTCGGCACCACCGTGAACGCCTCGGCGCTGCGCGCGGTGGCGGCCCTCGCGCGCGCGAGCCTCGCCCCCGATCCGCCCGAGGCGGCCGACACCCTGCTCTCGGTCGCCGACCGGCTCGGGGCCCACCTCGAGGTCCAGTTCGCCGAGGGCCGCCTGCGCGGGCTCGACGAGGGGGTCGTGCGCGAGCTCGACGCGGCGAGGGCCCTAATCACCTCGCTCGTCGAGGCCCTGCGCGCCCTCGAGGTCACGGGCCCCGACGGCGAGCTGCGCCGGGCCCGCGCGCTCGGCCCGGCGACCCACCTCGCCGGCGACCTCGCACGCCTGACCCAGGTCGGGGAGGACGAGCTGGTCTTCCTCTCGCGGCGCGAGCGCGAGATCGACGTCGAGCTCTCCTTGGTCGAGGTCGGCCCGCGACTCGCGAGCGAGCTCTGGGGCGCGGTGACCGGCGTGCTCACGAGCGCCACGCTCGCCCCCACCCTGGCGGCGCGCCTGGGGCTCGCGGGCGCGCGCCGGATCGAGGTCGCCAGCCCCTTCGACTACCGCAGCCACGCCCTGCTCTACGTCCCGGCCGACTTCCCCCAGCGCAACGAGCCCGGCGCCGAGGCGGCCATCGTCGAGGAGCTGGTGGCCCTCATCACGGCGGCCGGCGGGCGCACGCTGGCCCTCTTCACCAACCGGGCCGTGATGAACCGCGCCGCCGAGGCCGTGGCCGCGCGCGTCTCGACCGAGGTCCTCGTCCAGGGCACGCTCTCGCGGGCCCGGCTCATCGAGGAGTTTCGCGCCTCACCCGAGGCGAGCCTCTTCGCGGTCACCAGCTTCTGGCAGGGGGTGGACGTGCCGGGCCACTCGCTCAGCCTGGTCACCATCGACCGTCTCCCCTTCAGCGTGCCCGGCGACCCCCTGGCCGAGGCCCGCCGCGAGCGCTCGACCAACCCCTTTAACGAGGTCGACCTGCCCCGGGTGGCCATGCTCTTGGCCCAGGGGGTCGGCCGGCTGATCCGCACGCGCGAGGACCGCGGGGTCGTCGCCGTGCTCGACACGCGTCTCGCCGAGGCGAACTACCGGGGCCGGATCTTCCCCCAGCTGCCCCCGATGCGGCGCACCCGGGACCGGACTGAGGTCCTAGAGTTCCTGGCCGAGCTGCGCGCGCGCGCCGAGGCCGGCGACTAGTCCCTCGCGGTCCACCCGGGCCCCGCGCGATCTACCCGGTGATCAGGAGGCCACCGTTCCCGCCCGATACACTAGTATTTCACTAGTTTTACTCTAGATTAGGGGAGCATGGGACTCGATCCGCTGATGGTGCTCGCGAGCGCGCTCGTCGGGCTGCTCGTCGGGCTGACCGGCATGGGCGGCGGGGCGCTCATGACCCCGATGCTCGTCCTTGTCTTCGGGGTCGCGCCCTCGGCGGCGATCACCTCGGACCTGGTGGCGGCCCTCCTCATGCGACCGGCCGGGCTGCTCGTGCACTGGCGCCGGGGCACGATCCACGCGCCCCTCGCGCGCTACCTCAGCTACGGCTCGGTCCCGGCCGCGCTCGCGGGCACCGCGACCCTGGCGCTCCTCGGCCACAGCCCCGCGGCCGAGCACCGCCTCGAGCTGGCCCTCGGGGCGGCCCTGGTGGTGGGCGGGCTCGCCATGGTCGTACGGGCCCGGCGCCGCCCGGGCGCGAACGAGGCGCGCCCCGTCGTGCGCCCGGGCCTCACCGTGGCCGTCGGGGTGCTCGGGGGCTTCATGGTCGGGCTCACCTCGGTGGGGGCGGGCAGCCTCATCCTGGTACTGCTCGTCGCCCTCTACCCGGGGCTGCGCAACGACCAGCTGGTCGGCACCGACCTCGCCCAGTCGATCCCCCTCACCTTCGCGGCCACGCTGGGCACCCTGCTCTTCAACCACGTGGGCCTCGCCCTCACCGCCTCGATCGTGGTCGGCTCGGTGCCGGCGGTGGTGGTGGGTTCGCTCTTCTCCTCGCGCGCCCACGGGCCGGGGCTGCGCCGGGTGATCGCGGCGGTGGTGGTGGCGAGCGGGCTCAAGTACCTCGGTCTGCCCGCGGGCGCCCTCGGGGTCGTCGTCGCCGCCGAGGTCGTGGCCCTGGTGGTGGTGGGCGTCGTCGCGCGGCGCTCAGTAGCCGAGCCGGTCGAGGATCTCGGCGCGACGCTGCCAGCCCGGCTCGACGCGCACCCGTAGCTCGAGGTAGGTGCCCTCGGGCAGCTCGCGCCGGGCGGCCGTGCCGACCTCTTTGAGGACCTGGCCCCCGGCGCCGATCACAATCCCCTTCTGGCTCTCGCGCTCGACGAGGATCTCGACGAGCACGTGGGGCCACTCGAACTCCACGACCCGGCAGTGGATCGAGTGGGGCAGCTCGTCGCGCGTTCGGCGCAGCAGCTGCTCGCGCACGAGCTCGGCGATCCAGCGGTCCTCGCTGACGTCGGAGACCTCCTCGTCGGGGAAGAAGAAGGGCCCCTCGGGCACCAGGGCGAGGAGGTGGTCGCGCACCGCGTCGACCCCGCGCCCGGTGCGCGCCGAGACCGGGAAGTACTCACAGCGCGCCGCCACCTCGGCCCGCCCGGCGGCCGCGGCCGCCTCGGCGACGAGGGCCGCCGCCCCGGCCAGGTGCTCGGCCACCCCGGCGCGCTCGGTGCGGTCGATCTTGTTCACCACGACGACCGGCGCCGGCGGGCCCGCGCGCCGCGTGCGCGCGACCAGGGCCTCGACGACCTGGCGGTCGCCCGGCCCGAGGCTCGTCGCGGCGTCGATGACGACGAGGATCGCGTCCACGTCCTCGGCGGCCGCGCGCGCCGACTCGTTCAGCCGTCCGCCCAGGGCGGTGCGGGGCCGGTGTAGGCCGGGGGTGTCGACGAGCACGACCTGGACCTCGCCCCGGGTGAGGACCCCGCGCACCGCCTGACGCGTGGTGTTGGGGGTGCGCGCGGTGATCGTGACCTTGGCCCCGACCAGCTGGTTGACGAGGGTGGACTTGCCCACGTTGGGCCGTCCGAGGACCGCGACGAAGCCCGCGCGGGTCACTCGGGGACCACCTCGACGCGCACCAGCTCCACCCGGCGCCCCTCGACCCGGGTGACGGTCAGGCGGTAGCGCTCGGTCGTAAAGACGTCGCCCTCGGCGGGCACCCCGCCGGCCAGGTCGAGCACCAGCCCGCCCACTGTGTCCCAGCCGTCCTTGGGCAGGTCGAGCCCGTACTCCTCGTTGGCGTCGTCGATGTTGAGCCGGCCCGACACCTCCAGGCCGGCCCCGCCCTCGGGCGCCGCGGCGGGCTCGTCGAGGTCGGACTCGTCGGCGATCTCGCCGACCAGCTCTTCGAGCACGTCCTCGAGGGTCACCAGGCCGGCCGTCCCGCCGTACTCGTCGACGACGACGTAGAGGTGGGTCTTCTCCCGGCGCATCTGGGTCAGCAGGGTCGCGACCCGCTTGGTCTCGGGGACGAAGCGAGCCTCGCCCATGCGCGCGGCCACGGGCTCGTCGCCGTGGCCCTCGGCCACCAGGGCCGCCAGGTGGCGCAGGTTGACCATCCCCACCACGTCGTCGATCCCCTCGGCGACGACCGGCAGGCGCGAGCGGCCCGAGGCGACGGCGAGGTCGAGGGCCTCGCGCACGGGCGTGACGTCGTCGACGTGGACGATGTCGGGGCGCGGGACCATGATCTCGCGCACGACCGTGTCGCCGAACTCGATCACCGAGTGGATGAACTCGCGCTCGGTCGACTCGATGACCCGGTCCTCGTGGGCGACGTCGGCCATCGCGAGGACCTCGGACTCGGTGATGCGCGCGCTGCTCGCCCGACCCGGCAGCACCAGGCGGATCGTCGCCAGAGCGACCGCGTTGAGTGTCGAGGAGACGAAGCGCACCGGCCACCAGCGCAGGAGCCGCCCCACGACCGGCGCGGTCACGAGGGCCGCCTCGTCGGGGTGGGCCAGGGCGAAGTTCTTCGGCATCGCCTCGAAGGCGACGAAGATCACGACCACCTCGACGACGGTGGCGACGAGGACCCCGGCCGCCCCGAAGAGGTGGCCGGCCAGCACGCCCACCAGCGTCGCCGAGACGAGCTGGCAGATGAGCACCAGCAACAACAGGGGGTTCAAGAACTGCTCGGGCGCCTCGGTGAGCCCGGCCAGGGCCCGCGCGCCGCGCCGGCCCTCCTCAGCGAGGGCCCGCGCCCGCGAGCGGTTCATGCGGGTGAGCGAGGTCTCCGCCAGCGCGAAGAAGCCCGAGAGGACGAGCAGGGCGACCACGGCGACCACCATCCAGGTGTCGCCGGCGCCCCAGAGCGTGGCGGTCACGGCTCGCTCGAGCGGTGGTGGCGCGCGAGCAGCTCGCGCTCGCGCGCCTCCATCTTCTCGGCCTCCTCGTCGAGTTCGTGGTCCCAGCCGAGCAGGTGCAGCACCCCGTGCACCACGAGCAGGGCCGTCTCGTCCTCGACGCTGAGCCCGTGCTCGGGGGCGTTGCGCGCGGCCACCGAGGGGCAGATCACGACGTCACCGACCATTGTGGGGATCTCCTCGGTCGGCTCGTCGCCGGGGCCGGTGGTGCCCCCGTCGGGCGAGCGTCCCCCGGGCTCGGGGTCGACGTCGATCGGGAAGCTCAGCACGTCGGTCGGCCCGACCTTGCCCATGAAGCGCTGGTTCAGGTCGGCGATGGTCGCCTCGTCGGTGAAGATGAGCGAGACCTCGGCCGGGGGACGGACCCCCTCGTCGACCAGGGCCGCGCGCGCCAGGGCCACCCAGCGCTCGAGGTCGACGGGCTCGGCGTGCTGCTCGTCGGCGGCGTAGATGTCGATCGTCATGGCCGTTCGTAGGCGGCGACGATGTCGGCGACGATGCGGTGACGCACCACGTCTTTATGGGTGAGGTGGACGAAGGCGATCCCCTCGATGCCGGTGAGGATCCGCTCGACGTCGCTCATGCCGCTGCGCTTGCCGTTGAGGTCGACCTGGGTCACGTCGCCGTTGACGACGGCCTTGGCGTTGAAGCCGATGCGCGTGAGGAACATCTTCATCTGCTCGGGCGTGGTGTTCTGGGCCTCGTCGAGGATGATGAACGAGTCGTTCAGGGTGCGCCCGCGCATGAAGGCGAGCGGGGCCACCTCGATGGTGCCGTTGGCCAGCAGACGCTGGGCGCCGTCGGGGGTCAGCATGTCGTAGAGCGCGTCGTAGAGGGGCCGCAGGTACGGGTCGACCTTGGCCATGAGGTCCCCGGGCAGGAAGCCCAGGTTCTCCCCGGCCTCGACGGCCGGACGGGTGAGGACGATGCGCTGGACCTGGCGGCGCTGGAGGGCCTGGACGGCCTGGGCCACGGCGAGGTAGCTCTTGCCGGTGCCGGCCGGCCCGATGCCGAAGGTGATCACCGAGGCGTCGATGGCGTCGGTGTAGCGCTTCTGGCCGGCGGTCTTGGGGCGGACCGACTTGCCCTTGGCGCGCACGACCTCGTGGCCGAGCACCTCGCTCGGGCGCACGTCCTCGGCCACCATGTCGATGGTGCGCTCCACCTTCGTGAGGTCGAGGCCCTGACCGCCCTCGAGCACCAAGACGAGCTCGTCGAAGAGCCGCAGCACGGCCGCGGCGTCGGGACCGGTGACGGTGATCCGGTTGCCCTGGACCTGGATCGTCGAGTCGGGGTAGGCGGCCTCGATGGCGCGCAGGTTCTCGTCGCGCGCGCCGAGCAGGCCCGCCATGAGGTGGGTGTTGGCGACGTAGGTGGTGGTCGTGGCGGGTGCGCCCACGCTCGACTCGGGGCTCATCCGGGCGGCCAGCCCATCCGCCGACCCCCGAGAACGTGCAGGTGGAGGTGGGGAACGGTCATCATCCCGTCCTCGCCCACGTTGAACACGAGTCGGTAGCCGCGCTCGCGTACGCCCTCCACTTCCACGACGCGCTGGGCGAGCAGGATGAGCGCGTCGACGACCCCGGCGTGCTCGGCCCCCACCAAGTCGGCGCTCTCGATGTGCTCTTTGGGGATCACGAGGTCGTGCACCGGCGCTTGGGGGGCGATGTCGGCGATGGCGATCGCCCGGTCACTCTCGGCGACGATCGTGGCCGGCACCTCGCCCGCGACGATGCCGCAAAAGACGCACTCGCTCATCCAGCCTCCACTCCGCCCAGGCTAAACCCCGGCGACGCGCCCGCGAGCACGCACAGACCCCCGGCGAGGACGGCCGCGGTCTCGCTGCGCAGCACCGTGTCGCCGAGCGACACCCGGCGCCGCTCGTCCCCCCACTCCCCCGGCGCCCAGCCGCCCTCGGGCCCGACGGCGACGGCGCGCACCCCGCGCCAGTCCCGCGAGGCCGCCGCCGAGAGCTCACAGACCGCCACGTCGGCCGGCACGTCAGCGGGGGTCATCGGCTCATCGAGAACGAGGTCGAAGGTGCGCCGGCACTGGCCGGCCGCCTCGAGGGCGACGCGACGCCAGCGCGCGAGCACCTTCGCGCGCACCTCACCGCTGAAGCGCCAGGCGAGGTTCGCCGAGACCAGGGGCACGACGCGGGTCACCCCGACCTCGGTGGCCTTGGCGATCGCCCAGTCGGCCCGCTCTCCTCGCGGCGGGGCGAGGTAGAGGACGCTCTCGGGCGGGGTCGGGTCGGTGACGGGCGCGCCGAGGGGCTCGAGGCCGGCCCCGCGCACCACGCACAGCGCCCAGGCGCCTCGACCGTCGGTGACGACGACCTCCTCGCCCTCGCGCGCGCGCAAGACGCGCATGAGGTGGTGCTCGCCGGCCGGATCGAGCGCGGGGTGGGCCGGGTCGACGACGCGCAGCTGGGCGAGAGCCGCCACGCGACGCTCGAAGAGCTCGAGGGTCACCGCCGGGAGCGGCGCCGGTGGAAGAGCCCGGCCGCGGGCTCGTTGACCGCCTCGCCGCGGTGCGCGGCCCACTGGCGCAACAGCGCCTCGGACTCGGCGTCGAGCTCGGTGGGCACCTCGACCTCGAGGTGCACGTAGAGGTCGCCCCGGCCCCGGCCGTGGAGGTGCTCGACGCCCTCGTGGCGGATGCGCACCACCGTGCCGCTCGGGCTGCCGGGGGCGACCTCGAGGGTGGTCGGCTCGCGCAGGGTCGGGACCTCGATCGTCGTGCCGAGCACGGCCTGGGCGAAGGTGACGCGCGCCACGTGGTGCAGGTCGTCCCCGTGGCGCTCGAAGCGCTCGTCGGGCGCCACGCGCAGGTGCACGAAGAGCCGCCCGTTGGGTCCGCCGCGCACCCCCGCCGGGCCGCGGTCGGCCAGGCGCATCGTCGAGCCGTCCTCGACGCCCGCGGGCACCTGGATGGTCAGGGTCACGGCCTCGGGGCGGCGCCCGTCACCGCGACACGACGGGCACGCCGCGTCGATGCGCGTGCCCAGGCCCTGACAGCGCGCGCAGACCTGGGTGGTGACCATCTGGCCGAGGATCGAGGTGCGCACCCGGCGCACCTCGCCGGTGCCCTGGCAGTCGGGACACGTCGCCGGCGTGGTGCCCGGGGCCGCGCCGGTGCCCTGGCAGTCGGCGCAGCGTCGCGCGTGAGTGAGGGTGACCTCCTTCGCTGCGCCGAAGGCCGCCTCCTCCAGGGTGATCTCCAGGGTGACCTCGGCGTCGGGTCCGGACTGGGGTCCGCGCCGCTCGGGGCGCACGCCCATGGTGCCGAAGAACATGTCGAAGATGTCCTGGACCGAGCCGGCGCCCATGAAGGGGTCGCCGGGTCCGTCGGCCGAGCCGAAGCGGTCGTAGTTGGCCCGCCGCTCGGGGTCCGAGAGGATCTCGTAGGCCTGGTTGATCTCCTTGAAGCGGGCCTCGGCCGCGGGGTCGGACCCGGCGGCGTCGGGGTGGTACTGGCGCGCCAGGGCGCGGTAGGCGCGCTTTAGCTCCTCGGGGCTCGCGGTGCGCTCCACCCCCAAGACGGCGTAGAGGTCGGGGCTAGGCACCGGGCTCGCCCCCGAAGTGGCGGGTCAGCTCGTCCGAGACGGCCTGGGCCGTCGCCATCACCTCGCGGTAGCGCATGCGCGTCGGCCCCAGCAGGCCGAGGGCGCCCACGACCTCGCCCTCGAGGGTCACCGGCGCGACGATCACCGCGCACGCCGAGAGGGGCTCGAGGCCGTGCTCGGAACCGATCGCCACCGAGACGTCGGCGTCGAGGATGTCCTCGATCAGTGAGACCACGACCAGCTCTTGTTCGAGGATCGAGAGCACCGCGCGCACCGTCTCGACCCCGTCGAAGGACTCGGCGACGCGCGAGGAGCCGCCGATGTAGACCTGCTCGCCCTCGATGGTCGGGGCGGCCTCGTGCAAAGCGCTCGTCGCCTCGCGCACCAGTCGCGCGACGTCGTCGGCGCGCGAGGGCACCTGGATCCGCGAGGAGAGCGTCGTGCCGATCAAGAGGGCGTTGAGCTGGCGCGAGGCCTCGGCGACGTCGGCGGCGCTGGCGCCGGACGGGTCCATGACGCTGTGCTTGGTGACCGTGCCGTCGGAGAAGACGGTGACGAGCAGGTGGTGGTGGGCGTCGAGGTTCACCAGCTGGGCCGAGAGGATGCTCGCGCGCGAGTGGCCGGCGCCCACCACGACCGAGGTGTGGCTGGTGATCTGGCTCAACAGCCTCGAGGTCTGCTCGAGGACGTCTTCCATCTCGCCGCGCACGTGGGCGAAGAAGTCGCGCACCTGGTGCTGCTGGGCGACCCCCACGGCCCCGCGCTCGAGGTGGTCGACGAAGTAGCGGTACCCCTTGTCGGTCGGCACCCGCCCGGCCGAGGTGTGGGGCTGGGCGAGGTAGCCCTCGCGCTCCAGGGCCACCATCTCGGCGCGCACCGTCGCCGGGGAGACCTCGAGGTCGGTGGCGGCCGCCACGGCCGACGAGCCCACCGGCTGGGCGGTGTCGACGTGCTCGGTGACCACGGCGTGCAGGATCGTCGCCTTGCGGGCGTCGAGGTCCCCGGACGCGACGGACGACTTCTGCCGACGGGCCACGGCACCTCCTTCGTTGGCACTCAAGTCTAGTGAGTGCCAAGAGGCCGGGGTCAGTCCTCGTCGAGCTTCAACGCGGCCACGAAGGCCTCCTGGGGGACCTCCACCCGCCCGAGGTTCTTCATGCGCTTCTTGCCCTCCTTCTGCTTCTCGAGGAGCTTGCGCTTGCGCGAGATGTCGCCGCCGTAGCATTTGGCGAGGACGTCTTTGCGGAGCGCTTTCACGGTTTCGCGGGCGATCACTCGATTACCAATCGCCGCCTGCAATGCAACTTCGTACATCTGCCGAGGGATGAACTCCTTCATCTTCTCGACCAGCATCTTGCCCCGCCCGTACGCCTTCTCCTTGTGCACGATGAGACTGAGGGCGTCGAGCGGTTCCCCGTTCACGAGTACGTCCATCTTCACGAGATCGCTCTCGCGATATCCGATGAACTGGTAATCGAGTGAGGCATATCCGCGCGAGATCGACTTGAGCTTGTCGAAGAAATCGAGGATCACCTCATTCAACGGCATTTCGTAAACGATCATGACTCTATTGCTGCTGACGTATTCCAGCTTCTTCTGCTGGCCACGCCGGTCAATCGCCAGAGCCAGAATCGGGCCAACAAATTCGTCCGTTGTGAGGATGGTCACTTCGAAGAACGGCTCCTCGACGCTCGCGATGTACGAGGGGTCGGGCATCTTCTGCGGGTTGTCGATCCAGATCGACTCGCCTTCCGTGAGGTTGACGCGGTACCGCACGCCGGGAGCGGAGGTGAGCAGCTCGAGATTGAACTCGCGCTCCAACCGCTCCTGGATGATCTCCATGTGCAGCAGGCCGAGGAAGCCGCAGCGGAAGCCGAATCCGAGCGCGACCGACGACTCCGGCTCGTAGCTGAACGATGCGTCATTCAGTTTCAGCTTCCCGACCGCGTCGCGGAGGTTCTCGTAGTCGTCGGTGTTGATCGGGAAGATGCCGGCGAAAACCATCGGCTTCACGTCTTCGAAGCCGGGGAGCGGCTCGGGGTTCTCGCGCTCGCCGGTGAGCGTGTCGCCGATCTTCGCCTGCACGATGTCTTTGATGTTGCCGGCGAAGAATCCGACCTCGCCGACCGAGAGGGTGTCGATCGCCTTCGGCTTCGGCGTGAAGATCCCCATCTCGGTGACCTCGTACGTGTAGCCGGTCGACATGAACTTGATCTTCTGACCGCGCTTCATCGTGCCGTCGACGATGCGAACGAGACACATGACGCCGCGGTACGAGTCGTACCAGGAGTCGAAGAGGAGCGCGCGCAGCGGGCCGTCGGCGTTTCCCGTCGGCGCCGGGATGTGGGTGACGATCTTCTCGAGCACCTCGTCGACGCCGATGCCGGCCTTCGCCGAGGCGAGCACGGCGTCGTGCGCGTCGAGGCCGATCACGTTCTCGATCTGCTCGCGGACGCGCTCCGGCTCCGCCGACGGGAGGTCGACTTTGTTGATGACCGGGAGGATGTCGAGGTTGTTGTTGATGGCGAGGTACGAGTTCGCGAGCGTCTGCGCCTCGACGCCCTGCGTGGCGTCGACGACCAGGATCGCCCCCTCGCAGGCCGCCAGCGACCGCGAGACCTCGTACGAGAAGTCGACGTGACCGGGCGTGTCGATCAGGTTGAACGTGTATTCGTTGCCGTCGTTCGCGCGGTAGCGGAGCGTGACTGCACGCGCCTTGATCGTGATGCCGCGCTCGCGCTCGAGATCCATGTCGTCGAGCATCTGCTCGTGCATCTCCCGCACCTCGACCGCACCGGTCTTCTGCAGCAGACGGTCCGACAGCGTCGTCTTGCCGTGGTCGATGTGGGCGATGATCGAGAAATTACGGATGTACTGTGGCTCGGCCATTTCGTCGCGGGCGGTCTAACACGAATACCCCCCGATGTCATCCCGCGCAGCAGGAATCAATGCTTCGCCGCGCGATGATGCGGCGGCGGACCGGAGCAGATCTTCTCGAGCGTTCCGCCGTTGTTCCAGTGCGGGAGGTAGATCGCGCAGGCGTCGCTCGCGAGCGTGCG
>DASSZS010000010.1:0-47974 GCA_035702745.1 Acidimicrobiales bacterium | reverse complement strand
ACTGGTCGGTCTCGTGCTGTGCGGCGCCCTCTACGTGGCGAGCGTCCCGCGAGGGGCGACGGCCGCGACGACCCCGACCTCTCCCGCGACGCACCCGCTCTACCAGTTCGTCGACACCGGGACCCAGCCCCTGCCGTGGAACGCGAACTCCCTCGAGAGTCAGCTGCAGTCGACGACGATGCTCGGTGGCCCCCACGGCGCCACGGGCCCCTCGGCCGGGGTGATCGCGTACCGCACCAACGCCGACGACCTGGCCCTGCTCACGATGGGCGCGAGCGGCACGACGACGTGGTCCGACCTGTCGACCCAGGGGGCGATCCCGGCCCCGGCCGGCGACCCCGTCCCCTTCTTCGATCCCAACGGCCACCCCGACGTGCTCTACGTGGACGGCTCGGGCGACCTCGAGCTGGTCGCGCCCAACGACCCGGTGACCCCCAACTGGAACCGGCTCCACCGGGGACTGCCCTGGCGACCCTACGTCGCGCTCGACCTCTCGGCCCTCACGGGTCAGCCCGCCCAGGGGCTCGCGAGCGCCGTGGTCGAGGGCACGAGCGCCGTCATCACCTACCGCACCGTCACGAACAACCTCGAGGTCCTCACGCTCAGCTGGTCACCGGGCCAGAACGTCCCGGTCTACTCCGAGGTGGCCGCGACCATCACCACGCCCTCGGCCGCGGCCGTCGGGCCGGCGGCGCGCGAGCCCCGGTCGTCGACGACCACGACCAGCGTGGTCCCCACCACCACGACCACCCGGCCCCGCCCCCTACGCGCGACGCCCTTCTCCAGCGACCCCGTGGCCCTGCCCGGACCCACGCCCACCGTCGCGGCGACCCTCGCCAACGGCGACCTCGCCGTGTTCACCTCGAGCAACTGGTTGCTCGCCGGCTTCACCCAGCAGAACCTGACGACGCTCACGGCGAGCCCGCCGCTCGTCGGCCCTCTGTCGGTGGGCACCTCGAGCGCCACCATCGACCTGGCGGGCCTGACCGCCGGCGGCCAGGTCGAGCTCTACTCCACCACGTACCTCACCGCCGCACCGGGTCCGCTGGCCACCGCGAGCTTCGACGCGTGGAGTGTCCTCAACGTCACCGCGGCCGCGCCGGGGGCGCCGCCGCTCGCCGGCCACCTGGCGGTCGCGGTCACCCCGAGTCAGGTCGCGGTCGCGGGCCAGGCGGCCCACTGGGGCGACCTCTTCGTCCTCACCGCCACCCCGGGGACGGCGACCTGGAGCGCGACCGACGTCTCGGTCACCGCCGGCGCGTCGGCACGCACCGTCGGCCCGACCGTCACCGACCTCACCCTCGGGGGCGAGCTCACCCTCTACGCCGCGGGCTACAGCGCGCCGCCACCCCAGGGCGTGGGGGTCTACGCGATCCCCTCGGCGAAGTGGTCGACCGCGATCGCCAACGGCTGGCCCATCCTCGCCGAGACCGGCGGACTCGGCACGCGCAGCGCGCCGTGGGTCGGCTTCGTGGGCTCGCCTCCGGTGAATGAGTCACCCGACTTCTTGATGGGTCAGGCCATCTACAACGCTCACAAGCGCGTCACGTGGCTGTCCTTTTGGACGGTGAGCGGACCCCTCGCCAACGAGACTCAGACGACCCAGACCTACTACACCCACGGCTACGACGCCGGCCAGTGGGTCGCGACCCAGATCGACAGCTACCGCTCCCTCGGCGTGGGCCTCAAGCCCGACTGGGTGATCCTCGACCCCGAGGGCTACCCCGACAACCACTCCCACCTCGACGCGCCGGCCGGCGCCACCAAGGCCGTGAAGGCGACCTACGCCACCTACTGGTC
The DNA here is from genome assembly GCA_035702745.1 of Acidimicrobiales bacterium. Classification (GTDB taxonomy): domain Bacteria; phylum Actinomycetota; class Acidimicrobiia; order Acidimicrobiales; family RAAP-2; genus RAAP-2. The sequence continues at coordinate 46,174 of DASSZS010000010.1, read as the reverse complement.
GGCGATGCTCTCGGGCTGGCAGGCCGGGCTCAACGCCGTCGACCCGTCGCTCAACGCGGCGGTCTACGCGTCCCAGAGCGAGTACGCCAACTACGGACTCGCCAACCTCTCAATGCCGGTCTTCGAGGCCCTGGCCTTCGCCGGAAACGGCCCCGACCCGATCCCCGGGGCCAGCGGGTCGAACATCCGCGGCTACATCACCTTCGACGCGTCGTGCACCCCGCTCGCGACCCTCCAGAGCGAGGCCCAGACCCTGGAGAACCCGCCGTGGTCGGGACGGTTCAACACCCTGCAGTTCAACCCCGGCGTCTACTGCCCGCCGCCGCCCTAGGGTTGGCCCGTGAGCGAGAGCGGCCCCGCCGACCCACCGGTCCCACCACCCTCCGACGTCAGCGCCCACGCCGGGTCGACGGGACCGTCCGCGGTCGCCGACCTGCGCCACCGACTCCGTCAGCTCGCCCAGCCCCTCGTCGACACTTTCGACGCACGCCTGGCGGCCCAGGTCGACGCGCGGGTCGACGAGCGCGTCGAGGCCCGGCTCCGCGACCGGCTCGCGGTCATCGAGCGGGCCGTCGCCGACCTCGACCGGGCGGTCACCGCGATCGAGGCGCGCCTGGGCGAGTGAGCGTGCGGATCGTCGCGGCGGGCGAAGAGCGTCTCGACGCGCTGCGCGCGCTCTACCTCTCGCTGCACCACGCCGAGCTCGCGATTTCGACCCTCGCGCTCACCGGGCCCGACGAGCGCGCCTGGGCGGCCCGCCTTCGCACCTACCGCCACCACTTCGCCGCGGGTCGAGCCCGCCTCCTCGTCGCCGAGGACGACGGTCGCCTGGTCGGCTACGCCATGGGCCTGGTGACGGAGGGTCACGACGACACCTTCCCGCTCGGGGCTCGCGTCGGCGAGCTCTACACCCTCGTCGTCGCCCCCGACCGGCGACGCGGGGGCGTGGGCGCACAGCTCCTCGCCGCCCTCGACGAGATCCTCGCCGCCGAGGGCGTCGCCAGCCTGCGAGTCGAGGTCATGGTCGACAACGTGGGCGCGCGACGCTTCTACCGACGCCACGGCCTTGTCGAGGGCGAGGTCGTCATGTACCGCTACCCGCGCCCCTAGGGCCCGGGCGGGCCCGAGCGCCGTCGCTCGCGATCGCGGCGCAGTGCCCAGCGCACGATGAGGCCGCTCAAGACGATGAGCGCGAACAGGAAGAAACCGAAGACGGCGACGAACACGCCCGAAGGCTAGGCCGTGTGACAGGGCGTGGCCACACTCGACACGTGCCGTCCGTCGCGTTGAGTCCCGTCCTCGAGGCCCTGCGCGGGAACCCGGACGAGCGTCCGGCCGTCGACCTCTGCGCCGCGGCGGGGCTGCGCGCGCGCCTCGAGTCGGCCGCGCGCGCCGTCGCGCGAACGACCCCGCCGCGACGGGTCAGCGCCACGAGCCTGCGCGCCCGCGCGCTCACCAGTGCGCCGGTCGGGGCCACGTTGCGTGGCCTGCTCGTCGCGAGCGCCCTGCGACTGCTCGCGGTCGGCGCCCGACCCCAGCCGCCCGGCGCCCTGCTCGCCGCCTGGCGCGCGAGCGAGGGTGACACGCCCCTGGCCCTCGCCAGCGACCAGCTCGACGCCGACGAGCGGGCCCGTCTCGAGAGTGACGTCGCCGCGCACGTCGCAACGCTGCGCGCGCGCGTCGGGAGTGTCCCGGCGGCCTGGGCACCGCGCACCGCCGTGCGCGCCCACCAGCGCCTGGCTGGAGGCGACGTCGTGTTGAGCGACGTCGTCGACCTCATGGTCGGCACCACACTCGGCCCCTCGGCCGCCGTGTCGCTGCTCGACGTCACGACGGCCCCCCTCGGCGAGGATGACGAGCGCGTCGCGCGCTACCACGCCCTCGTCCAGACGCTGCGCACCGCGACGGTCCCCTTGCGCAGTGCGGTACTCTCCACCGCGACGGGCGAGCTGTGGTGTCTCGAGGTCGACGCGGCGACGCTCGAGCACGCGGTCGACGACCTCATCGCGGTCCTAGAGGTGCCCACGCTGGGGCGAGCCGCGTGACCACGCTGGGCCATCACCGCTACTCGCGCCACGTGCTCGAGCGTCTCGTAGAGAGCGCCCCGGCACCCGAGGGGCCACTCGGCGCGCCCGAGCGCGACGCCCTCGGCGCGCGCCTGGCGGCCGTGCCGACCCTGGAGAAGCGCCGTGTCGACGCGTGGCTCATCGAGCGCCGCGCGATCGCCTCTTCGGCCTTCGCGTGGAGTCCGGCGCGCGCACGACGGGCCCTCGGGCGCGGAGCCCTGCGCCGGCTCGCCGCCGACGCCCGCCTCACCCCCCTCGCGGCGGTGACCGAGGAGGTCCTCGACCACCTGGCGCGAGCGGCCACGGGCTTCGTCGGCTCGGGCACACTGGCGGCGTACCTCGCCGCCGTCGACGACGCGACGCGCGCGCTGTGCGCGGCCGAGGCGGTGACGTGGGCCACCCAGACGGGTGAGGCGGCCGCGACCCTGTCGCACTCGTGGGCGATCCCCCCGGCCGACCCGTACTACGACGTCGCCGGGGCGCGAACCACCCTGCGGGGCCAGCGCGACCTCGTCGTCGCCGTCGGCGCCGCCCGGGTGGTCGTGCGGGTGCGCGCCGGCGCGCCCGGGCCCCGCGCCGGGGCGGGTCTTCGGGTCGACCTGCTCGTCGACGCCCTGGCCGACACCGCCGGGACCCCGGCCGCCCGACTCGTCGGGCTGTGGCCCGAGGCGGGCGTCGCCTTGAGCGTCGACGGGACGCTCGAGGACCTGCGCGCCGGAGCGAGGGCCGTGGTGCGCGCGGCGGTCGTGAGCCGGCGCCGGAGCCTCCAGAGCGCCTAGCTCAGTCGGCAGAAGTGCTCACCAGTCAGCGGCTCGGTGGACAGCCTGCCCCTTGGGGAGCCGACGATCCACCCCCATTAGTCGGTGCGCAACCCACTCGCGACGTAGGGCTCCGACGACGACGCCGGCGGCGTCCCGGCCCGAAGGGCGCGCCGCTCGACGAAGCGCTGGATCGTCTCGGCGAGGGGACCGCGCGGCGCGAAGCTCGCCGCGCGCAGCGCCGCAGCGTCGTCCCTCGCGCGCCCGGTGACCACGTCGAGGACTCGGCGGTTGCCCGAGGTCGCCACCTCGGGCCAGGCGGCGATCTCGCGGGCCGTCGTCAGGGTCGCCGAGCGCAGCTGGTCGCGGCCCACGACGACGCTCACCACCCCGAGCGCGAGCGCGCTCTCGCACGACACCGTCGTGCCCGCGAGAAACATCGCGCGCGCGACGCTCGCGCCGAAGGCGTCGACCACGAGGCGCGCTCCGACCTCGGAGTAGACGAGGCCCATGCGCGACGCCGGGATAGCAAAGCGTGTGTCGGGGGTGGCGACTCGCACGTCACCGAGCAGGGCGAGCTCCAGCCCGCCGCCGATGACGTTGCCCGAGAGGGCCACCACGACCGGTAGGCGTGAGGTGCGCAGCGCCGCGAAGTTGTCCCCGTGGGCGATCAGCGACGAGGGGTCGGTGCGACTCGCCTCGAGCAGGTCGTAGCCCGCGGAGAAGTCCGGCGGCTCGGCGGTGATCGCGATCACTCGGACGCCCGGGGGCGGGTTCGCCACGACCTGCTCGATCCGCTCGATCGTCTCGCGGCCGAGCACGTTGCGCCGGTCCCCGGCCGCGAGGCGCAGCTCGACGACGCCGTCGGCGACGCTCACCAGGACCGGGGTGGGTGGGGGCACCGCGAGGCGGGGACGGCGTCGGTAGCCCCGACGCGCGACGCGCCTCGACGCGTCGCCGGCCCGGGCGACGACCCGACCCCACGAGCGACCGAGCCGCGTCGGGCTGGTCATCGCCCCTCCGTCGCGGGAGGATGGGCGAACGCCGCGCGGATCTCGGCGCTGTGCTCACCGTGGGTCGGCGGCGGGCGGCGCACGCCCACGGAGGACCGGCTGAAGCGCAGGGGGCTGCCCGGCAGCTCAATCTCCCCGAGGGTCGCGTGCTGGGTGCGCCACACCAGTCCCTGCTGGCGGACCTGGGGGGTGGCGTAGACGGCGTCGAGGGACTTGACGACCCCGGCGGGCACCCCCGCCTCGTCGCAGGCGGCGATCCACTCGGTCGCGCTTCGCGCGGCCAGTTTCAACTCGATCAGCTCGACGAGCTCGTCCGAGCGGGCGATCCGCGCGTCGTTGGTCGCGTAGCGCTCGTCGAAGGGGTCGATGCCGACCAGCGGCGCGAAGCGCCGCCAGATGGCGTCGTTGCCCACGGCGAGCACTATCGGCCCGTCGGCGGCCTCGACCACCCCGTAGGGGCAGATCGAGGGGTGGTCGTTGCCCAGGGGTCGGGGGACCTCGCCGGCCACCAGGTACCGGGTCCCCTGGTAGGAGTGCAGGGCGATCTGGCCGGCCAGCAGCGAGGTCGTCACCCGCTGGCCCCGACCGCTGCGCCCGCGCTCGATGAGCGCCCCGAGGATACCGATGACCCCGTAGAGGCCGGCCGTGAGGTCGGCGATGGGGACTCCGACCTTGATCGGGGGGCCCTCGCGCGGGCCGGTGAAGGACATCAGTCCGCCCTCGGCCTGGAGGATGTGGTCGTAGCCGACGCGCGCGGCGTCGGGCCCGTCCTCTCCGAAGCCGCTGATCGAGAAGCGCACCAGCCCGGGGTTGAGCTCCTCGAGTCGAGCGTCGGACAGGTCGAGCCGTTCCATCACCCCGGAGCGGAAGTTCTCCACCACCACGTCGGCCCAGCGCACCAGGTCCTCCAGGAGGGGTCGCTCCGCCGGGTCCTTCAGATCGAGGGTCAGGCTCATCTTGTTACGGTTCGCCGAGAGGAAGTAGGTGCTCTCGCGCCCCTCGGACGTGGCCATGAAGGGCGGGCCCCAGGAGCGGGTGTCGTCACCGGCGTCGGGGTGCTCGACCTTGATCACCTCGGCCCCGAGGTCCCCCAGGATCATCGTCGCGTAGGGCCCGGCGAGCACCCGCGAGAGGTCCAAGACGTGAAGCCCTTCGAGAGGCCCCTCGGTCATAACCACCACATTCCCTTACGATCACCGACTTACCCCAGGGTAACAGGGCCCGGCCCGGCCGGGGCCCGGCCGAGCCGATCGAACGGCCCGCAACCCGACGCGCGCGCCGCCGCGGGGACACCCCGGGACCCCCGGAGAGCCCGTCGCGACCGCGCGGGCGCGTCGAATCGGGGCTTCGGCACGGGCGCCTCGTCGCGCGCCACTAGCGTGGATCGGTCATGTCCACGCGATCGAACCTCCGCAACATCGCCATCATCGCCCACGTCGACCACGGCAAGACCACGCTCGTCGACCAGATGCTGCGCCAGACGGGCGCCTTCGGGGCCCGCGAGGAGCTGACCGACCGAGTCCTCGACAGCAACGACCTGGAGCGTGAGAAGGGCATCACGATCCTCGCGAAGAACACCGCGGTGCGCTGGCGGGACCTCACGATCAACATCATCGACACCCCCGGCCACGCCGACTTCGGCGGCGAGGTCGAGCGTGGGCTCACGATGGTCGACGCGGTGCTCCTGCTCGTGGACGCCGCCGAGGGGCCCCTCCCCCAGACCCGCTTCGTGCTGCGAAAGACCCTCGAGAAGCGCCTCCCGGTCATCCTGGTCATCAACAAGGTCGACCGGCCCGACGCCCGGATCGCCGAGGTCGTGCACGAGGTCGAGGAGCTCTTCTTAGACCTCGACGCCGACGAGCACCAGATCTCCTTCCCCATCCTCTACGCGAGCGCGCGCGAGGGATGGGCGAGCGCCGACCCCGAGGCGCGCGCCGGTGACTTGACGGCGCTCTTCGAGACGATCGCCACGCACGCGCCGGCCCCCGAGTACGTCGAGGGCCACGGCCTCCAGGCCCTGGTGTGCAACCTTGACGCCTCCCCCTACCTCGGCCGCCTGGCCCTGTGCCGGGTCGTGAACGGAACCCTCGAACGGGGCCAGCGCGTCGCCTGGTGCCGCCTCGACGGCTCGATCCAGCACGCCCGGGTGACCGAGATGTTCGTGACCGAGGCCCTCGATCGGGTCCCGGCCCAGAGCGCCGGACCCGGCGACATCGTGGCCGTCGCCGGTTTCGAGGAGATCACCATCGGCGAGACCCTGGCCGACGCCGACGACCCCGAGGCCCTCGCCCCGCTGCACGTCGACGAACCGAGCCTCTCGATGACGATCGGCATCAACACCTCACCCCTCGCCGGCACCGAGGGGTCGCTGCTCACCGCCCGGATGGTCAAGGACCGGCTCGACCGCGAGCTCGTGGGGAATGTCTCGCTGCGAGTCCTGCCCACCGAACGGCCCGACGCGTGGGAGGTCCAGGGCCGCGGCGAGCTCCAGCTGGCCGTCCTCATCGAGACGATGCGCCGCGAGGGCTTCGAGCTCACCGTCGGCAAGCCCGAGGTCGTCACGCGCCTCGTCGACGGCGTGGTGCACGAGCCCATGGAGCACGTAACCATCGACGCACCCGAGGAGCACGTCGGGGCCATCACCACGCTGCTCAGCCAGCGCAAGGGCGTGATGGTCGACCTCGTGAACCACGGGACCGGGTGGGTCCGCCTCGAGTGGCGCGTCCCGGCGCGCGGCCTCATGGGCGTGCGCACCGAGTTCCTCACCGAGACCCGCGGGACGGGCATCATGCACACCACCTCGGCCGGCTACGCGCCCTGGATGGGCGAGCTGCGCGCCCGTCAGCGCGGCACGCTCGTCGCCGACCGCCGAGGGGTCACCACCGCCTACGCCCTCATCGACCTCGAGCAGCGCGGCACCCTCTTCGTCGGACCCGGCGTCGAGGTCTACGAGGGCATGATCGTCGGGGAGAACGCGCGCGCCGAGGAGATGAACGTCAACCCCGCGCGCGAGAAGAAGCTCACCAACATGCGCGCCGCCGGCAGCGACAACACGGTGCGCCTCGCACCCCCGGTCGAGTTCACGCTCGAACAGGCGATCGGGTTCATCGACGACGGCGAGGCCGTCGAGGTGACGCCGAAGTCGATCCGGCTGCGCAAGGTGACCCTCGAGGCGGCCCAGCGCCACCGGATCCGCAAGCGAGCCGAGACCGCCGGCGCGGTTGGCTAACGTCGTCCCCGGAGGGATGACAGAGCGGACGAATGTACCGGTCTTGAAAACCGGCGTGGGCTCGCCCACCGTGGGTTCGAATCCCACTCCCTCCGCTTCGTCGACGGAGTGATGCCCCGTAACGATGACCCGAGCCCGTGGGGCGCCCTCGGTCGGCGGGACACCAGTTGGACAGGCGACGACGAAGGTGCGCTTCTGGGTTCAGGGTGGTCTCGGTGCCCGGCGACGTCCCAGGACCCTGGTGACGGACCGACGGGGGCGCGAGATTCGTACGAGGTCACTCCGACCGACTGCGGTCGCTTCCCGGTCGGAGCGGCCCCCTACGGTACGTTTGGAGGCGACGTAGACACCTTCGAGAGGACTCCGCCATGCCTCTGATCTCGGTCCTCACGGCGGCCGCGCCCGGTCGAGAGTCATTGCTGTCACGGGCACTCCAGAGCGTGGTCGCCCAGGAGCTCCCGGCCGGTTGGCAGTGGGAGTGGGTGGTGCAATACGACGGTGAGTCACCTCGGTGGCCCGAGCACCTCATTCGCGACGAGAGGGTCTCCCTCGGCTCCAACGGTCGGAACTTCGGTACCGCCATCACCCGGAACCTGGGGCTGGCTCGAGTGCAAGGACGTTACGTCCGCGTCCTCGACGACGACGACGAGCTCCTCGACGGCGCTCTCCATCAGGACCTAGACGTGCTGGAGAGCGCCGACGAGGTCTGGTGGACCAGTTCGAGGGCGATCGACACGTATGCGGATGGGAGGACGCACATCCCCGCGGACGCGATCCCCCCCGGAAGGATCACGATTGGAGGGCTTCTCGATCCCTGGTTGTCCGCCCAGGGAATCCCGCCCGTCCATCCGGCCACGCTCTGTGCCCGGACCCAGGCCGTCCGGGCGTTCGGAGGGTGGATGGCCCTGCCGGTCTCTGACGACGTGGGCCTGCTCCTCGCGATGTCGTCACTGCTGCCGGGTTACTTCGCCCCCAACGCGTCGTTGCGCTACCACAAGTCCGACTTCCAGATAACCGCCAACGACTACGCGAGGTCGCCCACGTCGAAGGCGCAGCGCATGGACGCGATTGTCCAGCGCGTCGAGTCCATGGGCGCCCTGCGTCAGGTCTTCGTTCCCCTGACTAGCGGGGGCTAGAGCGCCCTCCTGGTCGCGAGCCGTCACTTGATGAAGGCCGCCGCGACGGCCACGATCGAGAGCATCAGGGCGAGGATCGAGCCCACGACCGTCCAGGTCAGTTTGCCGGCACTCCTGAAGGGCTCGACCTCATCGCGGGTGCGCGTCACCAGGTAAATGAGGAAGACGAAACCGAGGAGACCGACCCCCAGCGCACAGGACACCAAGACCGCCGCCAGGGGCGAGCTACCCGTCTTCGTCGCGATGCTGGCGATACCGACGGCGAAGGCGACGGCCGCCGTGAACATGCTGATTATCTGCACGTTGCGAGTGAGGCCCTGGTGCTCGATCTCCCCGAGACGAGCCTCCGAACGTGTCATCTTCTCCTCGGTCGCCTCCAGTCTCCCTCTCGCCACGTCGAACTCCGACTTGAGCCCGTCGAGGCTCATCCCGAGCCGGTTGATCTCACGCTCGCGGATGACCTGCTCGGAGAAGGTGCGCACGAACTCGCTAGATCCTTGGAGGCGATTGACCAGGTTGTCGAGGATCTCGATGGCCTCTTCGTATCGTCCCAGCATGCGGTAGGCGCCCGCCTTACGGAACAGGGCGATGACCCGATCAGGCTTGAGTCCGACCGAGTGGGCGGTCTGAGCGTCGAGATCGCAGTAGCGAAGGAGGACCTCCCCCTGGTCAGGGATCCTCGACCCGACCCACAGCGCGTGAAGGCAGACGTCCCTCACCGCCCCCACGGCCTCGGGCTCCGATAGGTCGGTCCACGCCTCCTCCACCAACGCCAACGCCTGAGGGATGTCGTGCCGAGTCCCACCGAGGAGCAGCGCGAATGCCCTCATCGCCCGAACGTACGCCAGGGACGCGTAGTGGTGAGAGAGCGTTGACAGCTCATCGATCGCCTCCAGGAGACCCGAGCCCTGGAAGAGGAACCGTCGGCGCTCCAGTGACGTCGCGACGAGGAAGAGCGCTCCGACCGAGGTCGGATCCCTGTCTTTGGCGACGAGGTGGGCGATGGGAGTGGCGAGGCCACGGCTGGCCCACGCAACACGATTCGCCAGCCTCAGCGATGGCCCGATGGTGACCTGGGCCTGGTCAAGCCAGTCGGCGATCTCGGTGAGGCACGAGTCGTCGCGGGAGCCGAGGATCCACTGCTCGCCCAACTCCGCGAGAAACGAGATTGCCCTCTCGTGGCTGGAGGGATCGAGGAGCAGCGGCGCCAGGACGTCACTGAGCGCCGTCCTCGCCCGTGCGTCAATCTCCGGTTGGCCCGGATGCAGCCAGTCCGCCACGAGGGCTGAATACCAGCGTCGGTCCCGCTCGACATCTAGACCCCTGATCTCCTCAGCCAGCTCGACGACGTTCATGCGGACACGATACGACGCGTCGCTCCGTCCTCGGTTCCTTCTGGAGCCCGACATCGACTCTCTCCATCCCTAACGTGCCGCGGCCTCGGCGCTCGCGAGATCGCGTGAGAGGCACTGGGATTGAGTCGAGGTGGGCTCACCTCGCGCCGGGGGTCTCGGGCCGCTTCTCCTAGGGGCGTCTCGTTCCCCGGCGCGTCACAACAGGGCTGTCGCGCCGGTCCGTGCTCGAGATGCCGGGCGTGACGATCGGCCCCATCAGCTACGGTGAGGCTCTCGTGCTTGGGCTGATCCCCCGACCCGGTCGACGCGGACACGGGCTGCGCAATGCGAGAGTCGACAGAGCGCACGACGTGGGCGCCGCGCGCCGGCGCTCTGCTGAGCGAATCGTTGACTGGCTCGCGCGCCGGCGAGTACGCTCGCGCGGAGTCGCGCCGGGGACCCTTGAGTCGTCGACGGCGCAAGGGCGAGGGCAAGGGACAACGATGAGAATCCACTCACAGCGCTTGGGCGTCGTCGCTTCGGCGGTGGTCTTGATTGGCGCCGTCGCCGTCGTGGCCAGCGCTGCCGGGACCCACGAGACCCCGAGGCCACTCACTTACTCGGCGTGTCTCCAGCCCAACACCAAGACCCTGGTCGGTGTCGTCATCGGGCAATCCGCGGTGTGCTCTCACGGCGAGCGGAGAATCTCCTGGAACGCGGTTGGGCCGCACGGGGCCACGGGCCCCGCCGGGGCCGCGGGGTCCTCCATCCTCACCAGCACCGGCGCACCGAGCGGTCCGTGCACGACGGGCGACAGCGACGTGGACCTCGCCAACGGAGAGGTGTACTCCTGTGCCTTGGCGACGTGGATCGACACGGCCACGAGCCTGAAAGGACCGAGTGGCGGGGTCGGTCCGCGTGGGGCCCCGGGTACTCAGGGGCCCATTGGACCAACGGGAGCCCCGGGTCCCGCCGGACCGCAAGGACCCGCCGGAACGAACGGTGTGACTTACGACTGTGGCGTGACGCCGTATCCCGGGGTGGACCTGGCGGGCTGCACTTTGTCCGCGTCTGACCTGTTCGGGGCCAACCTTGAAGGGGCCAATCTGGCCGGCACGAGCTTGAACAGTGCCAACCTGGCCAGCACGAACCTCACCGGCGCGAACCTGGCCGGCGCGAACCTGGACGTTGCCAATCTGGCGGGCGCGAACCTGAGCAGCGCAAACTTCACCGGCGCGATCCTCGACAGCGCGAACCTGAGCAGCGCGAACCTGAACAGCGCAAATCTGAGCGGTGCGGATCTCGACTTCGCGAACGTGTTCGGCGCGAACTTGAGTGGCGTGATCACCAACTCCGCCACCATCTGCGTGAACGGCGTCGCTGGTCCTTGCACGGGGGCGGGCCTCACTAGCTGATGGACGCCTTAGGGGGCGCCGATCCGCCGAGCTCAACTCAGTTGAGGGCGTCACCACCCATTCGGTCGCCCTCGCTTACGGCGTCCTCGTCGGACTGATCGCTCGAGCCCATCAACTCCTCGTCGCTCTGGTCACCGTCGCCGACGGTACCTGCGTCAACGCGGTCGCCCGAGCCCATCAACTCCGTGTTCGTCTCGTCTGGATCACCCATCACGTCCGGGGTCTCCTCGGGGTTCTTCACCATCGACCATCTCCTCACTGGACCCGCGCACGCGTCCCTATCACTCACCGTAACGGCGACCATGACCGCGCCTGCCCGCTCGGGCCCCTGCCATCTCCCGACCCGTCGCCCCATGCCCCCACCCGGCGTCCACGGGCCCTTTCGTCAGTCGCCGGGGCCTTCGAGCGTCGAGGCACCGGATTGGGCGGTCACGAACGTCCAGTCATGGACAAGGCGTCCGACACCGCGGCACCTGGCGGTTCGAGGCCCCTCACCCATCCTTCGCGTCGCCGGGTCCCTAGCTCGGTAGGTGGTGGTACCGGGACAGACGGAGTCGTCGGAGCGACGCCCCTCACGACACGTCGACCAGGTTGCGCGGCGCCAGGCCCCGCTCCAGTCGATCCACCTGGTCGCGCACGAGCGAGGCGACCCCCGCGACCATCGACGTAACGAGGCCGCCCGTATGCGGGCTCAGCACCAGCCCGGGGGCGTCCCACAGCGGATGTCCCGCCGGGAGCGGCTCGGGGTCGACGACGTCGAGCGCAGCGCGCAGGCGCCCCGCGCGCAACTGCGCGACGAGTGCGTCGGTGTCGACGACCCGACCCCGCGAGACGTTCACGAGCAGCGCGCCATCCTTCATGCGCGCGAGGAACGTCGCGTCGACCAAGTGATCGGTCGACGGCGACAACGGGACGGCGAGGACCACGACGTCGGCCCGCTCAACCAGGGACTCGAGGTCCTCGGGACCGTGCACGTCACGGCCCTCGACCCGGCGGGCCCGGGTGGCGACCGCCTCGATCGCGCAGTCGAAGGGCTCGAGGCGCGCGGCGAGGGCCCTCGCGACCCCGCCGTAGCCCACGAGGACCACGCGCGCCCCGGATAGCCCGTCGGTCCACTCCCTCGACCACTCGTGTTGCCCCTGGGCGCGCAGGGCCCGGTCGAGCCCCCGGCGCGACGCGAGGATCAGGGCGACGGCGAGCTCGGCGGTCGGCCCCTCGTGGACGCCGACCGCGTTGGCGACCCGATGGCCGGCCGGCACTCGGCCGACGAGGTTGTCGAAGCCCAGGGTCTGGGTCTGGACGAGTCGCGTGGCGACCCCCTCGAGTCGCGCGAGGTCGAGGGGGCTCATGGAGTAGGGCAACACGACGAGGTCGATCGTCGGCTCAGGCGCCGGACCCCTCAGGTCCCAGAGCACGACGCGCGCGCCGTCGAGCTCACCGAGGGCCGAGCCCAGCGCCTCGTCCGGGACACTCACGACGAGAGTCACCTAGGGCGCCTCGACGCGCGCGCGCAGACCCTCGATCCACGCCTCGGCTCGCTCGCGACGCGCGTTCGCCAGGTCGCGTCGCGCCCCGGCGTCCTCCCCGGTGACCGGGTAGGAGCCGAGGAACTTCACCCGCGCCAGGTGGGCCTCGAGGTCGGCCAGGCAGTCGGCCACCACGTCATCGGCCACGTGGCCCTCGAACTCGATGACGAAGCAGTAGTCGCCGAGCCCCCGCTTGGTGGGGCGACTCTCGAGCTTGGTGAGGTTGAGGTCGCGCGCGGCGAAGCGGCCGAGGATGCCGTAGAGGGACCCCGGCCGGTCGGCGTCTTGGAAGCACACGATCGTCGTGCGGTCGTGGCCCGTGGGTGCGGCGATCGCGCCCCGACCGACGAGGACGAACCGGGTTGCGTTGTCCGGGTGGTCCTCGACGTCGCGCGCGACCATCTCGAGGCCGAAGAGCTCGGCCGCCAGCGCCGAGCCGACCGCGGCCCACGGCTCGCTCGAGGCGGCGACCTCCCGGGCCGCTTGGGAGGTGGAGGCCGTGGCCTCGCTGGCGAGCCCGTGGTGGTGCAAGAAGGTACGCACCTGGGCCAGGGCGTGCACGTAACTGCGCACCAGGGTCACGTCCGCGAGCGCCACGCCGGGCCGGGCCAGCAGGTGGAGGTGGATCGCCAGGACCACCTCACGGCGTATCACGAGGTCGTGGTCGAAGACGAGCCCGTCGATCGTCGCCGAGACTGTTCCCTCCAGGGCGTTCTCCAACGGCACGAGCGCCTCGTGCACTTCGCCGGCGGCCACGGCGCCCAGGAGCTCCTCGATGCTGGGGTAGGCGACGGGCTCGCCCGCGCCCAGGGAGGCCACCGCCTCGTGGGAGAAGGAGCCCTCGGGGCCGAGGAAGCCCACGCGTCCGCTGACCATGGGGGGATGCTACCGGCCCCGCGCCGGTGCTCCCGGTCCCGATCGTTCGGACGCGTACGATGGTCGGGGCCCGAAGGGGAAGGACGTGCAATGGCGCACCCGATGTTCCGCTACGACGAGAAGTTCGGCGAAGCGATCTTCGACTACTGCCGCGAGCGGCTCTCGCTCGACCCGGTGCCGCTCGACTTCGGCTCCGCGGTCGACGTCGCCGACAGCGCCCTGCGCGGTCTCATCTCCGACTCCGGCACGTCGCCCGAGGAGGTGCTCGAGGTCTTCCGCACCCACCTCGCCCCGGCCGTCGTCTCGATCGACTCGCCCGGCTTCCTCGCCTTCATCCCCAACGCGCCCACCAAGAACTCTCTGCTCTTCGACATGGTCGTCGCCTGCTCGGGCCTCAACGGGACGAGCTGGCTGGAGTCCTCGGGCGTGGTCGTCGCCGAGAACCAGGCGCTCGGCTTCCTCGCTGAGGCGGCCGGCCTGCCCGAGGGGTCGGGCGGCACCTTCGTCTCGGGCGGGTCGCTCGGGAACCTCTCGGCCCTCACGGTCGCGCGCGACGTGGGCCGGGCCCGGCTCGGCTCGCCCGGGGCCCGCGTACGCATCGCCTTGTCCGAGGACGCCCACTCGAGCATCGGCAAGGCCCTGCACATCCTCGACGTGGAGCCCTTCGTCGTCCCGGCGGCGGACCACCGACTAACCCGCGACGCCCTCGAGGCGGCCCTCGCCGCGGACCCGCACCCCGAGACCGTGGTCGGGGTCGCGGCGACGGCCGGGACCACCAACGCCGGCATCGTCGACGACCTCGAGGGGCTCGGCGCCTACTGCCGCGACCACGACCTGTGGTTCCACGTCGACGGCGCCTACGGGGGCGCGGCGATGCTCTCGCGCACCCACGGCCACCTCTTTGCGGGGCTGCGCCACGCCGACAGCTTCATCGTCGACCCGCACAAGTGGCTCTTCGCGCCGCTGGACTGCTGCGCCCTGTTGTACCGGAACCCGACCGTGGCGCGCACCGTGCTCGCCCAGCAGGCCGGCTACCTCGACGTCCTGCACGAGGCCAGCGACGAGGACTACGACTGGAACCCCTCGGACTTCGGCATCCACCTCTCGCGCCGCGCCCGGGGCCTGCCCTTCTGGTTCTCCCTGTGCACCAACGGCGTCGAGGCCTACCGCAGCGCCGTCCAGCGCGGCATCGACCTCGCCGCGTGGACCGCGCAGGCGATCGCGGCGAGCGACCACCTCGAGCTCGTGCGCGACGCCGGCCTCTCGGTGGTGCTCTTCCGACGCCCGGGGTGGGACGGCGCGCGCTACAACGCCTGGAGCCAGGAGCTCTTGAGCCGCCAGATCGCCTTCGCGACCCCCACGAAGTGGGAGGGCGAGACCGTGGGCCGGCTGGCCTTCTTGCACCCCGACACCACCGAGGAGCTCGTCACCGAGATCCTCGACTCGGCCCGGGACTAGCGGCCCTCGAGCAAGGGGCGCGCCGGCGTGCGCCCGCCCTCGAGGCGCCAGGCGAGACCCGACAGGGCCTCGAGGACCACGCGGTTGGCCAGGTAGGCGGTGACCTCGGCGTGGTCGTAGGGCGGGGCGACCTCGACGACGTCCATCCCGGCCAGGGGCACCTCCATGGCGATGCGCCGCACGGCGTCGAGCAGCTGGCGGCTCGAGAGGCCCCCCGGCTCGGGCGTCCCGGTGCCCGGAGCGTGTCCCGGGTCGACGACGTCGACGTCGACCGAGAGAAAGACCGCGTCGCAGTCGTCGGTCGCTATGGCCAGGGCCTCATCGAGGACCGCGTCGAGCCCGCGCGCGACGACCTCGGACATCTCGAACGAGCGCATCGACTGTTGAGCCATCCACGCCAGGGTCTCGGGCTCGGGCCAGTAGCCGCGTAGCCCGATCTGGATGAACCGGTCGCCCCGGCAGGCCCCGGACTCGATGAGCCGGCGCATCGGGGTGCCGTGGCCGTAGAGCGAGCCCATCTGGGTCTCCCCGGTGTCGGCGTGGGCGTCGAAGTGCACCACGGCGACCCGTCCCCACCCCCAGTGGCGGGCGACCCCGGTGACGTCGGGCAGGGCGATCGTGTGGTCGCCGCCCAAAATGACGGGCACGACGCCCGCGCGCGCGATCGCCGCCACCGCGCCCTCGAGGGCCGCGAGCGAGCGTTCCGTCTCGCCCGAGGGCATCTCCACGTCACCCAGATCCACCACGGCGAGCGCCTCGAGCGGGTCGACCCCGAGCGCCAGGCTCGGTCGGCGCCCGTCGTGGGGCAGGTAGTCGGTCAGGCGGATCGCCTGGGGGCCGAAGCGCGCCCCGGGTCGGTGCGAGGTGCCGCCGTCGAAGGGCGCGCCGAGCAGGGCCGCGCGCGCCGAGCCCCAGGTCGCGGGGTCGTCGGGGTCGGCCGCGGGCACCCCGAGGAAGGTGGCGTCGGGCCCGTAGAGGTTGCCCCGGCGCGTCATCGGCCCGAAAGCGCCACGAGGTCGGCGGCGATGCCCGCGGCGTTCGCCGGGAGGATCGAGAGGTGGCCCTCGCCCGGGGCGAAGCGCCGCGTCGCTCCCGGGACGTGGCTCGCCAGCCACTCGCCGTGGGTCGGGGGCACCATCGTGTCGGCGTCGCCGAACCACACCCTGACCGGTCGGCCGATCGCCGAAGGATCGAAGCCCCAGTCGCTTAAGAAGGCGCGGTCGTCGTCGTGGAAGCCCCAGTAGCCCTCGGCGAACCCCTGGGCCAGGGAGTCGACGAAGACCTCGCGGGCCTCGAGGGGGGCGAGCGTCGCCCGGTCGACGGGGGGCAGCAGCCCCCCGAAGAGGTCGACCACGGTGTCGGGGGTCGCCTCGAGGAAGACCGCACGCGCCGCCTCGAGCATCGCGACGTAGGCCTCGCCTCCCTCGAGGGCCAGGCGGAACTCCTCGACGTTCTCCTCGGCCATGCCCGCCGTCCAGTCGAAGTCCCCCCCGTAGGGCGCGACGCCGGCGAGCGACAGGGCGCCGGTGCAGCGCTCGTCGAGCGCGGCGCACGCGAGCGCGTGGGGCCCGCCGCCCGAGTGCCCGTAGGCGACGTAGTCGCGCCGGCCCAGGTGATCGAGCGCCGCGCGCGCGTCGGCCACGGCGTCGGCCACCCGACGGCCCGCGCGCCGGTCCGAGGCCCCGTAGCCGGCGCGCGAGACGGTCACGAAGAAGAGGTTCGCGTGCTCGAGCAGCGCGGCGTTCTCACGCACGAAGCAGCTGGCCCCGGGCGTGCCGTGGTGGAAGAAGACGGTCGCTCCGGCCGGGTCGCCCATCGTGGCGATCTCGAGACGGCGGCCGTCGCTGAGGGTGAGCACCTCATCGGTGTAGTCCATGGCCGCGACCCTAACTCAGGGCCCACGGACTCAGCGCGTGACCTGGGGGGTGACGGCGTTGTCGAGCAGCTCGACCCAGGTCTGGCCCGGCGTGAGGGCGATCGGCTGACCGTTCGGCCCGTCGTAGTGGATCACGTCGGCCGGGCTCGAGCCGCGCGACCACGTGCCGGTCTCCTCGTGGCCGTCGGTGAACACGGTCACCGGGCCCGAGCCCTGGAGGTTCGCGTAGGAGGTGAAGGTGCCCACCCCGTTGACGTAGTTGACCTCCATCACCACCACGTTCTTAGGCGACTCGCGCTGTCCGGTCCCGGTGACGTCGGGCTTGCCGAAGAGCGTCCGGTCCCACGACCCGGTCGCCGCGTCCCAGGTCCAGGTCACCGGGTAGATGCTCGGGAAGGGCACGACGACCCGGGCGACCTTGGGGCCGGTGACCGCCTGGCCGGGCGTGCGGTAGGTGAAGAGGGCCGGCGGGGGCACGGGGGTGCCGCCGAACTTAAAGAGCAGCGGGGCCCGGGCGAAGAGGTTGTGGGGGGCGAGGAGGTTGGGGTCGCGATACATCGCGTTGCCGGCCGTGCTCTCCTGGACGAGCTTCACCGGTGCGGTCTGGATCGAGGCGATCGCGTAGGGTGCCCCGCCCGAGAACGCGAAGATCCCCCCGAGGGGGAAGACGACCTGGGTGTCGGTCGGGCGAACCGAGCGCACGGGCCCGACCTTGCCCGGGGCCTGGGAGTTGAAGACGGCGGCCAGGCGGGTGATGCCGCCGTTGACGATCTCCTCGTAGACGACGTCGGCCTGGGCCACGCCCCACTGGGGCAGCGCCTCGGGCGTGTTCTCGATCTTGACCGTGAGGGCCGGACGGCGCAACGCCGCCCCGCCGGGGTCGGGCAACCCGGTCAGGGGGGCGATCGGCGCCGGCGTCGTCGAGGTCGTCGAGGGGGGAGCTGAGGCCGTCGGGTTGGTCGCGCCGGAGTGGAGGTGCATCGTGCGCGAGAGGACGACGCCGACCGCCACCAGCGCGACCAGCACGAGGATGAGGAACCGGCGCACCCGACGAGCCTACCCAGCCTCCCCACCGGCGCCGGTCAGCGCCTTGGTCACGGTCGTGTGCGGCAGGCCGGTCTCGACGCTCAGGTGCTCACTGCCCGCGACGGCCTCCCAGCCCGTCGCACGGTAGAAGCCCAGGGCGCTGTCGCGGGCGTGAGCCCAGAGGTGCCGGACCGCATTCGCGGCGAGGATCGCCTCGGCGTGCTCCAGCAGGATCCGGCCGACCCCGCGGCCCTGGAGGCCCGGCTCGACGGCCATGTAGCGCAGTTGGTAGGCGCCGGAAGATCCCCGTGGCCCCGCATTCGAATAGAACGAGGCCGAGCCCACCACGTCCTCACCGAGGAAGGCCCCGAAGTGCCAGGTGGACGGCTCGTCGTCGAGGGGGTTGCGCGCCGCGCGCGACGCGTCGCCGTCGCGCAGGACGCGGGTGCGCAGCTCGACGAGCGCGTCGGCCGCGACCCGGCGCACGCGGATCGGCTCGCGATCGAGGGGGCGCGCGAGGGTCGACAGCGTGAGCGACGGGTCCCGACGCATCGGCTGGCGCTCGCCGGTGGGCTCGAAACCGAGGCGCGCGTAGAAGGCCCGCGCGCGTCCCATCGCCCCGGTGACCTGGAGAAAGAGCGCCGCGTCCCCGAGGGCCCGGGTGCGCTCCAGGACCGCCTCGACCAGCGCCTCGGCCACGCCCCGGCCCCGCTCGGACGCGGTGACGTACATCCCGTAGAGCCACCGGGTCCCCGGGTGGGCGTCGTTCAGCCCGCCCGTGGCCATGCCCACGGGGCGTCCCGCGCGCCAGGCGAGCACCGTCGCCCCGCTCGCGGCCAGGCTCGCCCAGCGCGCCGGGTCGTAGGCGCGCGCCTCGGCGAGGGTCGTGCCGAAGGCGGCGGGGCTATCGGCGAGCGCCTCGAGGCGCAGCGCCCGGTAGTCGTCGGCGTCCTCGACGCTCGTCGCGCGCACCACGAGGCGGTCGGCGTCGTCGGGGTCAGTCATGGACTCGCTCAGCGTAGGGCAGGCGGGCCGTGTAGATCGAGTAGCCGTCGATCCAGCGCACCAGCAGCGTCGCGATGACCGTCGCGGCGATCATCGGCACCACGAGGTCGTAGCCGCTGTGGGCGAGCTCCATCACCAGCACCAGGCCCACGAAGGGGGCCTGCATCGAGGCGCCGATCATCGCCGCCGCGCCGACGAGGGCGAAGGCCCCCACCGGGGCGCCGGGCCACAGATGGCTCCAGGCCGCGCCGAGGAAGGCTCCCAGCACCGCGCCGGTCGCGAGGAACGGCGTGAAGACCCCACCCGACGCGCCCGCGCCGAGGACCGCCGCCGTGACCAGGGGCTTGAGCATCGCCAGGGCGAACAGCAGGCCGACCGAGCCCACGCCGATGAAGGCGTCGTGGGCGATCCCCTTGCCGTTGCCGAAGAGCTGGGGGAACCACGCGCCGATCCCGCCGAGGGCGATAAAGACGAGCGGCATCGTCCAAAAGACGTTCGCCCCGCGGGCCCGGTAGTGGGCGGCGAGGCCGATGAGCCGCACGTAGAACACCGCGAGCAGGCCGATCACGACCCCGGCGACGAATGACCAGACCATGAGGGTGGCGCTGAAGTGATACAGCGGGACGTTGACGTACGTGGCCCGGCTCGGCAGGTAGGCCCAGGCCACCGTCGTGGCGATGAACGAGGTCGCCAGGGCCGGCAGCGCCACCGACAGGGCGTAGCTGCCGTAGAGGACCTCGGCGGTAAAGAGCGCCCCGCCGAAGGGCACGTTGTAGACACACGCCAGCCCGGCCCCACCGCCGCAGGCGACCAGCAGGCGGACCTGGCCGGGGGTGAGTCGGAACCACCGAGCGAGCACGCTGGCCGAGGCGCCGCCCATCAGCTTGGGCGCGGCCTCGCGACCGATCGAGGCGCCGAGTCCCACCACCACCTCCGAGGTCAGCGAGGTCGCCAGGCTCCGCCGGAAGCTCAGCTCGCCCGTGCCGGTCCACAGCGCCTCGTCGATCTCGGCGTGCTCGTGAGCGAGGAACCTCCGGATCAGGTACCACGCGACCGATCCGACCGCCGCGGCCGCGCCGAGCGCCACGAGGCGGCGTACCTCGCCGGTCGCCATCACGGCCGCCTGGACGCTGCCACCCACGTAGCCGAACCCGACGCGCTCGGCCCAGTAGAGGACCCACATCAAGAAGTCCCCGAAGAGGCCGGTCACCACGCCCGTCGCCACCACGGCGAGCCAGAACCGCCCGCCCTGGGGGGTGTCGGGGTCGCTCGTGACGTTGGGCTGCTCCATCGCGCCGCGCCCCGAGGGCAGCCGTCGCGTGAGCAGGGGCGCCGGCACCCGTCGGCGCTCGCTCTCTCGCCTCGATCCCGCCACGCGACCTCACCCGCAGACCGGGCCCCATCGTAGTCACGCGCCCGCGCGGGCCGGTGGGGCTAGACGTCGGTGAGGTTGAGCGGACCCTCGCCGAGCTCGCCGGCCGAGCTCACGACGACGGGCGCACTCGGGTGCGGCCAGAGCGACGCCCAGCTCACGCGACTGCGACCGACGAGGGGGCGCGCCAGCGCGGTACGCGCGACGAGTGCGCTGAACAGCCAGCCGGCGAAGTAGGTCACGATGATGACCCCGAGGACGTTGAGCACCCACGACACGTGGTTGAGCTCGCCGCTCACGAGCAGCCACTGGTGCAAGAAGAGGATCCACACCAGCTGACTGACGTAGATGCCGTAGGCCGCCTCGGAGCCGGACTTGGTAATCGCTCGGGTCCGGGCGCTGCGACGCCGGTCGACGAGGTAGACGCCGAGGAGATAGATCGCGATGATCGCCCCGACGTTGTAGGGGATCACGGTCGAGGCGAAGGGGTCGCCTCCCGGGACGAGCAGTGGCGAGAGGATCCCGTAGTGGCGGTGCAGCGCGTCGAGCCCCAGGGGCACCGCCGCCAGAGCGACCGTGGCCACCAGGAGGCCGCGCCAGCGGGCCACGACCCAGTCGTGGAACGCCTCGAGGTGGAAAGCGCAGACCACGCCCCCGATGAGATAGAGCGGGTAGCTCGTCACGAGGCGCGTCTCGAGCCACGAAGAGATGGTGAAGCCCAGGTAGCCGTGACGGAAGAGGTAGGGCACGGCGAACTGCCACAGCGTGGCCACCACCACGAGGGCCAGGTGCGAGCGGGGGAACCGTCGAATCAGCCAGAAGAGAGCCGGGAAGAGGACGTAGAACTCCAGCAGCAAGAGCAGGAAGTACAGGTGGTAGTAGCCCGTGGCGAGCGCCACCCCCAGGTGGCGCAGACCCACCATCGAGAACAGCGTCGAGCCCGACAGATAGTAGAAGGGGAAGCTCGAGGTCGGCCGGGCCATGGCCACCGGGACGTAGATGACCGTCCAGACGAGGTAGACCAGTCCCACCGACATGAACCGACGCTGCCAGTAGCGTCCGAGCGCCACGCGGGCGCTGTCGCGATAGCTGTAGGCGAGCATGCAGGCCGACACGAATAAGAAGGCGTCGCGCGAGAAGTGGGTGAGCGTGAGCATCCCCGACGCCCAGAGGCTGGTCGACAGCGGGGCGAAGTAGATCAACGCGTGGGTCGAGATGACCGCCGACTGCTTGATCGGGCGCATCGCGTCGACGTGGTCGAGTCGCTGGCGCGTGCCCCGTGCGGCGTCGGCCACCGCGGCGCCGGGCGCGACCTCGGCCACGGCTAGAGCGCCTCGACGAAGGTGACCGGGACCGTGCCGTCGCGCAGACGGCTCTTCTGGATCTTGCCCGTGGCGTGCGCGCTGAAGGCCTCGACGAGCTTGATCCTCGCGGGTCGCGTCGGTCGGGCGAGGGACCCCTCGGCCGCCGCGCGCAGCCGCGCCACCAGCGCCCCGGCCCGCTCGCCGGCGAGGTCGTCGGGGTCTCGGGGCTGGACGAAGGCGACCGGCACCTGCCCGAAGACCTCGTCGGGCTCACCGACGACCGCCACGGCGGCGACGCCGTCGACGGCGGCCAGGACGTGTTCGATCTCGAGCGGGTAGACCTTCTCCCCGCCGCGGTTGATCACGTCGTCGCTGCGCCCGACGAGGAAGACGTACCCCTCCTCATCGAGGTAGCCGAGGTCGCCCGTGCGCAGCCAGCCCTCGTCGTCGAACCGATCGGCGTAGGCGCCCCACTCGTAGTGGTCGATGACGGTGGGCCCGCCGATCTCGATCGAGCCAACCGCTCCCGGACCGAGGACGGTGCGCCCCTCGACCGACACCACCCGCAGCCTCACGCCCACCGGACGGCCGACCGAGCCGGGCTTGCGCGGACCGTCGACCGGATTGACGCAGATCTGGCTCGCCGCCTCGGTCATGCCGTAGGACTGGACGACCGGGACACCGGTCGCGCGCTCGAAGGTCTCTTCGAGTGAGGGGGCGAGGGGCGCCGATGCGCTGCGCACGAAGCGCACGCGCGCGGGGACCCGCTCGTCCACCTCGGGCTGGAGGAGCCGGGCGATGATGGCCGGTACCGCGTTGACCCACGTCGCCCCGGACTCTTCGACCACCTTCCAGAATCCGGTTCGGTGGAACCGGTCGTCGAGCACGAGCGACGCCCCCGAGACCAGCGCGGCCAGCACCCCCACCACCTCGGCGTTCACGTGCCAGAGCGGCAGCGGGTTGAAACCGCGTTCGCCGGGACCCAGGCCGTGGTGCTCGGCGACCAGGCCGGCCGTGGCGAAGACCTGGGCGACCGAAAGGGCCATGACCTTGGGCGTTCCCGTCGTTCCCGAGGAGGCGAGCAGGATCCCCCCGACGGCGCCGGGGGCCTCCCGAGCGGACCCGGCGCGGGCGCGTTCGACCTCGAGCCAGGGCAGGCTGAGTCCTCCGAGCCGGGGGCGGTCGGCGAGCACCGCGTCGAGCGCGAGGGTCCTGATGCGCTCGGCGGTCGTCGCGGCGGCCCCCGGAGCGGGCGACGGGTCGAGGGGCGCGACCCACAGTCCGGCGCCCAAACCGGCGAGGAACCACCGGCAGAAGTCGAGCGGGTCGGCGACCACCAGGCCGACCCGCGCGCCCGGGACGAGGCCCTCGTCGCCCAGCCAGGAACGGTCCCGCGCGAGGTCGGCGGCGAGTGCTCTGAAGGTGACGACCCGGGGACCGCGCGCCTCCACCAGGTAGGGCGCGTCGGGGGTGTCGGCGGCACGACGCTCCACGAGCGCGGCGAGGGACTCAGGTGTCGCGGGCGGCCTCGACTCCATGGCCCGCCTAGTACATCATTCGGTGGTCGTCGTAGTGCTTGAACTCGAGGAGGTTGTTCGCCGGGTCACAGACGACGAATGTCCGGTGGACCTCGACGCGCCCCTCGAAACGACGGCTCACGTCGGCGTAGAAGGGGACGCCCCTCTGCTGGCACAGCGCGTAGAGCGCGTCGAAGTCCTCCCCCTCGCGGAAGGTCACCCCGAAGTGGCGCGGGTACATGGGCAACTCATTCATCGGCGCCAGGCGCTCCGGCGCCGCGGAGAGATGACAGACCAGCTGGTCCCCAAAGAAGTCGAGCGTGACGCGGTCGTCGTAGCGACGCGCGAGCTTGCAGCCGAGCCTCCCGACGTAGAACTCGACGGTCGCGTCGAGGTCGTAACTGGGGACGGCGAGGTGGAAGACGTCGCGCGGCTCGCGCACCTAGTCCTCCCAGTCGCGCGGCTCGAACTCGAGGAGGGTCTCGGAACGCAGGCCGAGCCGGATCGTCTCGAGCGGGACGACGTCGGTGACGGCGATGTTGCCGAGGTTGGCGTTGGGCCCGACTCGCTTGACGAAGTAGGTCTGCAACTCCGTCGAGGGCGCCTCGAAGAGGAGTCGCTCGTGCGGGAGTCCGGCGTCGAGGATCTCCTCGATCAGGCCGTAGCGCAACTCACCGTTGGACCGGCAGATCCCCCCCTTGCCGCCCTCTCGGGTCTCTAGGGTGACCAGTTCGGCCCCCGCGTCGAGGTCGGCCTGGATGTAGCGGATCCACAGGTGGGGCGCCATCGTGTCGGACTTGTGCTGGTCCTTCGAGCCGACCTCGGAGATGACCCGGAAGTCGTCTGAGAGGCGCTTGACGAAATCGGCCTTGTCGTCGTTGGTGATGTCGATCGTCCCGTTGGAGACCTCGACGACCGGGCAGCCGATCGTCGCGCACAGCGTGCGGAACTCGTCGAACCGGTCCTGCAGGACGTACTTCTCGAAGAGGGTCCCACCGAGGTAGAAGTCGATAGCCCGTTCGGTCAGCGTGGCGACCTTGGCCGGGAAGTCCTTGGTCACCACCGAGGTTCCCCATCCGAACTTCACCAGGTCGATCAGCTCGCCGTGACTGTCGATGAGGTCGCGGAACTGGCCGAGGGGCAGGCCCTTGTCGATCGTCATCGTGAGACCGGTGCGACGGGGCTTCGACGAGCGCTCGGGGAGGCGGAGGGGCACGTTTCGATGCTAACGAGAGGGGCACCGGCGACTCCAGTGGCGCGAGGAGCGCCGAAGGCCCTCAAGGCCGGTATCTCCACTAAAACACGCTGAGAGATCGTTAGGCGACGCCCTTAGAGAATCCTGAGAATGGGCGCGCCCGTCGCGTGAACGCCCCCGCGGGGCCCGAGCGACGCGAAGTCGGCGACGACGGTTCCCTAGCGTGTCGGTTGATGGCATCGCCCTCTCTCGCCCTCTTGCGCCACGGGGAGAGTGACTGGAACGTAACCCGTCGCTGCCAGGGTCACGACGACCGCGCCCGGCTCACCGACCGCGGGCGCGTCCAGGCCCTCGGGGCGATCGACGCGGTGCGCGCGCGCGGCGTCGACCTCGTCGTGGCGAGCGACCTCACCCGCGCCCTGGAGACCGCGGACCTCGTGGCCGGCGCCCTCAACCTCACTCGACTCATCGACCCGCTCGTGCGCGAGCGCTCCTTCGGCTACCTCGAGGGCGGTCCGCTCGCCGCCGTCACCCCGGCCGACACCGGAATCGCCGACGGCGTTGTCGTCGACCCCGACGCCCGGCCCGCCGGGGGCGAGTCCTTCCGCGACGTGGCGCTGCGCGCCCGGCGCTTCCTCGAGAAGGCCGAACTGGCCTGGCCCGACCGTCACCTGCTGGTCGTGACCCACGGCGGCTTCGTGCGGGCGCTGCGCGCCGTCGCGGCCGGCGCCGCGCTCGAAGGGCTCGTCTGGGAGCGAGTCGACAACGCCACGCTCTGGCCCCTCGAGCCGGTCCCGACCGACTAGCCGCTGAGTAGCCCCGTCGCGGCGGCCCCGGCCACGACCACGACGACGAGGCCCACCCGGCTGAAGGTCGCCAGGGAGGTCGCGGCCCCCTCGCGGGCGGCGACCCGGCGCCACAGCAGCGACGACAGGGCCCCGGTGACCGCGAGATTCGGACCCACGTCGAGCCCCACCAGGAGGGCGAAGGGGTGGGCCAGCGCGTGGGCCGCGTAGAACGAGGCCGCCGGGAGGTTGTTGATCACCACGGTCGTGAGGGCGGCGACGACCGCGGTGGTCACGACCCCACGGTGGGCGAGGGCGCCCGCGGCGAATCCCGAGGTGCGCGCGAACCACCCCACGGCGCTCGCCACGACGAATAGCGCCCCCAACAAGACGGGGTTGGTGACGGCGAGCGCCTCACGCAACTCGAGGCGCCGGCGCACGACGACGTCGGCGGCCGCCGCGACGAGGCCCGCGCCGAGGACCCACAGGGCGGGCTGGCGGGTCGCCAGCATCGCCACGACGGCCGCGACGGCGCCGAGCGTCCCCGGACCGGCCCGGAAGGGTACGCGCTCGGCGTCGGCGTTGGCGCCGGACCCCGCGCCCAGGGCCCGCCACCGCCACGCGAGCACCACGAGAAGCGTGGTCACGACGCACGCCACCCACGGCAAAATCGTGCGCGCGGCGAAGTCCGATCCTCCCCCACCGCGGTCGGCCACCACGAGCAGGTTCGTCAGGTTCGAGCCGACGAGCAGCAACGACGCGGAGTTCGACATGAAGACGGTCCCGTAGAGGAAGGCGGGCTCGTCGGTTGAGCGACGCCGCGCCGCGTGCAGGGCGACGGGGGTCATGAAGACGACCGACGTGTCGAGATTCAACACGGCGGTGACCAGCGCGACGGCGAGGAGCGTCACGACCAGGCTCGCCCGCGCACCCCCGGGCCCGCGCGCGCACCACGACCCGACGAGGGCGAAGAGGCCCTCGCCCGCGGCCACCCGACCGATGAGCAAGAGGCCCGCCACCAACACGAACGGTGACCAGGTCACCGCGAGGGTGTGGGTCAGCGCAGGCACCCGCCCACGTTACGGGCGAGCCGCCGCGCGCCGGGGACCGTCGCCGCGGGTCAGCGGCGCGACCCGAACCACGGGGGCGGGACGACCTCGAGTCGCGCGAGCGACGAGTCGACCTCCCCGAAGCGCTCGTCGTGCTTGAGGTACGCCTCGTAGGCTCGCGCGATCTCCTCGTGGCTGCGCGCGACGAAGTTCCACCACATCACGACCGTCTCCGAAAAGGGGGCACCACCGAGGAGGAGGGCCACGGACCTCTCGCGGGTGATGAGTTCGACCTCGTCGGCGCCGGGCTCGAGGTAGGCGAGCGAGCCCGGGACGACCGCCTCGCCGCCCAGGACCACCTCGCCCTCGCAGACGAGCAGGGCGTGTTCGAAGGCGGGCTCGAGGGCGACCGCCCTCGAGCCCCGGTCGAGGCGTAGCTCGAGCGCGACGCCGTCCGCGTCGGGGCGCGCTGGTGAGGCCATCCCCATCGCGCTGCCCACGACGAGCGTGGCGAGGCCGTCGCCCACCTCGAGGCGCGGCGGGTCCGCGACGTGGGCGAAGGCCGCGGCGCCGTGGCGGGTGGTGTCGGGCTGGGCGAGCCACAGCTGGACTCCGTGGAGCTCCCCGTGGTCGAGTCCGGGGTTCTCCTCGGAGTGGACGACCCCGTTACCGGCCGACATGAGGTTCACCTGGCCCGGGCGGATCAGCTGCTCGCTGGCGAGGCTGTCGCGGTGCACCATCGCGCCCTCGAGCAGCCAGGTCACCGTCTGGAGCCCGACGTGGGGATGGGGCGCCACGTCGTAGCGCAGATCCTCACGGTACGTCGCGGGACCGAGGTGGTCGAGGAAGCACCAGGGACCGACGGTGCGACGGCCCCGCGTGGGCAGGGCTCGACGCACCGCGAGCTCTCCGACCAGCGACGGGCGCGCCGGGGTGATCTGGGCGGCGCTCATCCCTCCGTTCTAGTGCCACGTCGACGGTCCTAGTCGGTGAAGGCGAGCGCGCGCAGGCGCGCACCGAGCTCGCGACCCGGGTCGTCGCCCTCGACGTCAACGCGTCCGTAGAGCCACAGGAGGAGACGATGCGCGTCGGCCTCGAGCGTGCCGGAGGGCTCGACGACCCCACTCGACCACGTGACGGTCCCCGCCCCGGCGTCGACGACGGTCCAGGCCGCGTCGGCGTCGCGCGCGACGAGGGCGAGCCGGCCCCCGAGCGGCGGCCGCGGGGGGTCCGCCGGGTCCAAGGGGCTCGAGACGGAGAAGGTCAGGAACTCCTCGACGGCGTCGGCGGCCACCACCGGAGTCATCGACCACGGCTCGCCGACCGCCCGGGCCACGTCGTAGTGGTGCACGGCCATCTCCTGGACCTGATGACGGGTGACGAAGGCCACGTCGCGCTGGGCCGGCGCCCACGTCCACACGGGGCTGCCCGGGTCGGTCGCGGCGAGGGTTGCCACGAGGCGAGCGGCTCCCGCCTCGAAGTGCTCGGCCAGCCCCTCGAGCCCGGGTGTCGCCGGATGGTCCTCGACGGGGGGTGCGTCGAGTCGACGTGCCACGATCCGCTCCCAGAACCAGTGCACCTGACAGAGGTGACGCACGACATCCTCGACCCGCCAGCCGGGACAGCCCTCTATCGGTGCGTCCCACGAGCGCGGCGCGATGGCGGCCAGCGCGTGGGCGTGGGACTCGATCTCGATGAGGGCGAGCGGACGCTCGAGGGTCACGGCGCGAAGGTTAGGCCCTTGACGCGCGCGACGAGGACGGTGAGACTCGTGCCCAATGCCGGCGCGCGTCTACCTCGAGGAGGGTCGCACCTGGGTCTTCGCCGTGGCTCTGGACTGGCCCGGGTGGTGCCGGCGGGGACGCGGTCGCGACGCGGCTCTGGCGGCGCTGCTCGAGTACCGCGACCGCTACCGCGCGGTCCCGTCGATCGCGTTCCGACCCGGGCCGCTCGAGGTCGTGGGCGTGGTGGCCGGGACCTCCACCACCGACTTCGGCGCGCCGGACGCCGTCTGGCCACAAGACCGTCAGCTGCCCTCGCGCGCGGAGCGCCGCCGCCACATCGAGCGACTCCAGGACTGCTGGCGCTACTTCGACGACGTCGTCTCCCGCGCGCCCGCGCGCCTGCGCACCGGCCCGCGCGGGGGTGGCCGCCACCGCGACGCCATTTACGAGCACGTGCGTGAGGCCGAGCGGGCCTACGCCTCGCGGGTCGGGCGTCCGATCCCCCCGCGAACCCCGTGGGCCGACCAGCGCGCGACCCTCGCGGCCGCGCTCACCCGGGACGAGCCCGGGGCCCGGTGGCCCGCCGCCTACGCGCTCCGGCGGATCGCCTGGCACGTCCTCGACCACGCCTTCGAGATCGAGGACCGCGCTAGCTGAAGCGCAGCTCGAGGGCCCGGTCGGCGTCGGCGAAGCCGAGGCGCCGGTAGAACGCGACGGAGCGTCGCGACGGGTGGACCACCAGGTAGTCGAGACCGTCGGCGCGCGCGTCGTCGATGAGGCGGCCCATGAGGGCCGTCCCGACGCCCCGATCACGGTGCTCGGGCGTCACGTAGAGCGCCTGGACGAAGGCCGAGAACCGCGTCGCGCGGGCGACCCCGGGGACCCGCTCGACGGTGGCCCGCCACGCCTCGCCGATCGCGGACCCGTCGGCGTCGCGAGCGAGGTAGGCCACGTGGCTCATCGCGTGCGCGGCCATCCACTCGGTCATGAGCGATACGTACGCCTCACGGGACGGGCCCGACTCTCCGGCCTCTTCGGTACGCCACCGGTACCGCAGGGCCGCGAGGACCGCCGCGTCGGCGATCCCGGCCCGGGACACCGACGTCGCGGCCCGCCGACTCTCGAGCATCTCCACCCCCGCTCCCACGCTAGCGAGGGGTCACCGCGCCGACGAGCGCCTCGAGGTCGGCGCGCGAACGTACGGTGACCACGCGCGCGTGGGGGGCCGATCGCCGCGCCTCGTCCGCGAGGGGTCCGTGGTAGAGGGCGTGACCCCGCCACGCCCACCGGACGATGTTGCGCTCGGGCGAGCGCGAGAGAAGGTCCCGCCATCGCTCCCGGTTGCCGTTCCACAGCTCGCGCCGGGAGAGGAGGCGCGCGAACGTCCGTCGGCCGACTCGTGCCATGACCACACGCCGGGGCGGGTCGAGGACGACGATGGCCGTCGCCCGAGCCCAGAGGAGATCGCGCACCGCTCGGTAGTTGCCGTCGACGACCCAGGCGTCACCGGCGACGAAGGCACCCACTTCCGCGCGGAGGGTCGCCTCCTCGATCGGCCGCCAGCCGGCCTGGTGGTAGAGCCCGTCGAGCTCGAGACGGGCGCAACCGCGAGCGTCGGCGAGGCGGGCGGCGAGGGTGGTCTTACCCGCGCCGGCGATCCCGTGCACGCACACGCGCACGAAGGGGTCGTCCCGCTCGCCCACTCAACCGAGCGCCTGGCCCAGGTCCTCGATCAGGTCCTCGACGTCCTCCAGGCCCACCGAGAGACGGATCAGCGAGGCGGGCGGCTCGAGCACGGACCCGCTCGTCGAGGCGTGGGTCATCGCGGCCGGCAACTCGATGAGGCTCTCCACCCCGCCCAGCGACTCGGCCAGGGTGAAGACGCGCGTCGCCTCGCAGACCTCGCGCGCGGCCTCATCCCCACCGACCACGGTGAAGCTCACCATGCCGCCGAAGCCCGACATCTGGTGGCGTGCGACCTCGTGGTCTGGGTGGTCGGCGCGGCCCGGGTAGTAGACGCGCTCGACGGCCGGGTGCCCGGCCAGGAAGTCGGCCACGGTGGCGGCGCTCTCGCAGTGGCGCTCCATGCGCACCCCGAGGGTCTTCAGCCCGCGCAGCACGAGGTAGCAGTCGAGCGGCCCGGGGACCGCGCCGACGGCGTACTGGAAGAAGCGCAGACGCTCGGCCAGTTCCTCGTCGCTCGTGGCGAGGAATCCGCCCACAACGTCGGAGTGACCGCCGCAGTACTTGGTCGTCGAGTGCACGACGACGTCGGCCCCGTGCTCGAGGGGACGCTGCAGGTACGGCGTCGCGAAGGTGTTGTCGACCACCAGGCGGCACCCGTGGGCGTGGGCCAGGTCGGCCAGGTCGCCGATCGGGGCGATCCCGAGCAAGGGGTTGCTCGGTGTCTCGGCCCACACGACGCGCGTCGTCGGGCGCATCGCCGCGGCCACGGCCTCGAGGTCGGCGAGGTCGACGCAGGAGACCTCGACGCCCCAGGCGCCGTAGACCCGGGTGAGCAGCCGGTAGGTCCCGCCGTAGGCGTCGACCCCGAGCACGACGTGGTCTCCGGGGGCGAGCGTGCGCAACAGGGCGTCCTCCCCGGCGAGGCCCGAGGCGAAGGCCACGCCCCACTCCGCCCCCTCGAGCTCGGCCAGGCACTCCTCGAGCGCGTGGCGCGTCGGGTTGTCGACGCGGGAGTAGTCCGCAAAGCGCGGCACTCCGACGGCCTCCTGGGCGTAGGTCGAGGTCAGATAGACGGCCGGGTTGACGGCCCCGGTGGCGTCGGGCTCGGAGCCCACGTGGATCGCGCGCGTGTTGAACCCGGTCATCCGGCCCTGCGCTGCTCGAGGAAGCTCAAGAGGTCCGAGCGCGTGAGGACCCCCACCGGGTGCCCGCCGTCGAGCACGAGGACCCCGGCGGTGCGCGAGAGCTCGCGGGTCAGGTCGGTGACGGGCATCCCGACGCCGACCATCGCCAGCGGCGGGTCCGCCACGTCCTTCACCCGCAGCCCGAGGACCGACGCGTCGCGGGTCGTCGCCTCGAGCAGGCCGAGCTCACTCAACGATCCCGAGACCTCCTTCACCGCGAGCGGCAGCTCGTCGGTGACGGTGACGAGCAACTGGCTCACGTCCTTCGCCCGCATCAGGGCGATGGCGTCGCGCACCAGGACGTCCTCGGTCACGAGCACGAGGTCGTCGAGCCCCTCACCCGGGCGGGCCCGCTTGGCCGCCAGCACGTCACCGACGTCGTCCTCGTCGTGGGGGCGCAAGAAGCCGTACTCGGTCATCCACGTGTCGTTAAATATCTTCGACAGGTAGCCCCGACCCGAGTCGGGGATCAAGACGACCACGAGCGCCTCGGCGGGCAGGTCACGGGCGACGCGCAGCGCCGCCGCGACGGCCGTCCCGCCCGAGCCCCCGATGAGCAGCCCCTCGCGTCGCGTAACCGCGCGCGCCATGGCGAAGGCGTCGGCGTCCGAGACCGCGACGACGCGGTCGACGAGTGAGGGATCGTAGTTGGCCGGCCAGAAGTCCTCGCCGACCCCCTCGGTCAGGTAGGGCCGGCCGGCCCCCCCGGAGAAGACGGACCCCTCGGGGTCGGCCGCGATCACCTGGACCGCCGGGTTGCGCTCCTTGAGGTAGCGCGCCACGCCCGAGATGGTGCCCCCGGTCCCGGCCCCGGCCACGAAGTGGGTCACCCGACCGCGAGTCTGCTCCCATATCTCGGGTCCGGTCGTCTCGTAGTGGGCCCGCGGGTTGTTCGGGTTGGAGTACTGGTCCGGCCGAAAGGCGTGGGGGGTCTCGCGGGTGAGCCGCTCGGCCGTCGAGTAGTAGGAGTCGGGGTGTTCGGGGGGCACCGCCGTGGGACAGACCACGACCTGGGCCCCGTAGGCGCGCAGAACGTCGATCTTCTCGGGCGCCATCTTGTCGCTCATCACGAAGACGCACGAGTAGCCGCGCTGGGCGGCCACGATGGCCAGGCCCACCCCGGTGTTGCCACTCGTGGGCTCGATGATGGTCGAGCCCGGCCCGAGCAGGCCGTCGCGCTCGGCCGCCTCGATCATGGTCAGGGCCGGCCGGTCCTTGGCGCTGCCCCCGGGGTTGGTGGTCTCGAGCTTGGCGATGACGTCGCAGGCCACGCCCTCGACCACCGCGGTGAGTCGCACCATCGGAGTGTGACCGATCAACTCGAGCGGGCTCGCCGCCACGTCCATGTCGCGATAGCCCACGGCGCTCCTTCGTCGACCCAACTCTAAGCCACGACGGCTAGGGCCCCTCCCGTCGCGCGACGACCTCGACGTGGGGCACGACGAACACCCCGTCGGAGCTCGCGGCCCAGCGACGGAACGCCGCGGCCAACGACTCACGCTCGGCCACGTCACAGAGCCCGTGCGCGAGCAGCTGGTCGGCGAGGTCGCTCGCGGTCACGCGCTCGGCCCACAGTCCGCCCCACCAGTCCCGCTCGGCCGCGCTCGCGAAGGTCCAGGTCGACGAAGAGACCTCCAGCCCGACCAGGCCCGCCGACCGGACCCAGCCCGGCAGGTACCGCCCGCCGTCAGGCTCGGCGCCGTTGAGCCGAGCGACGTGGTGGTAGAGCGCGTTCCACCGATCGAGTGCGGGATCGCTCGGCGCCCAGAAGAAGCCGCCGAAGTCGGCGTCGCGCGCCCCGAGCACGCCCCCGGGCTTTAGGACCCGGCGGATCTCGCCGATCGCCTCGATCGGCCGGGCCAGGTGCTGGAGGACCTGGTGGCAGAAGACGACGTCGAAGGTGGCGTCGTCGAAGTCGAGGTCGTAGACGTCGCCGACGCACCACGAGAGGTTCTCCGCCGAGTGCTCGGCCCGGGCCGTCTCGATCACCGTCGGGCTGCGGTCGAGGCCCACGACCTCCCCCCGGGGCACGCGACGCGCCAGGTCGGCGGTGATGGTCCCCGGCCCGCACCCCACGTCGAGGACCCGCGACGTCGCCGTGAGTCGGTCGAGCACGAACGCCGCCGAGTTCTCGGCGGTGCGCCACCGGTGGCTGCGCAACACCGACTCGTGATGACCGTGGGTGTAGACCTCTTCGCTCACGCGATGACCGAGACGAGCGCGAACCCGTCGTAGCCCTTGACCCCGACCGTCTGGATCGCGGTGGCCTCGACCCGGGGCTCGCGTGCGACCCGCTCGAGGAAGCGCCGGACTCCCCGGACCGCCTCGTTGGTCGACGCCGCGTCGGCGACCTCGCCGTCGCGCACGACGTTGTCGGCGACGATGAGCGTCCCGACGCGCACGAGGTCGAGGGCTAGCTCGAAGTACTGCGCGTAGCCGGTCTTGTCGGCGTCGATGAAGACGAGGTCGAAGGGATCCCTTCCCTCGCGGGCGAGCGCCGACAGGGTCTCGGCCGCCGGGCCAACCCGGACCTCGACGCGGTCGGCGAGACCGGCGCGCTCGACATTGGCCCGCGCCACCTCGGCGTGGTGGGGTTCGAGCTCGGCCGTGACCAGTCCCCCGCCCTCGACGAGCCCCCGGGCGAGACAGATGGCGGAGTAGCCCCCCAGGGTCCCGACCTCGAGGATTCGCCGCGCGCGCATCGAGCGCGCGAGCAGTTCCAGCAGGCGCCCCTGGAGGGGTGAGACGGCGATCGAGGGCAACCCCGCCATGTCGCTCGCGGCGAGAGCGGCCGCGAGCACGGGGTCGTCCTGGAGAAGGGTGCCCTCGAGGTAGTGGTCGACGGCCTCAAAGTCGCGGGCGTTCACCGCGCCAGTCTGTCAGGGTGGGCGCCCGCCGTCGAGGGCCTCAGTCGTCGGCGACGCGCAGCGGGGTCGCGCCCGTCACCGCCACGAGGTCCTCGTAGGAGGTCGCGAAGACGGCGTGCGGGTGACCCGCGGCGGCGAAGACGACGTCGTAGTCGCCGAGCGCCTCGTCGATCACGACGGTGGCCTCGCGGGGGTAGCCGGTCGCGCTCACGCCGGCCGTGGTCGCGGCTCTCCAGCCCACCGGGCTCACCCCGCCGATGGCGAAGCCCGTCCAGGCCCGGATGTAGTCGGCGTCGGCCCGGTGCAAATCGACCACGCCGAGGGCCGCCGCGACCAGGGCGGTGTCGACCCGGTGCCGCCCGCTCGTGATCACGAGCAGCGGGTGGCCGTCGGGCAGGGCGAAGACGATCGACGAGGCGATCTGGCCGACCGAGACACCGAGAGCGGCGGCCGCGTCGGCGGCGGTGCGCGCCGAGTCGTCAAGGACCCGCACCGACGAGGGCAGGCCCGCGCGCTCGAGCGCGTCGACGACCCGGCACACCGAGGCATTGGCGAGGATCGACTCGCTCACGGCGCGCCTCGCCGACGCCCGAGCACCACGCCGTGCGTCTCGGCCCTCTCGGCCCAGCCGAGCGTCGCGTAGAGGTTGCGCGTCACGTCGTTCCCGTGATGGACCGTGCGCAGGGTCTCGGCGACGCCGCGCGCACCGAGCCACGACGGGGCCGCGCCCACGAGGGTGGCCCCATCACGAACGTCGAGCACCGTAGAACCCGCGCTCCCCGGGCCTTGCTGGAGGTCGGCCTCCGGGTCGCTGCAGGTTCGGGTGAGGCCCGTCGCCTCCCACGAGGCGACGGTCGCCGACTCGTCGTCGGGGTCCAGCTCCTCGGCGGGCATGGGCCATCGTACCCAGGCTCGACGCTCCTATCGTGGGGCCGTGGCCTACTGGGACGAGCGCTATCGCACCACGACCCCCGAGGAGCGCTCCTGGACCGAGTCGTCCCCGACGGCGACGCTCGAGATCCTCGACCGGCTCGACCTGGCGCCCGGCGCTTCCGTCGTCGACGTCGGCGGGGGCGCCTCGCGACTCGTCGACGCGCTGCTCGAGCGGGGCTTCAGCGACCTCACGGTCCTCGACCTTGCTGAGAGCGCACTGGCCGAGGCCCGCGCGCGCCTGGGCGCCGCGGCGGATCGCGTGACCTGGGTGAGCGCCGACGTCACGGCCTGGCGACCCGAGCGGACTTACGCGCTCTGGCACGACCGCGCGGTGTTCCACTTCCTCGTCGAGCCCTCGGCGCGCGCCGCCTACCGTGAACGCCTCGAGGGCGCGACCGCGCCGGGCTCGTACGCGCTGCTCGCCACCTTCGCCCCCGACGGCCCCACGACGTGCTCGGGGCTACCCGTTGCGCGCTGGGGCCCGAGAGCGTTGGCGGCCGAAATCGGCGAGGGATTCGAGATGCTCGACGAAGGGCGCCACGAGCACGTGACGCCCTGGGGCTCGATCCAGCCCTTCACCTGGCTCCTCGCGCGCCGGCGCTGATCAGGCCAGGAAGTTCGTGAACTGCCAGGGGTCGTCCCGGTCCAACTCGCGGCCCGACCACCGGTCGAACCAGTCGGCGCGCGTCGAGACGGGATCCCAGTCGAGCGGACCCGACCAGGTGGTGCCCACGTAGGGTCGGGCGACGTCGAGGATCTCGCGCCAGGGCAGTTCGTCGGGGACCCGGACGCCCTCCTCGGGACGGCGGATCATCCAGTCGAGCGCGCCCAGGATCGAGGCGGCCACCTGGACGGTCGTCGCGTTCTGGTGGGGCGCCACCGCGCGGGCCTCCTCGATCGAGGTCAGCATCCCGGTCCACCAGGAGCGGTAGGGGTGGCCCATCACCAAGACGCCGAGCTCGTCGCGGCCGGCCACGATGTCGTCGTTCATGATGCGCTGGCGCTCGGGGTAGACGTACTGCGCGCCTTCGAGCTCGACGAAGCTGGCCCACGCGGCGTCGCTCGGGCAGTACGCGTAGTGCACCGTCGGGCGATAGATCGCGCGCTCGCTCTCCCACACCGTGAGGTGGTCACAGATCGTGAAGGCTTCCCCGTGGCGGATCACCATGCCGACGATCTGGCTCGAGGGCACTCGCGAGCGCACCAGGGTCTTGTGGGCCATCTGGGCCAGACAGATCTGGTTGAGCGGGCCCTCGCCGCGGTGCTCGAGACCCAGCGGCGGCAGACGCCGCTCGTGGGTGCCCCAGCCCATCTCCGCGGGGGCGACGCCCTCCTCGTAGAAGCCGTCCACGCTCCAGGTGTTGACAAACTCCCCGGGCTCCTTGGGCCGGGTCGACACCTGGGTGTCGCGCTCGGCGACGTGAATCACGCGCACGTCGAGCGCGCGGGCCACCTCGTTCCACTCGCCGCGCTCGACGAGCGCCGCGAGCGCGTCGGGGTCGTCGACGAGCCGGTCGCGCACGACGCCGGTGGCGATGTCGTCGAGCGCCCACTTGACGAAGTGGCTGACGAGCCCGGGATTAGCCCCGTGCTCGACGACGGCCGAGGGGCCGCGGTTGTCGCCCCACCGGGCGATCTGACGGCGCAGGGCCATGTGGCGCCAGTAGAGCGTGCGCTCCGTGGGCGGGACCTCCGCGGCGTTCTCGTAGGGTTCCCAGACCTCGACCGAGGTGTTGAGGTAGCGCACACCGTGATCCCGACACCAATCCAACAGTTCCGTGAGCCCGATGTTCCAGGCCAGGTCCACCAGGATGTCGCCCGCTTTCAGGTGCGCACCGAGGACCTCACCCATATTTTCCCGGGTTATGACCTCGCGCACGTAGTGCACGCCTCGGGCGATGGACGCGGCCACGCGCTCGCGGTTGTCGCGGCTCTCGATCACAGTGACCGCGTCGGGGCGAAGGGAAAACTGCTCGAGCATCAGGGGCAGCACGCACTGGGCGACCGACCCGCAGCCAAGAACAACGATACGGGCGGGGAACTGGGGACTAGTCAATCGGGACTCCCTTAAAGGCAAAGGGAGAAAGTTTACACACGCGCGGGCCCGGAAGGGATCGACGGGGTACCGACCCCTCGCCCGCTCACCGGCGCCACCCGCGCCCCGAAGTAGTGACTCAACGGCTCGGGCGGATCCGAACCGGACGCTCCCGGGACGATCGGGTGGGCCGTGACCGGTCCGCACCAGTAGAAGCCGTCGACCCGGGATGCGCGCACCGCGATCGGCGTCGAGGAGCCGGGCAGCCGTACGATCATCGTGTACGAGACGATGCACCGACTCGTCGCGGGAGTGCCGTGCTGCTCGTCGGTGCCGTAGAGCCAGAACGAGGCGAGGGCCCCGGGTGCGAGCGTGACCGTGGGGATGGGCCAGCCCGCCATCAGGCCGCCGAGGTCGTTACCGACTCGGCCGTACGAGCGCCTTTCGGGTACTGCGAGGAGGTGGGGGCGCGTATCTTTCGCTCCGACGCCGTACACCCCGACGAAGTGGACCGTGGCGTAGCCCCGCAGTAAGCACGCGCGGGATCCCACGTTGCGAATCCAGATGAGGTTGTTCACGCTCCCCGCGCCCACCACGACGTTGTAGTTCGTGACCCGCGCCGTGGCCGCGACACAAACGGGGACCGCCGTCGCGCCGACGATCGACCGCGACCCCAAAGCCGGAAGCCCCACAGCCACCAGAACGGCAGTTGCAATGAGCAAAGCGGCGCGTCGCACGACGTCAGTCTGACACCGGCGCCGACGGTCCAGTCGGTTCGGTAGCGGCAGACGTTCGTCTACGGTTTCTTGCTAAAAGTCGTCGTGATGGTCATTGCTCCCGTAACCCCCCGAACAATCGGCGTCACGTCAAATTCATAACAAAGCGGATCGGCACGGCCGAGGCCGAGTGGCCGCACGATGGAACCCCCACCCAGGCCTATTCTGATTTGTGAGAATGCAGGACACGTGCCCGCATTGGGCCCATCGGTCCAGTTGAGCGTGGAGGAGGCTTCTCCGGTTCTCGCTCGGAGAACAATGGTTGGCGGCACGAAGGCCCTTTGAGCAGCCGCGCTCGGGTACACGCCCGTGGACCAGTTCACACCACCGGCCCAGGACATCTCAACAGGGGTCGCTCGCAACGTCGCTCCCGGCGGAGAGGCGTGATACATGCCCACCAAATTGCTCGGGGTCTTTCCACTGAGGAGGAGCGCCTCAACTTGGGGGTAGCCCCGCAGCGTGCACGCAGTTCTTCCCACATTCTGGAATCGAATGAGCTCCACCCCGTGATGCAGTCCATCTCCATTCGATGCAGAGACTGCGAGTGAGGAGAGTTTGCACATTGGCACTGCAGCCGCGACTGCGTCCGAAGAGGCGACAGCAGAGATACCCGAGACGGCAACGCCAGACAGAAGAGTCAGGGCCATTGCGAGAACCAACGTTCCACCCTGGACGCGTCTGCTCTTCATGACCCACCTATGACTTTGTCTAATCACCGACCTACGAGGCAACTTGAACGACCTCCACTTGCGCCGCGGGAACCGGAACCAGTTCCCCGTGCTCGCGCGATGACTCGATGTGCATCACAATCGCCTTAGCAATATTGGTCTTTACCTCTTCAAGGGTCTTTCCTGTAGATCCGCACCCATCGAGGTCGGGAACCGGTTCACCAAAGTTGTTCGGGGACCGTTCGATCACCATGGCGCACTCAATCATCGCTGCCTCCGTTCCAGGCCAGCCTGCCTCATAATGCTACCGATCAGGTCCATGCGCAGTTCTTGGCACGATGCACTAGGAACCGTGACATTGCCGTGTTTCGTTGGATGGCGAAATTGACGGTGACGCCCGCGTGGGCGAACCTGGACTCAACCATCATCATGGAGTATTCGGATTAACTCACGAACCGTCACACCCCACAGTGATTTTGGGAGTCATCACTGTGCGAGGAAGTCGGCTCTACTGCTCCAGTCCTTGACTCACTACAAAGAACCGGTAGACGTTCGTGTCGCGCGCCACGAACCCGACGCGTTGGTAGAGGGCGTTGGCCGGCTCGCGCGATGGCCGACTCGTGAGGTCCACGGTGCGTGCGCCGGCCCGACCGGCGTCCTCGAGCGCGCGGCGGGTGAGGGCCTCGCCCACCCCTCGACCGCGAGCACCCTCATCGACGACGACGTCCTCGATCCAGGCGCGCACGCCGGTGGGGATGGGGAAGAGCGCGAGGGTGAGGGTGCCGACCACCCGGTCACCGTCGCGCGCGACATAGAGCGTGGTCGCCGGCGAGTCGACGATCTCACGAACGAACTCACGCGTGAGGGGTGGCGCGCTGGTGGAGAGCTGGGCCACCAGGGCGTTCAACGCCGCCACGAGCCCGTCGTCCACCGACGTGGCGATCTCGACCTCGATCACGACTCCCCCCGCCAGACCGGGCGGCGCAGGTCGTCGTAGTAGACGTCGAGGACCTGGCCGTCGATGGCGGCGAAGACCGGACCGGCCCACCGCTCGGCGCCGACGATCGGGCTCGGCAGGTGGTCGCGCTCGAACCAGCCGACGTCGAGCACCTCATGGGGGTGGGGGTGGAGGTCGCCCCCCACGGCCCGACAGAGGAAGAGGAGTGAGTAGAGGGGGATCCGCGACTCGCCCAGACGCATCCCGTCGAGCACGCCGATGAGCCGGATCGGCTCGACGAGCACGCCGGTCTCCTCGCGGACCTCCTTGACGACGACCTCGGGGGCGGAGTAGCCCACGTCACACCACCCCGTCGGGTAGAGCCAGTAGCCCGAGTCGGAGCGCTGGATGAGCAGGAGCCGACCCTCACCGTCGGTGACGGCGGCCCCGACGGCCACCTTGGGCGTCTGGTAGCCGGCGACGCCGCGTCCGACCTCGGCCAGCCACTGGGTCACGACGCCCCCGGCGTCGGGTACTCCCTCCAGGCCCGCGTCGGCGGCGGCCCGTATGTCGGCCGCGATCGCTAGGACCTCCTCGAAGCGCTCGCGCTCGTAGGGGCTATCGGTGAAGCCGAGACCCGTCTTGGCGACCCCGGCTAACGCCTCGGCCCAACGCCGCAGCGTCTTTTCGGGGACGTCGCCGGTCACGATCCCCTAGCCAAGGGCCGCGTCGAGGACCTCGTCGAGAGTGCCCACGATGCCGGTGTAGAAAGGGCCGAACTCGCCGTAGAGGGTGGAACCCTCGTCGTAGCGCATCGTGTAGACGCACTCTTTGAGGTCATCGAGGTGCACGGCGAACAGCGACACGCCCCACTCCCAGTCGTCGAGCCCCGTGGAGCCCGTGACCAACTGCAGGACCCGCCCCCGGAAGGTCTTGCCGGTCGAGCCGTGCTCGCGCATCAGCCCCTCGCGGCGCTCGTAGTCGAGCGCGTACCAGTTGTTGGTCTCGCCACGACGCTTGGACATCGGGTAGAAGCAGAAGGCCCGCTTGCCCTCGGGCGGCAGGACCGGGTAGAGCCGGGCGTTCATCATCGCCTCGGGCATGCCCTGGGCGTACTCGCTGACCTCGGTGACCGAGACGTAGGAGTCGTCGACGTGCAGGCCGGCCGCCTGGACCCGGGTCTGGAACCGGCGGATCTCCCACAGGTCGGGGCCGATCACCATGAAACCCACGTCGGCCTTGGCCCCCACGAGGGCGAGGGGGACCACCTGGAACCCGGCCGCGACCGCCTCGTCGACGGCCTTTGTCAGGGCGGGCCGGTCGACCTCGCCGCCGCGGTGGCAGAACAGGTGCACGACGGAGAGTCCGCGCGAGGGGACGAGCGGCTCGGGCGTGGTCACGGGGCCCATGCTAGAGGGGTCGCCGGCACCGGCGTCCGGCCGCCCCGCTGCGGACTCCCAAACGCGACGGCGCGGGGCCTACGCCCCGCGCCGTCGCATCCGGGAATACAGGTTGGTCTAGTAGTCGTCCATCCCCGCGCCCGCGCCGGCCGGGGCCTTCTCCTCGGGCTTGTCGACGACGACCGCCTCGGTCGTGAGGAAGAGGGCCGCGATCGACGCCGCGTTCTGCAGCGCCGAGCGCGTCACCTTCGCCGCGTCGATGACGCCCGCGGCGATCAGGTCCTCGTAGTCGCCGGTGGCGGCGTTGAGGCCCTCGGTGGCCTTGGTCAGGCCGCGCACCTTGTCGACCACGACGCCGCCCTCGAGGCCGGCGTTGACCGCGATCTGGTTGATCGGCGCCTCGACGGCGCGAGCCACGATGCGCGCACCGGTCGCCTCGTCACCGCTCAGCTTGTCGGCCACGTCCTGGATGCGGCTCTGGCTGCGCAGCAGGGCCACGCCACCGCCGGGCACGACGCCCTCTTCGATCGCGGCCTTGGTCGTAGAGACCGCGTCCTCGATCCGGTGCTTCTTCTCCTTGAGCTCGACCTCGGTGGCCGCACCGACCTTGATCACCGCGACGCCGCCGGAGAGCTTGGCCAGGCGCTCCTGGAGCTTCTCGCGGTCGTAGTCGGAGTCGGTGTTGTCGATCTCGGCCTTGATCTGGCTGATGCGGCCCTTGATGTCCTCCTCCGAGCCGGCGCCCTCCACGATGGTCGTCTCGTCCTTGGTCACCACGACCTTGCGGGCCGAGCCGAGCAGCTCGAGGCCGGCGTTCTCCAGCTTGAGGCCGATCTCCTCGCTGACGACGGTGCCGCCGGTGAGAATGGCCATGTCCTGGAGCATCGCCTTGCGTCGCTCGCCGAAGCCCGGGGCCTTCACCGCGACCGACTTGAAGGTACCGCGGATCTTGTTCACCACGAGGGTGGCGAGCGCCTCGCCCTCGACGTCCTCGGCCACGATGAGCAGCGAGCGACCTGACTGCATGACCTTCTCGAGCACCGGCAGGATGTCGCGCACCGAAGCCACCTTGTGGCTCACGAGCAGGATGTAGGGGTTCTCGAGGACCGCCTCTTGCCGCTCCGGATCGGTCGCGAAGTAGGGCGCGATGTAGCCCTTGTCGAAGCGCATCCCCTCGACCAGGTCCATGTCCATCCCGAAGGACTGGCTCTCCTCGACCGTGATGACGCCGTCCTTGCCCACCTTGTCGATGGCGTCGGCGATCATCAGACCGATCTCGTTGTCGGCCGCCGAGATCGAGGCCACCTGGGCGATCTGCTCCTTGGTGTCGGCCGGCGTGGCCAGGTCGTGCAACGACGCGACCGCCGCTTCGACCGCCGCCTCGATGCCCTTCTTCAGCGACATCGGGTTGGCGCCCGCGGCCACATTCTTCAGGCCCTCGCGGACCATGGCCCAGGCGAGCACCGTCGCGGTCGTGGTGCCGTCACCCGCCACGTCGTCGGTCTTCTTCGCGACCTCCTTGACGAGCTCGGCCCCGATCCTCTCGTAGGGGTCCTCGAGGTCGATCTCCTTGGCGATCGAGACGCCGTCGTTGGTGATCGTGGGGGCGCCCCACTTCTTGTCCAGCACGACGTTGCGACCCTTGGGCCCCAAGGTCACCCGGACCGCGTCGGCCAGCTTGTTCATGCCGCGCTCGAGGGCGCGACGCGCCTCTTCGTCAAAAGCGATCAGTTTCGCCACGGTTCTCCTCCTGTAGAGTCACCACAACTCGGTACCCACCGATGTTAGCAGTCACCCTCTGAGAGTGCTAACGGGCGCCTCAGCCCCCCGCAACCGCTGGGACCAGGGAGATCGTCTCACCATCGGCCACCGCCGTGTCGAGCCCGTCGAGGAACCGCACGTCCTCGTCGGCGACGAAGACGTTGACGAAGCGTCGCAGCGCCCCCCCGTCATCGAGGACCCGCTCGGCCAGCCCGGGGTGGGACGCCTCGACGGCGAGGATCGCCTCGCGCACCGTGCGGGCCTCGACCGGCACCTCGCCCGCGCCCCCCACCAGGGCGCGCAGCTGGGCCGGCAGGCGCACCACGACGCTCACGACGCCCCCACCAAGAGGTGGGCCGCCAGAGCGTCCTCGGCGGCGGCCAGGGTCGGGGCGATCGTCTCAGTGAACGTCGAGCGCCCCTCGAGGGCCTCGACCGTCTTGAGGCCGTGGCCCGAGATGATGGCGACGATCGACCTCTCGGGGTCGATCGTGCCGCGCTCGAGCATCTGGCGCAGCGACGCGATCGTCGTGCCCCCGGCCGTCTCGGCGAAGACCCCCTCAGTGGCGGCGAGCAGCTCGATCCCCTCGAGGATCTCCTCGTCGGTGACCGAACCGCAGTCGCCGCCGCCCCGGCGCAGCTCGTCGAGCACGTAGGGGCCGTCGGCCGGGTTGCCGATGGCGAGCGAGCGCGCGACCGTGTGGGGCTTCTGGGGCCGGATGGCCGCGGCCCCCTCGGCGAAGGCGGTCGCCACCGGCGAGCAGCCCGCCGCCTGGGCGCCGAAGAGTCGGGGCGCCGCCCCCTCGACCAGGCCGAGCGCGCGCAGCTGGTCGAACCCCTTGGCCACCTTGGTGAACTGGCTCCCCGAGGCGATCGGCACGACCACCTGGTCCGGCAGGCGCCACCCCAACTGCTCGGCGATCTCGAAGGCGAGGGTCTTGGATCCCTCGGCGTAGTACGGGCGCAGGTTGACGTTGGCGAACGCCCAGTCGGGGTGCTCGCTCACCAGCTCCACGCAGAGCCGGTTCACGTCGTCGTAGTTGCCCTCGACGCCGAGCACGACCCCGCCGAAGACGGCGGCCATGACCACCTTCGAGGTCTCGAGGTCCGACGGGATGATCGTCACGCTCGGCCAGCCCATCGCCGCCGCGTGAGCCGCCACCGAGGTCGCGAGGTTGCCCGTGGAGGCGCAGGCGGCCGTGGTGAATCCCAGTCCCCGGGCGACCGACAGCGCCACCGACACCACCCGGTCCTTGAACGAACCCGTGGGGTTGCGTGTGTCGTCTTTCAGCCAGAGTTCGTGCACCCCGAGTCGCTCGGCGAGTCGGTCGGCCCGGCGCAGCGGCGTCCACCCGGTCCCGAGATCGACCGGGGCCTCACCGACCTCGGGCAACAGGTCGCGGTAGCGCCACAAAGAGCGGGGCCCGGCCTCGATCGAGGCGCGCGTAACGCGCCCGCGAGCCGCCTCGAGGTCGTAGTGGACCTCGAGGGGGCCGAAGCACCACTCACAGACGTAGCGAGCCTCCGCGGGGTAGGTGGCGGCGCACTCTCGACAGATGAGCCCGAGCGAGTATCCCATGTTCTCCCTTTCATCGTTCGGCCTTTGGCACCTGGTGTGGAGGGTTAACCCGGGACCCACACTGGTTGTCGCGACGTCAAAGGGGCCGTCCCTCAGTCGCTCTTGATGACGTCCCAATTCTTACCGCTGGGGTCGGGATTGTCAAGGGCGCCCCCCTCGCCCCTAGCCTCGTCCCATGGCCGACGCCCCCTGGACGCTGCCCGCCACGGCCTACTCCTACGCCCGGGTGCGCGAGCTGCGCGGCGAGGCGTCCATCGCCGTCGTCATCCCGGTGCACGACGAGGCGGCCACGATCGGTGCGGTCATCGACGCCGTGCGCGACCACGAGGAGCTCGTCGACGAACTCGTGGTCGTCGACGACCACTCGAGTGACGGTTCGGGCCGGGTCGCCGAGCGCCACGGGGCCAAGGTCGTCGAGGCCGAGGGCCCCGGCGGCAAGGGCCGGGCCCTGGCGGCCGGGGTCCTCGCCACCACCTCGACGCTGCTCGTCTTTCTCGACGGCGACGTCGTCAACACGACCCCGGACTACGTCGCTCGACTCGTCCAGCCGCTCCTGGAGTCGCCCCGGACCCAACTCGTGAAGCCCATCTACGAGCGCCCCTACTTCGACATGCCGACCGGCGGCGGTCGGGTGAACGAACTGGCCGCCCGACCGATCCTCGCCCTCCTCTTCCCCGGGCTCGAAGAGGTCCGCCAGCCCCTGGCCGGCGAGACCGCCCTGCGGCGCTCGGCCCTCGACGGGATTGGCCTCGCCCCGGGCTACGACGTCGAGATAGCGCTCCTCATCGATGTGGCCCGTCGCTTCGGGCTCGACGCGATGGCCCAGGTCGACCTCGGTGTGCGTCGACACCGCAATCGGCCCCTCGACGAACTCCGACCCATGGCCACCGAGGTCTTGCGTGCGGCGCTCGTACGCTCCGGCCT
The DNA here is from genome assembly GCA_035702745.1 of Acidimicrobiales bacterium. GTDB lineage: Bacteria > Actinomycetota > Acidimicrobiia > Acidimicrobiales > RAAP-2 > RAAP-2. Next base: position 1,761 of record DASSZS010000010.1, on the reverse strand, counting down.
CGAGGCGCCCTCGCGAGTCGACGCGGACTAACCCGCCGCGTTCGGTCCGAGGACGAGGACGATGTCGTCGTGGGCCGCGTTGGCGATGGGGACCGCCCCACCGAGCGGACGCACGATGGAGGCCGGCATCTTGATCTCCGCGGCGATCTCACGGGCGGCGTTCACGTAGCCGGGGTTGAAGTAGATGGTGGTGCGCCCGACGAGCGTCGCGGCGTTGCCCGGGGGAAGTGTGGCCCAGTTGAGGAGTTGGAGCTTCTGGGTGTAGGAACCGGCCAGGCCCGTCACCTTGGTGCCGTTGGCCACCTGCACGGTGACCTTGGCCCGGTCGACGACGCCGGTCGTCGTCGTGGTCGGCGAGCCCGTCGGCGCCGTCGTGGAGGTCGGCGAACCAGAGGACGACGCACCGGGCGAGCGCAGCATCACCACTGCGCCGCCGATGAACAAGACGACGATGACCAGCACCACCCACAGGGACGGCTGGTAGTGCGAGCCCGGCGGGCGCGCCTCGTGGTTGGAGGGCACCCGATCGCTCATCGCGTCCACTCTAGAGTCCGGGCTCGGTCTTAACTAGCCTGGGGGCTCTGCCGGTGTGGCGCAGTCTGGTTAGCGCAGGCGATTTGTAATCGTCAGGTCGTGGGTTCGAATCCCTCCACCGGCTCTGACCCGGCCCCCGCCACCCCAGGGACGCTGTCTTCGGGGTGGCGGGGGCGCCGGGACTAGGCGAGGAAGACCTCCACGCGCGAGTACACCGAAGCGGTGCGCCGATCGATCGAGCCCTCACCGCTGGCTCGAATCGCGACGCCGCGCACGTGCAGCCGTCTGAGGTCCGCTCGAAGGGCCCGCGCCACCGCCTGAGCGCGTCGCGCGCTCACCGACCGGTCGAGACTCCCCAGCCCCGTCGAGGCGGTGTAGCCGAGGAGCTCGACCTCGCGGCACCGCCGGGCACGGACCACGAGGGCCAGTTTCATGACCTGTCTCGCTAGGGCGGGGGTCAGGGTGGTCGTGAAGTGGGGGAAGTCGCCGACGTCCCCGTACAGGGTCGCTACTGCGGCCGCGCGGCGCCAGACGGCATAGAGCGTCTCGGAGGTCGTGGGCGCGAACGATTGGCCGGCGGCGTACACCGTCGCCTTCCCCTTCGCCGAGGTGGACCACCCCTCGAAGACGTAGCCCGGTCGAATGAACGCTGCACCGGGCAGGTCGGTCGATGCACCGCCCGTCAGGTCCACCGGCGCGAGGGAACCACTACCGCCGTTGGCTGAGAACGTGAGCACGACCGCGGTGGTCGACGTCGACGAGGCCGGAGTGGACGCCGACCACTGCGCGTAGAGAGTGACCGAGTCGGTCGGGGCGTAGGGGGCGCCGGCCCCGCCGACCAACGTTCCCCCCGACGGGGCGGTGAACCACCCCTCAAACGTGTAACCCGCCAAAGTGGCGCTAGGGAGCGCAACTGGTGCTCCACTGGGGGCGTACTGCTCCGACGGGACACTCGTCACGCCACCGTCGGTGTCGAAGGTGACGACGAACTTCGACGTCGTCCACTGGGCGTAGAGCGTCAGATTCGAGGTGACAGTCACAGTTGAGCCGGCCGTGTACGCCGTCCCGAGCCCGTTGGCTTGGGTGTTCCAGCCTGTGAACGCACTGCCCGAATTGCTGAGGGCAGTGCCACTAGGGAGGACCACGGAAGATCCCGAGGGTGCCGAGAGGGACGCCACGGTCCCCGTGCCACCGTTATCAACGAAGGTCACCGCTACGGAGGCGTTC
>DASSZS010000064.1:0-4902 GCA_035702745.1 Acidimicrobiales bacterium | reverse complement strand
TTTGGCACCTCGATGTCGGCTCGTCGCATCCTGGGGCTGAAGCCGGTCCCAAGGGTTGGGCTGTTCGCCCATTAAAGCGGTACGCGAGCTGGGTTCAGAACGTCGTGAGACAGTTCGGTCCCTATCCGATGCAGCCGTAAGAGATCTGAGAAAGGTTGTCCCTAGTACGAGAGGACCGGGACGAACGCAGCTCTCGTGTGACAGTTGTCCTGCCAAGGGCATGGCTGTTTAGCGACCTGCGGGTGGGATAAGCGCTGAAAGCATCTAAGTGCGAAGCCCGTTTCAAGATGAGATCTCTCACTGGGTTAACCAGGTAAGGCCCGTGGCTAGACGACCACGTTGATAGGCCGGAAGTGTACGTGCGGCAACGCATTCAGCTGACCGGTACTAATCGGCCGAGGGCTTGGAGTTGATGATGCTCGTGCTCGTTCTAAGACGCTCAAGGAGCCGTGACGGCTCCCACTTCGGTGGAGCGTAGGTTTCCGGTGGTCATGGCGGTGGAGATATACCTGTTCCCATTCCGAACACAGAAGTCAAGCCCACCCGCGCCGATGGTACTTGGGGGTCCCCCCCTGGGAGAGTAGGTCGCCGCCGGGATTTCTAAGAAGGACCCCCGCCTCGTGCGGGGGTCCTTCGCTGTTTCGGCCCGGTAACGGTGCGGGTGGGCCCAGCGACGCCTGGGTTGGCCGAGCGTTGGTCGTTCGTTGCGATACGGGTGACCCACGACGGTCAGGCTCGTGGGGGTGACCATCCGGGCCCGCGCGCTCGTCCTCGAGGGCGACCTCCGTCGCCGACCGGCGCGGCGCGCCCTCGAGCCGGCCCTCGCCAGCGCCGAGGCCGCGATCCCCCCTCCCGAGGCGCCGACCCGGCGCCGGGCGATCCGGGCGACGGCCGCCCTCACCCTGCTCGTCAGTGCGGCGTATCTCACCTGGCGAGTCACCCTCACCCTGGGCACCTGGTGGGTGGCGGTACCCCTGTGGCTCCTCGAACTGCACGCGACGATCGGGCTGGGGCTGTTCACCTTCTCGCTCTGGGACGTCGACACGACGAGCGTCCCGACGCCGGTCGTGGCGACCGAGTCGCGGGTGGCGGTCGTGATCGCGACCTACAACGAGCCCCGCGAGGTCCTCTTGCCGACCGTGGCCGCGGCGACGGCGCTCAGCCCGGCCCACGAGACCTGGGTCCTCGACGACGGGGGGCGCGCGTGGGTGCGCGAGCTGGCCGCCTCGCTGGGGGCGCGCTACCTCGCCCGCGCCGACCACCGCCACGCCAAGGCCGGGAACCTGAACCACGCCCTGGAGTACATCGACGCCGACCTCGTCGCGATCCTCGACGCCGACCACGTGGTGACGGCAAACTTCCTCACCCACACGCTGGGCTACTTCGCCGACCCCACCATCGCGATCGTCCAGACCCCTCAGGACTTTTACAACGTGGACTCCTTCGAGCACGGCCCGAATCGCTCGTGGCTCTGGCGCAGCCGCCGCGACGTCGCCTTCAACGAGCAGCGCCTCTTCTACCGCGCCCTCCAGCCCGGCAAGAACCGCTGGGGCGCGGCGTTCTGGTGCGGCACCAACGCGCTGGTGCGCGTGGCCGCGCTGCGCGAGGTCGGCGGCGTCGCCACCGAGACGGTCACCGAGGACATCCACACGACGATCCGCCTGCACCGACGGGGCTGGCGCACGATCTACCACAACGAGGTCTTGGCCCACGGCCTGGCCGCGCGCGACGCGACCCAGTACCAGGCCCAGCGGCTGCGCTGGGGGACCGGCGCCATGCAGCTGTTGCACCTGGAGCACCCGCTCACGCGCCGGGGCCTCACCCCGGCCCAGCGCCTGGCGTACGCGTCGACGATCGTGGGCTGGTTCGACGCGTGGCGGACCCTCGGCTACGTGCTCATCCCCCTGGTCGTGCTGGCGAGCGGCGTCGCGCCGATCCACGCGAGCGCCACCACCTTCCTGCTCGCCTTCGCGGTCACCTTCTTGCTGCAGCGCCTGGCCCTGGCCCTGCTCTCGCGCGGCTACGCCCCCTCGGGGCTGGCGACGATCTTTGAGTTCGTGCGCCTCCAGAGCACGATCGCGGCCACGCTGTCGTACCTGCGCCCGGGGGAGCGGCCCTTTACGGTCACGGTGAAGGAGGGCGCGGACGTGCGCCGGCGCAACGAGGCCCCCTGGCTGCTGTGGCTCCTGCTCGCTGCGAGCGTCGCGGTCGGCGTCTGGTTCGCCCTAGGTCTGGCCGGGGTGACGCCGGTGCGCTACCCGGTGCGCTGGACGGCCTACGGAGCGGCCTTCTGGGCCCTGGTCAACGTGGCCTTCCTCGTCGCGGCGATCGTGCGGATCCGCTCGGACCGATACGCCACCGACCGGCGCACCGGGGTGCGCCAGCGCCTCGACGGCGAGGTCGGCGTCGACGGCGCGCGCGCCCACCTGATCGACCTGTCGGTCGGCGGGGCGCTCGTGCGCGTCGAGGGAGGGCTCGGCGCGGACCCGACCCACGTGATGGAGCTCACCCTCGCCGAGGACGAGATCGTCGAGCTGGTCTGCGAGGAGCGCTCTCGCCAGCGCGTCGGCGCCGAGGGTGACGTCGTGAGCGTGCGCTTCGCCCCGGGCCAGGACGTGGCCGTCGGACGCCTCGCCGTCGCGCTCTTCGGGGCGCGCGCCTAGGGCGCGTCGGCTCCGCCCACCGCCTAGCCCCCGGAGGGGCCGAGGAGGAGCACGGCCGTCGAGACCGGTCGCTCCACGCGGCCGGGGTGGTAGACGACGCGCCCGTCAAAGTACATCGAGGTCGACTGACCGCCGTCGAGGTCGATGGCGGTCACGACGCCGAGGGAGCGCAAGAGGGCGATCAGCTGGCCGGCCGTCGCGCCGGCGCGCTCGTCGACGCCCCCCACGGTCATAAGGACGGTCGCCCCCGAGCTCGTCCAGCCGAGCACGGTGCGCGGGAAGCGCTGCCACATGTAGGTGTCGGCCCGGCTCACGGTGGCGGGCACGCCCTGATCGAGGAGGATCGGGTGGCCGCCGAGCACGTCACAGCCCGCCTTCGAGGTGGTCGTGAGCGACGCGGCGCCACCGGGGGCGAGCGCGCTGAGAGGCGAGCTGCTGCGCGCGACCACGACGACCTGGCCCGGCGCGACGTGGGTCGGGCCGTAGGTGGTGGTTAGGAGCTCCAGCGCGGTCGTGGTGTTGATCGTGGTCGGGCTCACCGACGGATTCACCAGCGCGAAGCGGTAGGCGGTCCAGCCCGGGGCCCAGGGAGTGGCGAGGTAGTAGGCGGGGGTGTAGAGGAGGGTGCCGGCGAGGGGGAGATTCACCCCGCTGTAGCGCATCGGGCGCTCCTGGTTGATCCCGGTGACCGCCACGGGCGTGCCGTTCACCGAGAGGGTGCTCGACCAGTTGAGCCCCTGGCTCAGCGTGTGCTGGTCGAGGTTGACCTGCTGGTGAGAGACCTCGGGGGTGTGCAGCAAGACGCAGTCCTGGATGATCCCGCCGACCTCGTCGCCCGGGTCGATCGCCCCGCGGGGGGTCACGTCGAAGAAGTCGCCGTTGACCGCGGCCACGCAGTCGGGCGTGGTGCGACAGATCGCGCTCGGACGCTCGAGCGTGCCGTCGACGACGTGATTGGCGAGGCCCACCGCGAGCGAGTAGCCCGGAGCGCTCACCGTGAGGACCCGGATGGGCGCGAGCACCCCGAAGGGGGCTCCGTTCACTCCGCGCAGGGTGAGACCGCTCGACGAGCGCACCGCGCTCGCCCCGGCGGACGCGCCGAGCACTCCGATCGGCGCGAGGCTCGTCGCGAGCAGGACGAGCGACAGGGCCGCGCGCCGCGCGCGACTCACCCCGCCTCCTCCCGTCGGGCTCATCTCCTCACGCTAGGGGTGGGGGCGATGGCGTCGTCGGTCGGGACTGCGCCAGAGTCGGGCGAGCGAACGGTGGGATACTTACCCGGTGATCGGAGCGAGGTGGGGGCGACGCGCGATCGCCGCGGCGTTGGTGCTCGCCCTGGGCGCGGGCGTGGCGGCCGGGGCCTCGACGCGCGCCGGGCACTTCCCGGTCCTCGTCGTGGGCGCGGGACCCTCGGCCGACTACGTGCTCGTGGCCGAGGGCTGTCCGGACGTGGGGTGTCTCGTCCTCGACCGGTTCGATCCTCAGAGCGGACGCTTCACCCGGGTGACGCGCCCGCCCCTCACGGCGGTGCGCGACTCGCCCTCGGGTGACCTCGGGCGACTCGTCTTCGCCTCGGCGCGCCTCGGGGTGGCCCTCGTCGGGCCCAACGGTGGACCCCAGGCGGTCTACGCCACCCGCGACGGGGCCCGACACTGGCGTCGGGTCCCCCTCGGGGCCGGAGAGCGCGCGATCGACGTCGCGGCCGGGGGCGGCGCGCTCTACGTCGTCACGGGCCATTGTCGCGAGGTCGGCGGCTTCGAGCGCTGTCGCGACTACCGCCTCGCACACACGAGCGGCGGAGCCGGGTGGTCGAGCGTTCCGGTGCCGACCTCGGTGACGGTCGACCCGTTCCCGACCTCGACCGGTCCCCAGCTCGGCCCGGTCGCCGTCTTCGGGCCCCACGTCACAATCGCCCAGATCTCGGTTGGTTACGCGACACCGGTGCGCGCATCGGGTAACGCCGGGCGAACCTGGACGACCTGGCGCATTCACTGGCCGACGCTCACGAGTGTGGACGGCTGCTTGCTCACGCCCGCGAGCTCCACGGCGATCTGGGCGTACTGCCCGACGGGCATGCAGGTGAGCCTCTATCGCAGCGGCGACGGGGGTCGGACCTGGGCGGCCGTGCACCAGCAGCCCCTGAGCGGCACCGGCGGGGGATTCTTCGCTCCGGCCTCCCCGACGACCGCCTACCTCGACTACGGCTACCCCCGCCACGTGCTCTATGCGGTGCGTGCGC
>DASSZS010000037.1:0-16006 GCA_035702745.1 Acidimicrobiales bacterium | reverse complement strand
CCGAAATTTCACCACTTGACATGGTTTCTTTCATGAGGTGACACCGGTGTTTTCACGAGGTGACATCGGCGAGGCCGGCGGCCCCCTTTGGGGGCCGCCGTGGCGTCTCGCCCGTGACGCTACGGCACCGTCGCGCTACGCCACCGCCTCACCCACCCCGCTGACGTCGACCGCGAGATCAACGTCACCGAGAAGCGGGCGACGAGTCTCGACGTGGCGAACGGGTTCGGCTCTGCGGCGTAGGCGATCCGCAACCCTTGCGCCCAGGCTCAGCGTCCGCGGCCGTTCCCGTTGAAGAAGAACGGCTTGGTTCGACGCCCTTGCGCGTCTCGCGGTGCGATGGACGAGTACTGACCCGGCGCCTTCTCGAAGAGGAAGTGATTCAGTCTCTGCCAGAAGGTGCGACGAACGGCGTCCTCGTGTTCAACGACCGTTGGGTCCACCTCATCTCCGACGCCGTGCTCCGCGGGCATCTCGAGGAAACGCTCGACTGCGTCGTGACCCCCGCTCGAATCGTCACGAGGTTCGACTATGTCCACAACGTTGATGGTACGTCAGGACGGTCACCACGTGAAACGCCGGAATCTCACCAAGTGACATGGACTCTTTCACGAGGTGACACCGACCCCTTCAGCCCCCGCCGACGTCGTGCGGAAGAACAACCTCTCCTAATAGTGGGTGACGAGTCTCGACTTAGCGGTCAGACTTCACCGCGCAGTCAATCAGCATGGGGTTGCCCCGGTTTGATGGACACCTAACGTCGAGGAGACCCCTCGACCGAAAGGAGTCCCCGTGGCCGACAAGCCCCGGCACTATCCCCAGGAGTTCAAGGACGAGGCCGTGGCCCTCGTCCAGTCGTCCGATCGCCCCGTCGCCGAGGTCGCGCGATCGTTGGGCGTCTCGGATCGCACGCTGTGGAACTGGGTGAACAACGCGCGCAAACGCCATGCCCGTGCCAACGACCCGACGGCACTGTCCGAGGAAGAGCTCGCTGACTCGGCGACTGCGCAAGGAGATCGCCCAGCAGCGGATCGACATGGAGATCCTTCGAAAGGCGGCCGCCTATTTCGCCAGAGAGACGATGCGGTGACCGGCTACCGCTTCGTCCACGACCACCGAGCCGAGTACTCCGTCATGGACCTGTGCCGCGTCGCCCAGGTCTGTCGATCCTCCCACTACGCCTGGGCGAACCGGACTCCCTCGGCGCGTGAGGTGGATAACGAGATCCTCCTGAAGGACATCCGCGCCATCCACCAGCTCCCGCGGCACCTACGGCGCGCCACGGGTCTGGGGGCAACTACGCCACCAGGGCCAGCGTGTCGGGCGTCACCGGGTGGCCCGCCTGATGGCCCGAGACGGCCTCGTGGGTGTGCACGGGCGAAGGAGGTGGCGACGGGGACGCCGAGAGACGGCCTTCGCCCCGGACCTGCTCAATCGGGACTTCTCGGCGAGTCGACCGGACGAGCGCTGGGTGGCTGACGTCAGTGAGTTCCACTGCCTGGACGGCAAGCTCTTCCTCGCCGGCATCCGCGACCTGTTCGACCGCACTCTGGTCGGCTGGGCCATGGCCGAACGCCAGACCACGGACCTCGTGGTCAGCGCTCTCGTCATGGCCCTCAGTCGTCGCCGTCCCGAGGGAGAACTCCTGCATCACTCGGACAAGGGGTCGATCTACACGAGCCTCGAGTTCGCTAACCGTCTCGGCGACTGGCACCTCGACGCATCATTTGGCTCGACTGGTGACGCGTTTGATAACGCCGCTATGGAGAGCTTCTGGGGCCACGCCAAGCGCGAGATCGAGTTCTTTCACGGACCGGTGAAGGACCTCACCCGCAGTCAGCTGCGCACCATCATCTTCGAATACGTCGAGGTGTTCTACAACCGCGAACGCCACCACGCCGCTCTCGGACACCGCACCCCCGCCGAGGCCTACACCGCGGCGAAGGTGGCATAATCACTCAGCCAACCGTGTCCATCAAACCGGGGCAACCCCAGCAGTTGGTGTCACTCGGGATGGGCCGGATGCTTCGGCGACGTTACCCGACCGGGCGCCCACTCAGCGCGCTAGGGGGCGGCGGCCCATAGCCCGCAAGTGGCGGTAGTGGGAGGCGAGGGCGGCGTGGAAGGAGGGCTGGACCCGGCGCGGGATGCCGTAGTCGGCGCAGACCTCGGTCACGATGGGGGCGATGACCGGGTAGGCGGTGTGGGGGAGACGGGGGAAGAGGTGGTGCTCGGTCTGGTGGTCGAGGCCGCCCGCGTACCAGCGGAAGAGACGGCTGAGGGGGCCCGACCCGTGGGAGAAGTCGAGGCTCGAGCGCACCTGCCACTCGTGCCACTGGTAGGGCGGCCGGGTGCCGCCCTGGGCGAACTCGGCGCCCTCAACGACGTGGGCCGACTGGAAGACGACACCGAGCACGAAGCCGACGGCGAGGATTACGGCCACGCCGCCCACGACGACGACCCAGAACGGGTGGGTGAGGGTCGGCAGGCCCAACATGAGGGCCACGAAGGCGACCTTCGTCGTGACCGCGACGGTGGCGTCGCTCACGGTGGTGCGGTGGCCCCGTGAGTGGCGCGACACGCCGATCAACGAGGCCAGGTCGTTGAACATGATCTCGAGCACCGTGAAGCTGTAGAGGGGCCAGAGGTAGAGGTGTTGGAAGCGGTGCCAGGGGCGGCGCGGCTGGAAGGGGGCCAAGCGGGCCAGCGGACCGAGGTTGATGTCGGAGTCGACGCCCACGACGTTGGGCGACCCGTGGTGGAGGGTGTTGTGGCGGTACCGCCACCGGTTGGCGTCACCGCCGATGGCGAACATGCTCCAGCCCACCACACGATTCGCGACCGAGAGGCGCTTGGTGGCCGAGGCGAAGAAGGCGTTGTGGTTCGCGTCGTGTTGGATGTTGAAGCCGACCGCGGCGAAGGCCAGGGCGAACGAGGCCGACGCGGCCACGCCCTCGAGCCAGCCGGCGGCGAGGACGACCCCGACGAAGCTGGCGAGGAACCAGACCGCGATCACGACGGCCTTGACGTGGAGGCGACGGCGCGCGCGCCGCAGCGTCCCGGGGTCGAGCCGCTCGGTCACCGCCCGGGTCAGGGCCCCCGCGAAACCCCCAGTGCGCACCGGGGGGGTTCGAGTGGTTGTGGTCACGGGGGGATCCTTGGTCGTTCCCACGCTACCGCCCGTACGGCGTGAGGTGACCGGCGCCCGCACCCCGGCGCCGACCTGGTGGGATGGCCGGACCCGGGTGGCGACGCGGCGCCCTCAGCGGTCCATGACGACGACGGCCCGTCCCGTGAGGGTGCCGTCGCGGAGGCGCCGATAGGCCTCGGGGGCCTCATCGATCGCGAAGCGCTCGACGTGGACGCGGACCTGGTGGCGTTGTGCGAGCTCGACGACCTCGATCAGCTCGTCGCGGCTGCCCCAGTACGAGGTCAGCACCGGCGACTCGTAGGGGGTGGAGAAGAAGCCGACCGGCACCGTCTCCCCGCCCGTGCCCAGGCCCACGATGTGGAGCTCCCCGCCGACGCCCACGAGCTGGCGGGACACCTCGAGACTCGCCGCGTAGCCGGCGAAGTCGAAGACCGCGTCGGCCCCGCGGCCGTGGGTGAGCCTCCTCACCGTGGTGACGACCTCCGCGTCGTCGGAGCGCAGTGCTTCGTGCGCGCCCGAGTCGAGGGCCAGGTTCAGCTTGACGTTATCCACGTCGAGGGCGATGACCCGTGCGCCACTCAGCGCCCGGATTATCTGGATGCCCACGTGGCCGAGTCCGCCCGCGCCCACCACGACGGCCGTCGAGCCCGCTCCCAGCACGGGTAGCGCCGACTTGATCGCGTGGTACGGGGTGAGTCCGGCGTCGGTGAGCGGCGCCGCCTCGGCCGGGTCGAGATCGCCGATCGGTACCAGGTGGCGGGCGGCGTCGACCACCATGTACTCGGCCATGGCGCCCGGCGCGCCGAGCCCCGGGGGGAAGAGGGCGAGCTCGCCCGCGCGCTCGCAGTAGTTCTCCCGACCGCGCGCGCACTCTCGACACCGCCCACAGCCCCACGGCCCGTAGACGGCGACAGCCTCGCCGATTGCCACCTCGCTGATCCCGACGCCGAGCTCGGCGACAACGCCCACGCCCTCGTGACCGAGGGTTAGCGGCAGAGTGCCAAAGGCGTACTGCTCTTGGGGAAGGCTCATCACGAACACGTCCGAGTGGCACAGCCCGGCCGCGGTGACCCTTATCAGGACCTGACCCGGCCCCGGGGTGGGCCGGTCGACCTCGACCACTTCGGGGGGCTCGCCGAACTCGCGGTACTGCACCGCCTTCATGGCGTTGGTCATGGCGTCGCGCCTCTCTGCCGGGCTGGCCGATCCCCGCACGGGGCGGCGCTCGGGCCACCCCCATCCTCGTCGCCGCGGCGGCCCACGTGCCGGGCCCATCGTCCCGAGGTGCGCGCGACGATGGGCCGCGACGGGCTCAGTTCGTAAACCGTCGGGACCAGGGCCGATAGTTGAAAGAGGCCTCAACCAGGCCGTCGTCGCGCCGGCGCGGGCGCGAGCCTCGCCGCTCCCGGCTGGCCCCCACGAAGGCGTAGCGAACGGCGTGCTCGGTCACCGCTTCGCTGAAGCGGCCCTCGAGCAGGTCGGCGACGTCGGCCTCGAGCTCCTCGATGAGCCGGGCGGGGTCCTCGGCGCACGCGTCGCACCCGCACGAGGGGTACGAAGTGTGACAGGTTCGCCCGAAGAGGGTGCTCACCCCGGGGAAGGCCGTCGCGGCGAGGGTGAGGGGGGCGGCCGCGGGGTCCTCGGGCACCAGGCGCACGACCCACAGTGCGCTCGCGGTCATCCCGGGCCCGAGGTCGTCGGGGCCCACGGGCCCGCGCGCGACGCGGTAGTCGCGCTCGAGGCGCGCGAGGAGCGCCTGCGCGCGCTCGACGACGACGCCGTAACGCTCGGGCGCACTGACCCGTCCGTAGGCCCCGGCGGGCGGCTCGTCGTAATCCATCCGGGCATCCTCGCACTCGACGGACGAGGGGAGGGAGCGACGTCAGAAGCGGCCGCGCCCTCGTTTTCACGTTCCGTCGCGTCTCGATCGCCGCCGGGGCACGGACGGGCGACGACCTCGCGACCACGGCGGTAAGCGAGAATCGTGGCGTGCGCCCTGTGCTTCGCGTCGGTCGGCGTCGCGCCTCGAGCCGCCCGGCGGCCCGGGCCGAGGCGACCGAGGCCGAGGAGCTCGTGGGACGCCGTCTCCTCACGGGCCTCGCCCTCGTGCCGGCCGCGGCGAACGTCGTGATGCAGCTCTCACTCGCCCCGGTCGGACGCGCCGTGCTCGAGAGTCGCGTCGAGTCGGGCGCCCTCACTCGTCACCCGATCAAGCGCACCCGCACGACGCTGAGCTACCTGGCGCTCGCGATGTGCGGCACCGAGGACGAGCGCGCGTGGCTGGGTCGCGAGGTGTCGCGCCAGCACCGCGGCGTGCGCTCGGGCGAGGCGAGCCCGGTCGCCTACGACGCCTTCGACCCCTCGCTCCAGCTCTGGGTCGCGGCCTGCCTCTACCGGGGCGGCCTCGACGTCCTCGCCCTCTACGGCGAGTCGCCCGAGGGGGCCACACTCGATGTCCTCTACGAGCGCTCGGCCCGCCTCGCGACGGTCCTGCAGGTGCCCCCCGGGGCGTGGCCGGCCACGAGAGCCGACTTCGCCGCGTACTGGGACGCGCGGCTCGCCGAGCTCGCCGTCGACGAGCCGACCCGGCGCTACCTGGTCGAGCTCGTCACCTTGGGCTTCGTGTGGCGGCCCCTGTCGCGGCTCCTCGGCCCCTGGCACGCGCGCGCGACGCTCGCGCTGCTCGACCCGTCTTTTCGCGCGCTGCTGGGGCTCACCCTTAGCCCGGCCGAGGAGGCGCGGGTCCGGCGTCAACTGGCGGGTCTCGCCCGCCTCTACCGAGTTCTGCCGCGGTCGATGGCTCGCGCGCCGTTTAACTGGGTGCTCGCCGACGCCCGCGCGCGCCGGGCGCGGGGACGGGCCCTCACCTGATCAGCCCTGGAGGTAGCGCACGCGACAGCGCTGGCCGTTCTTAAAGACGATGGTAAAGACGAAGACCCCGTTGCGCGAGCCGCGTCGCACGCTCACGTGCAGCACGAGCAGACGTCCGGTGTCCCGGGCGACGACCACCCGGGTACCGGGGTGACTGGTGACCCGGGGCCGGCCGAAAAAGCCCGACCCGGTGACCGTGAGGACCCGGGTGCGACCCGCGAGGGCCCGGCCGATGACCGCGACGGCGCGCGGCGGCGAGGGCACGGTCGTCGTCGTGGTGGGTGGCGGGGTCGTCGTCGTGGTCGTCGTCGCGGCCGCCGGGGTCACGGTGAGGGTGAAGGCGAAGGTGCCCACGTCACCGGTGGTGTCCGAGACCGTGCCGGTGACCGGATAGGTCCCGGGCGCCAGCGGCCCCGAGGTGGTGACGAGCCCCGTGGCAGAGACGACCAGGGCGGGCTGGCCGGAGGTCTGGGCGTAGGTGATCGGACCGAGGTTCGCCCCCACGTCGAGCTGGACGCTGTAGGTCGCGCTCTGGTCGGCCGACACGCTCGCACGCAGCGGCGGGCGCTGGACGAGCTGGCCAACGGTGAGGGTGAAGGCGAAGCTCCCGGTGTCGCCCAGGGTGTCGCTCGCCGTGCCGCTCGCGTGATACGTCCCGGCGGGCAGGGTCCCCGACGTGGTGAGGAGCCCGCTCGATGAGACGAGCAGCTGGGGCTGGCCGGTGCTCTGGACGAAGGTCGCGGCGACGGCCGGGCTGGTGGCGTTCATGGCGAGCTGGGCCGAGTAGTGGGCCGAGCCGCTGACCTTGACCCGGCCCGCGGTGGGGAGCTGCTGGACGAGCTCACCGACATCGAGGGTCACCTGGAACGAGCCGGTGTCCCCGGAGGCGTCGGTGATCGTCCCGGTCGCGCTGTAGCTGCCCTGGGGCAGGGTCCCCGAGGTGGTGAGGAGCCCACTCGACGAGACGAGCAGCTGGGGCTGGCCGGTACTCTGGGCGTAGGTGACCGCGCCCGAGGCGTTGTCGGCCACGAGCTGCTGGCTGAAGCCGAGCGACCCGACGGGTGAGACCGAGATGGTGACGGGCGCCTCCACCAGGCCACAGACGTAGTCGCCGTCGTAGCCGAGCGACGGGTACTGGATTATCGCCACCCGGCCGCCGGTGAACGACGTCGTGGTGCAGGCGAGGAGCGCCTGGGAGAGGTTCGCGGCGAGTCCGGGGACCCAGACCGGGATCCCGGCGAAGGCCGAGGTCACGCCCATGATGGCCGTCCACTGACGCACCGTGGAGTAGATGCCGACCTGGGTCACCCCCACGCTCTGGAGGTAGCCGAGCATGCCCAGGAGGGAGGCCTGGTCGTAGGACTGGGTCGACGCGTCGTTCGGGTAGAGCCCGCCGGTCGTCTCCCACTGGTTGGCGGTCTCGACGTCGAGCCACCAGTGGGCGGCGTTGGCGACGGCGCTCGGCGAGGTGGCGCCGTTTTGGGCCTCGGCGGCGAGCACCGCGGCGTAGGACGCTGCGGCCATGCTCCAGCCGTAGTCGTAGGCGCAGCCCGTCGAGTTGGTCCCCGCGCAGGCCTGGGGCGTGGTCTGGCTCACGGGCCAGTCGAGGGTCCCGGCCGGGCCCGGATTCTGGGTGTTGAGGTAGAAGGCCGGCGCGGCGTTGGCGGCGGCCTGGGCCCAGGCGAGCTCGGTGGCGAGGCACGGATTAGTCGAGAAGCCGTGGCCGTCGTTCACCCCGACGATCCCGAAGCCCGGACTGGGGGGCAAGGCGCCGCCGCACTGGGGGAAACTGACGTCGAAGCCGACCGACACCGCCGTGGGCGCCGTGGCGGCCGAGGCGGTCGCGGGGCTCGCCAGCGCGAGGACGCTCAGGGCGAGCAGGACTCGGCGTAGGGGTCGCGGCATCCCATCGAATCTACGACCCTGGATCGGGACGCCAGGCCCGGAGTCTTTACAAGCCCCTGTGTTCACCACCCACCGGGCTGGCAGCCGTACTGGTCGGGCACCCAGCCGCCGGTCACGCGCATGCCGACCAGCACCTGGGCGAGTCGTCCGGCCCGACCGGCGACCGGGGCGAAGCGGTAGCCGCCGTACTGGGCCCAGGTGGAGTTGAGAAAGCCGATTCCTGAGTAGACGGGCCCGACCATATGCCAGTTACCGTTCACCTCGCACACGGCCACGCGCTGCCACTGGTCGAGCAACCCGCCGAGGGTCGTGCGTCGCTGGGCGGCCAGCTGCACGACGGCCCGGCGCAACGAGCGGGCGCGCACGACGGCCGGGCTCGGCGGGTGGGCGATACGTCGCACCACCGGGGCCGGATCCGCCGCCGGGGCCGCGTGGGTCGGGGCGTGGGACATCGAGATCGTGGCGGGCACGGCCGCCGCGGTCACCACCGACATCATCACCGCCGGCAAAGTTCGTCGCATGCTCACTCCTTGTTCGAGGTGCGTTCGGGCACCCGTCACGGCGTCGTGCGTCCCGGACGCTTGTGGGAGGCGGGTCACTCAGTCCACCGGGGCGGTGCGGCGACCTCAGGTCAGCGCGTGATCGGTCCATTCTAGGGCGCACGGGGGGGTGGGTGTGACCTCACACTCCCTATGACCAGGAGTTATAAATTTCAGAGGGTGCCGTGAGGGCCCCTGAAGGTCCCTCAAACGGCCTCAAAGGCTCGTGAAGACGCTCACGAGGTGGCGACGCCCGTCCGGCCCGCCACGACGAGTCGCACGGAGGTCGAGGCTCGCGACGTGCACACGCTGATGCCCAGCTTCACGAAGGCGGGCCCGGCGAGCGAGCCCAGGCGCACGCGCACCCCCCAGGCGTGGCGGGCGTGGCAGCGATCGACCGGGTAGTTGCCGGTCTCGACTACGCCCAGGGCGCTCGACACCGACTGCCCGCGGCGCAGAACGTGCAACGCGGGCATCTGGCCGATCGAGTCGTTGCGCGCCGGCGGACCGACTGGACGGTGGGTTGGCGTGACCGCCTGGACGCTCGGGACGCCCCAGATCGTGCAGGTGGTCCCCCGGTTGGTGAAGACGAGGGGGACATAGATCGTCCCGGCGGCCCCCTCGGCCACCCCGGTCGTGATCCGAACCTGGCTCGGACGGCACGCCGGCACCGCGGCGCCCGCGGCGACGCCACTGGGCCCGGCGACCACCACGGTGCTCGCCGCGGCGAGACAGGCCACGCCCGTAAGGGCGCGGAATCGGTCGGTGAGTGTCACGGGGCCTCCTCAGGTGGTGGGGGTGGGACGGTCGATGAGCCGGCGGATCAGGGTGAAGGTGGCGAACAGGTGGGCTCCGCCGAGGGGCGGGGCGACGGCGCGCGCGCCGTGAAACACGGTCGCCGTGGGGCAGCCGCCGAGCTGGAAGCTGACCCGGGCGTAGGGGGCGTCGCCGGGCGCGCGGAAGAAGGCGAGGACGTAGGGCACCGTGAGGTCGTCGGGGCACACCGTCGCCGGCTGGTAGACGCCCAGGGCGTTCACGAGCTCGCGCACGCGCGCGATCACCACGAGGTCGCGACTCGAGTGCGGTGGGGCGACGCTCGCTCCGCCGCTCAGGGTGACGAGCGTGGCGCCGGGGGCGACCCGTTCCCTCGGGGGCGCGGCGCTCGCCGGGACCGACCCGCCCAGGACGATCCCCGCCAGGAGCCCGAGGGTCGCCGCGCCCCGCGCGAGACGTCCAAGGCTTGCTGCCATACCCTGAGTCTGTCGCGCCGGGGCCGACTCTTGCCGTCGGTCGGGCCGCCCCGCCCGAGGACCTAGAGTCGGCGGCGAAGCCATGGGTATCTCGGTCAGTCCCATCGCCGGGCTCGACCCGGCTATCAATGAGTTGCGCGCGCGCGCGGCCCGCCTCGTCAACGAGGCGATTCTGCCCTACGAGGACGAGCTGTGGCGCGCCCCGCGCGAGGCCGAGATCAGCGACGACGAGCGGGCGCGTCGACGGCGCGCGAGCCGGGCGCGGCGCGAGGAGATCCGCGCCGCCGTGTCCGAGGCCGGACTGTGGGCGCCGCACCTGCCGCGCGAGTACGGCGGGGCGGGCCTCGATTTTCTCGCGCTCGCCTACCTCTACGAGATCTTGGCCTACGCGGTGGGGGGGCCGACGCTCTTCGGCATCGCCGCGCCCAACTCGGGCAACGCCTCGGTGCTCGCGAAGTACGGCACCGACGAGCAGAAGGCCAGGTGGCTCGTGCCGCTCGTGGCGGGTGAGCTCGAGTCGGGCTTTTCGATGACCGAGCCCGAACACGCCGGCTCGGACCCGCGCTCGATCACCACCGAGGCGGTGCGCGACGGCGACCACTGGGTCATCAACGGGCACAAGTGGTTCACCTCCAACGGCGTGGACGCCGACTTCTTCATCGTGATGTGCCGGGCCGTCGACCCGAGCGGCGAGTACGGGCCCTCGGGGCGGATGGCCCAGGTCATCGTGCCGGCCGACACCGCCGGGGTCAACATCGTGCGCGGCATCGGGATCTTCGGCCACCCCACCTCGGACCACTGTGAGATCCGCTACGAGGACGTGCGCGTGCCGCTCGAGAACCTGCTCGGCCGGGTGGGCGAGGGCCACCAGGCGGCCCAGGACCGTCTCGGCGCGGGCCGGGTCTACCACTGCATGAACGCCGTGGGCCAGATGTGGCGGGCCTTCGATCTCATGGTCGAGCGCTCCCTCGTTCGCGAGGTGCACGGGGGACTCTTGAAGGACAAGCAGTTCGTCCAGGGCTTCATCGCCGACAGCTACCTCGACCTGCAGTCGGCCCGGCTGATGACCATCGACGCGGCCGACAAGGTGTCTACCGACAGCCCCCAGGCCCGGACCGCCATCTCGGCGATCAAGGTCTTCGTGCCCCAGGCCTTCCACCGGGTGGTGGACCGGGCGATCCAGGTCTGGGGCGGGGCCGGGGTCTCCAACGACCTGCCCCTGGCCCAGATGTACCTCTCGGCGCGGGTGTTGCGCCTGGCCGACGGCCCCGACGAGGTGCACCGCATCCTCATGGCGAAGAACGTCGTGCACCACTACGAGTCCGGTGGCACCTGGGACTTCGGCGCCTAGGCGCGTCCTGGGCGTCGACCTCGCGACCGAGCCCGCGCGCACCGGGCTCGTCGAGGCCACGTGGCGCGACGGCGCCTGGCGCGTCGCCGGACCGTACCCCGGTGACGACGGGACGATCCTCGAGCGCGCCGCGGGCGCCGCGGTGGGCCTCGACGCGCCTCTGGGCTGGCCCGACGCGTTCGTCGAGGCGGTCGACGCCCACCACGCGCACCGGCCCTGGCCCGAGGACGTCGACGCGAACGACCTGCGCTATCGCGCGACGGACCGCTTCGTCGTCGATCTCGACCTCGGGGTGCGACCGCTCTCGGTCTCGAGCGACCTCATCGGAGCCGTCGCCTGGCGCGCCGCCCGGCTGGTGACGGCCCTCGGCGTGGCGCGGGGCCGACCCCTCGTGCGTGACGGGAGCGACGGCGTCTTCGAGGTCTACCCGGCGGCGGCGCTGCGGGCCTGGGGGCTGCTCGGGCGGCGCGGCGAGCGCTACAAGGGCGGGCGCGTTGCCGACCCCGGGGCGCGCGCGCTGCGACAGCGGATCGTGGCCGACCTCGCGGCCGGAGCCGTCGGCCCGGTCGCGCTCGACGGCGGGCTCGCGGGCGCGGCCGTCGACTCAGACCACGTGCTCGACGCGATCCTCGCGGCGCTCGTGGCGACGGCGGCCCTCGCCGGGGCGACGTACCCCCCGCCGGCGGCGCTCGCCGCGCGCGCGGCGCGCGAGGGCTGGATCCACGTGCCCGCGGTGCGCCCTAGAGGCGGGTGACAAAGACCAGGTTCTCGCCGGTGACGCGCTGGCCGAGCGACTCGTTCATCGCGATGACCGCGACGTTGCGCGCGTCGTTCTCGGTGACGATGCGCGTCGTCGCCGGCGAGGTCGCGACCAGGGCGCGCGCGGCCGCCACCTTCATCCACGCGGCGACGCCCCGTCCCCGGTGGCCGGGCTCGACGAAGGTGCCCCACTGGTAGGCGGTGCCCGGGCGGGTCCGCGAGACGGTCACCTCGCTGAAGCCGACGAGTCGCGCGCTCGAGCCCTCCTCGTGGGCCAGGGCGACGACCAGCTGGCGGCCCATGTCGGCGACGTGGCGCTCGAGGTCGCGCACGCGGGCGGAGTCCCAGTGCTCCTCGCGCGACCCGGCCCCGGCGTCGGGCATCGCCCCGGCGATCAGCCCGGCCAGGCGGGCGCGCTCGGCGAGCAGGGCCGCGGGCGTCGGGCCGACGACGGTCGTCACCGCGTAGCCCCTCGCCCGATCGCGGTAGCGCTCCTCGAGTCGAGCGAGTGACTCGGGCACGAGGTCCCACACCCGGCGTAGCGAGGTCGAGGTGTGGCGGAGTCCGCGGGCCCGCGCGAAGGCGAGGGCCGCGCGCGTCGCCTCGCCCCTCGGGGCGACGAGCACGCGGACCATGAGCGTGTCGCGCCCGAGGGCGCCGACCTCGTCGCTCAGCCCGGCGAGGAGCGCGGTGCCCAATCCCCGGCGTCGACGCTCGGGGTCGACGTAGAGCTCGGCGCGCGCGAGGCGCACGTCGTCGAGGTCGTTGACCTCCGCGACGGCCACCCCGTCGGGTGCGCTCGCCGGTCCGAGGCGAAAGAGGCGAGAGTGGATGGGCGCCGTGTCGTCGCCGGCGCGCGCCCGCCACTCCTCTTCGAGCCAGCCCTCCGCTGAACCCGAGGCGAGGCGTTGGGCCCGGTCGTAGCACTCGAACCAGGCGCTAAAGGCGAGTCCGTCGTCGACCCGCACGCGCGCGATCGCGCTCACGGGCCCGGGGTCGCGGCCGCGCGCGCGGGCCGCGCGAGGACGTCGGTCCGCGTCGCGCGGGCTCGGTCGGCGCCGATCATCGTCTCGACGCTAGCCACGACGGGGGCGTCGTCGGGTACGACGGTGGGTGGGCGCACGGCCCGTACGTGTTCGTGCGTCCGCGCACAAGCGATCAGGTGGGCGTCGCCGGCGCCCTAAAGTGGTTCGACGCACGAAGGGGGGCGGGATGAGTCGAGCACCCCAGAGTCGGGTCGACCTGTTGGTGGAGATCGCGCCCGACGTGACGCGCCTCTACGATCGTCACCTCGAGTCGCCGCGCGACTGGTACCCCCACCAGCAGATCGAGTGGGGCGAGGCCCGCGATTTCGCGGCGTACCCGTGGTCGCCCAGCGACTACCCGGTCGGCGAGGGGGTGCGCAGCTCGATCTACGTGAACCTGCTCACCGAGGACAACCTGCCCTACTACACCGACGCGATCTTGCGGCACGCGCCGTCAGACCATCCCTTCCGCGACTGGGCCTACCAGTGGACGATGGAAGAGGCCCGCCACTCGATGGTCATGCGCGACTGGGTCCACGTCAGTCGCTGTCTCGACCCCACGGTCTTAGAGGACGGCCGGCGCGTGCAGATGGCCAAGGGCGAGGCGCCCCGACCGGCGACCTTCGCCGACCTCATCGTCTACGTGGCGCTTCAGGAGCGAGCCACCCAGATCGCGCATCGCAACACCGGCGCGAAGCTGCCCAAGGACGACAAGATGGGCCGCACCGTGCTCGGGCTCATCGCCGGGGACGAGACCAAGCACTACCTCTTCTACCGCGACCTGACTCGTGCGGCCTTTACGATCGACCCGTCGACGCTCATGATCGCCCTGACGCGCCAGGTGAGCACGTTCGCGATGCCCGGCACCGGCATCCCCAGCTTCACCCGCCACGCCGTGCGCATCGCCCGCGAGGGCATCTACGGCCTGGGCCAGTTCCTCTCGGACGTGTTGACCCCGGTGCTCGGACTCTTGGACGTCGAGCACGTCGAGGGCCTCAACCGCGAGGCCGAGGCGGCGCGCGAGGAGCTCGTCTCGGTGCGGGCTCGCCTGAGCGCCGCGGTGGAGCGCATGGCCGAGCGCACCACCCAGCTGGCCGCCCGTACCGCCCCCGCCCACTAGGACTTACCCGGGGGTACGCGCTCACTAGGATGAGCGCATCATGGGCGGGTCGCGTGCGCACTCTGGCTGAGGCGCTGGCCGCGGTCACCGCGCCCGGCCAGCCCTTCGAGACGACCGAGGTCGAGCTCGACGGGGGCCCCGTGCGCCGGTTCGTCAACGCCCCGCCCACCTTGCGTGACGTTTTCGCCCCGGCCCGAGGCCTCGACCAGACCTTCCTCGTCTTTGAGGACGAGGAGTGGAGCTTCGCCCGGGTCATGGACGAGGTCGACGGCCTCGCCCACGCGCTCGTCCACCACTTCGGCATCGCCAAGGGCGACCGGGTGGCGATCGCGATGCGCAACTACCCCGAGTGGGTCGTCGCCTTCGCGGCGATCACCTCGGTCGGGGCGATCTCGGTCTCGTTGAACGCCTGGTGGACCGAGCGCGAACTAGCCTTCGCCCTCTCCGACGCCGGGCCGTCGGTCCTGGTCGCCGACGCCGAGCGCGTCGAGCGGGCCGCCGGGGCGGCCCGGCGCGCCGGGGTCGCGGTGCTCGGGGTGCGCCTGGGCGCCGGGGCGCCCGCGGGCGTCGAGCGCTGGGAGGAGGTGGTCGTGCCCGGTCGGAAGATGCCCGTAGTGGACCTCGAGCCCGACGACGACGCGACGATCCTCTACACCTCGGGCACGACGGGCTTTCCCAAGGGGGCCGTCTCGACCCACCGAGCGATCTGCCAGGCCCTCATGGCCTTCGCCTCGGGGGGCAGCGTGCAAGAGGCGCGCCGCGACGGCCCCCCCAGCGAGGGGGAGCCGAGTGGTCCCCAGTGCTTCATCCTCATCGTGCCCCTCTTCCACGTCACCGGGTGCGTGCCGGTGATGCTCTCGTGCTTCTTGTGGCACTTCAAGCTCGTGATGATGTACAAGTGGGACGCCGAACGGGCCCTCGGGCTCATCGAGCGCCACCGCGTGACGTCCTTCGTCGGTGTGCCGACCCAGTCGTGGGACCTCATGGAGGCACCCGGCTTCGCGAGCTACGACACCTCGTCACTGCGCTCGATCGGCGGTGGCGGGGCCCCGGCCCCGCCGACGCTCGTCGAGCGGGTCGAGCGCTCCTTTCGGGGACGGCCCAACCTGGGCTACGGCATGACCGAGTCGAACGCCTACGGCCCGGGCAACTACGGCGAGGAGTACGTCACCCACCCCGCCTCCACCGGGCGCGTCCCCACGATCGTCACCGACGTCGAGATCCGCGACGCCACCGGACGTGCGCTGGGCGCGGGCGAGCGCGGCGAGATCTGGCTGCGCTCGCCGACCCTGATCCGCGGCTACTGGAACGACCCCGCCGCGACCGCCGAGGCGATCCAGCACGGCTGGCTGCGCACCGGTGACCTGGGGCGCATCGACGACGAGGGATTCCTCTACGTTGAGGACCGGGCGAAGGACATGATCCTGCGCGGGGGCGAGAACGTCTACTCCGCCGAGGTCGAGTCGGCCATCTACGAGCACCCCGCCGTCTACGAGGCGGCGGTGGTCGGGCTCGCGCACG
The DNA here is from genome assembly GCA_035702745.1 of Acidimicrobiales bacterium. Taxonomy (GTDB): domain Bacteria; phylum Actinomycetota; class Acidimicrobiia; order Acidimicrobiales; family RAAP-2; genus RAAP-2. Next base: position 514 of record DASSZS010000037.1, on the reverse strand, counting down.
AACGCCTGGGCGAGGAGGTGGGGGCCGTGGTGCGGGTGCGCGACGGGGAGGACCTCGACGTTGAGGGTCTGCGCACCTTCTTGGCCGAGCGGCTCGCGCCCTACATGGTTCCCACGCGCATCGCGCTGACCCACGAGCCCCTGCCGCGCAACCCGGCGGGCAAGTTCGTCAAGCGCGAGATGCGCACGCGCTACTTCGACGCGACCGCCTGAAGGGCCCGACGGGCGAAGTCGGCCAGGTTGATCCCGCGGAGCTCGGAGAGCGCGAACCACTGCGCGCGGTCGGTCGTGCCGTCCACCTCGTGACGCAAAACACCCTCGCCGGCGCGTACGCGGTAGATGATGCGCACCGCGTGGACCCGGTCGCCGTTGGGTCGGCGACGCACGTCGGAGAGGACCTCGACGAGCACCGGGTCGTGGGCGCGCAGGCCGGTCTCCTCTTCGAACTCGCGGGCTAGGGCCTCGACGGGGCTCTCGGCGAAGTCGAGGCCCCCGCCCGGCAGCCACCACAGGGG
>DASSZS010000065.1:0-2833 GCA_035702745.1 Acidimicrobiales bacterium | reverse complement strand
GCGTTTCAGTGGGCACACGAGGCGAGCAAATCGAACGCGACGTCACGGAAAGGACGTCCTGGAGTCGCCAAGCGTGGTTTTTTTCAGGTCAATAGTTTGAGTAACAGACTTTTGGTGGAGGTAAGGGGATTCGAACCCCTGACCCCTTGCATGCCATGCAAGTGCTCTACCAGCTGAGCTATACCCCCGGAGTGGTCAGTCGATATTAACAGTCCGACGACGCCTCTCCGTCGGCCGAGGGTAGGGCGGTGCGTAGCGAGCCGACGATGAATCGCGTCGCCGCTCTCGTGGGGGCCGCCTCCCCTCGGCGCTGGACACCGTGGTGACGGATACGCCGAGGGGAGACGGTGGGGGGGATCAGCCGATCACCCCGGTGTGGCGCTACGGGGTGCCGGCGCGCCCGGGGCGACCGGCCCGACCCATCGTGTACGCCCCGAAGGCCGCGATCAAAAGACCGGGGCCGCTCGCGTAGGCGAGCCAGTGGGCCAGCGTGTCGGAGGGAGAGGCCGAGAGGAAGTACGGCCCCACGATGACCGGCCAGACGACCGGGGCGACGCTCAGCCACGCGCCGCAGGCGAACAGAACGAGGCCCCAGGTCCGCAGCGAGGCGACCGAGAGCATGCCGTTGGGTCGCCGCGACGCCGCGATGACAAAGACGCTGGCGATGACCCCGAGCGCGCCGGGTAGCAGCGCGTTGAACGTGTGGGCGCGGTCCCAGGTCCACGACGACGCGCCGTCGGCCGAGAGGCCGAACGTCGGACCGAGGTAGGGCACGAGGCCGGCCCAGGCCGACAGCAGGAGGGCGACGAACGCGCCGATGGCCAGGCCCACCGGCGCTCCGGGCGTGCGCGTCGGCGCGGCGCCCCGTTCGCTCGTGGGCGGCGCGTCGGAGGTGGCGGGCCGTTTGGCCACCGGCGCCATGACGTCGGTGATCGGCGCGGTGGTGTCGGTGTCCAGGGGGTCGTGAAGCGAGGTCATAGGTCCTCCTTTCGCACCATCAACGCTAGTGACGACCTCCTTAGAAAATTCCTGTGAAGTACGCGAGTGCTCACCACTCTCTGGGTGCGAGAGCACTGGTCAGCGGGGCTGCGCCAGGAGATTGTGAACGAGTGCGCACGCGACGGTGGACTCGTCGCGGCGACGCGCTACGCGCGAGGACTACTCGAGCGAGCGCGCGTCGAAGGCCACGACCGCATCGTCGAGGGGAACGACGGTGAACGGTGCGACGCGTTGGTGACCGGAGGGTCCGGCGCGCACCACCGTGCCGATCGCGACGAAGCCGACGGCGTGACTCGCGAAGCTCATGGGCCCCTCGTCGATCGTCACCCCCACGACCCCCGTGCCGTTAAGCGCGATCGCGGCGTCTTGCATCCGGGTCATGGCCGTCTCGCGGGCGGCGTACATGGCCTCGGTGTAGTTCGTCAGCTCCACGTTCTGGGTCTGCTGGCCGAGGACGGCCCCCACGCTGCGGCGCGGGGCGAAGACGAAGCTCGCCCCCACGGCGAGCCCGACCGTCTCCCAGCCCGCGAGCGAGAGCAGGGCGAAGTCCCGTCCCGAGAGGTCCGAGAGGAAGACCTCGCCCTCGGGGCGGGCGCCGGCCCCGACCGGTCGCACCGCGCTGCCCACGAGGGCGACCTCGACGTGGGTGGGGCGCACCGCCCGCTCGACGCGCACGCCCACGACCCCGTGGCCGCCGGCGCGGGCCGCCTCGCGGTGGAGCCGGGCGACGGCGTTGGCGACGGCGTGGTGGTGGGCCTCGGCCGCGGCGGTGATCTCGCCCTGGCCCCAGTTCCACCAACCCAGCGGTATCGAGACGATTGAGATGCCGCTCACGAGCTCGACCGGCTCCCAGCCGATCGAGTGCAGGGCGAGCTCCTCGTCGATCGAGAGGTCCGAGGTGGTCGGGCTCGACCCCGCGCTACTCGTCGAGAGGTTGGTGAGCGCCTCGCGCACGACGGACTTGAGCTCGAGCGGCTCGGGCGCGGGCGAGCTCACGAGAGGGCGACCGTGAGCTGGGGGACGGGCAGGGGGGAGAAGGGGGCGACGCGCCGGACCCGGTTGCCCGCGAGGCGCACCTGGATCTCGAGGTCGCCGGGCCCGTGCTCGCGGGAGGTGGCGAGCAGGTCGGCGCCGTGCAGGGCGTCGCCGTGGAGCTGGGCGCGCACGCGAGCGCGGGCGAGCTCGCGGGCGACCCCGTGGGCGCGCACGACCTGGTCGACCTCGCCGATGGTGCCGCCGCCGCCGAAGACGCCGCCGGTGCCCTCGAGGGCGTACTCGGTCACGCAGTTGGCCCAGACCCGCACCGACGAGACGGTGGCGACGGCGCCGAGCGGCGCGTAGCCGGCCTCGAAGACCTTGGCCAGGCGCTGGCCCGCGAGGAAGGTCGTCCAGGGCTCACCCGTTGCGGCGGGCGCGCCCTCGACCCGCACGGCCGTGCCGCGCAGGTGGAACTCGGCGACGCCGGCCTCGACGAGGGGGGTCTCGGAGTCGACGACGCCCACCACCCCGTGGGCGCCGAGGGTGGTCGCCTCTTCGACCATGCGCGCGAGCGCGCTGGAAAAGCCCGTCGCCCAGGCCGACTCGACCCAGGTCTGCTCGTAGTTCTGGCCCCAGGCCCGGTGCTCACCCGAGACGAAGCCGTGCGGGCACTGGTAGACCTCGGCGTAGCCACCGGCCGCGACCGTCGGTTGGGTCATCGCCCCGGCGAGGATCCCCCCGCCGTAGGCTCCCCACTGCATCGCGCAGAACCCCTGGACGAGCCCGAGGGGCTCGAGGCCCATAGAGAGACAGGCCGAAAAGTCCGCGACGCTGAGCCCCGAGGAGAAGGGCCCCC
>DASSZS010000015.1:0-6962 GCA_035702745.1 Acidimicrobiales bacterium | reverse complement strand
CGTCGCGACCCTACGCCTGCTCGCCCGGTCTGGCCGTCCCGGGCGCCGTCGGCCGGCCCGACGCGGTCCGCGCGTCGCTCGACGCCACGCGCGTGACCCTGGCCACGAGGAGCGGCGGAGGTCTCGCCCACGTCCTCACCGACGGGTGCGTCGTGGTGCGCGGGCCCTCGGCGACGTTGGTGCGACCTCTGCCGCGGGTCGTCGCCGACGTCCTCCCCGCGGGCTCGACGCTCTGTCTCGGTTCGCCGGCCCCCTCGGTCATTGTCCTCGCCACAGCGGTGGCGCCCACTGCTGTGACAGCGCCCTGGGCTTCGTGGCCAGACCGGCCGGGCTCGCCCGACCGCTCGCCCGGATCGACCTGGACGACGGCGCCGCGCCGGGCGTCGCGAACGGCCGGGTCGTGGTGCGCGCGGGAAAGGACGCCCTCGCCTACACCTTCCACAACCACGCCCTGTCCGCCGAGCCCCTCGAGCTCTAGGCGTTCGACGGCCACGCCGTGGTCGAGGTGACCCGCGACTATCCCGACCTCGGGCGCAAAGACGCGCGAACTTGGGACCGGCTCTTCGCGCGCGACCCCGCCGACCTCAGCTACCTCGCCGGGTGGGTCGCCGACGAGTCACTCCTCGGGCGCGGCGCGGCGGCCTGGCGACGGGTCGACTCCGCGGCACGGAGGGCTACCCCTCGGGTCGGGGTTTCGAACGACTGTTGCGGCTCCTCCGGGGTGCCCTCGGCTGCCCGTCGGGCTGATCAGTCGAGGGGGGCGAGGCCGAGGGCCGCGAGCGCGGCCGCGGCCAGGGAGTGTCCGCCGCCGAGGCGCACGACGTCGCGTCCGGTCCCGTCACGGGTGATGACCGCGACGTCCCCGCAGCCCTGGGGGTCGGCGACCACCACGGCGTAGGGGTGGTCAGCGCCGTCGCGGAAGAAGAGCAGGACCACGCGTGCGCCGAGGTCGGGGGGACACCCCGCCGTCCCGGTGGGGGCGGCCGGCAGGGCGTCGACGCCCGCGATCAGTCGGTCGATGAGCGAGCGGTCCGACGTGCTCGAGGCCGAGTAGCGCGGACCCGCGACGCTCGGCCCGCGGTCCACCCGCACGACCAGACGCGTCGCCCCGTTCGCGAGGGGCGCGTCGGTGGCGCCGGCGAACGTCGCGACGCTCCCGAGCGCGAAAAGGGCGAGGACGATCGCCAGCGGGGCCCGAACCCGGACGTGGCCGGGCCCGACCCCGGTGCGTCGTGTCCCCATGCGTCCAGTGTCCCACCGCGACCGCAGCGCCGCCACGTCGCCCGCGGCGTTCTCGGGGTCCGGCCCGTGGGGGCGAGGGGCCTCACTCGAGCGCGGCCAGCCCCTCGAGCGCGCCGACGTCGACGCGACGGAGTCGGGGCAGGGTCCACGCGACGAGGAAGGCCGCCAGGGCGATGGCCCCGGCGGTGTGCAGGGCGTTCGCGAAGGCGGGGACGGGGTTGACGAGCGGGGCCGCGCCCGCGACGTGGGGACCGGCCTCGTCGCGCAAAGTGGTCGTGGCCACGCTCACCAGCACCGCGAGGCCGAGCGACCCGCCGATCTGCTGGGAGGTGTTGAGCAGACCCGCGGCCAGTCCGGCTCGGTCGTGGCCGACCGAGGCGACGGCGTTGAGCATGAGCGGCACGAAGACCAGGCCCATGCCGATCCCCATGAGGCACAGCGCCACGAAGACGACGAGGTAGGACGAGCCGTCGTGCAAAGTGGCGGCGGTGAACTGGGCGCCGGCGACGAGCAGCGGTCCGGTGACGAGGAAGGGCTTCACCCCGAGGCGTCCCACGAGGCGCGAGACGACCTGGCTCGTGCTCGCTACGAGGATCGGCACCGGGAGGTAGGCCACGCCGGCCAGCACGGGCGAGTAGCCGAGCACGTTCTGGAGGAACTGGGTGAGGAAGTAGATCATGGCCAGCATCACGCCGCCGATGAGGACCATGACGAGGTAGCCGACGGCCCGGCCGTGGTGGGCGAGGAAGTCGAGGGGCACCAACGGCGCCGCGCTGCGCCGCTCGACGAGGACGAAGGCGACGAGCAGCACGAGCGCCACCGCGAAGGCCGCGACGGTGCTCGGGTGGCCCCACCCGGCCTCGGGCCCGCGCACGAGGCCGTAGACCAGTGCCGACATCGCGACGGTGATCATCAGCGCCCCGGGCACGTCGAGCCGACCCCGCCGCGCGACCCCCCGGGGGAGCGCGAGGGGGGCCAGGGCGAGCAGCAGCGCCCCGATCGGGACGTTGACGAAGAAGACCCAGCGCCAGGACGCGTAGTCGGTGAGGACGCCGCCCAGCACGAGGCCGGTGGCGCCCCCGGCCGCGGTCATCGCGGCGAAGACCGCCATCGCGCGGTGGCGGGCGTGGCCCTCGGGGAACGTGGTCACGACGAGCGAGAGCGCCGTGGGCGAGGCGATCGCCGCCCCGAGCCCCTGGACGACGCGCGCGGCGATGAGCAGGGCCGGGCTGCTCGCGAGGCCGCCCGCGAGTGAGGAGACGGCGAAGAGGCCCACCCCGATCATGAGCATGCGCCGGCGTCGCAATAGGTCGCCCAAACGGCCCCCGAGCAGGAGGAAGCCCCCGAAGGTGAGGACGTAGGCGTCGATCACCCACGCGAGGCTCGAGGTCGAGAAGCCCAGCGAGCGCTGCAGGGTGGGCAGCGCGATGTTCACGATGGTGATGTCAAGCATCACCATCAGCTGGGCGAGGGCGATCGTGACCAGGGCGAGACCCGCTCGAGGGACGCGCGTGCTCTCTGGTGATGACGCGTCCGCGCCCATGGACCTCCCAACCTCCCCCGAGAGCCTACGAGCCGAACGCACCGGTCGGCGCCCTCGGCGTAGCATCCGGCCGTGACGACGATTCCCGACTCGCACCGCGACCTCCTCGACGCGGGGGTGGGCGTGCTCGCCACGGTGGATCGCGACGGGCGCCCCCAGATGACGGTGGTCTGGTTCTTGGCCGAGGACGGCGAGATCCTCCTCTCGCTCAACACCGAGCGCTACAAGGTGAAGAACCTGCGCCGTGACCCTTCGGTGGGGCTGCTCCTGCTCGACCTCGCGGCCCCTACCCGCTACCTCGAGATACGCGGCGACGCTCGCATCGTTGACGACCCCGACTACGCCGTCGCCGATCGGGTCGGCGCGAAGTACGGCGCCGACCTGCGCGCCTTCGACGGGGCGGTGGCCCGGCGCGTCGTCGTGACGATCGCCCCCGCGCGCGTGACGGCCGTCGACGTGGCGGCCGACGAGGGGTAGCCCTCGCGCCATGGACAGTGTCGACATCGTCCTCGAGGCCCGCCGACGCGCGGGGCTGACCCAGGCCGAGCTGGCCGAACGGCTCGGCCTCGCCCGCTCGACGGTCGCGCGCTGGGAGATGCGCCGCACACAGCCCACCTACGAGACGCTGGTCGAGGTGGCGGCGGCCTGCGGTCTCGAGTTGCGAACCCAGCTCGTCGCCCGGTCGTGAGCGCGGCGGGCGCGAGCGACTGCCGACGTGGCTGAGCCGCCGCTCAGGCGGTTGCCGACTCCGAGCCGACCCCGTGTGCCTCGAACTCCGCGAGGAAGGGCGCGCACGCCGACGGGGGCATCGGGCGCGCGACGTGGTAGCCCTGGATGAGGTCGACGCCGAGCTCGACGAGCGCGGTGTAGGTCGCCTCGTCCTCGACGCCCTCGGCCACGGTGACCAGGTCCATCGCCTGGGCGAGGTCGACGGCGGCGCGCACCACGGCGAGGGCCTTGTGATTGGTGAGCACACGGCTGACGAACGACCGGTCGATCTTGAGCTCGTCCACGGGGAAGTCGACGAGCTTGGACAAGGTCGAGTACCCGGTCCCGAAGTCGTCGATCGACACGCGCACCCCCATGGCGCGCAGGTCGCGGATGCACTGGTCGATGCGGGCGTCGTCGTTCGCCAGCGCGTCCTCGGTGATCTCGATCGTGAGGCGCGAGGCCGGGAAGGCGAAGTCGGTGAGGGTGGCCTCCACCACCCGGGGGAAGTCGGCGTTGACGAAGTCGCGCTCGGAGACGTTGACACTGAGCCGGTGCGACGCGCCCAACGCCCCCAGGCCCGAGACGTGGTGGAGGGACCGGCGCAGCACGTGCGCGGTGAAGGGGACGACGAGGCCCTGCATCTCGATCATGCGCACGAACCGCTCGGGCGGGATCGGGCCGTAGCCGTCGGGGCTCCATCGCGCAAGCGCCTCCCAGCCGGCGACGGTCCCCTCGACGACGTCGACGAGGGGCTGGAGGTGCACGTCGATCGTGCCGTCGCGCACGGCCTCGCTCACCAGGCCGTAGAGGATGAGCCGCCGGGGGTCGTTGCGGTCGTGCTCGAAGTCATAGACGCTGACTCCGGCGTGCCTCTCCTTGGCCCGGTACATGGCCACGTCCGCCTTGCGGATGAGCTCGTCGTGGTGCTCGCCGGCCGAACCGCGCAGCGCGACGCCCACGCTGGCGCTCAGGTGCAGGGACAGCCCCTCGACGACGATGGGCTCACGCACGAGCGCCGCGACATCGCTCGCCAGGCGCTGAAGGTCGTCGGGCGAACCCGTGGAGCACGACACCGCGAACTCGTCGCCGCCGAGGCGGGCGAGGACGGCTCCGCCGTCGATCGACGCCCTGAGCCGGTGGGCCAGCTGGGCCAGCACCTGATCGCCCGCGCGATGCCCGAGCGAGTCGTTCACGTCCTTGAAGTTGTCGAGGTCGATGAGCACGACACCGCCGAGGGCCTCCGGCGACGACGAGGTCTCCGGGGCGCCAATGGTGAAGCCGCGTCGGTTGGCCAGGCCCGTGAGCGGATCGGTCACGGCGAGCTCTTCGAACAGGTTGGAGTGGAGTCGCTCCGCCCGCAGGGACACGAGCAGCCGTACCAAGAGCACGGCCAGGGCGGCCACCGCCAGCGCGCCCACGATGGGGGGGTCGTTGAAGACGGTCGAGATGGCGATCACCGTGAGGGCCAGGACGAAGAAGGCGGCGATCTTGCGCGCCTGGTTGCGGGCGAAGGCCCGCTCGCGGCGCGCCCCGGCCCTCGTCGTCACCCCGTCGTCCAGCTCGGCCGCCCGCCCCGCCTCGACGTACGCGCCCAGCCAGCAGAGGTCGATCACCAGTCCCCAGCGCGAGGAGTGGACGAGCACGTCGCGGTGGGCGAGGACCTCGCCCACCGAGATGAGGACGGCGGCGACGGCCACGTCGATCATCAGCCGGTCGCCGGTCACGTCGATCATCGTGGCGGCCGTCGCGAGGATGATCATGATCGCGAGGAGACTGAGCCCGACGAGGAGATGCTCGCGTGGGCCGACGCCGTTGATGACCGTCGAGAGGGGCTCGAAGACGCCCCGCAGGTAGAGCCACGCCAGGAGCGAGGAGATGGCGAGCCCCCCGGCCGCGGCGTCGATGAGCATGTTCGTGTCGAGGACGCGCAGGGAGGCCACCGTCAGCGAGCCGACGAAGGCGACCGCAAGGACGCTCGTCGTGACGGCGAGCACGAGGTTCGCGGTCGGCGGGGCGAAGGGGTTCGCGCCGTGCGGCAGCGCGCCGTACAGCGCGCCCGCGAGCGCGGAGAGGAGCTCGGCCGCCAGCAGCAGGCTCCAGGTCGCACGCCGAGCGCGGAACCGTCGGATCCGCTGGTAGACGGGCACGGCGGCCACCACCACCCCCGCGGTGAACAGGCCCCGCCCGACCCCCCGCAGGCCACCGCCGTGCCGATCGGCTACGACGAGCGCGAGGGCGAGGAGCAGGGTCACGAGGGCGCTCGTCGCCCAGCGGAACCGCACGGCGGGCGCGGCGCCCGTCGTCCCCACGATGTCGGCTGTCACGCGGTCTCCGTCTTCTCCTCGGGCGGTCCGGCCAACTCCGCGGGGGGCCCCGGCTCCCTACGGGTCGCGCCGACTCGTAGGGACGATGGTGGCACCTCGGCGGGGGCGAGGGGGGGACCGTCGCGGACGCCGGCGACGCCGTGGCTTACTGCGAGATCTCGCGGAAAGTCGCCGGGCAACCGCACGTGGTCGCGTCCCGCTGCGCGCCCTCTTCGACACACGCACGGCCGATACGCTGAGCGGCACCCTCGACGACACCCGGATCCAGGTGTTCTCTACCCCGCAACTGACGCTCGTCGAGCCCACGACGAGTGTTGCGGGTGTCAGGGTGGCCGGCGTCGCGAACATACTCGCCATGAAGCTGAAGGCCCTTGGGGCGGAGGGGCGCTGTGCGACTACTTCGATCTCATGGTCATCGAGCAGCGAACGCACCTCCGGGTCGAGCGCGGACGGTCCTTGATGATTGACAGGTTCCGTCCCGACGTTCCCGACACCATCACGGCAATGGTGATTCGCGCCCTTGGCTCGACCGACGACTTGGGGGACGATCCGGGGCTTCCCGTTCGCCGCGACGTGATCGAGGCGTACTGGGCGGGGCGGAGTGCTGAACTCGGGCGGGACCCGGCACGAGCTGGGTTGTTCGAGGGCGACCACGCCTCAAAGACGGTGTCACGTCGTGAGCGTTCGCACCCAGGGGGCTCGGGCCGCGGCGTACCCGCGTCCTTCGATGTGGTCCGGGCGGCTCCCGACTAGAGGTCGGGGAGAGCGAAGTCGAGGCTGGGTACGTCGGTGCCCCCGTCGACCTCGAGGATCTTGCCGGTGAGAAAGGCCCCGGCGGGTGAGACGAGGTAGACCACCGCCGCGGCCATCTCCTCGGGCTCGGCGATGCGGTGCAGCGGGGTCAGGTCCTCCATCATCGCCTTGAGTTCGGGGGTGGTCATCACGATCTCGAGCGCCGAGGTCGCCGTCGAGCCGGCCGCCAGGCCGTTCACCCGGATTCGGGGGGCCAGGTCCTTCGCCGCGAGGCGTGTGTAGTGGGCGAGGGCGGCCTTGGTCGAGCCGTAGGCGGCGTAGCCGCGCCCGGCGACGCGCCCCATGACCGAGGTGACGTTCACGATGGCCCCGCCGTCGGTCTCGAGCAT
>DASSZS010000021.1:0-108721 GCA_035702745.1 Acidimicrobiales bacterium | reverse complement strand
CGCGGCCGACGCCGTCGCCCGGGGCGCCGACCCCGCGACCCAGGCCCGACGCCTGCCCGCGGGGCGCAACTGGGCGGCGCGACTCGTCCACCTCCTGCCGGTGACCGGGCTCGTCATGGCCCTGTCGGGCGGTCCGTCGGTCTCGCTCGACCACGCGTGGGTCGTCGTGGGCATCGTGCTCTACGTGCTCGCGGCCGGCCACCTCGAGGCGCGCACCCTGCCCCTGGAGGCCGAGGTCGCCCGCGAGGCCGCCCGCGAGGGGCGCGCTCCGGCCGGCGAGGGCCGTCGACTGCGGCTCTCGATCGACACGGCCCTCGCCCTCATCGCGCTGGCCCTGCTCACGATGCTGGTGCAGTTCTAGGGGAGCGTCGGGTCGGGGCCGCCCCCGGACCCGGGCACCTACGCTGCGATAGACCCCGGGGCGAGGAGGGACGATGAGTGCGTACGTGGTCTACGAGGCGGAGGTCACCGACCCCGAGCGCTACGAGCGCTACAAGGAGCTGGCCGGGCCCGCAGTGGCCGCGGCCGGCGGACGCTACCTCGCCCGCGGGGGACGCACCGCCTCGCTCGAGGGCGCCGCGCCCGCGCACCGGGCGGTCGTGATCGAGTTCGACACGCTCGAGGCGGCCGTGGCCTGGTACGAGGGCGAGGCCTACACCGCGGCGCGCGCCCTGCGCGAGGGCGCGGCCACGGCGCGGGCCTACGTCGTCGAGGGTCCCTAGCTACTGGGCCGGGCCCGAGCCCAGGGTGAGCGTGGCTGACGAGGTCGTCCCGCCCGGGGTGGTGTAGGCGACCGTCACGCGCTGGCCCACGTGGAAGGTCAAGATGGCCGCCTGCAACGAGCTGCCGTTGGTGACCGGCGTCGTGTCGATCGCGGTGATCGTGTCCCCGGCCACGAGGCCCGCCTGGGCCGCCGGCCCGTTGGGCAGGACCTGGGCGATGGTGACCCCGCTCGTGGGCGTGCTACCCGGCCGCGCCCCGTCGACGAGGATGCCGAGGAAGGGGGTGTCGCCCACGTGCACGCTCGGAGAGGACCGGCCGTCCTTGATCGCCGTGACGATCCTGAGGGCGCTCGAGATGGGGATGGCGTAGCCCTGGTTGGCGGCGCCGGTGGGGGCGAAGCCGAAGCCCCCGTTGGTGGACGAGCCGGCCGTGTCCATGCCCACGACCCGTCCCCGGGCGTTCACGAGCGGCCCGCCCGAGTCGCCGGGCTGGATGTCGGCGTTGATCTCGATGAGCCCCGACAGGGTCTCGGAGCCGCTCGGGTTGTTCTCGTCGCTCGCGGTGATCGTCTGGTTGAGCGCGACGACCTTGCCCGCGGCGTAGCTCGGGGTGCCGCCGAGGCCCCCGGCGTTGCCGATCCCGACGATCCGGTCGCCGATCGAGGGTTCCGTGGCGGCGACGCGCACCGTCGGCAGGTTGGACGCGCCCTGGATCTGCAAGAGGGCCACGTCGGCCGTCACGTCGTAGCCGACGACCGTCGCGGGGTAAGTCTGGCCCGTGGCGACGCTGCGCACGCTGATCGACGACGCGCCCTCGATGACGTGGTTGTTGGTCAAGACGAGGCCACCCCGGGTGAGGATCATGCCGGTGCCCTCACCGGTGGCGCCGGCGTAGGCGTAGGTGGACACGATGTCCACCAGGCCCGGGCTCACCCGGGCCGCGACCCGGGCGGCGCGCGAGTTGGACTGGGTCGCGGCGGACCCGGGCGCGCCGGAGCCGAAGCTAAAGCCCGGGAAGGGGAGCGTGCCAAAGCCCGGGACGGTGATCGAGCCTCCGGGGCCCGAGGGCGCATAGGGGAAGGCGTAGGCCGGCGCCGGGGGTCGGTCGACCCAGTGGCCGAGAACGAAGCCGACGCCCCCGATCGAGAGCACCAGGACGGCCGCGGCCGCCGCGCGCACGAGCCAGGCTTCGCCGCGGGGCCGGCCGGGCACGCTCACGGGTGCGGGACCCGGGGGCGCGGTCTCGGGGGAAGGCGTCGCCCCCGCGACGGTGACGGGCTCGGGGTTCGAGGGCGCCGCGTCGCGCGCCTCGCCCGCGGGGACGTTCTCAGGGGTGTTGTCGAAAGCCATCTCACTCCCTTCACGACGACGTCTCGACGCTAGGGGGACAAGGTTAGGGAGCCCTTCGGTGGCGCTAAAAAGGCGCTAAGAGCCCGGCGCCGTGGGGGGCGATGCCCCGGACGCGGGCGACGCCGCGGCCGCCAGGGCCGGACCCATGCGTCGGGCGACCAGGGCCGCGATCGCCATCGCGCCGGCGAAGGCCCCGAGGGCCCAGCTGGCCGAGAACCGCGCGGTCACGACCCCCGCGACCACTGGCGCGAGGGCGGCCAGGCCGGTCGAGAGCTGCATCAGGGTGTTGGTTACCCGACCGCGCAGCTGCTCGGGGGTGGCGCGGAACATGGCGGCGAAGAGCACGGCGTTGGTGGTGGGCGCGATGAAGAGCGGCAGGGCGAGGGGCAGCGCCACGAGGGGCGAGGGCATGACGAGGGCCGCGAGAACGAGCACGATCGTCCCGCCCACGGTGAGCAGGTTGACCGCGCGGGTCAAGGTGAGATGGGGCTGGATCCGCGACGAGAAGATGGCCCCGACGAGTCCGCCGCTCATGGCCAGGGCCTCGGTGAGCCCGACGACGCCGGGCGCCGCCCCGTCGACGCGCAGCCCCAGAATGACCGTGAAGAGCGCGCCGTTGATGGCGAAGTTGATGAGCGGCGCCTGGATCACGGCCGCGCGCAGCAGGGGGTGGCCCAGGGTGAAGCGGACGCCCTCGACGGTCTCACGCCACAGGCTCGTCCGGGCAGCGCCGCGCTCGGGCGTGAAGCGGCCCCGCAAGGCGGCCGAGGTCGCGACCGAGACGCCGTAGGAGACGGCGTCGGCGACGAAGGGGAGGGTCCGGGCGATCCCGTAGAGGACGCCGCCGAGGGCCGGGCCGAGCAGGCTCGCCCCGTACTGGCGCCCCTCGGAGGCGGCCCAGGCGCTCTCGAGCTGGCTGTCGTGGACGATCGCCGGCAGGGCCGCGTTGGAGGCGGGCGTGAAGAGGGTGTCGCCCACCCGGTCGATCGTGGCCGCGACGAGCACGACCCACCAGGTGACGTGGTGGGTCGCCACGAGCCCCGCGAGCGCCGCCAGGGTGAGGGTACGCACCCCGTCACAGACGATCATCGTGACCCGTCGGTCCCACCGGTCCACGAGGGCCCCGGCCGGCAGGCGCACGGCGAACGCGGCGACCGAGGTCACGGTGGCGACGGCGCCGGCGAGCACCGCCGAGCCCGTGAGGGCGAGGATCAACAAGGGGTAGGCGAGGAAGCCGAACTCGGTGCCCAGCCCCGAGAGGACCTGGCCGATCCACACCAGTCGGAAGTTGCGGTTGCGCGAGAGGGGGGTGGGCGTCGCGACCGGCGGTGGTTGGCCGAGGACGTCACCGGGATCGCTCACGAGGGAGCGACGTTACTACCGGCGGGTCGTGGCGAAGGGGGGCCGGCCGACCATGCCGGCGGCGACCGTGGCGTGGGTCGTCGCGTCGACCAGCACGAAGCTGCCGGTCACGCGGTCCTCGCGGTAGTCGTCGACGACGAGCGGCTCGGCGCACGCGAGGCGAACCAGCCCGATCTCGTTGGTCGAGAGCGCCGAGGCGTCGGTGACCTCGAGCGAGCCGACGTCGAGGCGCCCCTCGATCGCGCGCACCCGCACCGGGGTGGTGCGACTCGTGTGCTTGAGCCGGAGGCGACCGCCGGTGAGCTCGAGGGGGTCGTCGCCGAACCAGCAGACCGTGGCCTCGAGCTCGCGGGTCACCCGGGGCAGGGGGGCGGTCGCGATGAGGTCGCCGCGACCGGCGTCGGTCTCGTGGGCGAGCTCCACGTCGGCCGCGAGCCCCACGGCCGCTTCGCCGAGGGCCCGCCCCCCGTAGCGGATGGAGCGGATCGTCGTCTCGATCCCCGCCGGCAGGAGGGTCACGGCGTCGCCGACGCGCAGCGCCTCGCCCGAGACGAGACCGGCGTAGGTGCGCCCGCCGCCGGGCTGGCGCAGGACCCACTGGATCGGCAGGCGCGAGCCGCGACTGCGCTCCCAGGCGCCCGCGTCGCTCGACTCGAGGGCCTCGAGCACGGTCGGGCCCTCGTACCACGGGGCCCGCGCGGAGCGCTCGACGACGTTGTCGCCGTAGAGGGCCGACACCGGCACGGCCACGACCGACGTGGCGCCCAGCGTCGTCGAGAGAGCCACGACCTCGCCGACGACGCGCTCGTAGGCGTCACGCGACCACTCGACCGTGTCCATCTTGTTCACCGCGACGACCAGGGCCCGCACCCCGAGCAGGGCGGCGATCACGAGGTGGCGGCGGGTCTGCTCCTTGAGCCCGGAGGCGACGTCGATAGCCACCAGCGCGAGGTCGGCGGTCGAGGAGCCGGTGGCCATGTTGCGCGTGTACTGCACGTGACCGGGGCAGTCGGCGATAACCAGCTTGCGCGTGGGCGTCGTCGCGTAGCGGTAGGCGACGTCGATGGTGATGCCCTGCTCACGCTCGGCTCGTAGGCCGTCGGTGACGAAGCTGAGGTCGAGGTCGCCGATGCCGCGTCGCTCGGAGGCCGCGGCTACGGCGTCCAGGTGGTCGTCGGCGAGCAGCCGGGTGTCGACGAGGAGCCGACCGATGAGGGTGGACTTGCCGTCGTCGACTGAGCCGACGGTGGCGAGGCGCAGCACGTCCTTGGTGGCGACGGGCATCTAGAAGTAGCCCTCGCGCTTGCGGTCCTCCATCGAGGTCTCCGAGAAGCGGTCGTCGCCGCGCGTGGCGCCGCGCTCCGAGATGGTGGCCGTGGCCACCTCGGCCACGACCTCTTCGATGGTGCGCGCGCTCGAGAGCACCGCTCCGGTCCCCGTGGCGTCGCCCACGGTGCGAAAGCGCACCGTGCGGACCTCGACGACCTCGTCGTCGCGGGGCTCGACGAACTCCCCGACCGCGAGCCACATCCCGTCGCGGGCCACCACGGGCCGCTCGTGGGCGAAGTAGATCGAGGGCAGGTCGAGGCGCTCGCGCGCCACGTACTGCCAGACGTCGAGCTCGGTCCAGTCCGAGAGGGGGAAGGCGCGCACGTGCTCACCGGGGTTGACCCGGCCCTGGTAGAGACGCCAGAGCTCGGGCCGCTGGCGGCGGGGGTCCCACTGACCGAACTCGTCGCGGAAGCTGAGCACGCGCTCTTTGGCCCGGGCCTTGTCCTCATCGCGTCGGGCCCCACCGAAGGCGGCGTCGAAGCCATGCTCGGCGATCGCGTCGAGCAGGGTGACCGACTGGAGCCGGTTGCGCGAGGCGAGGGCTCCGGGGTCAGCGACCCGTCCGGCGTCGATCGAATCCTGGACCCTCGCCACCAGCAGTCGCGCCCCCAGCCGCGCGGCGGCCCGGTCGCGGAAGTCGAGGACCTCGGGGAAGTTATGGCCGGTGTCGACGTGCAGCACCGGGAAGGGCAGGCCCTGGGGGGCGAAGGCCTTGGCCGCGAGGTGCAACAAGACCGCCGAGTCCTTGCCCCCCGAGAAGAGCAGGACGGGACGCTCGCACTCGGCGACGACCTCGCGCAAGATGTAGAGGGCGTGGGACTCGAGCGCGTCGAGGTGGTCGAGCCCGGAGGACGTGGGGGAGGGGGCGAGCGCGGTCATGGGCTGTCTGCCAGTGTATTCTACAAATACACTAGAGAAAGTTAGGCATTGGCCGCGATGTCCGAGAACAGCCCTGACCGGGCCCTCTTAGCCGAGCTCGAGAGCGAAGACGCGCGCCTGGCGTCGGCCCCCCCGCTCGCCGTTTTGAGCTGGGTGTTCCGCCGGTTCGGCTCGGGAGCGGTCCTGGCGTGCTCCTTTGAGGACGTGGCCCTTTTGCACATGGCCCGCTCGATCCGGCCCTCGCTCGAGGTGGTCTTCCTCGACACCGGCGGCCACTTCCCCGAGACCCTCGAGTTCCTCGCGCGCCTCGAGAGGGACTGGTCGCTGCGGGTCGTGCGCACGACGCCCTCGCCCGAGGCCGAGGCGTGGCCGTGCGGGACCGCTCGCTGCTGTGAGTTGAGGAAGGTGGAGCCCCTGGCGCGGGCCCTGCACGGGCGCAGCGCGTGGATAACCGCTTTGAAGAGGGTCGACGCCCCTACGCGCGACGGCGCCCCGGTCGTCAGCTGGGACCGGCGCTTCTCGCTGGTGAAGGTGAACCCCCTCGCGACGTGGACCGACGACGACGTCGCCTACTACCTCTCGAGCCACGGCCTGCCCGAGCACCCCCTCTGGGCGAAGGGCTACGGGTCGATCGGCTGCGCCGCGATGACCCTGCCCCCCCGACCCGGCGAGAGTCGCCGTTCCGGTCGCTGGGTCGGCCTCGCTAAGGACGAGTGCGGCCTGCACGAGTCCTGATATCCACCAGCTTTCCCCGTCCCACCGGTACATTTGGCGCAATGTCGCGGCACCGGAGGACGAGGCGAGGCCCGTGCTGCTGATCTTCCTCGCGCTCTTGTGGCTGGCGCTGCTGACCCCCATCGTCGTGCGCAAGGTCCGCGAGGTGCGCTCCGAGCGCTCGATCGAGAGCTTCCACACCGAGCACGAGATCCTGAGTAGACAGGGCTACGCGGTGGCGCCGGTGCACCGGCTCGACGAGTACGACTACGACGACGCACCGGCCCCGGTCGCGACGCGCGCCGCGAACGCGTACGCGCCGCGACGACCCCGCCTCACCCTCGTTCACCCCGAGGACACGTACCGCTCACTCGAGTCGCGCGGTACCTGGGAGGAGTGGAGCGAGGACTACGACTTCGATCGCGACGAGGTTGCGGGCGTCGGCCGCTACGGCGCGTCACGTCCGAGTGCGCGTGCCACGTCGCGCTCGAGCGCGCGCGTCGCGTCACGTCCGTCGAGCGCGAGCCCCTACGCGCGCGCCTACTCCACGTTCCCGACCGACGCCTCGCTCGCCTACAACGAGGAGCCGCTACGGCGGACCTCGACGCGCGTCCAGCGTCGGCGCATCAGCGTGGGCCTGCTCGGCTCGGCGCTCTTTTTCAGCGCGCTCGCCTTCGTGACCTCGATCTCGCTGGTCGCCGACCTCGCCTACCTGGCGTGGCTCCTCGTCGTCGGCTACGTCGCGCTCGCGCTGTTCGCGCTGAGCCAGGGGTACCTATCGCTCGGGCGCGTCGCCACCGGGCGTGCGTACCCGACGCCCGTCGCCTACGCGCGCGACGACTACGAGGACGAGCCCGAGTCCCGTGCGTCCGACGGGTGGGATCGCTGGGACGAGGAGTGGGACGATCGCGACGAGTGGGCCGAGATCCCCTCGCGGTCCGTCTCGTACGGAGCCCGGCGCGCCTTCGGGTAGAATGGCCCCTCGTCGGGGGTGTAGCTCAATTGGTAGAGCGCTACGTTCGCAATGTAGAGGCAGTGGGTTCGAATCCCATCACCTCCACTCCGGAACAGAATGAGAACCGGGTCTGATGACACGGGCCGCTGGTGCGATTTGAATGATGAAGTTCACTGTCGCCGTCACCCACGAAGAGCCTTGGTATGTCGCCCGGTGCTTGGACGTCGACGTCGTCAGTCAAGGTGAGACGGTTGAAGAGGCTGTCGCGAATCTAGAAGAGGCGCTGGGCTTGTACTTCGAAGGGGAAGACCTCCCCGACTCGATTGAGCCACCGATCATCACCACTGTTTTGATTCCTGCGTGAGTCCCGCGCTACCTGTTGTTTCTGGTCAAGAGACCGTCACTGCGCTCAAGAAGATTGGCTTTGCAGAGATCGGGCAGCGAGGCAGTCATGTGAAACTCCGCAATCAACGGGACAGAACGGCGATTGTCCCGATTCACCGGGAACTTGCACGTGGGACGCTTGCGGCAGATCTTCGACAGTCTGACATTACGGTGAGCGAATTCATCGACTTGCTGTAGACAGCGTCTGCCCTTCAGGGAAGTTCGACGTTCGTACGAGCACACAATCCGAGTGGTTCTTAATGTGTGACTCAAGGTCCACTCCGAGTCATTGAACGAATTGGTCGGTCGTGTTTGGATCGAGATCTTAGGGCCGACGCTTTTCCGGCTTCGCAGCACCTGGAGTGATCGGCACTGCTGTCATCCGAGCGCTATCGTCCGAGCCCGCGATCGTCGTTGCGATCGAGACCTGGGACGTCGCGAGCGTGCTGTTTGGCGAGTTCTAGGCGCGCCTGAAGCCGTAGGACGGCTTCAGCAAGTGGTGGAAGATCCTCGGTGATCGTTGCTTCGACTACTGCTCGCGAGGTGTCGAAGTAGTGGTGGGCAAGCCAGTCGCGCATTCCGCCAGCGCTCGTCCACTGGACATTCGGCTCGCTCTCGACGAGTTTGGGATCTAACTGTTTTACGGACTCTCCAATTTCGATCAGACGTACCCGAACGGCGTCGAAGATGAGTCCGTCGGATAATTCACCGCGAGTGAGGTGGCTCCTGATTGCGGCAATCGCATCAACGACGTCGGCGAGGCGCTCCTCGTCCCGTCGTGAGCTCATATGGGAATAGCCTCACGCTCGACCTCTTCTCGAACCCGGGGCCGGAGGCTGTCTGACGGGACGACGTCAACAGGCACGCTGAGTATTTCCGAAAGCTCTCTGCGTAGTGCCTCTAAGTTAAACAGTCCCGTACCCCTGGCCAGGTCGACCACGAAATCGACATCGCTATCAGACTGGTCTTCACCCCTCGCCGTACTGCCAAAGACGCGGACGTTGTTCGTGCCGTGGAGCTCGGCACAGGCGAGTATGGCGCGTCGGTGATGGCGGAGTCGGCGACCAAGGGGGGTGTCGGGGAGGCCGGGTGGGCAGTCGCTCGAACGCTCAAGATCGAGAACGAGGCGGTGTCCCGTCGCGCGGATGAGACGCTCGAGCGTTGAGACCGAGGGTTCTCTGCGGCCGGACTCGTAGGCACTGATAACGCTTTGAGCAACATGAGCACGACGGGCGACTTCGGTCTGCGATAGTCCGGCGCCGAGGCGAGCCTGGCGAAGGAGCATTCCGGTTGAGATGTCTTCTCGATTCCCCATGCGACAATGATAGTACTGATTGTCTATAAGCACTGATTCGGGAGACTTACGGAATCTGTGTCTCGTTTGAATTCCAACGGTCGCGGTTCGGGTCACTTAAGTTCACGTATTTACGGATGGACCTCTTAAGGTCCACTGAGCCTCTCGGTTTCAGGAGCGCTGCGCGCGCCGCGCGACGCGGCTCGGGGTACGCAGTGGCGATTCGTCGCTAGTGTTATCTGCATGGTTACGCAGATAGTCAGAGAGCCCTCGGCTCGCGAGGTCGACGTCGCGGTCGAGACGATGCGGCTCTTGGCGGACCGGACGCGCCTGCGGATCGTGTGGGCGCTCTTGCACGGCGAGCACTCGGTGAACGAACTCGCCGACCACGTCGGCATGACCGCGGCCGCCGTCTCCCAGCACCTGGCCAAGCTCCGACTCGCCCACGTCGTGACCGTCCGTCGAGACGGCACGCGGGCCTATTACTCGACCGACGACGAGCACGTGCGCACCCTCGCCGAGCAGGCGCTCTTCCACTCCGGCCACGCCCGGGTGCCCCGGCGCCGAAGCCGCCGCGGGGGTGACGCGTGAGCCACGACGCCGGCTCGTGCGCCCCGTGGGGACCAGCGCCGCGCATCAACGACGGCGGGGAGTCGGCCGACCGGCGGGCGGCCCACCGGGCGGTCGCCTGGTCGGCCGGTGGCCTGTGCCTCGCCGGGGCGGTGGAGCTAGCGATCGCGGCCCTCGGCCACTCGGCGGGCCTGCTCGGCGACGCGTTCCACAACCTGGCCGACGTGGGCACCTCGGGAATCGTCTTTGTGGGGCTGCGGGTGTCGCGCCGGCCGGCCACGGCGTCGCACCCCTACGGCTGGGACCGGGCCGAGGACCTCTCGGGCCTCGGGGTCGCCCTGTTGATCTGGGCGAGCGCGGCGCTCGCGCTCGTGGTCAGCGTGCGCAAGCTCCTCGACGGCGCCACGGCGTCGCACCTGGGGGTCGGTGTGGCGGCGGCGGCGCTCGCGGTCCTCGCCAACCTGCTCGTCGCCCGCTACAAGCTGCGCGTGGGCCGGCGCATCCGCTCGGCCGCGCTCGTGGCCGACGCCCGTCACTCGTGGATCGACGCGGCCTCCTCGGCCGGGGCCCTCCTCGGCCTGGTCGGGGTCGCCGGCGGGCTGTGGTGGGCCGACGGGGTGGCGGGACTTCTCATCACCGGGATCGTTGCGCACGTGGCCTACGACGTGAGCCGCGACGTCATCGTGCGCCTGGTCGACGCGGTGGCGCCCGAGACGCTCGAGGCCGCCACCGCGGCGGCGAGCGCGGTCGCGGGCGTCGGCCACGTCCACGCCAAGGGCCGCTGGACCGGTCGGGCCCTGATCGTGGAGGTCGAGGGGTACGTGGCGCCCGAGACCCCGGTCGAGGCGTGCGAGCGCATCGGCGACGAGGTGCGTCGCGCGGTCGCCGCGGCCGTACCCGAGACGCGGGTCGTGACCTTCTCGGCGCGCTCCCTCTCGCGCGAGGACTGAGGTGTCCGAGGCGCTCCGTGGCTGACGAGGCCGACCTCGACGACGCGCGCCGGCGCTACCACTTCGCCCTGGCGCCCGAAGACCTCGATCGGCTGCCCTTCTACGCCGCGCTCCTCGCGCGCCTCGAGGCCGACGAGGCGGCGCTGCGCCTGCTCGCGAGCGTGCGGGTCGAGCAGCGCAACCCGATGTTGGTCCTCGCCGCGCTGCACCGCGCCGCCCTCCTCGGCCACCCGGTGCTCGGGCCCCTCTACGACGCGATCCATCGCGGTGCACCCATCGACGTCGGCGCTGCGGCCGACGCCGTGGTCGAGGTCGTGCGCGACGAGCCCGAGGTGGTGCGCACCCAGCTGTGGCGCTCGACTCAGACCAACGAGCCCGGTCGCAGCGCCGTGCTCCAGGCCGTCGTGCGCGACCTGGTCTCGCCCCACGAGACACTGGCCGTCGTCGACGTCGGGACCTCGGCGGGCATCAACCTCTACTTCGACCAGTTCCCGGTGCGCGCGCGCGACGACGGCGACCCGCTCACCCTGGTCTGCGAGGACGAGGGTGAGGTCGACCGCGCGACGCCGCTGCCGAGCGTCGGCGTGCGCGTGGGGATCGACCCGTACCCCCTCGACCTCGGCGACGACGAGGACCGGCTGTGGCTGAAGGCCTGTCTGTGGCCCGAGGAGCGCCGTCGCCACGAGCGCTTCGACGCGATCGTCGCGCGCTACCGCACGTGGCCGGTGACCACCCTGCTCAAAGGTGACGCGCTCGATCGACTTGACGACGCCCTCGAGCTGGCCGCTGGCTGCGAGCTGCGCGTGGTGATGAACACCTGGTCCGCCATCTACTTCACCGAGCCCGAGCGGCGCGCCTACTACGAGGCGCTGCGCGAGCTCGGCGCGTCGAGCAACGTCGCGTGGGTCTCGATCGAGTCGACCCTGGTCGCGTGGCCCGACCTCGAGGAGGCGACCGACGAGCGACGACGCGGCGCGAGCCAGGTGGTGACGTCGCGTCCGGGTGAGGTCCCGGTACGATGGGGGTGGTGCCACCCCCACGGTCGGTGGGTGGAGCGCCTGAGCAGGGCCTGAGCCCCGTGGCGCGGTCCGCGTGAGGCTGTCGTGAGCACGTGGTGGAGTGCGCTCGGTGTGGATAACGTGCGCCTAAGTCGTTGGTTACTCGGGCCGTACGCGCCAAACCGGTGGAAAACGGTCCCGGAGTTGGGCAAAACCCGATGATTTCGCCCCCGGCCCTTGGCGGGGCCCCGGGGCTCTGGCACAGTGACGGGCGTAGTCCACGCAGTACCTGCCCACCGACTTCGAGCCGAGAGGTGAGAGGGAGGCGGGGGGCGAGGGACCCCGCAAGGGGGACGGAGCCCCTCGAGCGGTAGCGGAGTTCGGTCCGCGACCCGCGAGAGGCCAATGGCGTGGAGTGCATGCCGCTAGCGGTGCCCTGTCCGACACGGGGTGCCGGTGGTGTGCCTCGGAAACCCCGAGGGGCGGGTGGGCTTCGGCCCACTGGTCACTCGGGGTTTTCGACCGTCCGGGGTCAGATCACTCGATCCAGTAGCGCCGTTCGGGCCCGCCGTCGGCGTCCACGGCGCTCAGGCGCTCGAAGTGGCCCCCGTTCTTCTCGATTACCCGGCGCGACGCCTCGTTCGCCACGTCGCAGGTCACGAGGATCCTCTCGACGCCGTGGGCGCGCAGGACGATCGCGGCCTGGCGGAGCATCTCGGTCGCGTAGCCCCGTCCGCGCCACACGGGCACCACCGCGTAGCCGACGTGGCCGCCGTGCTCGAGGAGGAACGGGTTGGTGAGGGCGAAGCGCAGCGAGACCCTTCCGACGAGGACGTCGTTGTCCACCGCGGCGAGCTGGGTGCCGGGGGGCCACTCCCCGGGCAGCGAGCGGCCGACGACGTGGTCGCGCTGGTCCTGGACGAACTCCGCCCAGGTGCGATCGGGCGCCCGCAACAAGAAGGGGAAGTCCTCGGCGCGCAGCGCCTCGTCCGCGGCGAGGGCCGCGGCCTCGTCATCGAGGCGGTAGGGGCGCAGCCGAAGCACCGCCCAAGGCTAGTGAGCGACCGGAAGCCCACCCGGACGGCGTTGAAGCGACGCGCCCACCGCCGTGGGGCCGTCGCCAGGGCGTTGGGGCGAGCGGACTCTGGCTAGCCTCCCGGAGCGATGCGCTACGTCGACTTTGCCGAGGAGCACTTGGCGGGTGTCGTCGGGCTGTGCGAGGCCGAAGGGTGGCCGACCTTTCCGGCGGACCCCGCGCGCGCCCTACGCGTCCTGACGGCGCCGGGTGTGGTCAGCGTGGTGGCCCTCGAGGACGGTGCAGTGGTCGGATTCGCCCAGATGCTCACCGACGGTGAGATCCAGGCGTTCTTGAACCTCGTGGTCGTGGCGGCGGCGGCTCGGGGACGGGGGATCGCCACGCGGCTCGTGCGAGAGGCCTTCGCTCGTTCCGGCGCGCAGCGTGTCGACCTGCTCGCGCTCGAGGACAGCACGGGCTTCTACCGCTCGTTCACCCATCGCACGTTCGCCGGCTACCGCGTCTATCCCGAGAGCGGCCCGAGCGACGCGTAGCCGCCAACGAAAGGGGGCATCCGACGTGTCCGGGCCGTCGGCGCCGGGCCCGATCACGGGAGAGGGTCAGACCCGTGCTCGCCGCGCCGCGGTGGGCTCTCGAGCGAGCCCCGAGCCACGTCCGCTCACCGGGGTCAAAAGAGGGTGGTCGACTCGGGCTCGATGAGCCCGGGTCCGTCGTTGCGCACCGAGCCCACGGCCTTGGTGACGGCGTGGTGGGCGAGCGTGCCCGTCGGCGCCGGACGCAAGAGACCCTGGCGCTCGTCGGCCTCGTGACTCGCGACGTCGAGCCAGGCCTCGAGGTCGTCGGGGTCGAGCACGACGGGCATCCGGTCGTGGATCTGCTCGAGGTCGGCGCTCGGCTCGGTCGTGATCACGGTGCAGGTCAGGAGCGTCTGGTCGGTCGCGGGGTCGCGCCAGTGCTCGTAGAGCCCGGCGAGCACCAGCGGCTCACCGTCGACGCGGGTGAAGTAGTGCGGCTGGCGGTTCGCGCCCGGACGGTGGTCCCACTCGTAGAAGCCGTCGACGGGGATCGCGCAGGTCCGCGACTTGAAGGCCGCGCGGAAGGAGGGCTTCTCGGCGACGGTCTCGGCGCGGGCGTTGAAGAGGCGGTTGCCGATCTCGGGGCTCTTCGCCCAGGCGGGGACGAGACCCCAGCGGTAGCGGTCGAGGACCCGGCCCTCGGGCCCCTCGGCGACGGCGACGAGGGAGCGCTGGGGGCCGACGTTCCAGCTCGGGGTGCCCTCCGGGTCGAGCCCGGCCGCGAGGGCGGCCGAGAGGAACCGGGCCAGGTGGGCCGGCGGGGTGAAGAGGGCGACGCGGCCGCACATAGCCCCAGTCTGCCCGTCGGGGCCCGGGCTGGCGGCCGTGACGCGGCCTCGCTACTGGGCGACGTGTAACATGACAAACCCAAATGCGGATATTCTCGGCGAATGGCCGACAACACGGGGCGCCCCGAAATCTTCGCTGTCCTCGGAGGTTCTGCCGTGATCGGGGGCATCGTCATTGTCGCCGAGAAACTTTCGGCCCACGACTATTGGCCCCTCCTGTGGGGAGGTCTCTTGATCGCTCCTGGGGTCTACTTCTTGCTCGCCTCGTTCAGCGAGGGCATGTGGGTCCCGGGCAGAAGAGCCCTGAGGAAAAGGATCGAGGTCGAACGAGCACTTCGGGAAGAACTCGAGGCGAATCGCCAAAAGGCCCTCGACATCCTCACCCAGTATCACTCCCAAAGCATCATCGGTGCCAAGGGGGGCCGTTACACCTACGAGCAGTTCACCCAGTGGTTTCTTGACCTGGGGGAATTCGTGGCTGCTGCGTGGGGCGACCATGAACGGTCCCTACTGAGTAGCGGCGATTGGTCAAGCCTTCCATCGACGTGCTTCTCAGAGGTGGAAACGCGAATAATGCGGCTTCTCGAAAGGGTCAGCCAACTCCCCCTGCTACCCAGCTTCGACCCGCTGGAAGTACCTAGTCCTCAGTCGATTCTGGGGGGTCACGCTCAGGAGGATACCCAGGGCCTCTTCGGGCTCTAGGTCGATCTTGACCGGCTCGTCGTAACCATCAAAGGCGTCGCGAGGCATAAATCAATTCTACCTACGGGGTTTGTTCCGATGGCGTTAGCCTTACGTTCAATGTCAACGGCCGTTTATGTAGACGGATTCAATCTGTACTACGGAAGCCTCAGGAGAAAGTCCGGTTGCCGATGGCTGGATTTGGACGCCCTTTGCAAGAACTTGCTCCCCACGCATGACATTCAGTTGATCCGCTACTTCACTGCACGGGTTGACGGAACGTCAGATCCGCAAGCGCCCTTGCGTCAGGACATTTACCTAAGGGCGCTGCGGACCATTCCTCACTTGGAGATTCATTATGGGCAGTTCACGACCCATAAGGTATGGATGAAGAAAGTCAATCCTGCGGCGGGAACCCCCAAGAAGGAATTTGTCTTCAAGACTGAAGAGAAGGGGTCCGATGTAAACCTCGCATCGCAGCTCCTCCACGATGGTTTCAAGAAACGCTGCACGACGGCTGTAGTTATTTCGAATGACTCCGACTTGGTTGAACCCATAAAAATCGCGCGTTACGAGTTGGGCATGACCGTCGGCATACTGAATCCTCATCCGAAGAAAAGCAGAAGTTGGGTCCTCTCGAGAGAAGCCAACTTCCTCAAGCAAATTCGCGAGGGTGCGATTCTGGCGTCCCAGTTCGCCGATCCGCTGCACGATGCCACGGGAACGTTCTACAAACCATCTTCGTGGTAAAAGAGCAACGGCCCACCCGAAGGCGGGCCGTGCACCCAGTTACCGAAGCAACTGGGGGGATGTATTTAGGGTAGCGGACACACCGGTACACGTCAACATTCGTACACAACAAATCACCAGCCACTGCACCGTGTTTTGCACAACTCCCACGCTCTCCTAAAGTGCGTTGTCACGAAATACAAGCCGCTGACCAGGTATATTGAGAATCAACCTATTCATCCGCTGGGTATCAGACATGTCATGTGACCCGTGCCTGAACGCGAACTCAGCCACGTAGCGGTGCAGATGCTCGGGGCTCACGCTGTGGTGCGTCCCGCTGATCGACCGCTTGAGTTGCGAGAAGAAGTTCTCGGCTTTGTTGGTCCCATCCGACAGCGCCGTCACGTACTGGCCGATGTGGTGGTTCACGACGTGGTGCGCTGCCATCTCTCGACCAATGGCGCTGTAGGACCCGGATGAATCGGTGTGAAGGACCGACTTCGCCAGTTCCACGTTCTCGCGGATCACTCGACGGATGTTCGGGCCCGACACCGTCGTCACGACCTTGGCGCGGACCTCGTCTGTCTCGGCCTCGATCAAGGCCACCACAGCGGTCTTGCGGGCCGTCGAGTTACCGAACTGAGGATCAAGTCCCGCCAAGTGGTGTAGGAACAACCTCCGGCTGAACGAGATAGTACGTCGTCGTTCGGACGTGCGCGCAACCGCGCTCTAACCCCAGAAGTAGCCACTGGGATCGTCGTGTAGCTCACTGAGGATGACGTCGAATGGCTGGTGTTCGGCGACGTCGAAGAACACCTCCCACTCGCCCTCTGGTGAGCGCACGTGCAGGGTCCAGGTGTCGTCGCCGTGGTGTTCGAGCAGGGCGATCTCTTCGACCTGGGTGACGGTAAAGGGTCGCGCGAAGGTCTCGGTGATGATGAGCCGATCGTTCTCGCCAAGGACCGCCAGGACGCCGCCCCGCGTGGGCCGGACCCCGCCCAGGAGGGCCTCGAGCCGGGCGACCTCGTGCACGAGACGAGGCTAGGTCCTCAGCTCGCGCGACGTCGCTTGATCGCGGGTGTCGCGTTGATGGCGCTCGTGCGTTTGAGCAGGGCCATCGACGTCTCGGAGAGATAGCGACGCTCGGCCACCTGCCACTCGTCGTGAACCTCGAGCACGACGGCCGTGACGAGTCGGTGAACGGCCTCGTCGTTGGGAAAGACCCCGACCACGTCGCTGCGGCGCTTGATCTCACGGTTGAGCCGCTCTATTAACCGGCCATACCCGACAAGTCAACCCGCACTTGGCCGGGCGGGGCAATTTTCGAGTTTGGCGAGATGGTTCTGGAGCACTGCGGCGATGCGGTCGTGTCGTCCGACCTCGGAGTCCCAGCCCCGCCATTTCGCGTCTGTCCGCAGCGTCTCGACATCGCCGAGTTGTTCGCGAAGGGTGCCGATGGCGGAGGAGCTGGGCACGAAGTTGTCGCAGGTCTCGCAGACGTTGGCGTAGGGACACGGTCCGGCGGCGACGTGTCGCGAACACGTTCCAGTGCCGAGTCGGGTCTTGACGAACTCGCTGGCGAGCCAGTCCACTTGCGAGGAAGGAGGGCGGTGGACGGCGACGAGCAGCGGCAGCGTGGAGCGTAACTTCCCGATGGCTTGGTCGTAGGCGGCGCGCAAAGTGGGTGACGCCAGGGTCGCATAGCGCAGCGTCATCTCCGGGGTCACGTGGCCGAGGAGGGACATCAGCGCCTGCAGGCTCATCCCCGCGTTAGCCAACTCGGTGGCGTAGGTATGGCGTAGTTGATGGGGAGTGACGGTGAGCGTCGCCCCATCCGCCCCAGAGAGCTTCGCTGTTCCGGCCGCCTCGCGCAAAGCCTGGCGAACCCGCCAGGGTCCGAGTCGACGTCCGTGTTCGGCGAAGAGAAAGTCGACCGCCTGACCGGTCTTTGGGTGCAGGTGGGCTCGCTGGACGCCTCGATGGGCGGTCCACGCATCGAGGGCGTGAATCGTTTCGGCGTCGAGCGGCACTGAACGCTCGGTTCCGAGTTTGCCCAGGGGGACTCGTAGCCACGTGCCCGACGGACCGTAGTCAACGACGCAAGAAAGTTCGAGGTCGAGGCATTCGCCGATGCGAAGACCCGCCCGACGCATGAGCACGATGGCACAACGCGCGAATGGGTCGTCGAGGGACGCGACGGCGGCCATGAGTGCGTGGTCCGCGTCGGGGGCGAGCGCACGCGGCAGCGGACGTGGAAGACGCGGCACGTCGCTCGTGAACACGACGCGCGTTCGCGGGCGATCGGCCCACCCCCACAGCGTGATGTCGTCGAGGAAGTTGCGCACCGCGAGGACAGTGCCGTGGACGACGCTCACCGACACCTGCCGGTCGCGGGCGACGCGTCCGCGCCAGGATCTCGTGCGATTCCAGACGAGGAACGCCTCGATGTGGGAGCGCTCGAGTTGGCGTAGCGAGGTGATCTCGGGAAAGACCTCGCCGAGAAAGCAGCCGAATGGAATGAGGTCGTTGACGAGACCGTGGACGCTCGAGCGCGAGAGGACGGCCGAACGTGCCGTCACGTAGCGCGCGATTGAGCGACGGATCTCCGGCGCCGGCACGACACCGAGTTGCTCGTCGGTGGTCGCGCCCCGCCGGCCGCGCTGGGGTGGGGCGTCAAGACGGCCATCTTCGAAGAGCAGTTGGCGAAGCCCGAACAACCGGCCAGCCCACTGGCGGCGCGTCGCCGCCGATGCGCTGGCCACGTCACCGAGTGCCGTGTCGAACGCATCGAGCAGGTCTTTCGAGAGATCCGCGATCTGCACCGAGGAAAAGGCCAGCACTGCTGGGACGAACTGGTCGATGACGCTTCGTCCCCAGTGGTAGCTCCAGCCGAGGCGCCGGGCTTGCTCCCACAGTCGTTCGAAACCCTCCGGGTCGAGGTGGCGGATCGTGGCGCTCATCGAGCCGACGTTTTTCACACTCAGCAGGTCGAGGTCGAGGTGAACACGACTACTGAGTCCCGCCCACGCGAGGAACGGCCAGGCCGCAACGCGAGCGAGATCCTCGAGCCGGGATCGGGTGGGGCGAGACATCCACGCATCGAGGTCCGGGTGCTGGGCGAGGAACTCACGGGCGAGGCGGAGTCGGTCGCGAAGCGCTCGGTCGCTGGCTCCGATCTCGTGGCAAAATCGCGCGTAGCCGTCAAGGAGTGCGTGATCCTCGACGGTCGCGTAGCGCGCAACTGCAGCCGTCATCGTCCCATCACCGCCCGGGCTGTCGCGTACTCGGCTGCCACGTGTTCACTCGACAGGTGCACGTAGCCCGCCGTGGTCTCGGGCGAGACGTGTCCCATCAGGGATCGCAGAACGAGCAGGTCGATCCCCGCGGCCGCCAACTCGGTCCCGTAGGTGTGGCGAAGCCGGTGCGGCCTCACCCGTAGCGCACCGGAGGTCTCGCGGTGGTAGCGAAATACGCTGCGCAACCCGGCCTCGCTGAGAGCGTGCCCCGTCGTCGGACCATGTAAGACGACGAAGCACTCGAGGGTCGTCAGACCCGGCGGTCGTTCCATTCGCAAGTAGGCGGCGAGTTCGGTGAAGAAGGGCTGGTCGATTGGGATCTGGCGTTCCCGTCCACCTTTGCCGACGACGCGGACCTGACGGCGTGCCTGGTCGACGTCACGGAGCTGAAGCGAGCGAACCTCGCCCGCACGCAGCCCGCCGAGCACCATGGCGAGGACGATCGCCCGATCGCGGTGGGTGCACAGGTCGACGAGGAAGGCGGACACGTCGGCCGCGTCGAGAGCCTCGGGGAGCCGACGCTGCTCGCGCACCAGACGGCCGCTGCGCCTTGAGCGGCCCGGGGCCAGGTGACCGAGCATGCCGCGCGCCTTTGGCCGTAATCCCTGTCCGCGCCGTGCGGTGGGCACTGGGTTGTCCTCGCGCCGCCCGGCCATGACGAGATATTCGAAGAAGGCCCGCGCCGTGGCGGCGCGGCGGTTGATCGACGTCGGGGCCGCACCCCTGACCGAGTGCAGAGCCACCACTTTTTCATGGTGTCGCGGTGGCGTGCTTTGCCAGTCGATCCAGTCAAAGATGTCAGTGGGCACAACTCGGTCGAGCCCGATTCCACGCGACTCCAAGAAGCGTGCCAGGTTCAAGAGGTCGAAGGCGTAGGCACGAACCGAAGCCGAGGAGAAACGCCTCGTTGCGAGATGGGAGAGGAAGCGGTTGCCCACCTCAACCCCTTCCCAGGAGCCCGCGATCACGAACCCGTCGCCACTGCGTTCCACCCGCACCGTCATCGGAACCTCCTCTATTGGGCGATCATGACCGGCCTCGTCGGATGACCGGTGGACCGTCACGCGGCGACGGCACCCCGACTCCCGATAGCCGGTTAACGGATAAGGGGTTCGTCGACCAGATCTTTCGCCAGTGGGCCTCGGGGAAGTGGGTGAAGGCGAGCAGGTCCTCCCGCGCGCCCGCGAGCATGTTCGCCACGTCGGGGAACTGGCCCGCGAGAGTCTCGGTGATGCGCTCGAACTGGCTTCTCACGTTCTGTGCGTCGGGCTGGGCGAAGATCGTCTGGATGGCCGCGATCACCATGGGCATCTGGGTGCGGTTCACCCGCGCCAGCACGTTGCGCATGAAGTGCACCCGACAGCGCTGCCAGGACGAGCCGACCATCACGGTGGAGATCGCGCTCTTGAGCCCTAAGTGGTGATCACTGATCACGAGACGAACACCGTGCAGCCCACGGCCCCGCAGGCCGCGCAGGAACTCGGCCCAGAACGCCTCGTTCTCGGTGTCGCCCACGGCCACGCCCAGCACCTCGCGGCGTCCGTCGCTCGAGACGCCGGTTGCCACCACCACGGCACGGCTGACCACCTGATGCTCGACGCGGGCCTTCAGGTAGGTGGCGTCGAGGAAGACGTAGGGGAACTCGAGGGCCGAGAGGTCGCGAGAGCGAAAGGCGGCCATCTCGTCGTCTAAGTCCGCACAGATCCGACTGACCTCGGACTTGGACAGCCCGGCGTCGATGCCCAGGGCGCGCACCAGGTCGTCCACCTTGCGCGTGGAGACCCCGTGGACGTAGGCCTCCATGACGACGGCGAACAGGGCACGGTCGACGCGCCGGCGTCGCTCCAGAAGCGACGGGAAGAACGAGCCCTCGCGCAGCTTGGGGATCTTGAGCTCGAGGTCTCCGGCCTTGGTCGAGAGCGTGCGTTCGCGATGTCCGTTGCGCTGGGTGAGACGACTGTCACTTCGCTCGAAGCGCTCGGCACCGATGCGCTCGCTGAGTTCGGCCTCGATGAGGGCCTGATAGAGCATCTCGGCACCGCGGCGCAACACGTCGATGTCGCCACCGGCCTTGATTGCCTCGAGCAGCTCGTTGAGGTCAAACTGGGTCTGGGTCATTGGGGTCTCCTTGGTGTGAGTTGAACTTCCACACCGAAGATTGCCCCAATGGCCCGCCTATTCAGCGAGCCGCGAAATTACACCACTTGAGGGGACGTAAACGAACTGAGCCCTCCGAGGGTCGTTCTTGTGCCAGTTTTCGGGCTTTCCGCCGATGTACGTCTCGTCGGCCACGATGTTGCCCGAGAGCTTGCCGGATGAGTCATTCGCCATCGCCTCGCGAATCCGTTGGGTCATGAACCACGCCGTCTTGGGGGCGACTCCGTACTTCCGGGAGATCTCCCGAGCGGCAATCCCGTTCTTGTTCGAGCACATCTCGAAGAACACGAACAGCCACGTCCGAAGGGACACCTTCGAGCCGTGAAAGACCGTCCCGGTGGTGACAGAGAACTGCTTGCGGCAGTCCTTGCACTTCCACACCCGACGAGGCGACTCTGCACCTCGCGTGGTGGTGCGCGTGAGGCCGTTGGCGGGCTTCAAGAAGTAGTGGTCGTTGATCGACCCACAGTGGGGGCAGACGGGCTTGTCGGGCCAGCGAAGGCCCTCTAGGTACTCGTAGGCCGAGGCTTCCGAGTCGATCCGTAGGGCCAGATTTCCAAGGGTTACGCGCTCCATCCCCAAATTGTCCCACGTCAATCTGGGTTTGTCAAGTTACACGTCGCCCGCTACTGTGGCGAACATATGTTCGCTTCCGACCTCTCCCGACCCCCGATCCCCGCGGAACTGCGGGCGACGCTGCGCCCGGTCGCCCTGGCCTCGACCCGTCTCCTGCCGCTCGGTGAGCCGTGGCGCGGCTGGGTCCCGGGCGGGGGGCTGCGACGCGGCTCGACGGTCGTCGTCGAGGCCCCGGCCGGCCGGGGCGGGCTGAGCCTCGCCCTCGCCCTCGTCGCCGAGTCGAGCGCGCAGGGTCACTGGGCGGGGGTCGTCGGGGTCGACGACCCGGGGGTCGTCGCGATGCTCGAGCTCGGCCTCGACCTGCGCCGCGTGCTCTTCGTGCCCCGCCCGCGCGGGGCGTGGGCCGAGTCGACGGCCGACCTGCTCGACGGGGTCGACCTCGTCGTGGTGCGCCCGCCGGGCCGGGCGGCCCACGGGGCGGCCCGGCGTCTCGTCGACCGCGTGCGCGAGAGCGGCGCGGTCCTGCTCGCCCTCAGCGAGCCGCGTACCCCGTGGCCGCTGCCGGCCGACCTGCTCTTCAGCGTGGTCGACGCGCGGTGGGTCACGACGAGTCGCCTCGACGCGCGTCGCCTGAGCGTGCGGATCGGCGGGCGCGGGGCCGCGGGGCCCGTGCGCGAGCACGTCGTCGTCCTGCCCAACCGCGACGGGCGGGCCGAGGCGCCCTAGTGGAGCGCCTCCTCGCCGTCTGGGTCGAGTCGCTCAGCGACGAGGCGTCCGACGGGTCGACGCTGCGCGCGACCCTCGAGCTGCTCGACGCCCTCGACGCCCTCTGCCCTTTCACCGAGGCGGTGCGCCTGGGGCTGTTCGCGCTGCCGCTGCGCGGGCCGAGTCGCTTCTTCGGCGGGGACGACGTGGTGCTCGGCCTCGTGCGCCGGTGCGTGCTCGAGGTCGTCGGCGTCGAGCCCGACCTCGGTGTGGCCGAGGGCCTCTTCAGCGCCGAGCTCGCGGCGCGCCAGCGCGTGGTCGTGCCGCTCGGTCGCGGCGACGCCTTCCGGCGGGCCCAGCCCCTCACCGCGCTCGGCCGGCGCGACCTCGCCACGACGGGCGAGCGTCTGGGGCTGCGCACGGTGGGCGCCTTCGCCGACCTCGACCCGGCGCGCGTCGCCGAGCGCTTCGACCGCCGGGTCCTCGACGCGCACCGCGTGGCCCGCGGGGAGCTCGCCGAGCTCGAGGGCCAGCGCGACCCCCGCCTCGAGGCGCGACTGGCGACGCTGCGCGGGGTCGTCGAGGTGTCGGGCGAGCAGCGGGGCTTCTTCGGCCAGCGCAGCGCCGGCGACGACCGGGCCGAGGTCGCGGCCCACCGCGTGCGCCGGCGCCTCGGGGCCGAGGCGGTGTGCGTGGCGCGCCTGCGCGGCGGGCGGGGGCCCGAGGACCGGGCGACCCTCGTGCCCTGGGGGGCGCCCGAGGCCGACGGCGCCGACCGGGCCCCGTGGCCGGGCCGACTCGCGGCCCCCTCGCCGGCGACGACGCTGGCCCGTCCGGTGCCCCTGCAGGTGCGCGACGAGGGGGACCGGCCGGTCGTGCTCGGCGCGCGCGGGACGCTCAGCGCCCCGCCGGCCTCGGTCGTCTTCGCCACGCCGCTACGCCGCGCGGTCGTCTGGCACGCCGGGCCGTGGCCACTGGTGGAGCGGTGGTGGTCGCGCCGGCGCCGGCGCGCGCACCTCCAGGTCGTGCTGGCCGGCGGCGAGGCGCTGCTCGTCGTGACCGAGGCCGGGCGGTGGTGGCTGGTGGGGATCTACGACTGATGGCGGCCTACGGCGAGCTCCACGCCCACTCGGGCTTCAGCTTCCTCGACGGCGCGAGCGACCCCGAGGAGCTCGTCGTCGAGGCGGTGCGCCTGGGCCTGTCGGGCCTGGCCCTCACCGACCACCACGGCCTCTACGGCGTGGTGCGCTTCGCCGAGGCGGCCCGGGCCCTCGGCCTCGCCACCGTCTTCGGGGCCGAGCTGACCCTGGGGGGGAGCGACGACCGCACGGGGGTCCCCGACCCCTCGGGCGAGCACGTGGTGGTGCTCGCCCGCACGCCCGAGGGCTACGCGCGCCTCTCGCGCACGCTGGGCCTGGCCCACCTCGCGCGGGGCGAGAAGGGGGCGCCGCGCCTCTCCCTCGACGAGGTCGCGGCGGCCGCGCGCGACTGGCTCGTGCTCACCGGGTGCCGCAAGGGTCCGCTCGCGCGCGCGCTCGAGGCGCAGGGGCCGCGCGCGGCGGCCCGCGCCCTCGAGCGCCTCGTCGAGCGCTTCGGACGCGACCACGTGGCCGTCGAGCTCTGGGACCACGGCGAGCCCCTCGACGTCGCGCGCAACGACGCGCTCGCCGAGGTCGCGGTGCGCGCGGGCGTCGATATCGTCGCGACGAACAACGTCCACTACGCCACGCCCGGCGACCTGCCCCGGGCCCACGTGCTCTCGGCGATCCGCGCCCGGCGCAGCCTGGAGGAGATGGAGGGGTGGCTGAGCGCCTCGCCGCTCGCGCATCTGCGCAGCGACGCCGAGCAGCGGCGGCGCTTCGCGCGCTGGCCGGGCGTCGTCGACCGGGCCGGCGAGATCACGGCCGACCTCGCCTTCGACCTGCGCCTGGTGGCGCCGCGCCTGCCGACCTTCGCCACGCCGCCGGGCCTCGACGAGCAGGCCTACCTCGAGCGCCTCGTCGCCGAGGGGGCGACGAGGCGCTACGGGACCCGCGACGCCGAGCGGGTGCTGGGGGCGTGGCGCCAGATCGACCACGAGCTGGCCGTGATCGCCCAGCTGGGCTTCGCCGGCTACTTCCTCACGGTCTGGGACATCACCGAGTTCTGCCGGGCGCACGACATCTACTGCCAGGGCCGGGGCTCGGCCGCGAACTCGGCCGTCTGCTACGCGCTGGGGATCACCAACGCCGACGCCGTCGCCCTCAACCTCTTCTTCGAGCGGTTCCTCTCGCCGGCGCGCGACGGCCCCCCCGACATCGACGTGGACATCGAGTCGGGCCGGCGCGAGGAGGTCATCCAGTACGTCTACGAACGCTACGGCCGGCACAACGCGGCCCAGGTCGCCGCCGTCATCACCTACCGCTCGCGCTCGGCGCTGCGCGACGTGGCGCGCGCCTTGGGCGCGAGCGAGGAGGAGGCCAACCACGTGCGCGACCACGTGGACCGCGAGACGATGACGCCCCTCGACGACTCGGTGAGCGAGCTGGTGACGGCGCTGGCGAGCGAGCTGCGCGACCGGCCCCGCCACCTCGGGCTCCACTCGGCCGGCATGGTCATCTGCGACCGGCCGGTCCTCGACGTCTGCCCGGTCGAGTGGGCCCGCACCGAGGGGCGCAGCGTGCTGCAGTGGGACAAGGACGACTGCGCGGCGATCGGCCTGGTGAAGTTCGACCTGCTGGGGCTCGGCATGCTCGAGGCGCTGCACCGCTGCGTCGACCTGGTGGCGGGGTTCCACGGCGTCGCGCTCGACCTCGGGGCGCTCCCCCAGGAGCCGGCCGTCTACGACCTGCTCTGCGAGGCCGACACCGTCGGGGTCTTCCAGGTCGAGTCGCGCGCCCAGATGGCGACCCTGCCGCGGGTGCGGCCCCGGTGCTTCTACGACCTGGTGATCGAGGTGGCCCTCATCCGGCCCGGCCCGATCCAGGGCCGGGCCGTCAACCCCTACCTGCGCCGACGCCGCGGCGAGGAGCCGGTCACCTACCTCCACCCGCGCCTCGAGCCGATCCTCGCGCGCACCCTCGGCGTGCCCCTCTTCCAAGAGCAGCTGATGGAGATGGCCGTCGCCGTCGCCGGCTTCTCGCCGGCCGAGGCCGACGAGCTGCGCCAGGCCATGGCCGCCAAGCGCTCGGAGCTGCGCATGATGCGCCTGAAGGGCCGCTTCTACGCCGGCATGGCCGCCAACGGCATCACCGGCGCGCCGGCCGACCAGCTCTTCGACGCGCTGGCGGCCTTCGCCAACTTCGGCTTCCCCGAGTCCCACGCCGTCTCCTTCGCCCACCTCGTCTACTGCTCGGCCTGGCTGAAGCTCCACTACCCGGCGGCCTTCCTCGCCTCGCTCTTGAACGCCCAGCCGATGGGCTTCTGGTCGCCCCAGAGCCTCGTGGCCGACGCCCGCCGTCACGGGGTCACGGTCGCCCGGCCCGACGTGGGGCGCTCGGGCGCGCTCGCCACCGTGGAGGGCGACCTGACCGCACCGGTCGTGCGCCTGGGACTCGTGAGCGTGCGCGCCCTCGGGGCCGAGGCGGCCGAGCGGATCGCCCGCGGCGCGCCCTACCGGGACGTCGCCGACCTCGCCCGGCGCGCCGGGCTGTCGGCGGCCGCCCTCGAGGCGCTGGCCGCGGCCGGGGCGCTCGACTCGATGGGCCCGGACCGGCGCGCCCTCGCCTGGTCGGCCGGCGCGGCCAGCCAGACCCGCCCCGACCGGCTCGAGGGCGTCGTCACCGGACTCGTTGCGCCACGCCTCACGCCGGCGAGCGACCTGGAGCGGGTGGCCGACGACCTGTGGGCGATGGGGCTCACGACCGAGGCGACCGCGCTCGAGCTCGTGCGCCCGGCCCTCGACGCGCGCGGGGTGGCCCGCGCGGCGACCCTCGCCGCGGTCGAGGGCTCCCGGGTGAGCGTGGCGGGGGTCGTGACGCACCGCCAGCGGCCCGAGACCGCGAACGGCGCCGTCTTTGTCAACCTCGAGGACGAGACCGGCCACGTGAACGTCGTCTTCTCGCGCGGGGCGTGGGCCCGGTGGCGGACGGTGGCCGATCGCGCGCCCGCCCTGGTGGTGCGCGGGACCCTCGAGCGGGGCCAGGGGACGCTCGCCCTCTCGGCCGAGCACGTCGAAGCGCTCACGCTGGGTGCGACGACGCCCTCGCGCGACTGGCACTGACCCGACGCGCCCGGATGCGCGACCGGCACCGGGCATCGGGGCCGAACGCCGGGGGTGGGCGAGCGTGCGCTCGAGGGGCCTACTCGCGCGATCACCCACGGGACTCGACGACAGCGAGCCCCCGTCGTCTAATTGAGGTCACACCCCGCGCCCGCCGACGGCGGTGACGGACCGCGATCGGCGGTGGACCCGGCGAGGCGCTCAGGCGGTGAAGGCCCTCGCCGGTCGCTCGCCGGCCTCGATCTCCTCGACGACGAGGCGCTGGGCGAGGGGGAGGTCGTCGGCGTGGGTCACCCCGATGCAGCGCGACTCGGTCAGCATCACGTCGAAGCGCAGCGGCGTGCGGTGCAGAATCTGGCCGACGAAGGTCGAGAGCTGGACCTCCTTCTCGCTCGCGAAGTCGTGGGCCTCCACGGCGGCGCGCATCAGCGGCAGGATTGAGGGCTGGAAGCCCCAGAGGTTCATCGAGACGATCGTCTGGGGGTGGAGCACGTGGGGCTCCAGCCCGTCGTCGGCCTCGTAGCCGCGCAGGGTCGCGTGGACGTTGCGGCGCTCGACGATCTCGGTGAGGTGTCCGTTCACCACGGTGCACGTGCCGCGTGAGACCGGCAGCTCACCCACCAGGGCCCGCTCGAGCCGGAAGCCCACGAGGCCGTTGTTGGTCGAGGTCATGAGGTGACGGCCCAGGCGCATGAAGGACTCGCGCCCGTAGAGGTCGTCGGCGTTGGAGACGCCAAAGGGCCTCGTGGTGTCGAGGGCCGGCTCGGCCGCGAGCACCGCGTCGACCGTGCCGCGCAGCTGGTGCTGGTGGGTGAAGCTGACCGTGCGGCCCTTAGGCCAGTGGGCGGCGACGTGGGACTCGATCTCGGGGCCGGTCTCGGGGTTGACGACGATCACGATGTCCTCGAAGCCCGCGGCGTAGGCGTCCGAGGCCAAGAGGTCGATCACGCCCTCGCCGTTGGGGCCCACCGGGGCGATCTGCTTGAGCCCGCCGTAGCGACGGGCCCGGCCGGCCGCGAGGATGACCAGCGAGGGGCCCTTCATCGCGACCACCGCACCACGGCCGAGGCCCAGGTCATCCCGGCCCCGAAGCCGGTCAGCAGGGCGTAGTCGCCCTTGTGGATCCGGTCGTTCGCTCGCGCGTCGGCGACCGCGAGGGGGATCGAGGCGCTCGAGGTGTTGCCGTAGCGGTCGAGGACGACGACGGCCCGGTCCATCTCCACCTCGAGGCGCTGGCAGGCGGCCTGGATGATCCGGATGTTCGCCTGGTGGGGCACGACCAGGCTGAGCTGGTCGGCCGTGACCCCGGCCGCGGCCAGGGCCTTCTCCGCGGAGTCGACGACCACGCGCACGGCCCGGCGGAAGACCTCCTTGCCGTCCATCTGGATGAAGCCCCCGTGCTCGCAGGTCAGCAGGTCGGCGTCGGCGCCCTCGGCCCCGAGGTAGAACGAGAGGAGGTCGTTTTCGGTGGGGTCGTACTCGAGCACCGCGGCGCCGGCCCCGTCGGCGAGCAGGACGGCGATGTTGCGATCGTTCCAGTCGGTCCAGCGCGAGAGGTTCTCCGCGCCCATCACGAGGACCCGCTTGGTGCCCGTCTCGAGCAGCCCGTAGGCCGTGCGCACGGCGTACATGAAGCCGCTGCAGGCGGCGTTGAGGTCCATCGCCGGGCAGCTCAGTCCGAGGTCGTGCGCGACGAGGGTCGCCGTGGCCGGGGTGATGCGGTCGGGGGTCGTGGTGGCCAGGATCAAGAAGTCGATGTCGCCGGGTTCGACCCCGGCGTCGGCCAGGGCCCGGCGACCGGCCTCGGCGCCCAGGGTGCGGGCGCTGCCGCCGATGCGACGCTCCTTGATGCCGGTGCGCTCGGTGATCCACTGGTCGGAGGTGTCCAGGGTCAGCGAGAGCTCGTCGTTGGTGACCACCCGATCGGGCACCGCCGTGCCCCAGCCGATGAAGCGCGCGCCCATGGAGTCCTCCCGCCGTGCCTGGTGACCCCAGTCTAGGAGGGGGCCGGCTCAGCCCCCGGGTGCGTCGAGGACCTGCAGCGTGCAACGAGCCACGCTGATCAGGCGATCCGCGTCGTCGCGCAGCTCGATCCCCCACACGTGGACCCGCCGACCCTTGCGGATGGGGGTGGCCGTGGCGGTGAGGACGCCCTCTGTCATCGCGCGCAGGTGCGAGCAGTTGAGCTCGGTGCCCACCACGGTGTGGTGGGGCCCGACGCTGAGGGCCCCGCCCACGGAGGCGGCCCCCTCGGCGAGCAGGGCCGAGACCCCGCCGTGCAAGACCCCGTAGGGCTGGTGGACCCGCTCGTCGACGGTGACGCGCAGCACGACCCGCTCGGGGTTGGCGAAGACCAGCTCGACCCCGAGCACGTCGTTGACCGTGGGCCGCGTGGGGATCCGCGCCGACCAGTCCTCCCGGTCCGAGTCCGCGCTCGGGGTGGGGTGTTCGCTCACGGGCCGCAGTCTAGGGAGCCGATAGCCTCGAGCCGTGTCCCGCGTCGTCGACCTGAGAAGCGACACCGTCACCCAGCCCACCGCGGCGATGCGCGAGGCGATGGCCGTAGCCCTCGTCGGCGACGACGGCTACGGGGAGGACCCGACCGTGGCGGCCCTGGAGGCCCGCTTCGCCACCCTGACCGGCAAGGAGGCCGCCCTCTTCGTGCCCTCGGGCGTGATGGGCAACCAGATCGCCCTGCGGGTGCTGTGCGCCCCGGGCGACGTCGTCGTGTGCGGGGCCCACCAGCACGTGTTCGGCTTCGAGATGGGCGCGGCCGCGCGC
This sequence comes from Acidimicrobiales bacterium, assembly GCA_035702745.1. Classification (GTDB taxonomy): domain Bacteria; phylum Actinomycetota; class Acidimicrobiia; order Acidimicrobiales; family RAAP-2; genus RAAP-2. The sequence goes on along the minus strand of DASSZS010000021.1, from coordinate 79,686 downwards.
AACGCCGGCGTCCAGTTCTGGACCGTGGAGGACGGCGCCGGAGTCTTCGACCTCGAGGAGGTGGCCGAGGCGTTGGCCGCCGAGGCCGACCACCAGGTGGCGGTGCGCGCGATCGCGGTGGAGAACACCCACATGTACGCCGGGGGCGTTCCCTGGCCCTCGGTCGAACTCGCCGAGCTCGCCGCCCTGGCCGGGGAGCGGCCCCTCCACCTCGACGGGGCCCGACTCTTCAACGCCGTCGTCGCGACCGGGGAGAGCGCGGCCACGCTGTGTGCGCCGGCGACCACCGTGATGGCCTGTCTCTCCAAGGGTCTCTGCGCGCCGGTCGGATCGCTGCTCGCCGGGCCGCGCGACCTCATGGAGCGGGCCCGGATCGAGCGCAAGCGCCTCGGGGGTTCTCTGCGCCAGGCGGGGTTCCTCGCCGCGGCCGGGCTCGTGGCGCTCGACTCCATGGTCGAGCGCCTGGCCGAGGACCACCGCCGGGCCCGGCGCCTGGCCGAGGCGTTCGCCGAGGCCCTGCCCGAGCTCGGCTACGACCCGGCGACGTGCCGGACCAACATCGTCTCGTTCGATCACCCCGAGGCCCGGCGCATCGTCGCCGACCTCGCCGGCGCCGGCGTGCTCGGGGGGACGGTCGGGCCGCGCCGGGCCCGCTTCGTCACCCACCACGACGTCGACGACGACAGCCTCGAGTGGGCCGTCGCGGCCGTCGCCCGTCTGCGGGTCTGATCACCCGCTCGTCACCGTGTCGCCCCTGAGGGGTCGGGGGGACGAGGGGTAGCCTGTCCCCGGGCTATGACCGCCATCCGCCACCTCTCTTCAATCCTTCACCGCCCGATCTTCGACCCGGACGGCGAGAGGATCGGTCGCCTCCAGGACCTCGTCGCGCGCCTGGGCGACGACCCGCACCCGCCGATCGTCGGGGCGGTGATCCGCATCGAGGGTCGGGACCTCTTCGTCCCGGTGCGCAAGGTCGGGGGCCTCGCCGAGGGGCGGGTGACCTTCGAGGGGCGCCGGGTCGACCTGCGCCGCTTCGAGCGCCGTCCCGGCGAGCTACTCCTCGCCGAGGACCTGCTGGCCCGTCACCTCATCAACCTGGTGCGCGGGCGGCTCATCATCGCCAACGAGATCGAGATCGCGGAGGTGGACGGCCGCTGGGAGGTCGTCGGCGTCGACCCGAGCCCCCGGTCCTTCCTGCGTCGGCTCGTCGGGCGCAGCTCGGCCGGCGCGGCGCGCAGCGACTCGATCGTCGACTTCGCCTCGATCGAGCCCTTCGTGAGCCACGTGCCCACGGCGCGACTGCGGATCCCGTACCGCAAGCTGGCCCGACTCCACCCCGCCCAGATCGCCGACCTCGTCGAGCAGGCGAGCCACGAGGAGGGGGAGGAGATCATCGAGGCGGTCGGCCTGGATCGCGAGCTCGAGGCCGACGTCTTCGAGGAGCTCGACACGCCCCACCAGCTCGAGTTCCTCGAGGGGCGCTCCGACGCCGAGGCCGCGCGCCTCCTCGCGCGCATGGAGCCCGACAACGCGGCCGACCTGATCACCGAGGTCGACCAGGAGCGACGCCTGCCCATCTTGGAGAAGCTGCCGCCCGAGCAGCAGTCCAAGGTCCGTCGCCTCCTGTCCTACAACGCCGACACGGCGGGCGGACTGATGAACACGGACTTCGTCTCGGTGCCGGCGACGGCCAGCGTCGCCGCGGCTCTCGACGCCGTGCGCGACTCGAGCGCACCGGCGGCGAGCGTGCAGGCCGTCTTCGTCGTCGACGAGACGGGCCAGCCCCTCGGCGCGGCGGCCATCGGGTCGTTGGTGCGGGCCCGGCCCGACGACCTGGCCCTGGCGGCGGCGCGCAGCCCCCTGGCCCACGTCCACCCCCACTGGGACGTGCTGCGCGTGGCGCGCAAGATGAGCGACTTCAACCTCACGGTGCTGCCGGTGCTCGACGACGAGCACCAGCGCATGGTCGGGGTCGTCACGGTCGACGACCTGCTCGAGGAGCTCCTGCCCCAGGGCTGGCGCGCCGACTTCGGCCCGAGCGCGGCGGAGGAGTGACGGTGGTCACGTCGCGCGCTCTCGTTCTAAGGGGGTCTCTCTGAAACCCCCGAGTACCGCCCCCGGGGCGGACCCGACCCGTAGGCGACCCATCGGACGAGCCCGGCAGCGCTAGGCCTCCGCGTGGTCGCCCCGACCACGCCAGGAGGTGAGATGCCACGCGAGCCGACGACCGAGAACCAGATAACCGGCGCCTTCGGGACCATTCGCGCCCACGACGAGGCGCGCCGCCAGGGGCTGCGCGCGCGCCTGCTCACCCTGGTCGCCATCCTCGGGCCGGGCCTCATCGTCATGGTCGGCGACAACGACGCCGGCGGCGTGTCGACCTACGCCCAGGCCGGCCAGAACTACGGCTACTCCCTGCTCTGGACCTTGCCGCTGTTGATCCCGGTACTCGTGGTCATCCAGGAGATGGTCGCGCGCCTGGGCGCGGTGACCGGCGTCGGTCACGGACGCCTCATCCGAGAGCGTTTCGGGCGCTTCTGGGGCAACACCTCGATCTTCTCGATCCTCGCGCTCAACTTCCTCATCATCGTCACCGAGTTCATCGGTATCTCACTGTCGATGGAGTACCTGGGGGTCCGTCCGCTCGTCTCGGTGCCGATCGCCGTGGTCGTGCTGTTCGCGGTCACCGCAACCGGCTCGTTCCGTCGCTGGGAGCGCTTCATGATGCTCTTCATCGCGGTCAACTTCGTGATCGTCCCCCTGGCCGTCGTGGCCCACCCGGTGTGGGGATCGGTCCTGCACCACGCGGTCGTGCCCTCGATTCGTGGGGGGGCCAGCTCGTCGGCGGTGCTGCTCATCATCTCGATCATCGGCACCACGGTCGCCCCCTGGCAGCTCTTCTTCCAGGAGTCGAACATCGTCGACAAGCGGATCTCGCCGCGGTGGCTCAACTACGAGCGGGTCGACACGATCGTCGGGGCGTTCGTCGTGGTGATCGTCGCCGGGGCCATCGTCGCGGCGACGGCGGCCGGACTGGCCGGCCACGGCGGCACCAACGCCTACACGAGCGCCCTCGGCGTGGCCGAGGGGCTGCGCCGCTTCGTCGGCCCGACCGCCGGCGCGACGTACGCGATCTTGCTGCTCAACAGCTCGGTCATCGGCGCGGCCGTGGTGACCCTCGCGAGCTCCTACGCCATCGGCGACCTCTCCTCGACCCACCAGGGCCTCAACGCCCGCTTCTCCGAGGCCAAGGGCTTCTACGGCGGCTACGCGGCCCTGCTCGTGGTGGCCGGGCTGGTCGCCGTCGTGCCGGGCGCGCCGCTCGGGACGATCACGCTCGCGGTCCAGGCGCTGTGCGGGCTGATGCTGCCCTACACGACGGTCATCGTCCTGCTGTTGAGCAACGACGTCGCGCTCATGGGCCCGTGGAAGAACGGCCGCTGGCTCAACGCGCTCGCGGTCGTGATCATCGTCGCCCTCGTCGTCCTCTCGCTCGACCTCATGATCTCGACTCTGTTCACGACGGTGCCGGTGCTGCGCCTGCTCGAGGTGCTCTCGGTCGTGGGCGCGCTCGGGCTCGTCGTCGGCCTGCCGATCGGTCTGCGGCGGATGCAGCCCCCACCGGTGGTGGCGGACCGGCGTGAGTGGCGTACGCCTCGACTCACGCTGCTCGAGCCGATGCCCCCGTCGCGCTGGCGGACCTGGCTGATGCGCTCCCAGGCGACCTTCCTGGCCGTGGCGGGGGTGCTGCTGGTCGTGCGCATCATCCAGCTGCTCACCTCCTAGAGTCGTCCGATGACCTCGACGCGGACCCTCGTGGCGGTGCACGCCCACCCCGACGACGAGGCCTTCTTCGGCGCCGGTGCCACCGCTCACTACGCCGCCCTCGGCTACCGGGTGGTGCTCGTCACGTGCACCAACGGCCGGCTGGGCTTCGACCTCGACGGTCGCGAGGGCGTCGAGGTCGGCCACGATCACGCCGAGACCCGCGCCGTGCGCGCGGGCGAGCTCCAGCGCGCCGCGTCCCTGCTGGGCTTCACCCGGGTCGTGACCCTGGGCTACGAGGACTCGGGGATGAGGGGCTGGGCGACCAACGACGACCCCGGCGCCTTCGTCAACGCCGACGTCGAGGCCGTCGCGCGCACCCTGGCCGCGCTGTTCGACGAGGTTGGCGCCACCGTGGTGGTGACCTACGACGAGAATGGCTTCTACGGCCACCCCGACCACGTGCGCGCGAACGAGGTGACCCGCCGCGCGCTGGAGCTGTCCTCACGCGTCGAAAGGCTCTACTACCCGGTGGTGCCTCGGGGGGTCCTCGAGCGGGTGAGCGAGGGCGCGGCGGCGCTCGGGCTCTCCCTGCCGGCGTGGGTGAGAGAGGCCGACCTCACCGTCGACGACGCCCTGGTGGCCACGACCCTCGACGTCGCCGACCTCGCAACGACCAAGCAGCGCGCGATGGCGACTCACGCGTCCCAGATCGACAACGGCGACCTCGTCCACATGGACGAGCGCCTCTTCCGGCTGATGTTCGGCGTCGAGTACTACCGGCGCGCCTGGTCGCGCCGACCGACCGAGGGCGACGCGACCGACCTGTTCGGGGGCCTCGAGTGAGCCTGACCTTCCTGTGCGTGCACGCCCACCCCGACGACGAGGCCAGCTCGACCGGCGGGGTGCTGCGGGTCCTGGCGGACCAGGGCGTGCGCACGGTCCTCGTGACCTGCACCAACGGCGAGTTCGGCGACGCCCCCGACGGGACCAAGCCCGACGCGCCCGGCCACGACCCCGACGGGGTCGCCGCGGTGCGCGAGGCGGAGCTTGACGAGGCGGTCTCGGTGCTCGGGGTCTCGCGACTCGTGCGCCTGGGGTACCGCGACTCGGGGATGAAGGGCTGGCCCCAGAACGGCGACCCCGACGCCTTCTGGTCGACCCCCCTCGACGAGGCGGCGGCCCGGGTCGCCGCACTCCTCGACGAGGAGCGGCCCCAGGTCGTGATGACCTACAACGAGAACGGCTTCTACGGCCACCCCGATCACGTTCAGGCCCACCGGGTCACGATGCGCGCCCTCGAGATGGTCGAGTTCGAGCCGACCGTCTACTTCAACGCGATCCCCGACTCGGTGATGGCCCGCCTGCGCGAGCGCTGGGTCGAGGAGGACCGGCGTCGGGCCGAGGCCGAGGGACGCCCCTACGCGCCCGACCCCGAGGAGGAGGCGATGGATCTGGGCACGCCCGACGAGGCCATCGGCGCGGCGATCGACGTGAGCTCGGCCCTGGCCGCCAAGCGGGCCGCCCTGGCCGCCCACGCCTCTCAGATCGCCGACTCGTTCTGGTTGCGCATGAGCGAGGAGGAGTTCGCCCGAGCGATGGCGACCGAGTGGTTCGTGCGCGCGCGCAACCCCCTCGGACTCGAGGGGACCGTCACCGACCTGTTCGCCGGCTACCGCTAGTCCGCTCTCCGGTCGGGCCCCCCGATACTGTGGGCCCGTGCCGACGACGCTGCTGGAGCTGCGCGAGGTCGGCAAGACCTTCGCCGACACGGTGGCCCTCGCGCCCACCTCGCTCGCGGTCGAGGAGGGCTCCTTCGTCGCGATCGTCGGACCCTCAGGGTGCGGAAAGTCGACGCTGTTCAACGTGATCGCGGGGCTGCTCGCGCCCGACGGCGGCCAGGTGGCGCTGCGCGGCTCGACGATCACCGCGACGACGGGCCACGTCGGCTACATGCTCCAAAAGGACCTGCTCGTCCCGTGGCGCACGGTCGAGGACAACATCACCATGGCCGCCCGGCTCACCCGGCGGGTGACCGACGAGGACCGGGCCGAGGCCCGGCGGGTCGCGCGCCAGTACGGACTGGGGGAGTTCCTGCGCCACTACCCGCGCGCGCTCTCGGGGGGCATGCGCCAGCGCGTCGCCTTCATGCGGACCCTCGTCACCCACCAGGAGCTCCTCTTGCTCGACGAGCCCTTCGGGGCCCTCGACGCCCAGACCCGCCTCGAGATGCAGGAGTGGTTGCTGCGGGTGTGGAAGGACACCGGGCGCACCGTGCTCTTCATCACCCACGACGTCGACGAGTCGATCTTCCTCTCGGATCGGATCGTCGTGATGAGTCCGCGCCCCGGCCGGGTGGTCGCGGACCTGGCCAACCCGCTCTCGCGCCCGCGGGGGATCCACACCCTGCTCGAGCCCGACTTCATCGCCCTCAAGGCGAAGGTCCTGGGCCTGCTGCACGGGGGCGACGGGTGAGGCGCCGGGTCCTGTTGAACGTCGGGGTGCCCATCCTCTCACTGCTCTTGGTGCTCGGACTGTGGCAGCTCATCGTGGTGGGCTTTCACGTGGCGAGCTACGTCGCCCCGCGCCCGCGCGAGGCGATCACCTCGGTGACCAGCCAGTGGTCGACGCTCTGGCCGCTCATCCTGGGCACGATCCGCGAGACGATCTACGGCTACGTGATCGGTGCGGCGCTCGGCTTCGCCCTGGGCGTCGTGATGGCCAAGGTCGCCGTGATCCAGCGCCTCATCTACCCGGTCATCCTGGTGAGCCAGGCCGTGCCGGTGATCGCGCTCGCGCCGGTGCTGGTCATCATCCTGGGCTTTGGCATCGTGCCCAAGATCGTCATCGTCACCTGGATCGTCTTCTTCCCGGTGACCGTGAACGTGCTCGACGGCCTGGGCCACGTCGACCCGGACCTTAAGAACCTCGCCCGGGTGTACGGCGCGTCGCGGTGGCGGACCTTCGTCCACATCGAGGTGCCCGCCTCGACGACCCCCCTCTTCAGCGGACTCAAGATCGGCGCCATCTACGCGGTCACCGGGGCGATCATCGGCGAGCTCGCCGCCTCCGAGGGCAACTCCCTCGCCCTCTACCAGGAGCACGCCAACTCCAACCTCAACACCGCGGCCGTCTACGGCACCACCATGGTCATGACCCTGATCGGGATCGCCTGGTTCTTGCTCGTCGTGGGCCTCGAGGTCTGGTCCACGCCCTGGCAGCGCCGCAGCGTGGCCCGCCGGCGGTGGCGCCGCGGCGCCGACGGTCCCGCTGAGTAGTATCGGCGCGAACGACACGAAGGGGACACCGGTGAAGCTCCGCCGCCTCGGCCTCGCGGCCGCAAGTTCAGTTCTGGCCCTCACGGGCGCGGTGAGCGTCGCGACGACGGCGTCGTCGTCGGCGGCCTCGCTCAAGACCGTGACCTTCGCCTACGACTTCCCCGGTCCGGACTTCGAGCTCATCCCGGTCGTGGTCGCCGAGGACCGGGGCTACTTCCGCGCCCACGGGCTCAACGTGAAGGTCGACTTCCCGTCCAACACGTCCTCGACGACCCAGTTCCTCACCACCGGCACCGCCCAGTTCGGCTTCATCACCACCACCGACATGGCCGTCGCGGTGAACGTGGGCGCGCCGCTGGTGTCGATCGCGAACTACTCGATGCGTAACAACTGGGCCCTGTTCGCCAAGCCCGGCGTGAGCCTCAAGGCCACGACGCTGCACAAGACCCTCCTGGGCAAGCGGATCTTCAGCTACGGCGACACCTGGACCGAGGCGATGCTGCCCTTCGTGCTGCGTTACGCGCACCTCACCACCTCCCAGGTCAAGATCATCACCAACCCCACGGCCAACGACCTGACCTACCTGCTCGCGGGCAAGGTCGACTTCTCGACCTCGACGACCAACTACGAGCTGGCGGGCTTCGCCGGGGCGCACGTGAAGGGCCACCTCTCTGAGCTGCTGGGCACCCAGGCCGGCGCGCCCAACATCCCGATCTGGGTCTACGCGGTGACCAGGTCCTACGCCCACGCCAACCCCGCGACCGTGAGGGCCTTCCTCGCGGCCATCCTCCAGGCGACCAAGTGGGCGGCCGCGAACCCGGTGGCCGCGGCCAAGGACTTCGACCGGGCCTACCCGAAGTCGGGCTACACCAACGCCTACAACGCGCTCGGCTGGAAGTTGACGGTGCCGTTCCTCACCAACGCCCAGCACCGCTACTTCACCGAGACCAACGCGCAGTGGTCGACGCTCACCAAGGCCCTCAAGGGGATCAAGCTGATAACCAAGGTCGCTGCGCCCTCGACGTACTACACGAACACGTACCAGCCGGCCCAGTGACGCCGCCCCGGATCGGGGTCGTCGGCAGTGCGAACGTCGACCTCGTCGCGCGCTGCGAGGCGTTGCCCCGACCCGGCGAGACGATCATGGCCTCGTCGCTCGCCCGCCTGCCCGGCGGCAAGGGGGCGAACCAGGCGGCGGCGCTCGCCGCGCTGGGCGCCGAGGTGTCCTTCGTGGGCTGCGTGGGCGCGGACGAGTCCGGCGACTGGCTCTTGGCCGGGCTCGCCGCGCGCGGGGTCGACGTCGCGCGGGCCGTGCGCCGCGACGTGCCCACCGGCACCGCGCTGATCGCGGTCGACGCCTCGGGGGAGAACCTCATCATCGTGGCCCCCGGGGCCAACGACGCGCTCACCCCCGAGTCCCTCGACCTGGCCGGGCTCGACCTGGTGCTCTGCCAGCTCGAGGTGCCCGTCGCGGTCGTCGAGGCGGTCGTGGCGCGAGCGCCCCGCACCGTCCTCAACCGCGCGCCCGCTCGAGCGCTCTCCCCCGAGACCCTCGCGGGGTGCCGGGCGATCGTGGCTAACGAGCACGAGACCCGCTCGCTGCCCCTGGCCGAGCTCGCCCACGTGGTCGTGACCCACGGTGCCGAGGGGGCCTCGCGCGTCGAGCGGGGGACCGAGGTCGCCCGCGCCGCGCCGCCGCGGGTCACCCCGGTCGACACCGTCGGAGCCGGTGACGTCTTCTGCGCCGCCTACGCGCTCGGACTCGCCGAGGGCTGGGACGTCGACGAGACGCTGCGCTTCGCCGTGGCCGCGGGCGCCCTGGCGACCCTCGCCCCGGGGGCCCAGGGGTCGCTCCCGACCCGAGGGGAGGTCGAGGCGTGCCTCGGCGCATCGTGATTGACACCGACCCCGGGGTGGACGACGCCGTCGCCATCTTGCTGGCGCTCGCGAGCCCCGAGCTCGAGGTCGTCGCCCTCACCACGGTGGCCGGCAACGTCGAGCTCGAAAAGACGACCCTCAACGCGCGCCGCCTCCTCGAGCTCGCCGGGCGGCCCGACGTGATCGTCGCGGCCGGGATGGCCGAGGCGCTCGCCGGCTCGCCGGCCCACGAGGGCGGCGTGCACGGCCAGGACGGACTGGGCGACCTCGAGTGGGACGAGCCGAGCGTGCCCGTGCACCCCGACGCGGTGGAGGTGCTGCGCGCGGCGATCGAGTCGGGCCCGCTCACCATCGTGGCCATCGGGCCCCTCACCAACCTGGCCGTGCTGCTGCGGCGCTACCCCGGCCTCGACGAGCGCGTCGAGCGCGTCGTGGTCATGGGTGGGGCCAGCGTCATGGGCAACGTGACCCCGGCGGCCGAGTTCAACGTCTGGGCCGACCCCGAGGCCGCGCGCGAGGTCTTCGCCGCCCGGTGGCCGCTGGCGATCATGCCCCTCGACCTCACCCACCAGGCCTTCCTCAACGACGACGACCTGGCGTACCTGCGCTCACTGGGCACCGAGGTCGGTCGACGCTGCGCCGACATGCTCGAGCCCTACGCCGCCTTCCACGAGCGCTGGTACGCGAATCGCGACATCATCATGCACGACGCGACGGCCGTCTACGAGCTCATCGACCCGAGGGCCATCGAATCCGAGGGCGTCGCGGTGACCGTCGAGACCGGCGGGGAGTACTCGCGCGGGGCCACGTGGTTCGACCGCCGCCCGACGCACCGCGCGAGCACGACGCGCGTCGGGGTCCGTCTCGACAACGACCGGTTCCGCGCTCTCGTGCGCGAGCGGCTGGCGAGTTATCGCTAGTAGCGGTACGTGTCGGGCTTGTAGGGGCCCTCGACGTCCACGCCGATGTAGTCGGCCTGTCGCTTGGAGAGCCGGGTGAGCCTCACCCCCAGGGCGTCGAGGTGGAGCCGGGCGACCTTCTCGTCGAGGTGCTTGGGCAGGGTGTACACGCGCCGCTCGTAGCGGTCGTGGTTCACGTACAGCTCGATCTGGGCCATCACCTGGTTGGTGAAGGAGTTGCTCATCACGAAGCTCGGGTGGCCCGTCGCGTTGCCCAGGTTGAGCAGGCGACCCTCGGAGAGCACGATGATGGCCCGGCCGTTGGGCAGGGTCCACTTGTCGACCTGGGGCTTTATCGTCTCGCGGACGGCCCCGGACAGCGCGGCCAGGCCCGCCATGTCGATCTCGTTGTCGAAGTGGCCGATGTTGCCCAGCACCGCCAGGTCCTTCATCGCGAGCATGTGCTCGACCGTGACGATGTCGCGGTTGCCCGTCGCGGTGATCACGAAGTCGGCCTCGGCGAGGGCGTCCTCGAGCGTGGTGACCTGGTAGCCGTCCATCACCGCCTGCAGGGCGCAGATGGGGTCGATCTCGGTCACCAGCACGCGCGCCCCCTGACCGCGCAGGGCCTCGGCGCAGCCCTTGCCCACGTCGCCGTAGCCGCACACGACCGCGACCTTGCCGCCGATGAGCCGGTCGGTCGCGCGGTTGATGCCGTCGACGAGGGAGTGGCGCACGCCGTACTTGTTGTCGAACTTCGACTTGGTCACGGCGTCGTTGACGTTGATGGCCGGGAAGAGCAGGGTGCCGTCGCGCTCCATCTCGTAGAGGCGGTGCACGCCGGTCGTCGTCTCCTCCGACACCCCGAGCAGGCCGGCCGCGACGGGCTCGAAGAGCGCCTGGCCGCTCGAGACGATGCGGTCCAGCAGCGCCAGGACGACCCGGTACTCCTCGGAGTCGGCCGACTCGGGGGCCGGCACGAAACCGGCTCGCTCGAACTCCAGTCCCTTGTGGACGAGCAGCGTCGCGTCGCCGCCGTCGTCGAGGATCATCGTCGGGCCCTCGCCTCCGGGCCAGCGCAGGATCTGCTCGGTGCACCACCAGTACTCCTCGAGGCTCTCGCCCTTCCAGGCGAAGACCGGCACGCCGGAGGGCCGCTCGGGCGTCCCGTCGGGTCCGACCACGACGGCCGCGGCGGCGTGGTCCTGGGTGGAGAAGATGTTGCAGCTGGCCCAGCGCACGTCGGCCCCCAGGGCCACCAGGGTCTCGATCAAGACGGCGGTCTGGATGGTCATGTGCAGCGAGCCGGCGACGCGCGCGCCCGCGAGGGGCCGGGACTCGCCGTACTCGGCGCGCATGGCCATGAGGCCGGGCATCTCGCGCTCGGCCAGGGCGATCTCGGCCCTCCCGAAGGCGGCGAGCGACAGGTCGGCGACTTTGAAGTCAAGGGGTGCAGAGGTCATGGTGTTCTCCCGTACGTGGTCTCTCCGGCGCCGACCTCTGTCGAAATCGCCTGGCACAAGTGTAATTCAGGCCCCGACGCGGAACTCCACGACGTCGCCCTCGGCCATGACGTACTCCTTGCCCTCGATGCGGGCGCGACCGGCCGCGCGCACCGCGGCCAGCGAGCCCGCCTCGACGAGGTCGTCGAAGCTGACGACCTCGGCGCGGATGAAGTGCTTCTGGAAGTCCGAGTGGATGACGCCGGCCGCCTCGGGGGCGGTCGTGCCCCGGCGGATCGTCCAGGCCCGGGTCTCCTTCTCGCCGGCGGTGATGAAGGTCTGCAGGCCGAGGGCGGCGAAGCCCACCCGGCTCAGCTGGGCGAGGCCCGACTCGCCCTGGCCGTAGGCCTCGAGCATCTCGGCGACCTCGGCGTCGTCGAGCTCGGCCACCTCGGCCTCGACGCGCGCGCAGAGCACGACGGCCGGCGCCGGCGCCACCGAGGCGGCCAGCGCCTCGCGCCGGGCGGGGTCGGCCAGGGTCGCCTCGTCCACGTTGAAGGCGTAGAGGAAGGGCTTGGCGGTGAGCAGGTGCAGCTCGGCGATCGCCGCGTGGTCGACGTCGGTCATGCGCGCCACGGTCACGCCCCGGTCGAGCGCGGCGCGCACGGCTCGGACCGCCTCGAGGGCGGCGACGGCCTCCTTGGCGCGCTTGGCGTCGCGCTCGAGGCGCGGGAGCGCCCGGTCCACGGTCTGCAGGTCGGCCAGGATCAGCTCGGTCTCGATGGTGGCGACGTCGCCCGCGGGGTCGACGCGGCCCTCGACGTGGATGACGTCGTCGTCGGCGAAGTCCCGCACGACCTCACAGATCGCGTCGCACTCGCGGATGTGGGCGAGGAACTGGTTGCCCAGGCCCTCGCCGGTCGAGGCCCCCCGCACGATCCCCGCGATGTCGACGAAGGTCACCGTCGCCGGGACGACTTTGGCCGAGTGGAACATCCCGGCGAGCACCGAGAGGCGCGAATCGGGGACGTTGACGACCCCGACGTTGGGCTCGATCGTGGCGAAGGGGTAGTTGGCCGCCAGGGCGTGGTTCTTGGTCAGGGCGTTGAAGAGCGTGGACTTGCCGACGTTGGGGAGCCCGACGATGCCGATGGAGAGGGCCATAGGACTGCTCAGGCTACCCGAGCCCCGCCGGCGACCGATCCCGTCGTCGGGCGTCGACACCGGCGTCGCAGTCCGTCGGGTCGGCCCGGTCTAGCGTGCGGGCGAGACTCATGGACTGGCTCGCCTGGCACGAGGGCTACAACGACCCGACGTCGCCTCACACGCGCCGTCTCGTGGTCGTCCAGGACCACATCCGCGCCTTCCTCGATCGCTGCGACGCGCCGTCGATCCGAGCGGTGAGCCTCTGCAGCGGATCCGGCGCGGATTTCCTGCCGGTGCTGGCCGAGCACCCGGCCGGCCGGCGGACCCGAGCCCGACTCATCGAGTCCCACCCCGAGCTGGCCGAGCGAGCCTGCGCGACGGCGCGAGAGCTCGCCCTGGAGGGCGTCGAGGTTTTCACCGGCGACGCCAGCACCACCGACGCGCTCGTGGGGGCGGTGCCAGCCGACCTGGTGCTCGTCTGTGGCGTGTTCGGGAACATCTCAGACGACGACGTCTACCGGACGGTCAGAGCGCTCCCGCAGTTGTGCGCCGAGGGCGCCACGGTGGTGTGGACCCGTCACCGCCACGAGCCGGACCTCACTCCGGCGATCCGGGAGTGGCTGGGTGAGGTCGGCTTCGCCGAGGGGTCCTTCGACTCCCCGGGCGTGGGGGACTACGCCGTGGGCTCCCACGTGCTCGTGGGACCGGCGCGACGCCTCGAGCTCGGCGCGCGCCTCTTCACGTTCTCGCGCGAGCGCTGAACTCGGGCCCGACGGCCGGGCGGGCCCGGGTGGCGGCCGGTCGCTCTAGCCGTCGGGACCGAGGGACGCGGGTGCGGTACGGTGCGCGCCGGCGACCAAGGGTGTGAAGACCGTGCTGACCACGACGAAACCGCCGGCCAGGATGAGCCAGCCCTCGCGCCCCATCCCGATCGCGAGCGCGGTGACCAGGCTGGGCCCCACGATGCCCGAGACGCTGCGCCCGAAGGAGAACGCCCCCTGATACTGGCCCATCAGGTCCTCGCGGGCGAGTCCGTAGCCGATGCCCCAGGCGGCGCCCGAACTCAGGATCTCGCCCAGGGAGTGGGCGAGGACCGCGAGGACCAGCACGGCGCACGCCGCGACGGGGTCGAGTCCGTGGGCGGCGCCGTAGAGCACACAGGCCACCGCGACGCACAGCCCGGCGCGCCGGTACACGCGCGCGGCGCGCGCTAGGTCACCGGAACCGCGGCTGGCACGAACCTGGAGGAAGATGACCACGAGCGTGTTAACCACGAGCAGCACCGACACCCACCAGTGCGGCGCGCGGGTGTCCTCGACCACCCAGAGGGGTAGCGCCACGCTCTGGATGACGAAGTGGACGCCGAAGAGCCCGTTGAGCAGCGCCGCCGAGAGGTACCGGCGGTCGCGCAGAACGACGGTCATCGGGGGCCGTCGCTGACCCGGCTCGACCGGTCGCGCCGAGGTGGCCGGCAGGCGCAGGACGTAGCCCGCGGCCACGACGAAGGTCAACGCGTTGCCCAGGACCATCGCGACGTAGGCGCTGCGCGTGCCGATCGCGAGACCCACGCCCGACAGGGCGATCCCCACCGACATGCCGAGGTTGGTCACCGCCCGCTGATAGGCGAGCACCCGTACGCGGCTCTCGCCTTCGCCCATCCGCCCCACGACGACCGAGCGACCCGCCCCGGCGGCCCCCGACAGGACACCGGCGGCGACATTGAGCACGAGGAAGGGGAGGAAGGAGTGGATGAGGGTGAACGAGGCCATGACGAGGCCCTGTCCAGCGGCGCCGACCGCGACGACGTAGCGAGGGTCCCAGTGGTCCGAGAGGTGGCCGGCCGGGATCGAGACCAGCAGGCCGAAGACGGCCGCGACGCCGAGCCCCAGGGCGACCCGGTGGACGGGGATGCCGACCGAGCGCGCGAAGAAGAGGACCTCCACGGTGTAGTAGAGGCCGTTGCCGACCGTGTTGGCGAGCGTCGCCTTGGTGAGCGTACGCAGGGGACCGGGCGGCGGCAGTGCGCTGCGCCGGCCGCGCCCGGTGCGGGCCGGTCCTCCCTCGTGGGCGCTCACCACGCAAAGGTAGCCGCGGGCCCGTCGCCACCACGGTGTCGGGCACCGAGTGGGTGGCGACGTCTCTTCGCTACTCCGAGGCGTCAGTGGTCACGGGGCCGGCCCACTCGCCCCCGTTCGTCTTCAATGGACACCCGGGGGGCGAGCCTGGTTCAGGCGGCCGGTGACCCTATCAAACGTGTGTGCGCGGCCCTAGAAGTAATGGCGACGCCCGCCCACGGTGCGGCCCATCGATCCCATAAGCCAGAGGACCGCGCCGACGATCAAGATGATGAGTCCTATCACCCACAAGATCGAGATGCCGGCGAAGAATCCAATCAACATCAGAATCGCCCCAAGAATTATCATGAACTAGCTCCTCTGCTCGTGCAGCTCGGTGGTGTTACCGCCCTCGTCCTCGGTCGTTCGGTCGATCGAGTGGCTCGGCGAGGACGGCGTCTTCTTCGAGATCGCGAAGATGATGAACGACACGACGAATCCGACGCCGCCGGCGATCATCAAGATCACCCCGACGGTCGACCCGCGAAAGCCGTGGCTCTGAATCGTGCTCGAACTCTGGGCCGTCATGGCCCAGTACAGAATCGCGCCGGCGACGCCCGCGATGGCGCTGAATACCATTCCTGGTAGACCCATGATTCCTCTCCCTGTTAGATCCCGGACCAGCGGTCCGGTATGGCGTAGGCAGGGTCTGGGCCAGTCGGTACGGCCACCTTACATGCCGGGGCCATGACCGAGTCGGGCGGGGCCGGGTTTGTGTCCGGGTGAGGCACCGTCACCTACTGATACGGGACGAACGGTGATCTTGCACCCTTGACAAGGATGGATACCTCTCGCTTATCCGCCTCGGTCTAACCGCTCTGCGAAGGAGCTCTCGGGAGGCGATCGTCGGGAGAAGTTGTGCGGTCGGCTCCGCTCGCGACCCGCTCGCGTAGTCTGATACCGACTCATGCGCCGAGGATTCTGCGGACATCCTCGCCCGGGTCCCGCCCTCTTGGGGATTCCGCGAATCAGTTGTGGCCGGATACATCGAGACGCTCGACTTTCACATAGACCTCCAATTTTGGAATACCTGCTTGAACGTTCTGGATCGGTGGCTCGAGTTGGTGCGTGGGGACTCTCGTTGGGCAGGCGCAAAACGTGGAGTGACCTCTCGACAGAGGCCGATCGGTCGTACTGGAACTGCGGGTCGCCGAGGTAAGTCGTTAGTTCGCTGCGATCATCTTGGAGATCAGTGCCACCATCAAGTCCTTCTCTGTCGGATCGCTCATGGCCACCATAAGCGTAAGGGCGGCCAACGCATTGTTCGTGAACTTGGGTTGCCCATCTGTGTTGATGAGTAGCCCGTTTCGTGCCAGGAATGTGACAAAGAGGGCGGCGGCGCTGCGCTTGTTGCCGTCGACGAGCGGATGATCTTTCACGACGAAGTAAAGCAGGTTCGCAGCTTTCAACTCGACACTCGGATAGATGTCGTGTCCCTCGAAACTCTGATAGATAGCCGCAATGGAACTGGCCAACTTGTTCCCGGGATCGAGGCCGACCAAAGTGTCATCCGGGAACTCGGACGCAACGCGGGCTACTACGGATCTGGCTTCAGCAAGACTGAGGTCCCATCCAGGTGCCGCGCCTTCAGGGACCGCAATGTACCCATCGTCGTACTCGCGTAGCAGACGCAGTCCGGGCACGTAGCCGGCCAGTACATCAGCGACACCCGATATGAGTTCATTATCCGAGCGGGACAGAACTCGAACAATTGATCCAAGCTGTTCAAGACGCCGATCGTTGAGGGCCATCCCCTTGACCAGGTAGTCCTTGAGAACTCCGTTCGCCCAGCGTCGGAATCGGATTCCCTCGGAAGATTTAACTCGGTAGCCGACGGAGAGAACCATGTCAAGGTTGTAGTGCTCGACTTGTCGCTTGACGGACCGATCTCCCTCGACTTGAACTGTCGCAAATTTTGCGACAGTTGCCAAATCCGCGAGCTCTTCTCGGACGGCGTTACCGATGTGTTTACCAATAGTCTTCACATCTCGATCAAACAGAAGGGCGAGCTGCTGGCGAGTCAGCCATACAGTGTCACCATCCGTACGAACATCGATTTTGATCAATCCGTCACTGGTCTGGTACAACTCAATGGCGCTGGTTGGCTGATCCGCCATACCTCTCCTTGTCCGCCAAAGCCACAGGCCTTGCCAACAATCGCTGTGCCCGACGGCACCTGCAATTCACACCTAGCGTACGTCAAGGCGGTGACACATTCGGAGGGGTGCTCCCTCATAAAGAGGCCAAGAATCACCTTGGATACCCTCCGAAAGGTGAAGCGAGCGAATCAAGGAACTCGCAGAGCGTAGGCTCGATGACGACTTACGCGCGGAATCAACCGCGGAGGTCCGGCCCTCGTAGCTCAGGGGATAGAGCGTCGGTTTCCTAAACCGTGTGCGCAGGTTCGAATCCTGCCGGGGGCGCCAACAACATGGGAACGGTGGCGGGCGGCTCCGGGCGGCCGGGGGCCGGCGCCCCCGCTCCGTCCGTGAACAGCGGCACAACGTTGGAGCCGAGGGTGTTGATGCTGTCGTTCCCAAGGGTGACCCGGACGCCGGCGTGGTTGAGCGCGGGTTGGCACGCCATGTACGCGATTCGTCGCCGGGACTTGTCAAACATGCGCCGCCCGCACATCTCGCAGAACACGAACGAGCGCAGCAGATAGGCACGCTTGGTATCGAGGTGGGCGAGGTTTGCTCCCGCTGCGTTTCGCGATCCCTGCCGTGAGGCCGCGACAGCAGCAGCGGCTTCGAAGAGGTCTTTGGTGACGAGCAGCTCATGAGTGGGTTGCTCGGACCACACCCAGGCGTTTTTCGAGTTGACGGCGCCACCCTTCTTCGAGGCGCGGCGGTTCCAGACCATGAATCCGCTGTACTTGGGGTTCACCAGTAACTTGCGCACCGACGAGCGATTCCACACGTCGCGCTGGCCTCCTGGATCGAGCGAGCGAGGCACCGGGTAGCGGTCAGGATCGGCGTTGAGCCGCTCGGCGATTGCCGCGTAGCCGAGATCCTCGCTAATCCGCCACGCGTAGATCTGGTGCACGACCGGGGCGCGCGCCGGGTCGGGAAGCAGGCGGGTCTTGGTCTTGCCCTCGGCACGGCGAGCCGGGACGGAGTGGGGGATCTTCTCGGCGACATAGCCGTAGGGAGGGACGCCGACGTTCCAGCCCTGGCGGGTGTGCTCGCAGAAGCCGTCCCAGGCCTTCTCCAGGGTCTCCAGCACGTACCACTCGGCCACCCCCTGCTTGACCCGGCAGGTGAGGATGGTCGTGGCGCGCTTGCCGGAAAGGACGATCGGCTCGTCTGCTGCGAAGAGCGCGACACCCGCTGCTTCGAGGTCGTGCTCGATCTTGGTGCCGTAGTAGGTGCGCCGAGCGACGCGCTCGATCGACTCGCAGATCACCGCGTCGAAGCGCCGGGTGGAACTCTTCGCATCGGTCAGCAGGTCCTGGATGCCTCCGTCTCTCGGGACGCGAGGCTCCAGCCAGCTCCATGAAGGCGCGCCGCCCGGCGGTTGTGGCGTCGGTGATGAGCCGATCACGGACGGCCTCCCGGCCGCGCCCGATGTGGGCGGCGTCGTCGAAGATGTGGAAGTACCAGTTGGCGGTGAGCAGGCACCCTCGAGGTCGACGTCGTCGAGCGCCCCCATAGTACCGAAGCGCTTGGTCAGACCTTCGGCCCAGATGGCCGCTCCACGCAATTCGTTGGCAGATCGGTCGAAGCGCCATGGGCTCACATGCTCCACAACGCTTGGGTGGGTGACATCCGCGCGGCACGCCGGGCGGGCATGAGTCCGGCGATCGCGCCGATGATCGGAGAGGCCGCGAAGCCGCCGAGCCAGTCTTCTGTGGCACGGGCGTTTGTTTGCTTTGGTTGGGGACACGAGTCAGGTGCTGGCTCTCGAACCTGCCGGACTTAGGGTGCGCTTGAGTCTGTGGGTCGACCGTAGGTCACCGACTCTGTCACGGCTGTGGGCAGAGAGCCGACGAGTTGGGTGTCTGGGCAGGCCCCGAGCGCGTCGTTGATGGTGGAGAACGCCAGGCGGAGCGCCACGAACGCGGTGATGGAGAAGATCTGTTCATCGCTGAGCCCGGCGTCACGCAGCTTCTGGACGTCTGCGGGGGTGGTGGCGTTGGGGTCTCTGACGACCTTGCGGGCCCAGGACGCCATGGCCTTTTCTGGGTCGGTTAATCCGGTATCAGTGCCGTTGAGGACGCTTACAGCCAAGTTGGCGTCGGTTGCGGTGGACAGCTTCCCGCTCCAGGCCAGGGAGCAGTAGGAGTCGCCAAGGGTGGAGGCGGTCGCGATGACGAGGATGCCGCGCTGACGAAAGTCGAGGCGGCTCGGCTTGAAGGCCTGCGACATCAACTCGAATAGGCGCTTCACGGTCTCGGGCTGGTAGGCCCACAGTCGAGACACGTTCCACACGTAGCCGCTTTCGGCGAGATCGTCGTCATATAGGACCCGTGCGGGCGCGGTAATGAGGGGTTCGGCGAGAAAACCGGCGGTCATCGTCTCTAGTCCTCCTCCGGCTTGCGGGCCAGGTACCCGACTACGTTGATCTCGGCTCGAAGCGGCAATCCGTCGCGAACTTGGGCCCGAGCCTGCTCGACAGCAGCCGAGTGGAATGCCTCCTCGCCCACGTTCTGGATGGCCTCGTAGGCCGGGCCGGTCGAAGCCAGGGCACGGGCGTAGAGGTCGGGGTCGGCGAACTCCCACGCAAATGGAACCTCTACGCGCCTGATGTCGACGAAGCGGCACGATTCCAGCAAACTTTCGCCCGTGGCGGGCCGACCCAGCGACACCATGGCCGCCTGGTTCTCTACCTTCTCAGCGGCGGCCAGGCGAAACGGGGCCAGGGCCCACGCACCCGGAGACATCTTCAGGTGCCCCCACACCGTCAATCCGATCCGGCCGCCCGGGCGCAGAACACGGCGGATCTCGGCCACGGCGTCGGGTGTCGTGCCCCAGATACCACGGAAGCTGGTAACCACATCGAAAGCGGCGTCGGCCCAGGGCATGGCGTGCATGTCGCCAACCTGGATGTCGCAGTCTTGGTTCCGCAGACGAGCGACTTCCACCAGCCTGGGCGAGGCATCGATCCCCGAGCAAAGGGCTCCGCGAAGCCGCGCCAACTCGATGGCTAACCCAGACCCGCAAGCAACATCGAGCAGGCGATCACCGGTATCGACCCGCAGCCGGTGGTGCAATGCGACGTACTCTCTGCAGTTGGCCGGTTCGCACAAGGTCGAGAAGTCAACCGCCTTGCGACCCCAGCCTTCGTCCACCATCCTCCACGCGTTATCGTCGGGGCTAGATCCCGACATCCCTAACCCGCCCCTCTCGGCTCGGGCAGCAGTTGGTGGAGGCCGGTGGGTGTGGCTTCCCTCGACAGCCGAGTGCGAACGGCGTGCCGGGCGCGCTCGATGTTGGTGGCATCGTGGAAGAGATGGAAGTACCAGTTGGCGGACAACAGTGCCGCTTCGAGCTCGAAGGCGAGCTGGCGCGAATCGCTGTCGGCTCGTAGCTCCCCCGAGGCTCGGGCGCCTTCAGCGGCGCGCTCGAGGGTTGTCATCCACTGCTCTTGGCATTCGGCGATGCGGCCGCGGGCAGAGCTCGGCCCCTTAGCATCGAACTCGGCCATGGCGGAGGCGAAGAAACAGCCTCCGGGGAACACGCCCCTTTCGATGTAGGAGAGAAACGCCTCGCACAGCGCGTAGAGCCGGACAATGCCCGAACGCGACGAAAGGGCGGGTTCGATCACCTCTTGGATGTAACGCTGGCGAGCTTCTTCGATCGTGGCCAGCTGGAGGGACTCTTTGGAGCCGAAGTGGGCGAACAGGCCGCTTTTGCTCATGCCCAGCTCGGTTGCCAGTCGCCCGATGCTGAGGCCGTCAAGTCCGTCGACCGAGGCGATGTCGGCGGCGGCCCGGAGAATGTCCTCTCGCGTGCGGGCTCCCTTGGTGGTGTTGCGAGTCGACATACATCCTATTGTATAGCACGAACGTCCGTGCTATACTAGCCAATACTGGAACCTGAACCAATCTTCACCAGGTCCGAGGAGGACGTGCTGTGCCGTTCGTCAACGTCAAAGTCATCGAAGGGGTTTTCTCGGCCGACCAGAAGCAGGACATGGTGCGCCGGCTGACCGACACCATGGTGGAGATCGAGGGTGAGAACATGCGCCCGGTCACCTGGGTCGTCGTCGAAGAAGTCAAAAGCGGCGACTGGGGCATCGCCGGCAACCCGCTCAGCACATCCGACGTGAAGGCGCTCGCGGCCGGCCAACCAGCCGGCTAGCACGTGCTCCGCGTAAGTGCGCGTGGCATGTACGACGTGATCGTGGTCGGCGCCCGCTGCGCGGGGGCGTCGCAGGCTCTGCTGTTGGCGCGCGCCGGGCACCGTGTGGCTCTAGTCGATCGGGCCTCGTTCCCGAGCGACACGATGTCGACCCATTTCCTGTGGCAACGGGGTGCGGCTCGGTTGCAAGCGTGGGGGCTGCTCGATCGGCTGCGAGAGCGGGGGTGCGCCCCGATCCGAACGATCACCTTCGACGTTGGCCCGGCCCAGCTGTGCGGCACCGGACCCCCCGTTGGAGGCGTATCCGACACCTACTGCCCCCGACGGACCGTGCTTGACGCGCTGCTAGTCGAAGCGGCCACAGAGTCCGGAGCCGAGCTGGTCGACGGTTTCGTCGTCGATGGAATGGTGTGGTCTGAGGGGCGCGTGGTGGGCGTGGAGGGCCACCGCCGCGGATCGGTGAGAACGACATTGCGGGCCCGGGTCGTCGTGGGCGCAGACGGCCTCCACTCGACAGTAGCCCGAGCAACCGGCGCACGGGTCTACCAGGACCACCGTGCTCTCACCGGCGTTCTCTACTCCTACTGGAGCGGGCTGAGCGGTCTCGGGGCGGCCTTTCACGCCCGCCCCGACCGGCTGATTCTGGTGTGGCCCACCAACGACGACCTGACCTGTATCTCCGTCGCCTGGCCGCACCGGGAGTTCCGTCAGTTGCGCAAGAACGCCGAACAAAGCTTCCATGCCGCACTCGGGCTCGTCCCTGGCCTAAGAGAGGCAGTCGCATCCGGCCGGCGCGAACAACGCTTCGTCGGCACCGACGAACTGCCCAACCTGTACCGGACCTCAGCCGGGCCGGGCTGGGCGTTGGCAGGCGACGCCGGCCACCATAAAGACCCTTCAACGGGGATGGGCATGTCCGACGCGTTCGCGTCGGCCGAGCTGCTGGCCGAAGCCATCGACGAGGGACTCGTCGGGTCGCGACCCATCGACCGTGCACTCTCTGACTACCAGGACAAGCGCGACGCGCTCACCGCGAACGGATACGCGCTCACTCTCAGCACAGCCCGGCTCGCGCCGCTCACACCGAGACTCGAAGCGCTCTACCGCGCCGCCGCCGACAAGCCCGAGGTCATCTGCCGGATCTTCGGAGTCATCGGCGGCTCGCTCCCGATCGGAGATCTCGACCTGGACAGCACATAGATAAGGGAGGACAAACGAAGCCTCTGCTGGTCCGGCCATGTCGATGGGATCAGGACTCGGGGCCTCTCACCGCATTTTCGGATTCGAACCGATGTCCTCTTGGGAAGCTCACGACCCGCGTGGCCAGCGCTCCTGGTGCCAGGCGGCCCGTCCGGCCGGGAGAACAGGATCGGGCAGCTGGAACGCTGTCTCGATGGTCAGGACGCGCTACGAATCTGCCGGTCGTACGCGTTCCCATGTTCTACGGTTCCCCCCGGGGGCGCCGCCGGTCGCCGAGTCGACCGTCGCCCCCGCGAGCGAGGGCTGTGGCGAGCGCCCTACGCCGGTTGAGACCGTAGCGCGGTTACCACACGAAGGGCACGAGGCGTCGTCGCGATCGGCAAAAATCGTCATAGCGCTCGCCGAGGGCGGCGCGTAGCGCCGTCTCTTCGACCCGGATCCTCACGATGAGACCCACCAGGGTCGCCACACTCGCGCCAACGAGTGACAGCGCGTTGGAGAACGTCAGGCTCATTCCGATCATGCACAGTTCGATCGCGAGGTAGCTCGGGTGTCGCACCCAGCGGTAGGGACCCGTCTCGATCACCGGCTGATCCTCACTGGTCATGAGGACGAAGGTGAAGTACCGTCCGAGGGTCTGAAACGACCACCCCCGCAGTGCAATCCCGCACCACCACACGGCGAGCCCCACGATGACCCACGCGGACCCCGACCACGTGAGACCGGGAGCGACGCGGGGGCCGTTGATCGCGATCGACCAGCCGAGGATCTCGCCGATGGCGACCGCGAAGCGGCTGTGGCGGTCGGTGCGGGTCGCGTTCTCGCGCGTCCTTCCCGCCTGGCGGACCTCGAGCCCGATCCAGACGGCCAACGTGAGGTAGAACGCGACGCTCCCGAGCGTGTGAGACTGCCACGCCGCCCGCACGGCACCGATCACGGCGTCGACATCACGCTCGACGGATCGATCCCGAGGTCCTCGAGGACGGCGCGCGCGCAGTTGCGCCCGGGACGTCCCGACACGGAGCCGCCCGGGTGGATCGTCGCGCCGGTGAGGTAGAGGCCCGCGACGTCCGTGCGCACGTCGCGCCAGCCCGGCTCGATCGACCCGTCGTCGAGGAGGAACTCGCCCCCGTGACATGAGCCACCGATATTGGCGAGGTTGTGCGCGGCGATGGAGGTCGGTGACTCGGCCCGCTGGGCGAGGATGTTGGCGTCGTCGAGTCCCGCGACCCGTTGTCGGGCGAGATCGAGGAGGCGCTCGGCGTAGCGGGCGGTGGCCGCGTCATCCCAGGGCTGTCCTTTGTGCAGCTCGGGCGCGACGGTGAGGAACTTGAGGACGGCGCCCGGTGCGCGTCCCGGGTCGACGAGGGTCGAGTCGACGATCAAGATCCACGGGTCGTCGAGGTCGACCCGGCCCTCGAGGGCGGCCGCGACCTGGCGGTCGAGGCCGGCCGGGGAGCCGAGGGCCCCGGCGACCGCGGGGGCCCGACCCGACGCGTGGGGGTAGGTGGGATGTGCGCTGAGCGCGAAGTGGACGGCGAAGACCGACAGCCCCGGTCGCCAGCGGGCCGCGGCCGTCGCCACTGACGTCGAGACGCCCTCGAGCGAGCGATCAAGGGTGACGACGTGAGCGCTGGACACGACGGCGCGCCGGGCGTGGTAGCGCCGCCCGTCGCGCGTCTCCACCCCGACGCAGCGACCATCCTCGAGGAGGAACCGGTCGATCCAGGCCTCGCACTCCACGGCGCCGCCGTGGGCGCGGATCTGGCGCACCAGGGCGTCGGGCAGGGCCCGGGAGCCCCCGACCGGGGTCGTCCACCCCGAACGGATGCGCCCGGCGATGATGGCGGCCGGGAGCGCCCCGGTGCCCGGGCGGCGCGGGGGCTGGATGGTGGCGAAGCTAAGCCACATCAGCGCCTGACGCACCGCCTCGTGCTCGAAGGTCTCGTGCACGACGTCCCAGGCGCTGCGCGCGCGCAGCTCGTCGTAGCGACGCGCCAGGTCGCGGTCGGCCATCGCGAGCCCAGCCTGGTAGTGCGCGTGGGCCACGCGCAACCCCGACTCCCACTCCTCGAGCATGGTGAGCAGGGCGCGGGCGTCGCGGGTCGAGAAGCGGCCCAGCTCGTCAGCGGTGCGCGCCGGATCGGAGTGGATGACGAGCGAGTCGTCCTTGTCGAGGGGCACGACCACGGCCGGGTCGGTTACGAGATAGCGCAGGCCGTAGGTCGATAGGAGGTCGAGCTCGTCGCGGGCGATGAGGGGGTTGGACTGGATGACCACGTGGGCGCTGGAGCACGTGTCGTGGAGCCACCCGGGCAAGGTCAGCTCCTCGGTCGCCGTATCCCCGCCCACGTCATCGCGACCCTCGAGCACCAACACGCTCACGCCCGCGCGAGCGACGTAGCCCGCGCAGGTGAGGGCGTTGTGCCCCGCCCCCACCACGATGACGTCGTACTCCTCGGCCCCCGTCACGCCCCGACGTTACACACGAGCCCCCGGCGAACGGGTCGCCGGGGGCTCGTGTGCGGAAGTTCAGTTACCCAGGGTGACACTCACTCCGGTGCCGATCCCGACGTTCAGGGTGTTGGAGAGCCCGAGGTCCACGTTCCCCGAGGCGCTCGCGTTGGCGTTGACGCTCGCCCCACTCGAACCGCTTGATTCGCTCGACGCGGAGCTCGAGGTGGACCCGCTCGAGGTGGACCCGCTCGACGCGGTCACGCCGGCGTTGGACGAACCCGACGTCGAGGCTGAAGCCGAGGCGCCGGTAGAGAGGTCACCGGAGATCCCGGCGACCGTGTTGCTCGAGCCCGCCGTGCCCGCCCCGGTGGCCGCGCTGGTGGTGTCCGAGGCGCACGCCGGGAGGCTCACGGTGATCTGGGGCGCGTTCGCGCCCATCGTCACGTCGAGTCGGTACATCGCCGACCCGTTCTCGCC
Organism: Acidimicrobiales bacterium; assembly: GCA_035702745.1. Taxonomy (GTDB): domain Bacteria; phylum Actinomycetota; class Acidimicrobiia; order Acidimicrobiales; family RAAP-2; genus RAAP-2. The sequence continues at coordinate 54,728 of DASSZS010000021.1, read as the reverse complement.
CAGGTTCACGACCGCCGAGTTGTCGGTCGTCGACGTGGCGTTCGCGCTAAGACCGAGTCCGGTCGGGACCGCGACGGCGAGCGAGGTCAGCGTCGAGGCACTGGCGTCGGTGCCCAGGTCCATCGTGGCGATGGTCTGACCCTGGGACTGCACCCGGGCGAGGTACTGACCCGGGGCGTTCGAGCTCGTCACGACGGTGGGCTCAGACCCCGTAGCGCAGGGACTCGCCGATGAGGCGCTGACAGCGCCCGAGGCGTTCAGCGCCGTGTCGGCGTTGAGGGCCGCGTTCGCCCCGGCGGGGGCGTCGACGGCGAAGGCCGTCCCGGCGCCCGCGAGGGCCAGGGTGGTCGCGAGGGCGAGGGTGGTGCGGGTGAACTTCATGTCTCCTCCTGAGTCACGAGGACCGTCCGTCCTCTCACCACCTACGTCGCCCGAGCCGCTCGGGTGTCACGCGAGGAGCGCAGCTCTCAGACTCTTCACAGACTCACGGTAAGAGTGACGTCACGCCGTTCACGATCTTGGTCGTGGTCGAGCCACCGAGGTTGAGGGGTGAGCCCCCGTTGGGCACGGTGGGCACGACCGATGGCGAGGTCGTGGTCGTCGAACGCGACGACGACGTCGTTGTCGTGGTGGGGATCGTCGGTGTCGAACCCCCTACGCTCACCGACCCGACTACCGACCCGACCCCCCCGAGCTGAGAGGCGGCGCGCAGCAGGACGCGCACCTGCGCGCGCACGACGCCGAGGTCGTGGGCGTCGAGGGTGCGGACGTCACGGGCCACGCGCTGGGCGAGCGACCTGACGTCGCGCCTATCGTGCGCGGCGAGCGCGTGGCGCAGGTTCGAGAGATCGGACTCGGTCTGGTGCAGGGCCGGCGAGGTGACCGGTAGGCCTAGGTCGTAGGCGATGGCCCGGGTCGGGCCGGGCAGGGTGCCGGTCACCACGGCGGCCGCGGCGACGGCTGACACGACGAACACCCCGGCCGCGGCGACGGCCCACGCGCCCCCGTGGTGGGCGACCCGGCGTCGCCACGACCTCGCCCGAGCGACGGCGAGCGGTGCCGGGCCCTCGAGGGCGCTGAGGAGTCGGGCGCGCACGAAGGGGTCCGGGACGACGTCGCGCGGGGCGAGGGCGTCTCCCAGGGCATCGAGCAGCCGGCGGTCGTCGACGTCGCTCACGTCGGCACCCCCTCGAGCAGGGTTCGCAGTTTGGCCAGGGCGCGGGACTGGGCCATGCGCACGGCCCCGGGTGAGGACGAGAGGGTCCTGGCCACCTCCTCGCTCGAGAGCCCGGCGACGACCCGTAGCTCGAGCAGCTCGCGCTCGTCGTCGTCGAGGCGCGCGAAGGCCGCGCGCAGACGGGCGTGGTCGTCGGCGGTCTCGAGGTCGAGCCCGACCTCGTCGGGCGGGTCGAGGGTGACGCGGCGCCGGGCCTCGCGGTACCGTCGGCGCTGGAGGTCGATGACCACGTGGCGCAAGATCCCGAAGCACCAGGCGTCGGGCGAGTCGTCGAGGGGGAAGCGGTCGCGGGTGGCGACGGCCCGCCCGAGCGCCTCGGCGACCGCGTCGCGGGCCGTCTCGGCGTCGCTCAGGCGTCGGCGGGCGTAGTCGAACATGGCGGGGTAGATCCTCGTGTACAACCGATCCCACGCCGTGGGATCTCCCTGGCGCAATCGCTCACCGTCACCTCCTCGATCGTCGACGCGGGCCATCGCATCTAGTTCATCGTCCGAGGGGGCGTCGTGTCACGAGAAATCGTTTAGAAGCCGTCCCACGACGCGAACGGGGTCGCCGGGTCCGGACTCTGACCTCGAGAACGGGGACGAGAAGGCGTCGGGTACCGTGGGCGCACCGAGCGGGAGGGAGATGCGCAACGTTCGACGGGGGGCGCGCACGGCGCGCTTCGCCTCGCTGGCCGGGGCGCTCGCGCTCGTCGCGGGGGTCGTGGTCGTCGTCACGAGTGGGCGTGCGTCTGGGCACCACGGGCGCGAGCCCGAGACCGCGGCGCGCCTGCGCGCCGACGCGACCGCCTTCAATGCCGACTACGCGTCCGGGCGCGACGCGGCGGCCTACGCCTACTTCGACGCAGCCAGCCGTCGGGTGATCTCGGAGTCCGCTTACGTCCGACGCCACCGCCTCTGCCCCGATCCACCGGGTCAGTCCACGATCCTCGGCGCCACCAGAATCGGGCGGGGATGGTGGACGGTGACCTACCGCATCAGCGGGACGGACCTCGTGGACTACTGGGTGTACCACGACGGCCGCTTCGAGTTCGACCTCCCGCGCTCGAACCCCTCGGCCGTCGCCCTCTACGAGGAGCCCTTCGCCCAGTACGCGAGGGCCCTGGGGTGTGGCGCCTAGGGCGACCGCCGAAGCGGGCCCGGAGCGACCCGCGCGGGCCCGGTCGCGAGCCCGGGCGCGGGCGGGGCCATAATGAGCCGGTGGTCGAGCGCAGCCTGAACCTGGTACCGGCCTCGGTCATGGATTATCGAGCACGGGCGCGCCGCCGCCTGCCCCGGCAGATCTTCGACTACCTCGACGGCGGCGCCTTCGCCGAGGCCACCATGACCGCCAACCTCGCCGACCTCGCCGCCCTGCACTTTCGCCAGCGCGTCCTGCGCGACGTCTCGGCCCGCACGATGTCCACGACCGTGCTCGGCCAGAGTCTCTCGATGCCGCTGGTGCTCGCGCCCGTCGGCTTCGCCGGGCTGATGGCCCGTCGGGCCGAGGTCCAGGCCGCCCGGGCGGCCGTCGCGGCGGGCGTGGCCTTTTGTGAGTCGACGCTGTCGGTGTGCGACCTCGAGGAGGTGACGGCGGCCAGTGGGACGGCGCCGTGGTTCCAGCTCTACGTGATGCGGGACCGTGGCGTCGCCGAGGCGTTGATGGCCCTCGCCGCGGCGGTGGGAGTCCCGGTGCTCGTCCTCACGGTCGACCTGCCGGTGGTGGGACAGCGCTACCGTGACGCGCGCAACGGCGTCTCGGGCCGTCCCGGCCGGCTCGGCACCCTGCGGCGGGGCCTGGACGTGGCCGCCCACCCCGCGTGGGTGCGCGACGTGGCCGTCTCGGGTCGACCCCTCACCTTCGGCAACCTCGCGGTCGTCCTGGGGGCGGCGGCCGTCCCGAGGGACTTCCAGTCGTGGGTGGCCGACCAGTTCGACCCCACGGTCACCTGGGACGACATCGACTGGGTGCGCGCCCACTGGCCCGGCCCCCTGGTGGTCAAGGGCATCCTCGACCCCGACGACGCCCGCGAGGCGGTGGCGCGCGGGGTGGACGGGCTCGTCGTCTCCAACCACGGGGGGCGCCAGCTCGACTCGGTCCCCTCGACCATCGAGGCGCTGGCGCGCATCGTCGAGGTCGTCGACGGGCGGGCCGACGTCTTGATGGACGGCGGGGTGCGCAGCGGCCTTGACGTGATGAAGGCGCTGGCGCGCGGCGCACGGGCGGTGATGGTGGGGCGGGCCTGGGCCTACGCCGTCGCGGCGCGCGGGAAGCGCGGCGTCGACCACGTGCTGGGGGTGATGCGTCAGGAGATCGCCGTGACGATGGGCCTCACGGGCCTCTCCGACGTGGCCGACGTGTCGTCCGACATCCTCGTCGAGGGGTGAGCGCCGGCTCCGCCGGCCCGAGGGTCCGTCAGATCACCTCGGGGACCATCTCGACGGCGCCGCAGGGGCACTCTTCGACGCAGATCCCGCACCCCTTGCAGTAGTCGTAGTCGAACTCGTAGCGCTTCCCGGCGCCGAGCTTGATCACCGCGTTGTCGGGGCAGACGCCGAAGCAGTTGTCGCACTCGAAGCAGTTCCCGCACGACAGGCAGCGCCGGGCCTCGAACAGGGCGTTGTCCTCGGTCAGCCCGCCGACGACCTCTTCGAAGTTAGTCTGGCGACGCACTCGCTCGAGCTCGGGTCGCCGGGTGCGCGGGGCGTCGGCGTAGTACCAGGTGGTGAGGCGCTCGAAGGTCGCCAGCGGGTGGCGCGCCGGGCGTTCGAAGGCTGATCCGGCGAGGTACGCGTCGATGCCGTGGGCGGCCCGCTTGCCGTGGCCCACCGCGACCGTGGCGGTGCGGTCCGAGGGCGCGACGTCCCCACCGGCGAAGACGCCCGGCACGTCGGTCATCATCGACTCGGCGACCGGCACCACCCCGTCGCTCACGTGGACCGCGCTGCCCTCGAGCAGGGAGAGGTCGGTGTCCTGGCCGAGGGCCAGCACCAGGGCGTCGGCGTCGAGCTCCTCGACCTCGCCGGTGGGCTCGGGGAAGCCCTCGGCATTGAGCGCCATCTTCTCGATCAGCAGCCGCTCGCCCTCGAAGCGCTCGATCGTCGAGAGCCAGCGCACCGTCACGCCCTCGCCCAGGGCCTGTTCGACCTCCTCGGCGTGGGCGGGCATCTTGGCGCGGTTGCGACGATAGACGATGGTCGCGTCGGTCGCCCCGAGGCGTCGCGCCGTGCGCGCGGCGTCGAGGGCCGTGTCCCCGCCGCCGTAGACGACGACCCGCCGGCCGAGCAGGGGCGGGTCGTCCTCGGCCACCCGGTGCAAGAACGTGACGGCGTCGATCACCTTGGCCGAGTCGCCCGCCGGGATCGACATCCGCCGGCCGAGCTGGGCGCCCACGGCGAGGAAGACGGCGTCGGCACCGAACTCGTCGCGCGCGGCGTCGATGTCCTCGACGGCGCGATCGAGCACGACCTCGACGCCCATCTCGAGGATCCGGCCGACCTCGGCGTCGAGCACCTCGCGCGGCAGCCGGTAGGCGGGGATGCCGTAGCGCATCATCCCCCCGAGCCGCGCCGCGCCGTCGACGAGGGTCACGGCGTGGCCGGCGCGGCGCAGGTGGTACGTGGCCGAGAGGCCGGCGGGGCCGGCGCCCACGACGAGGACCCGACGGCCCGTGTCGGGACCCGGCTCGGGCAGGGGCCAGCCGCGCGCGAGGGCCGTGTCGCCGAGGAAGCGCTCGACGGCGTTGATGCCCACCGCCTCGTCGACGCGCACGCGATTGCACGCGGTCTCGCAGGGGTGGAAGCAGATCCGGCCCATGATCGCCGGCAACGGGTTCTCCTCCACCAGGGTCGCCCAGGCCGTGGCGTAGTCGCCCGACTCGGCGTGGTACAGCCAGCCCTGGATGTTCTCCCCGGCGGGGCAGGCGTCGTTGCACGGGGGCAGGCGGTCGACGTAGACCGGGCGCTCGACGCGCCACGAGCCGGTGTGGTTGGCCCGGCTCGAGCCGACGGGCAGGGTGATCGCGAAGGGTCGTTCCATCACTCCTCCTCGGGGGCCAGCCCGTAGCGCTGGATGTTCGCGTCGGCGAGGGCCTGGAGCCGGGCGACGAGGTCGGGCCGGCCCTCTCCGGCGAAGAGGTGGGCGAAGCGCCGCTGGGGGCGCAGGTACTCCTCGACGCCCACGCGCTGTCGGATTCTCCGCGCCCCGGTCACGACGCCGTGCTCGGCCTCGAAGACCGGGAAGAAGCCGCTCTCGGCGGCGAGGCGCGCCAGGCGCACGGTGTCGGCCGACGCGGCCCCCCAACCCAGGGGGCAGGGGACGAGGACGTGCAGGTAGCGCGCGCCGCGCACGGTCATGGCGCGCTCGACCTTGCGCTCGAGGTCGTGGAGGTCCGCGACGGTGGCCGTCGCGACGTAGGGGATGTCGTGGGCCATGGCCAGGCGCGGCAAGTCCTTGCCCTGGCCGAAGACGTTGCCCGGGTCCGCGCCGAGCGCCTCGCTGGTGGCGGTGCGGGCCGTGGGGGGCGTGGCCGCCGAGCGCTGCACGCCGGTATTCATGTAGCCCTCGTTGTCGTAGCAGATGAAGAGCACGTCGTCGTTGCGCTCGAACATCCCCGAGAGCGTCCCGAAGCCGATGTCCACGGTCCCGCCGTCGCCGGCCTGACCCACGACGCGCACGTCGTCGCGACCCTTGGCCCGCATCGCCGCGGCCACCCCCGTGGCGACGGCCGGGGCGTTGCCGAAGAGGGAGTGCAGCCACGCGATTCGCCAGGAGGTCTCGGGGTAGGGGGTCGAGAAGACCTCGAGGCAGCCCGTGGCGTTCACCGCGACGAGCCGGCCCTTGGTGGCGCGCATCGCCGCGTCGAGCGCGTAGCGGGCGCCGAGGGCCTCGCCGCACCCCTGGCAGGCCCGATGTCCCGCGTCGAGCGAGTTCGTGCGCTCGGGACTCGCCTGGACCGTGCGGTCCGCGTCGGAGAGCAGCCGGTTCCCCACGGCGAAGCTCCCGACCTGGTAGAAGTGCACGCGGGTCTCGGTCATCGGCGGGCCCGTCCACTCGCGAGGTCGCGCAGCACGTTCTCGGCGAACGGTCCCGAGCGGCGCGAGGCGGCCATGCGCGCACGCTCGCGCGCCACGACGTCCTCGTCGAGGTTGAGAAAGCTGAGTCGGGGCAGCGTGCCCTGGGCCGAGCGCTCGAGGATCCCCTCGACGTCGCGCCGGGTGATGGCGCGCCCGCCGAGACCGGCCACCACGGTGACGAGGTCGCCCCCCGAGGCGGGCGAGGCCGTGGCGACGTCGGTGGCGAGCACCCCGCCCATGCCCAGACTGAAGGCCTTCTCCACCACCACGACCCGACGGGCCCCGCGCAGGGCGTCGGCCACCGCCGCGACGGGGAAGGGCCGGAACGCGGTCACCCCGAGCACCCCAACGCGCTCGCCGGCCGCGCGCCGGACGTCGACGGCATCTTTGATGGTTCCCAGCACCGAGCCCATCGCGACGATCACGGTCTCGGCGTCCTCGAGGCGGTAGGGGTGGAGGAGGCCGCCGCTCGCGCGCCCGGTGAGGGCGGCGAACTCCTCGGCCACGCTCGGGATCAACGCGAGCGCGTCGAGCTGGCGCAGGTGGGCGAGGTAGCGCACCTCCTCGAAGGCCTCGGGCCCGACCATGGCCCCGATCGAGACGGGGTCGTCAGGGTCGAGGACCTGGCGGGGCTCGTAGGGGGGCAGGAACGAGTCGACCACCGCCTGGTCGATCAGGTCCACCGCCTCTACGGCGTGGGTGAGGATGAACCCGTCCATACAGACCATCACGGGCACCGAGAGCGCCTCGGCGAGCCGAAAGGCTTGGACGTGGAGGTCGGCGGCCTCCTGGTTGGTCTCGGCGAAGAGCTGTATCCAGCCGGCGTCGCGCACGGCCATGGCGTCGCTGTGGTCGTTCCAGATGTTGATCGGTGCCCCGATGGCACGGTTCGCGAGGGTCATCACGACCGGCAGCCCCAGGCCGGCCGCGTTGTAGACGGCCTCGATCATGAAGAGCAGGCCCTGGCTGGCCGTGGCCGTGTAGGTCCGAGCCCCCGCCGCCGACGCCCCGATCGACACCGACATGGCCGCGAACTCCGACTCGACGTTGATGAACTCACAGTGCGCGAGCCGACCGTCCTTCACCATCGCCCCGATGGCCTCGATGATGTGGGTCTGGGGCGAGATCGGATAGGCGCACACGACCTCGGGTCGACAGAGCGCCACGGTCTCGGCGACGGCGCGCGAACCCTCAAGCTGTTGGAGCACGGTGGGCCTCCCGGGGTTCGTCAACGAGGTCGAAGGCGGCTCTCGCGGCCGCGACGTTGCGCGCGGCGACCTCGCGGGTGAAGCGGTGGCGTAGGGCTCGGGCCAGCGCCTCGAGGGGCAGCGCGCCGGTGAGCGCGCAGAAGGCCCCGAGCAGGGGCACGTTGGGCACCGCGCGCCCCACGTGGGCGAGGGCCAGCTCGGTGGCCGCACAGCCGGCGGCGTGACCGTCGGGCAAGGCGGCGATTGCGTCGTCGAGGCCGAGCTCACCCAGGGGCAGCGAGGTGTTCACCAGGACATAGCCCGTGGGGCTGAGGCCCCCGAAGAGGTCGACGTGGTGCACCAGGGTCACGTCTTGGACGATGACGGCGTCGGGGGCGTCGATGGGCTCGCGGGTGCGGATCTCGTGGTCGTCGATCCGGCAGTAGGAGACGACGGGGGCCCCGGTGCGCTCGGAGCCGAAACTGGGGAAGGCCTGGGCGTGGCGTCCTTGGTCGAAGGCGGCGACGGCGAGCAGCTCGGCGGCGGTGACGACGCCCTGGCCCCCGCGACCGTGGATTCGCACCTGGAACATGGCTCGCCTCGTTTCGCCCCCCGGGGTGACGGTAACGTCCTCGCACGGACTGCGGCGGGGGACATTGGTCCTTAGTGACGTTCCTCCCCAGCGCCGGGGAGGAACCCGAGGGCGGGCGTTGACCGACCCGGGATCGCGTGGGAGTATCTCCCGCGATGGACAATCCCGACCTGCGCCTCTCGGACGGTGAGCGCGAGAGGGTCGCCTCGCGACTGCGCGACGCGGCGGCCGAGGGCCGCCTCGACGCGGCCGAGTTCGGCCAGCGCCTGGACGCCCTCTTTCGGGCGAAGACCCACGGCGAGGTGGCCGCCCTCACGACCGACCTCCCGGCCCCGGTCCCGCCCCCGCCACCGAGAGGGCTCCAGGTGCGCCGCCACGTGCGCCGCTTCGTGGGATCGGTCGGGGTGCTCTGGGGGATCTGGGCGGTGATCCTGGTGACGGGTGGCGGCGTCCAGGGGTGGTGGCCGCTGTGGGTCACGGTCCCCTGGGCGATCGCGACGTTCGCGTGAGCCGGCCGGTCGCCGTCGAGGAGTTCACGGTCCGTCCCTTGGACGCCTCGACCTGGGAGGCCTTCGTCGAACTCGTCGAGCGCAACAACGGAATCTACGGCGGGTGCTGGTGCGCACCGAACCACGTCGAGTACGTGCGGGGGGTCTCGGACCCGCGCACCCTCAAAGAGGGACTCGTGCGAGCGGGCCGGGCCCACGCCGCGCTCGTGCTCGACGGCGAGGGCCGCGCCCAGGGCTGGTGCCAGTACGGGGAGTCCGAAACGCTGCAGCTAAAGCACGAGCGCGCCTACAACCAGGACCCGCCGCCGCCGGCGCGCTGGCGGGTGGGGTGCGTCTTCGTCGACAAGGCCCACCGGGGCCGGGGCGTCGCGCGCCGCGCCCTGGAGGGCGCGCTCGAGCAGATCGCCGCGGCCGGCGGGGGCCTCGTCGAGGCGATCCCCGAGACGACGACCGGTCGGGTGGCCCAGGGCCGCTTCCTCTTCAGCGCGACCGTCGAGCTCTTCGAGCGCTACGGCTTCTCCCGGGGGCGCCAGGTCGGCAAGCACGCGTGGATCGTGAGCCGGTTCGTCGAGCCGGCGACCGGCGCGCGGGCCGGGGGGTCGTGATGGACGCGCAGCTCAGAGAGATGGGACCCGAGCGGCTCGCCGAGTGGCTGCCCGGGATGTGGGCCGACTACCGGTCCTCGATCGTCGAGGCCGGCTTCTCCGAGGAGGCGGCCGACGCCAACGTGGCGCGCAACCGCGCCAGCCTCGCGAGCGGCGAGGGTCTGGCCGAGGGGAACCACGTCTTTGACGTCCTGGTCGACGGCCGGCCGGTGGGGATCCTCTGGATCGGTCGCCCCGGGGGCGGGGGCGAGGGTGAGTACTACATCTACAACGTGGAGATCGACCCAGCCGAGCGGCGCCGCGGCTACGGCCGGCTCGCGATGGAGCTGGCCGAGACGTGGGTGCGCGCGGCCGGCGGCTCGAGCATCGGGCTCAACGTGTGGGGCACCAACACGGTCGCCCGTTCCCTCTACGTCTCGCTCGGCTACCGCGAGCTCGCCGTCTCGATGGCCAAGGACCTCCACGGCTGAGGGGTCGGGGGAGTCCGGTCCCTCCTCTTAGCCGCGGGAATCGCGGGCCCGGGGGCCCTCAGCGACGGCCCAGGCCCTCCTCGAGCACTGCGCTGAGGCGCTCCACGGTGGAGACATCGAGAGGGCCCGAAGCGTTGATCCGCGCGACGACGAGGCGCGGGGGTCCGATCCAGACGGTGCCGTGACGCAAGGGGCGACTCAGCACCAGGTTCGGCAGCGACGCGAGGTTCCAGTCGCCCAGAGTGATCGCGAGCGCCGGTTCGACCGGCACGTCCTCGCCGAGGAGTGCGCCGATCACCTCGGCGAGGGCGGCCACGGCCTCGGCCTCCGCGGTGCGGTCCACGGCCCCGACCAGCAATCGGGGCCGGCCGTTCGAGGTCGGGGTGAGACGGTACTCGACGCGTCCGGTCCACTCGCGCGACTCGACGACCCAGACCCCCGAGCGGGCGACGACGACGTGGTCGAGGGGCCGACCGTCTTTCGTCGTGCGGTCGGTCAGGACGTGACTCCCCTCGCCGAGGAGTTCGGCGAGGGCCCGGTCGATCGGGTGGGCGGATGCCTCGAGCCGGGTGGTCGCGCCGCGACGGCGCGTCCTCGCCGCCTGGGCGGCGACGCCCGGGTGCAGGGGCGCGGCGACGCCCGTAGGGGTAGGACCCTCGTCCGGGCCGCACGCGAGGCAGCGGACCACGCCGGCGCCGTCGAGCCAGGCCTCGTGAAGGTGGTCGAGGCGCGCGCCGCACCCGGCGCACACCCCACCCCACACCGTCGGCTTGCGGACCCACCCCACGGGTGACCACGCTAGGTGGCGCCACTCGTTCCCCCCGGGGGCTCCGCGCCCCGAGAAGCCCGCGATCGACGGGCCCGACGCATGTTCGTAGAGTCGTTACGACTCCGCGACGACCGGTTCGAGCACGACGAGGGGGATCGGGCGCGCGCTGCGGCGCCGGTAACTGTCGTAGGGGCGATAGCGCGCGACGACCCGCGGCCAGAAGAGGGCGGCCTCGTCGGGTCCCGCGACCCGGGCCCGCATCGGCCGGCGCACGCCGGCCAGGGTGACGTCGACCTCGGGCCGGGCGAGGAGGTTTCTGAGCCATTGGGGGTCTCGGTCGTCACCGCCCTTGGAGGCGACGACGATCAGGGTGTCGCCGTCGCGCACCGGCACGGTGAGCAGGGTCGTGCGCGCTAGCCCCGTGCGCGCGCCGATGGTGTGCAGCTCGATCACGTCCATGCCGAAGGCGCGCCGCCCGAGCCGCCCCCCACTGAGGCGCACGACACACCGGTGGAACCTGTTGAGCGCGCGGAAACCCGCGTCGCGGAGGCGAGGGGGTGCGCGCACGGGCCGACCCTACCGCCCGTCGCCGGGCGGCCGTGGTCGACACCCAGGCTGACCCCACGGCCCGTGTGGCGGCGCTGGTCGCGCACACCTCACCCGCGCCACTTAGGGGCCCCGCCATAGTCATCGAGTTCGAGCGAGACGCGCTGGGCGAGGACGGCCGCCTCGAGGCTGAAGGCGACGCTCGTCGAGACCTCGGCGAGCAAGAGCAGGTGCCACGCGCCGTCGAGGGTGCCGGCGCCCAGCGCGAGGCCCGCGAGGTGCACGGCGAGCACCGGGGCCAGACGGCGCTCGCGCGCGAGGGCCGCCAACCCGAGGGCGAACGAGACGACCAGGGTGACGATCGCGGTGGCGTCGTGCAGGACCCTCAGTCCCGCGTCGAGGTGGTAGGGGTAGGTCGTCACGAGGGCGGCCAGGTAGCAGAACGCGCACGCGAGAAAGGCACCGGCGTAGGGACGGCGCACGTGTCGCGCGGCCCGAGCGAGCCCGACGACCGAGCCCGTGAAGGCGACGCTGTAGGGCACGACCGTGGCCGCGTGGATTCCGAAGTTGCTCACCCCGACCTCGTGGGCCTTGAGGACCAGGTGGGGGGCGAGGGCGACACAGACGAGCAGGCCCGCGAAGAAGACCGACTGGCCCGTGGCGACCGAGCGCGCCGCCGTCGTGAGCCGGTGGGGTCGGGCCATCGCGGTCAGGCTAGGGCGTTGGGGACGGAGGCTAGGGTGGCCGCGGCCGCGGGGCCGTCAGGAGGGTCGCGTGGACGCTGCGGGCGAGACGATCATCGTCATCGGGGCGAACTGGTGCCCCGACTGTCGACGCGCGAAGGCCTTCCTCGGCGACCAGCGCGTTCCCTTCGAGTGGGTCGATCTCGAGCAGCGCCCCGAGATGATCGCGGTCGTGGAGCGTTTGAACGACGGCGCGCGCGTCATCCCGACCATCGTCTTCCCCGACGGCACCCACCTCTCTGAGCCGAGCAACGACGAGCTGGCCGACAAGTTGGGGCTCGTGCGCTCGGCGCGCTCGACCCACTACGACCTCGTCGTGGTGGGGGGCGGGCCGAGCGGACTCACCGCCGCGATCTACGCCGCGCGAGAGAACGAGCGCGTGCTGATCGTCGAGAAGTCAGCCGTGGGCGGCCAGGCCGGGGTCACCGAGCGGCTCGACAACTACCCGGGCTTCCCCGACGGGGTTGGTGGCCACGAGCTCGCCGAGCGGATGCGGCGCCAGGCCGAGCGCTACGGGGTCGAGATCCTTCAGGCTGTCGCGGTGTCCGCCCTCGTCCCCGAGGGGCGCGAACTGGTGGTGGCGACCTCGACCGGTGACCACTACCGGGCTCCCGCGGTGCTGGTGGCGACGGGCTCGCTCTACCGGCGCACGGGGGCTGAGGGCGAGGCCGACCTCATCGGCGCGGGCATCCACTTCTGCGCCACCTGCGACGGCCCGTTCTACCGCGGCGTCGACGAGGTGATCGTCGTGGGTGGGGGCAACAGCGGGCTCGAGGAGGGTCTCTTCCTCACCCAGTTCGCCCGGCACGTGACCGTGGTCGAGTACGCCGACACCCTGGCCGCGAGTCGTCTCCTCCAGGACAAGGTGCGCACGCACCCCCAGATGACCGTGGTGACCGCCACGGCGGTCGTCGGCTTCGTCGCGGGGGAGGCGCACCGGCTCACGAGCGTCGTGCTCGAGGACCGCGCAACCGGTCGGCGGCGAGACCACCCGGCCTCGGGGGCCTTCGTCTTCATCGGACTGGACCCGAACACCGCGTTCCTCGCCGGCGCCCTCGACCTCGACGAGCGGGGCTTCGTCGAGACCGACGAGCAGTTCCGCACCTCGATGCCGGGAGTCTTCGCGGCCGGTGACGTGCGTCGGGGCTCGACCAAGCAGCTCGCCTCGGCCGTCGGCGAGGGGGCGGCCGCGGCGATCCAGATCCGCTACCACCTCGACAAGGTCGAGGCCGCCCGCTAGGCGAGCGTGAGCTCCACCGCCGTCCCGGCGGGCCACTGCTCACGGTGGGCGGTATTGAGGCGCCACACGCTCGAGCGCCCCTCCACCCGCCAGGTGCTCGGACCGCCGACGAGGGCCGTCTCCTCGTCGATGCCGAGCACGGTGAGGGCGTCCTCGTCGGGCAGGACCATCCGGGCGAGGAAGTCCGGGACCCACTTTCCGAAGGCGTCGAAGTGCGGGATCACCCCGAGTCGGCCGAGCAGGCCCAGCCCGGCCGTTGCGGCTCGCTGCGGGTGGCGGATCGAGGGGATCCACGCCCCGAGGGCCATGGCGCCGGCGCTGCAGCCCGCGAGGGCCGCCCCCTCACGCCAGGCGGCCTCGATGGCCCGCCAGACCAGGCTGTCGCGCAGGGTGTCGGCGAGGTAGTGGGGGTCGCCGCCGGACAGGTAGACGAGCCCGGCGCCCTCGACGAGCGCCGCCAGCGCCGGGTCGTGCGCGTCGGCGCGACTCGTCACGGGCACGACAACGGCCTCGACGCCCAGGCGCTGGGCCTGGGCTCGTCCGAGTTCGTGCCAGCGCGCGACGACCTCGGGGCCGTCGGGCACCGCGGCGGTGGCCAGCTGGACGTAGCGGGCGGGTCGACCCTCGAGCAGGCCAGCCTCGATCGCGGCCATCGAGGGCAGGTACTCGCCCGAGCCGACGAGGGCGAGGGGCCCGGGCGGGGCGATCGTCCCGGTCACGTCCCTCTCGCGATCAGTGGGCGAGGGCGAGGGGTCAGCCGTAGGCGCGGGCGTTGCGCTTGGCCATCACGGCGCGCACCGCGTAGTAGCCGACGAGCGCGCCGACGAGAGCGAACACGAGCCCCCCGGCGATGTCGAGCGGCGAGTGGATGTGCGCGGCCACGCGAGCCCAACTCACCAATAGGGCGTTGATGAACAGCACGATCGAGAGCCGTTTCGACCACGTCCACAGCGCGAAGGCCAGGAAGAAGGTGAGCAGCGCGTGGTCCGAGGGGAAGCCGTTGTCGGCGGCGTGGGGGATGATCGGGGTGATGTGATCGCGCACGAAGGGTCGCGTGTCGTAGAAGAGCTTGCCGCCGATGAACATCAAGATGAGCGAGACGACCCCACCGACCACCAGGGTCGCCCCGAGGGTGACCTTGTTCGAGCGCGAGCAGCGCAGCCAGTACAGCGCCACGAGCACCACGCTGATGACAAAGAAGTACTCCCCGACGAGGCGGATGACCGTGTGCACCTCGGCGAGTCTAGGTCCGGGTCGGGACCCGGCGCGGTCGCCTGGCTAGCCTTCAAGGGGTGCGACGGTGGTGGTGGCTCCTCGACCTGGTGATCGTGCTGGCCTTCGTCGCGATCGGGCGGGCCTCGCACCACCACGGCGACTCCGTGGCCGGGGTCGTCTCCACGGCCTGGCCGTTCGTCCTCGGACTGGGCGCGGGGTGGCTCGTGGTCGCCGTGCGTGGGCGCACCGGAGGGCGCGTCGGGGATGGCGCCGTGGTGCTCGTGACGATGGTCGCGGTCGGGATGGCCCTGCGGGTGTTCGTCGGCCAGGGGACGGCCGCGGCCTTCATCGTGGTCGCCCTCGCCTTCAACGGCGCCTTCATGCTCGGGGCGCGTCTCGTCTGGCCCCGCGTCGCGCGCCACGTTGAGCACCGACCCGTCGCGCGGGGACGACCTCGGTAGGGTGGGTCCGATGCCGACGAGCGGGCCTCGGCTGCTGTGTTGTGACACGGTGCTCGTCGACGTCGTGCTCTCGGTCTCGAGGATTCCCGAGCGCGCGGGGGACGTGCGCGCCACCGACCAGCTGGTCACGACCGGCGGGGGGTTCAACGCGATGTCGGCCGCCGCGCGCTTCGGCCAGCGCGTGGTCTACGCCGGCCGGCTGGGCACGGGTCCCTTCGGTGACCTCGCGGCCGCCGACCTCGCGCGCGAGGGGATCGAGGCACCGCTCGAGCGCCACCCGGCCCTCGACACGGGGATCTGCGTCGTGTTGGTCGACGCCGACGCCGAGCGGACGTTCGTCACGGCGGCGGGGGCCGAGGGCCACGTGGGTCGGCGCGACCTCGACGCCCTGGCCGCCGCGGCCGGCGACGTGGTGCTCGTCTCGGGCTACAACGTGATGTACCCCGGCGAGGCCGAGGTCTACCTCGACTGGCTGGCCGGACTCGACGAGGGGGTCGTGGTCGCCTTCGACCCGGCGACGCGCATCGCCGACGTGCCCCCGGTCCACCTCGAGGCGGCTCTCGCGCGCGCCGACTGGCTCTTGTGCAACGCGAGTGAGGCGCGGGCCCTCTCGGGCGAGGCCGACCCCACGGTCGCCGCCTCGTCGCTCGCCCGCCCGGATCTCGCGATCGTGGTGCGCGACGGCGCCCGGGGCTGCGTCGTCGCCCTGCGGCCCGGCGGCGCCGCCGCCGTCGCGGGCGTCGCCGTCGAGGCCCTCGACACCAACGGGGCCGGCGACGTCCACAACGGGGTGTTCCTGGCTGAACTGCTCGCCGGGTCCCCGGCCCCGAGCGCCGCGCGCTGGGCGAACGCCGCGGCCGCGCTGGCGGTCACTCGGCGCGGGCCGGCGACCGGCCCCACGCGGGCCGAGGTGGCGGGGATCCTCGCCGGTTAGCGGTCGTGCTCGGCGAGGAACGCGCCGACGAGCTCCATGTAAAGCGAGCGCTCCTCGACGAAGGGCATGTGGCTCGACTCGTCGAGCACCTCCCAGCGCACGTCGGGAATCGCGTCGAAGAAGGGCTGGACGACGAGGGGGGTGGCCTCGTCGTGACGTCCCGAGACGAGCAGGGTGGGCACGTCGATGAGCGCGGCTCGCTCCACGATCGACCAGGAGCGCAGGGTGCCGACGCAGTAGAACTCGTTCGGTCCGTTCATCGTGTGGTACACGGTGGGGTCCTCGCCGATCTGGTCGAAGGAGCGCTGCACCTCGGGTGGGTAGGGGCGGACCCGGCAGACGTGGCGGTCGTAGTAGGCCTCCGTCGCGGCCAGGTACTCGGGGTCGTCGTAGGTCCCGGCCGCCTCGTGGCGCTCGAGGGCCTCGCGGACCTCGTCGGGCAGTTGGGCGCGCAGGGCGTCGGCGGCCTCGCTCCACAGCGCCATCGACGCCGGTGAGTTCGAGATCACCAAAGAGCGCAGCCCCGCCGGCCGGCGCACCGCGTGCTCGGCCGCGAGCATGCCGCCCCAGGACTGGCCGAGGAGGTGGTAGCCCCCGGCCAGCCCGAGCCGCTCGAGCAGGTTGTCGAGCTCGTCGAGGAAGAGCTCGACGCTCCAGAAGTCGTCGCCCCGGTCGGGCAGGTGGGTGGACCGGCCGCAGCCGAGCTGGTCGTAGTGCACGACGGCGCGACCCCCGGTGGCGAGGTCGGTCAGGCTGAGGAGGTAGTCGTGGCTCGCGCCGGGTCCCCCGTGCAGGGTGACCAGTGGGGTCCGTTCACCCGGGAGCTCCCCGGTGACCCGGTACCAGGTCGACCACTCGCGGAAGTCGAGCGTGCCGGTGGTGGAGGGCTCGTCAGGCATGGGCGAAGTATAGGAAGGGCTCGGTGCCGCGCCGCTAGTAGTAGGCGGCGCCGAGCTGGTCGCTCCAGCGCGCCGTTCGCACCGTCCCACGAGGGCCGATCCACGCGTAGACGGGCTTGATGTCGAGGATCGGGGTCCCCTCGATGAGGTCGAGGCCCTCGACCTCGATCGCGCGCGGGGTCACGCGCACGATGGTCGCGACCGAGACGAGCAGCCGGTTGGGGCGGTCCTTGTTGCGCTGGGCGAAGATCCCCACCGCGGGCCACGCCGGGTTGTGGCGCGGGTGGCGGCGCCAGGGCGCCGGGGGCACATCGCTCGCCTGGTCGGCGAGGGCGACGACCTCGACGTGGCTGAACGCCTCCAGGCCCGCGAGGGCCTCCGCGGGGACCTCGGGGGCGAGCTCGAGGGCGGCTCGGACCGGGCCCCACCCGTCGTCGGTGAGCGCGCGGCGCCCGCCCGCGACGTGGGCGACGGCGCGGACCTCGTAGGGCACGACCCTCACCCTAGGTCCGGGGTCCACGCGGGGCCTGGGTATCGTGCTCTGCGGGAACCATGGCCGAGCTCACCTTCACCTACGGCACGATGGCGGCCGGCAAGTCGACCCTGGCGCTGCAGCTGTGCTGGCAGCTGCGTCAGGGGCGTGACGACGTGGCCCTGTGGACCTTCGGCGACCGCAGCGCCGAGGGCATGGTGACCAGCCGAATCGGCATCGAGGCGGCGGCCGAGGCCGTCGCGCCCGGCGCGAGCCTCGCCACGCCCATCACCGCGCTCCTCGCCCGGGGCGTCGCGGTCCTCGTGATCGATGAGGCCCAGTTCGCCTCGGTCGCCCAGGTGGACGAGCTCGCCGTCTTGGTCGATGAGCACGGCGTCGACGTGCACGCCTTCGGGTTGGCGGCCGACTTCTTGCTCAACGTCTTCCCGGGGTCGGCTCGACTGATCGCGATCGCCGACTGGGCCCACGAGCTGCCGCTGACCTCGACGTGCTGGTGCGGCCAGAAGGGCCGCTGCAACGCCCGGGTCGTCGACGGGGTCGTGGCGCGCGAGGGGTCGCAGTTCGTCACCGGCGACGTGACCACGGGGGCCGTGCACTACCAGGTCCTGTGCCGGACCCACTACCGGCGCGGCGAGCTCGGCCCCACCTGAGCATCCGCGACGAGGCCGCGCCGACCTGGCACACTGCCCCGGTGACCGTCGAGGACCGTCCGCCCGCCCCGGTGGACTGCTCCAGCCGTTTCGGGGTCTTCGCCGAGTGCCCGCACTGCGGCGGCACGCTCGCCCCCGAGCACGCCCACTACCGCTGTGGCTCGTGCGGCTGGCGCGACTCGTGCTGCGACTAGTCGACGCGCCGACTTCTTGAACTTTTCACCTGGCCCGTCCTCGGGCTTCACGGGGCGTTTACCTCCACTCCCTAAGTTGCCCGCGGCAACACGTTCGAGAGTCGATACGTCGCGTCAACGAGCAACTGACCCTAGGAGGAAAGCTCAGGATGAAGACCCTAGTGAGATCACTGACGGCGGGCGCCCTCGCCGTGGGCGGCCTTCTGGCGAGCGCGTCGCTGCCCGCGAGCGCCGCACCGAAGAAGATCGTCACCTGCTTCCGGCTCGAGAAGAACGTCGTGCACACCCACCGCTTCCGGGGCGCCTGCGCCAGGGGGTGGACGAAGAAGCGCCCGACGCCCAACCCGATCGCCGCGGTCAAGGTCGAGAACCCGGCCCAGGCCAACCTCACCGAGACCGGCTCGACGCTCCTCTACCCGCTGTGGAACATCTGGGCGCCGGCCTACCAGGCCGAGTTCCCCCAGGTCAGCCTGACCACGGGGGGCACCGGCTCGGGCACGGGCATCGCCGACGCCGCGAGCGGCACGGTGAACATCGGCTCGTCCGACGCCTACCTCTCCTCGACCCAGCGCAGCGCGACGCCGAACCTGCTCAACATCCCGGTGGGCATCTCGTACCAGATGATCGAGTACAACATCCCCGGGGTCACCGCCCACCTCAACCTCGACGGGACGGTGCTGGCCGGGATCTACACCGGCCAGATCACCAAGTGGAACGACCCGGCGATCGCCGCGCTCAACCCGAAGGTGAACCTGCCCGCGACGCCCATCGTGGCGCTGCACCGCTCGGACGGCTCGGGTGACACCTTCATCTTCACGACCTACCTCACGGACACCGACCCCGCCTGGGCGTCGAAGTACAGCTACGGCACGACCGTCTCGTGGCCGGCGATCCCCAACGCGCTCGGCGAGAATGGGAACGGCGGCATGGTCTCGGCCTGCGCGAAGACCGTGGGCTGCATCGCCTACGTCGGCATCAGCTACCTCTCCTCGGTGCTCGGCAACGGTCAGACCTACGCGGCGCTGAAGAACGGGGACGGCCAGTTCGTCCTGCCCTCGGTGGCCTCGGCCGCGGCCGAGGCGGCGGGCTTCCAGGCCCAGACCCCGGCCGACGGGACGATCTCGATGATCGACGGCAAGATCAAGGGGGGCTACCCGATCATCAACTACGAGTACGCGATCGTGAACAAGCAGCAGTCGTCGTCCTCGGTCGCCCAGGCGTTGCGCTCGCTGCTCGAGTGGTGCATCGACCCGTCCTACGGCCAGAGCCAGCAGTACCTCGGTCAGGTCAACTTCGTCACCCTGCCGACCAAGGTGATCGTCCAGTCCTACAAGCAGATCAAGCAGATCCAGTAGGTGAGGTCGGCGATGGGTGACGAGAACGTCTCGCTGCCTGCGACCGCGGCCCCCGCCCGCCGAGCCCCGAGGGCTCGGCGGGCGGGGCCGTTCGCGCGCGCCGCCGAGGACGGCCTCTGGCGCTGGAGCGCCCGGGTGGCCTCGATCGTGCCGCTCGGCGGGCTCGCCTTCGTCCTCGCCGTCCTCGCCGTGAAGGCCTGGCCGGCCCTCAAGGTCAACGGTCCGGGCTTCGTGACGCGCTCGGGCTGGGTCCCCGGGAGCACGTACGCGAATCCCGTCGTTACCGACGGTGTGGCCCACCCGGTCGGGGCGAGCTATGGGGCGTGGCCGCTCATCGCCGGGACGCTCCAGACCTCGGTCATCGCCCTCGTCGTGGCCCTGCCGATCTCGATCGGCACGGCCTTCGCCCTCACCGAGCGGCTCCCGCCGTGGGTTGCCCGGCCCCTCTCGTTCTTCGTCGAGGTGCTGGCCGGCATCCCCAGCGTGATCATCGGCCTGTGGGGCGTGCTGACCCTCGGCCCCTTCCTCGCCGCGCACGTCTACCCCCTCGTCGCGAGCCACGTGCCGAACGTCCCGGTGCTGCGCTACTTCCGCGGTCCCACCGGCTACGGCGAGGGACTACTGACCTCGGGCCTCGTGCTGGGCCTGATGATCGTGCCGATCATCGCCTCGACGACGCGCGACCTCTTCCTCCAGGTCCCCCCGCTGCCCAAGGAGGGGGCCGAGGCCCTCGGGATGACCGAGGCCGAGGTCGCCCGACGCGTCACCATCCCGTGGGTGCGCTCGGGCATCATCGGCGCCACCGTGCTCGGTCTCGGCCGCGCGCTCGGCGAGACGATCGCCGTCGCCATGATCTCGGGATCGGTGCTCGGGGCGGTGGCGCCGAACATCTTCGGGACGATGACGACGGTCGCGGCGACCATCGTGAGCCAGCTCGACTCCGCGGCCACCGACGGGACGGGCTTCGCCATCGCCACGCTCGCCGAGGCCGGGCTGGTCCTCGCGGTCATCTCGGTCATCGTGAACGTGGCGGCCCGCGTGATCGTCAATCGCTCCTCGCGCCACGTCGCGCCGGTCGGACGGGGGTGAGCGTGGCCCACGTCACGACGGCCTACCCCCCGACCCGGGGCCGTCGGATGCGCGACGTCGTGTTCCGCACCCTCTCGGCGCTCGCCCTGCTCTTCGTCGTCGGGCCGTCGATCTGGCTCATCGCCGACGTGGTGGCGCGCGCCGTGCCCCACTGGCGCTGGGACGTGCTCACCACGGTGCCGCTCGGCACCGGCGGCGGACTCGAGAACGCGGTCCTCGGCACGCTCGTCATCATGGTGGGCGTGCTCGTCATCGCCGGCACCGTCGGCGTGCTCTCGGGGATCCACTTCGCCGAGCTCTCCCGGCCCCGGCGCGACGGGCGGGGCGGGGGCGCGGTGCTGCGCACCGCGACCGAGGTCCTCTCGGGCTTCCCCTCGATCGTGCTCGGCTACGTCGGCTACGTCGCGCTCTGCGTGGGGCTCCACTGGGGCTTCTCGCTGCTGCCGGCCCTGATCATCCTGTCGCTCATGGTGACCCCCTATATCGCCAAGTCCACCGAGTCGGCCCTGCGCCAGGTGCCCACGAACTACCGCGAGGGGGCCGAGGCGCTCGGCATGTCCCCGGGCTACGCCCTGCGCACGGTCGTGATCAAGAGCGCCCTGCCCGGGATCGTCACCGGGCTGCTCATCGCCCTGGCGATCGCGGTGGGCGAGACGGCCCCGCTGCTCTACACCGCCGGCATCACCAACAACCTGCCGTCGGCGTCGCTGATCCACCAGCCGATCGCCTACCTCACGTACTACGTCTGGACCGACTACAACCAGCCGATCAGGTCGACTCAGTACCTCTCCTTCGACGCGGCCTTGATCTTGATCGTGCTGGTGCTGGTGCTGCTGGTCGTCTCGCGGCTCTTGGTGAATCGGACCCAGCGCCACGCCGAGGGCCGGCGCTAGTTCGCCGATCGGCGCCGCGAGACGCGGCAGCTGTACCTCAGCCCATCAAGCCGTTGACGTAGCGCTCGGTGTCGGGCTGGGTCGGCGATCGAAAGAGCGCCTCGGTCGGCCCGTGCTCGACGAGGCGGCCGCCGTAGAAGAACATCGTGCTGTCCGAGACCCGTCGGGCCTGGCCCAGGTTGTGGGTCACCACCACGAGGGTGAGCGCGGGGACCATCGCGCGCATCAGGTTCTCCACCGCCTCGGTGGAGAGCGGGTCGAGGGCCGAGGTCGGCTCGTCGAGCAAGAGCACCTCCGGGCCGACGGCGAGGGCGCGCGCCAGGCACAAGAGCTGCTGCTGACCGCCCGAGAGCCGATACGGCGAGTCGTTCAGGCGGTCCTTCACCGCGTCCCACAGGCCGACCTCGCGCAGGCGGGTCTCGGCGACCACGTCGAGCTGCTTGCCCCGGGCGATGCGGTGGGCGCGCACGCCCGCGGTCACGTTGTCCTTGATCGACATGGGGAACGGGTTGGGCCGCTGGAAGAGCATGCCGACGCGCCGGCGGATGGTCAAGAGGTCCTGAGTGCGGGCCCAGATGCTCTCGCCCTCGAGCAGCACGTCGCCCTCGTGGCGAAAGCCGTAGACCTTGTCGTTCATCCGATTGAGCGTGCGCAAGAAAGTGGACTTACCCGAGCCGGTGGGCCCGATGAGCGCGGTGATCGTGCCCCTCGGGAAGGCCACCTCGACGTCGCTCAGGACCGTCGTCGAGCCGAAGCGCAGCGTCAGGCGCTGCGCGGCCAGGACGTCGCGGGGGCGCTGGCGGTCGGGGTCGATGGCCGAGAGGACCGCGTTGACGCTCTCGGTGGTGGCGATCGGCTGCCCGGTCTCGTCCATGGCGTACCCTCCTGTCGGGGCGAACGGCCCGAGCGTAGGGAGCCCGGGTTAACCGCGCGTGAACACGCGGCGACCCCCGCGTGATTTGCGCGGGGGTCGCCACCGCGTCCAGGCGGGCGCGGCGCGGTGCGGGCGCCCCGAGGGCCCGGTCACGATCGACCGGTCCGTTATCCTGGCCGCGGGGAGGGCGCGTGGGCGACGAGCTCTGGCGGGAGTCGGCGACAACGCTCGCTCAGCGCATCCGCGCGCGCGAGGTCTCCTCGCGCGAGGTCGTCGAGTCCCACCTCGCGCGCATCGATGCGGTGAACCCCTTGGTGAACGCCGTCGTCGAGGTGCGTCCCGAGGCGGCGCTGGCTGAGGCGACCCGCGCCGACGAGGTGACCGCCGCCGGTGGAGCCCTCGGACCCCTGCACGGGGTGCCCTTCACGACCAAGGTCTGCGTCGACGTGGCCGGCTACGCGAGCGACGAGGGGACGAGGGCCCTGGCCGACCGGGTGGCCACCGAGGACGCCCCGATCGTCGAGCGGCTGCGCGCGGCCGGCGCCGTCATGCTCGCGCGCACGAACATGCCCGACCTCGGGCTGCGGATGAACACCGAGTCCTCGCGCCACGGCGCGACCCACAACCCGTGGCGCCACGGCTACACCGCCGGTGGCTCCTCGGGCGGCGAGGGCGCGGCGCTGGCGACCGGGATGTCGCCCCTCGGGGTCGGCAGCGACGTCGGGGGATCCTTGCGCAGTCCGGCCTTTTGCTGCGGGGTCGCCTCGATCAAGCCGAGTCGGGGTCGCGTCGCCCGGGGCAACGCCAGCGCCGCCGGGGAGGTCCCGTTCTTCGAGCAGTGGATGCTCGTCGACGGGGTGTTGGCGCGTCGGGTGGCCGACGTGCGCCGCGGCCTCGAGGTGACGATGGGCCGCCACCGTCGCGACCCCCAGTCCCTCGACGTGCCCCTGCACGGCCCGCCGGCCGCGCGTCGGGTCGCCCTCGTGCCCGAGCCGGCCGGCGGTGCGACCGACCCCGGGGTGGCGGCGGCGCTGCGGCGCGCCGGGGCGGCGCTCGAGGCCGCCGGCTACCAGGTCGAGGAGCGCACCCCCCCGCGCCTCATCGACGCCTACTGGTCGTGGACCGAGCTCATGATGAACGGGCTGGCGGTCTACCAGGACGGGACCTGGCCCCTGCTGGGTGACGACGCCCGGCGGTTCGTGGAGCTCACGACGCTCGAGCTGCCCCCGCCGAGCGCCGCGTCCCTCGCCGCGGCCGACGAGCGCCGCTACGCCGTGGCGCGCGCGTGGCGGGAGTTCCTGCTCGAGTGGCCCCTCGTGGTCGGGCCGACCTGGACCCGGCCGCCCTTCCCCCACGGCTTTGACGTGGCCGACCAGGCGTCGGCCCTGGCGGTGGTGGAGGCGGTGCGCTTCACCGTGGTCGCCAACGTGCTCGGCCTGCCCGCGGCGTGCGCGCCCTGCGGACTCCTCGAGGGGACGCCCGTCGGGGTCCAGGTGATGGGTGACCTGATGCGCGAGGACCTGTGCCTGGACGCGGCCGAGGTGGTCGAGCGCGCACTCGCGGCCTCCACCCCGATCGACCCCGTCGCGTGACGGTTACGGTGCGCCCCCTCGCGCGCGGCGAGGTCGCGGCGGCGCTCGCCGTGATGCTCCAGGGCTCGCTCCACCCCGACGGTGAGCGGCCCGAGCACCCCGACGTCTACTGGCGCGCCGCCGAGGAGACGACCGCGCGTGGGGGCGCGGTGCTCGTCGCGCTCGAGGGCGGCGAGGTCGTGGGCCTGTGCCAGGTGATGGTGCTGCGCCACTTCCAGCACGCCGGTGGCCTCTGCGCGGAGCTCGAGAGCGTCTTCGTGCGCGAGGACCGGCGCGCTCGCGGCGTCGGCGGGGCCCTGCTCGAGGCGGCCGAGGAGCTCGCGCGCGAGCGCGGCTGCTACCGGGTCCAGCTCACGAGCAACGTGGTGCGCGCCGACGCCCACCGCTTCTACGAGGCCCACGGCTACGCGCCGACGCACCGCGGGTACAAGAAGGGGCTCTAGCCCTCGACCTCGACCAGCCGACCGGAGTCGACGTCGAAGACGAAGCCGCGCACCTCGCGCGAGCGCAGCAGCGGGTGGGCCCGGAGCGTCGCGAGCGTGGCGCGCACGTCGGCCGCGACGTCGGCGAAGGCCCCCAGGGCGAAGGGGAGCGGCTGGCCGAGCGCGGCCTCGAGCCGCTCGCGCACGGCCCCCTCGTCGGGGTGCTCGAGGCCGCAGCGACTGTGGTGGACGACCATGACGTCCTCGGTGCCCAGGAGCTGTTGGCTCAACACCAGCGAGCGCACCGCGTCCTCGGTGGCGAGGCCCCCGGCGTTGCGGATGAGGTGGGCGTCGCCCAGCTCGAGCCCGAACGCGCCGAACAGGTCGAGGCGCGCGTCCATGCAGGTGAGCACGGCCAGGCGACGCCGCGGCTCAGTGGCCAGGGGGCGGTGGCCGTGGGCCGCGACGTAGGCGGCGTTCGCGGCGAGCACGTCGTCGATGGCGGACACGGCGCCGAGCCTAGGGGCGGGACGCGGGTACGCTGCGCACGGAGGTGGAGATGGAGCACATCAGTGAGGTGCGTGACGAGTTGCGCGAGCCCGCGAGGGCCCTGCGCCAGATGATCCCCGACGTCCTCCAGGGCTACGCCCAGATGCACCGGGCCGTCATGAGCGACGGGGCCCTCAGCGTGGCCCATAAGGAGCTGGTCGCCCTGGCGATCGCCGCGACGCGCGAGTGCGACGGGTGCGTCGGTGCGCACGCCCGCGGCGCGGCGCGCTCGGGGGCGACCCGCGAGCAGGTCGCCGAGGCGATGGGCGTCGTGATCATGATGAACGGCGGCCCCGGCACCGTGTGGGGCCCACGGGCCCTGCGCAGCTTCGACGAAGCGCTCGCCGAGCGCGACGGCTAGAAGGCGTAGCTAAGGCGCACGACGCCGTTGATGAAGTTCGACTGGAGCTTCACCGGGGGCTCGGTGGCGTGGATCGTTGGCACGCGCGCCAGAAGTTCGCGCCACATGACCGTGATCTCGCGGCGCGCCAGGTGCGCGCCTAGGCAGAAGTGGGGACCGGGCGCCCCGAAGCCGTAGTGGTCGTTGGGGGTGCGCCCGAGGTCGAAGACGAAGGGGTCGTCGAAGACCTCCTCGTCGCGGTTGGCCGAGTTGTAGAAGAGGACGACCTTGTCGCCGGCGGCGAGTTCTACGCCAGAGAGCGTGTAGTCGGTGGCCAGGGTCCGGCGCATCCAGATCACCGGCGACGCCCAGCGCACCATCTCGTCGGCCATCGTCGCGCTCAGCCCGGAGAAGTCCTCGAGGAGGCGGCGACGCTGGTCGGGGTGGTCGGTGAGGGCCACCAGGGAGTGGGCGAGCGCGGTGCGCGTGGTCTCGTTGCCGGCGGCCAGCAGGAGCACGAAGAACGACGCGAGCTCTTGCTGGGTGAGCTTCTCGGATTCGATCTCGGCGTTCACGAGCGCGCTGGTGAGGTCGTCGACGGGCCGGTCGACCCGGTACGTGCCGAGCTCTTCCATCAGCGCGGTGAGGGTGGCGCCGGCCTCGAGGACCGCGAGGATCGGGTCGGCCCCCTCGGGGATGTAGGTCGGGTCGCCGTTGGAGAGGATCACGTTCGAGCAGGCGAGGACCGTCGGGAACTCGCTCTCGGGCACGCCCATCATGGTGCAGATGATCTCGAGGGGGAAGGGGGCCGCCAGGTCCGTGATGAAGTCGCCCGTGCCCGAGGCGCGCGCCCGCTCGATGATCTGATCGGCCAGTCGCTCGATCGACGCCTCGACCGCGCGCACGGTGCGCGGGTTGAAAGCGTTGGCCACGATCCGGCGCAGCCGGGCGTGGCGGGGGTTGTCGGTCGAGATCATCCCGGAGAAGTACTCGACCATCTCGGGGGGCAGGTCGAGCAGGCTCACCGCGCCCGGGCCCGAGAGGAAGACCTGGGGCGTGCGCGAGACCTCGGCGAGGTCGCGGTGGCGCGTGAGGGCCCAGTAGCCGTGGCCCCGGGGCATCTCGATGACCGTTCCCTCCACGAGCGGGTCCTCGAAGTGAGCGATGGGCCGCTCGCGACGCAGCGTGGCGAAGGCCCCCTCGCGCTCGGGGTAGGGCCGGCGCCAGAACTCCATGTCCGACAGGTCGATCTCCTCGAGGGCGAGGACCTCGGCCGGCTGCATCGGGCCATGGTAACGAGGCCCCACGGTCGGGGCACGGTGCGCGCGCGACCCGGCAGACTGGGGGGGTGAGCCTCACCGACGCCGAACGCCAGAGCCGCCTGCGCGCGCTCGAGTCCCTGATGGACCTCATGCGTCCGGCCGTCCAGGCCGACGGGGGCGACCTCGTGCTGATCTCGGCCGACGTCGAGAGCGGCGTGGTCGAGGTCGAGCTGCGCGGCGCGTGCTCGAGCTGCGCGATCTCCTCGGACACCCTCCAGGGCGGGGTCACCCGGATCCTCACCGACCGGCTGGCCTGGGTGAGTGAGGTCCGCGGCGGCGTCGACGACACGATCGATCCGGAGGACTCGATGGTCCTGGGTACCGGGGCCTACGTCCCGCGCTACCGCGAGCGCTCGAGCTAGAGCGCTATCTCGACCCCGGTGAGGCGCGCCAGCGCCTCGACGAGGCGCTCGCCCACGCCCTCGCGCGTCGCGCGTCGAGGCGGGCGCATCACGGTGGCCGGCCCCACGAGACCCGCGGGGCCGGCCGGGCCGTAGTACGCGCCGTTGACGGCCTCGGAGCTGGTGAGCGCGACGAGCAGGGGCTCGGCGCCCCAGTCGACCTCCTGGTGAGGTAGCCACCGAGCCTCGAGCAGGCTGCGTCGGGGGCGGGTCCGCCCGAGGTTCGCCCCCGCGCTGAAGAGCCCGGTGCGCACGAAGCCCGGGTGGGCCGCCACCGAGGCGAGGTCGGCGCCGCTCGCCCCGGCGCGCTCGGCCAGCCACAACGCGAGCACGAGGTCGGCAAGCTTCGACTGGGCGTAGGCGCGAAAGGGGCGGTAGCGCCGCGTGGCCTGCAGGTCGTCGAGGTCTAGGCGCGCGACGTGGGCCGCGCTCGAGGTCATCCACCCGACCCGGGCGCCCCCTGATCGGGTGAGCAGCGCAGCGAGCCGGGCCACCAGGGCGTAGTGGCCGGCGACGTTGGTGGCGAACTGCAGCTCCAGGCCGTCGACGGTCTCGGTGCGCCGCGGCGGGCGCATCACCCCGGCGTTGTTGGCGAGCAGGTGGAGCGGTCGGCCCTCGTCGACCAGCCCCTCGGCGAAGGCCCGCACCGAGGCGAGGTCGGCCAGGTCGAGCGCGCGCACCTCGAGGCGCGCCTCGGGGTGGGCCTCGCGGATCTGGGTCGCGGCGCGCTCGCCGCGCTCGGGCGAGCGCACGGCGAGCACCACCTCGGCGCCGGCGCCGGCCAGGCGCCGGGCGACCTCGAGGCCGAGCCCGCGGCTCGCGCCGGTGACGACGGCGCGTCGTCCGCCCTGGGGGGGTACGTCGTACACCGGGTCAGGCGGCCGGGGGTTCCTTGGGCAAGCCCAGGACGCGCTCGCCGACGATGTTGCGCTGGATCTCGGCCGTGCCGCCCCAGATCGTCTCGGAGCGCGAGAAGAAGAACGAGCCCTGGAGCTCGCTGACCGGGTAGTCGGCCCGGCCCCGCCGGGGCCCGCCGCCGGGGTCGGGGTCGCCCGAGCCGGTGAGCACCTGGCCGGCCATGCCCAAGATGTCGATCGCGAGGTTGGTCACCTCGCGGTGGGCCTCGGACCAGAACATCTTGTGGCAGGCCCCGAGCCGGGTCGCGTCCTGGGTGCCGCGCAGTCCGTCGGTGAGCGAGCGGTACCCGTTGACCTCCATGATCTTGACCTTGGACCACGCGCGCACCAGGGCGTCGCGCACCAGGGCGTCGCTCGAGCGCCCGACGCGGTGGGCCTCGGCGACGATCGACTCCCACTCGCGCAAGAACCGCCGGTAGCTCGTCGTCGCCGACGAGCCCCGCTCGAAGCCGAGGGTGGTCATGGCGACCCTCCACCCGTTGTTCACCCCGCCGACCACGTTCTGGGCGGGGCAGCGGGCGTCGGTGAAGAAGACCTCGTTGAACTCAGCCGTGCCGTCGATCTGGGTGATCGGGCGCACCTCGATACCCGCCTGGTGCATCGGCACCAGCAGGTAGCTGATCCCGGCGTGCTTGGGGGCCGCGGGGTCGGTCCGGGTGAGCAAGAACACGTAGTC
Organism: Acidimicrobiales bacterium; assembly: GCA_035702745.1. GTDB lineage: Bacteria > Actinomycetota > Acidimicrobiia > Acidimicrobiales > RAAP-2 > RAAP-2. Next base: position 26,497 of record DASSZS010000021.1, on the reverse strand, counting down.
GGCGTGCTGGGCCTGGGTCGTCCAGACCTTCTGGCCGTTGATGACCCACTCGTCGCCGTCGAGCACGGCCGAGGTCGACAGGCTCGCGAGGTCGCTGCCGGCGTCGGGCTCGGAGAACCCTTGACACCAGGCGATCTCCCCGCGCAGGATGCCCGGGATGAAGCGGGCCTTCTGCTCCTCGGTGCCCCACTGCAACAGGGTCGGCCCGACTAGGGTGTCGCCGAAGAAGTCGGCCCTCATCGGGGCGTTGGCGCGGGCGAACTCCTCGTTCACCACCACCTGGCGCATCAGGTCGAGGCCCTTGCCGCCGTACTCGCTCGGCCACCCGGCGCAGATCCAGCCCCCCGCGTAGAGCCGCTCGGTCCACGAGGCGACGAACGCCGCGCGCTGCTTAGAGGTCATCGTGAAGCCCGGCTCGAACCAGCCCGCGGGCAGGTTCTCCTTCAGCCAGGTCGCCACCTCGTCGCGGTAGGCCTCGGCCTCGGGGGGGTAGGTGAGATCCATGGCAGAAGCGTACCCAGCCCCCCGCGGCCCCGTCGGGGCCATTTGTGCCCTGGTCGGACGGTGGGGGAGAATGGTGGACCGCCGACGAAAGCGACCCGTGTCCCGCACCCTGCGCCAGACCATCGACGAGACCCGCGCGTCGTGGGAGCGCAGCCGGCACCTCACTGTGCCGGACTCGGTCCCGGCCCGGCCCCCGGCCCCGGGCGGGCTGCGGGTGGCCTACCTGCTCTATCGCGGCAACCCCCAGTGCGGGGGCCAGGGCGTCTACACCCGCCACCTCACGCGTGAGCTCGTCGCCCTCGGCCACAGCGTCGAGGTCTTCTCGGGTCCGCCCTGGCCGATCCTCGATGAGGGGGTGGGCTTCACCCCGGTGCGCTCGCTCGACCTCTACCGCGACCCCGACCCCTTCCGGATCCCCCACCCGAGGGAGTTCACCTCGCTGGCCGACGTCTGCGAGTTCGCGGTCATGCTCACCGCCGGCTTCGGCGAGCCCCTGGCCTTCTCCTGGCGGGTCGCCAAGATGCTGCGGGGCCGGCGCGACGACTTCGACCTCATCCACGACGACCAGTGCATCGGCTCGGGGATCCTCGCCCTGCACCGTCGCGGCTGGCCCCTGCTCGAGACGCTCCACCACCCGATCACCGTCGACCGTTCGATCGCCCTCGACCACGCGACGAGCTGGCGCCAGCGGCTCACGACCCGTCGGTGGTTCGGCTTCTTGCGCATGCAGACCCGGGTCGCGCGCCGCCTGCCGGCCGTGCTCACCGTCTCGCACAACTCGCGCCGCGACATCCACGACCAGCTCGGCGTGGCGCTCGATCGGCTGACCGTGGTGCCGGTGGGGGTCGACCACACCGTCTTTCGTCCGCGCGAGGACGTCGTGAAGCGGCCCGGGCGCCTGATGGTGACGACGAGCTCCGACGTGCCGATGAAGGGGCTCGTCCCCCTGCTCGAGGCGGTGGCGAAGCTGCGCGTCGAGCGGCCGCTCGAGCTCGTGGTCATCGGCCGGCCGCGTCCCGGCGGTCGGGTCGCCGCGGCCCTCGAGCGTCTCGGCCTCGCGGACATCGTCACCGCCGTTTCGGGGGTGAGCGACGAGGAGCTGGCCCGGCTCTACGGCGAGGCCGAGGTCGCGATCGTGCCCAGCCTCTACGAGGGCTTCTCGCTGCCGGCTATCGAGGCGATGGCCTGCGCGGTGCCGGTCGTGGCCACGACCGGTGGGGCGCTGCCCGAGGTGGTCGGCCCCAGCGGCGAGGCCGCCCTGCTCGTCGAGCCCAACGACCCCGACGCCCTGGCCGGGGCGATCCGACGCCTCCTCGACGACCCGGCGCTGCGCGCGGCGATGGGTGCGCGGGGCCGCGAGCGGGTGATGGCCCGCTTCACCTGGCCGGTGACGGCCCGGGGGACGGCGGCCTGCTACGACGCCGTCGTGCGCGGGGTGGCGCTGCCCGCCTCGATGGCCTTCGACTGATGTTGACCGCCCGCTACGACCGGCTCGGCCTGCGCCCCGGCGACGCGGTGCTCGACCTCGGCTGCGGGTTCGGCCGCCACGCCTACGAGGCGGCCCGCCGGGGCGCCCGCGTGGTCGCCCTCGACGCCGGACGCGACGAGGTCGACGGCGTGCTCGCGACCTTCGTCGCGATGGCCGAGGCCGGCGAGCTCGTCCCCGGCTCGGCCCGCGCGGCGGTCGTCCAGGGCGACGCGCTGGCGCTGCCCTTCGCCGACGGGGCCTTCGACCGGGTCATCTGCTCCGAGGTGCTCGAGCACATCCCCGAGGACCGCGCGGCGATGGCCGAGCTGGCCCGCGTGCTGCGCCCCGGGGGCACCATGGCGATCACCGTCCCGCGCTTCGCGCCCGAGCTGGTGAACTGGGCCCTGTCGGACGAGTACCACACCGTGCCCGGCGGCCACGTGCGCATCTACCGGCGCTCGGTGCTGGTCGAGCGGCTGCGCGCCGCCGGCCTCGTGCCCTACGCCCGCCACCACGCCCACGGGCTGCACAGCCCGTACTGGTGGCTCAAGTGCCTGGTGGGCACGACCAACGACGACCACCCGGCCGTCCGGGCCTACCACCGGCTCTTGGTGTGGGACATCGTGAAGCGACCCCTGCTCACCCGGGCGGCCGAGGCCGTGCTCGCCCCGGTCATGGGCAAGTCCCTCGTCTACTACTTGAAGAAGCCGTGACCGCGACCGACGCCCTCTTCGCGGTGCCCGACGTGCTCAGCGCCGAGGAGCTCGCCGCGACCGCGCGCTTCATCGCCGACGCCCAGCGGCCCGACGGCCAGATCCCCTGGTACCCGGGGGGCCACTGCGACCCCTGGAACCACGTGGAGGCGGCCATGGGCCTCACCGTCGCCGGCCACCTCGAGGCGGCGCGCGCCGCCTACCAGTGGCTCGCGCGCGCCCAGCTGGGCGACGGCAGCTGGTTCAACTACTACCTCGGCGAGCGCGTGCGCGACGCTCGGCTCGACACCAACGTCTGCGCCTACGTCGCCACCGGGGTCTACCACCACCTGCTGGTGACCGGCGACGAGTCGCTCGCCGCCGCGCTCTGGCCCACAATCGAGGCGGCCATCGACTTCGCGCTGGCCCGCCAGCGCCCCGACGGGACGGTCACCTGGTCCCTCGACGCCCAGGGCCGCGGCGAGGGCTACGCCCTGCTCACGGGCTCGTCGTCGGTGTTCTTCTCGGTGCGCTGCGCGGCGACGCTCGCGCGCGCGCTCGGGCGCGACCGGCCCGACTGGATCACGGCGGCCGGACGGCTGGGCCACGCGATCGCCCACCACCCCGGCGCCTTCGCGCCGAAGAACGAGTTCGCCATGGACTGGTACTACCCGGTGCTCTGCGGGGCGCTCACCGGCGAGCGCGCCGCGGCTCGCTTCGACCAGGGCGTGGAGCGCCACGTGATGGAGGGGCTCGGGGTGCGCTGCGTCTCGACCAACGACTGGGTGACCGCCGCCGAGACGGCCGAGTGCGCCCTCGCCCTCGACGCGATGGGCGAGACGAACCGCGCGCTCGGGCTCTTCGCCCTCACCTCGCGCCACCGGCGCGAGGACGGCGCCTACTGGACGGGCCTCGCCTACCCCGGGGCGGTCACCTTCCCCCCGCGCGAGGTGACGACCTACACCGCGGCGGCGGTGCTGCTCGCGGCCGACGCCCTCACCTCGCGCACCGGCGCCGCCGGGCTCTTCCGCCACGAGGGGTCGGGCCTGGTGGCGGTGGAGGACCACCCCGAGCCCGGGTGCGCCCGACGCGTCTAGCCCGGGGCGAGGAGGACTCGAAGGGAGCCGACGGCGCCGACCTCGCCGTAGCCGGCGTAAAGCGCGTCGAGGTAGATCTCGTAGGGCGGGCGGCCGCCGTCGGCCGGGTCGGGGAAGACGTCGTGGATGAGCACGAGTCCCCCGGGGACGACCTTGGGCGTCCAGGCGCGGTAGTCGGCCCAGGCGACGGCCTCGCCGTGGCCGCCGTCGATGAAGAGCAGGTCGAGGGGCTGGGCGAAGTGGCGCGCGACGAGCGTCGACTCACCGACGATCCCCACCACGCTGTGCTCGAGGCCGGCGTCGAGGATCGTGCGCTGCCAGTGGGGCAGCGTGTTGAGTCGCCCGTCGCGCTCGTCGACCAGCTCGGGATCGAAGTGGGCCCAGCCGGGCTGGTTCTCCTCGCTGCCGCGGTGGTGGTCGAGCGAGTAGAGGAGCGACCCGGTCGCCTCGGCGGCGAGGCCCAGGTAGAGGGCGGACTTGCCGCACCACGCGCCGACCTCGAGCCAGGTCCCCCCGGGGCGGGCCACCCCGAGCCGCTCGGCGTGCGCACTGAGTGCGAGCCCCTCGTCCTCGGGCATGAACCCCTTGGTCGAGACGGCCCGCGCGAGGAGCTCGTCGCGCCGGCTCACCGCACGACCTGAACGAGCGAGACGATGCCGAAGACCAAGAAGACGAGTCCCCCGAGGCGGCGGATCCAGGCCAGGGGGATCCGCCGCTCGAGGGCGCGCCCGCCGTAGGCGCCGAGGAACGCCACCGCGACGAGGGCGACCGACGAGGCGGCGAAGACCCCGACGGGCGAGTGGGTGTGGGCGGTGAAGGTGAGGGCTTGGATCTGGGTCAGGTCGCCGAACTCGGCGAGGAAGATCACCCCGAAGGCGGTGACGGCCTCGCGCAGGGCCCCGGCGCGGCGCTCGCGGACCGCCTCGGCTTCGCCGGCGGCCTCGGCCGACTCCTCCTTGGAGAGCAGGAGGTAGAGGGCCCCGCCCAAGAACAGGATGGTCACGATGATCTCGCGCGCGCGGTTGGGCAGCAGGGTGACCAGACCGCCCGCGGTGACCGCGATGGCCATCTGGACGACGAAGCCGGCCGACGCCCCGAGCGCCACCGGCAGGGGCCGGCTGCGCGCGGCCATCACGATGGTCGCGATCATCGTCTTGTCGGGCAGCTCCAGCAGGAACATCGCCCCGGCGATCCCGAGCAGGGTCCCGAGGCTCACCGCCCTAGAATCCTCGACGCGTCGGGCGCGCGGCGAACTCGCGTCTCCGGCCGGCCCGCGAGGGCCGCGTCCGCGCCGGGACCCGCGTCGGTGTCACGCTCGCTCACACTAGGGCCCCGGTAGGGGGCTCAGGCGAACTGGGCGCGAATGGCCTCGGCGAAGAGCAGACCCACGCGCAGTCGCTCCAGCTGCTGTTCGACCGTGGCCGGGTAGCCGCCGGGCACCGGATGGGCCGTGTGGAAGGCGATCACCTCGGCGGCGAGGTCGGGGTCCGCGAGGAAGGTCGGGGTGCCGCTCGCCAGGCGGGCCAGCTGGCTCGGGGCGAACCTCGCCTTCGCGTCGTCCCACCGGCTCGCGATGTAGCGCCACACGGCCGGGCCGGACCGCTCGTTCATCGTGAGCAGGGGCAAGATGAGCGGGGCGTCCTGAGCGCGGAACTCCTCGAAGCAACGTCGGGCCGCGTCGAGCCCGACGCGCTCGTCGGGGAACGACCCGAGCGCGCTGAGATAGCGCATCTCGTCCTGGGGCGTCGCGGCGGCGCGGTAGTGCTCGAGGAACGCCTCGTAGTCCCCGGGCCGGTTGAGGCTGGCCACGAGGCGCAGGATCGTTCCGGCGAGATCGCCGTGCACGTCGCCGGCCTCGTAGCGGCGCAGCGCCTCGGCCCGGATCGCCTCGTCCTCGCAGATCCCCCCGAGGATGCGGATCACGGCGGCGCGCATCCGCGGGGTGAGCTCGTCCTCTTCGCCGACGGCGTCCCAGCCCAGCCGCTCGTACTGGGGCAGGGCGATCGCGCGCACCTGGGCGATGAGGGTGGCGCGCTGGGCCGCGTCGAGCGGGCGACGGATCGTGTCCAGGGCGATGCCGATCGCCTCCCACGCCGCGGGGGTGACGTGGTCGCCCAGGTTGGCGATGACCAGGCGGAACTGCTCCCAGGTCGTCAGGCGCGCGAGCAGCGCGGCCCAGGCGTCGTCGACCATCGTCGTGCGCTCGAGGTCGTCGAGCTCGGGGATGTGCGGGGCCAGCTCCTCGAGCTCGGCGAGGCCGTAGCGGGTGCGGTAGCAGCCCCAGCCCCCGGCGTTGGCGACGACGGGCGCGGCCTCGGTGACCGTGAGGGGATCGCGCCCGAGCAGGTGCTGGGTCGGCTGGCCGCCACCGACCGAGCGGGTCGCCACCGGGACCAGCCAGTGGTCGCCGATCTGGCTGTCGGGGGTCTTGGGCGCGTAGCTGAAGGGCGCCTGGGAGAGCGTCCGGTCGGCGTAGGTCACGAGGGGGTGGCCGCCCTGGAGGATCCAGGTGTTCATCATCTCGCGCACGGGCTGGCCCGACACCTCCTCGAGGGCGTCCCACAGGTCGGTCGTGCGCGCGTTGGCGTACTGGTGCTTGGCGACGTAGTGGCGCATCCCGTCGCGGAAGGTCTCGGCGCCGAGGAACTGCTCGAGCATGCGCAGCACCGACGCGCCCTTCTCGTAGGTCAACAGGTCGAACATCGCCTGGGTGTCGTCGGGCGAGACGACCTCGAACTCGATGGCTCGCGTGGCGGACAGGCCGTCGATCTGCAGGGCCAGGTCGCGGAAGTAGTTCTGGCCCACCCAGGTCTTCCACTGCGGTCGGAACGCGTCGGTGCACACGAGCTGCATGAACGTGGCGAAGGCCTCGTTCAGCCAGATCCCCTCCCACCACTCCATCGTCACGAGGTTGCCGAACCACTGGTGGGCGATCTCGTGCAGGACGACCTCGACCACCCGGAAGCGCTCCGCCTGGGAGGCCGTCGAAGGGTCGACCAGCAGCGCGGTCTCGCGATAGGTGATGCACCCGACGTTCTCCATGGCGCCCATGGCGAAGTCGGGGATGGCGATCATGTCGAGCTTCTCGCCGGGGTAGGGGATGGCGAAGTAGTCGCCGAACCACCGCAGGCAGAACTCGGCGGCCTCTAGGGCGACGTCGGCGAGGTGGACCTTGCCGAGCGGCGCGATGACCCGCAGCGGCACGCCGTCGACGTCGAGGGTGCGCGACTCCTCGAAGGGCCCGATGACCCAGGCGACGAGGTACGTCGACATCTTCATCGACGGGGCGAAGGCGATCGAGCGGCGCCCGTCTCCGAGGTCGGTCTCGGCGACGATCGGGGAGTTGGAGTAGGCGGCCAGGCCCACCGGGACCGTCAGGTTCACCTGGAAGGTCGCCTTGAAGATCGGCTCGTCCCAGCACGGGAAGGCCCGGCGGGCGTCGGTGTTCTCGAACTGGGTCGTGCCGATCACGTGCTCGACGCCGTCGCCGTCGACGTAGGTGGAGCGGTAGAAGCCCTCGAGCCCGGCCGAGATCGTCCCCGTGTAGTCGATCTCGAGGGTCGCCGGGCCCCGCTCCAAGGGCTCGTCGAAGACGAAGGTGGCCGTCTCGTAGGTGGGATCTAAGCGCACCTCGCGCGAGTGGCGGGCGGTCGGGCCACGGCGCACCACCGCCGGGTGGAGGTCGAGCTCGAGGGCGTGGAGGGTGAGCTCCGAGGTCGACTCGAGGACCTCGATCTCGACCTCGACGCGACCGGTGAAGGTGAAGGTCGAAAAGTCGGGGGTGATGAAGAGTCGGTAGGCCGAGGGGACGACCGCGCGGCCGAGGCGGTAGGGGTTAGTCGACGATGTCACAGTTGGCCACCCTATTGCCAAATCCTCTACGCTCGCCAGGTGACGTCGACGCCCACGCCGGTCTCGCTGCGCCAGAAGCCGGGTCCCCACCGACTGGCCGTGACGGGCATCGGCAACGCGATGCTCGACATCATCACCCAGGACCACGACGAGGTCTACCGATCCCTCGGGCTGACCAAGTCGGCGATGCACCTCATCGAAGAGGACCAGCTCGACGTCTTCTACGGGGCGATGGGCCCCACCATCGAGATGTCCGGCGGGTCGGTCGCCAACTCCATCGCCGGGGTGGCGGCCCTGGGCGGCACGTGCGGTTACATCGGCAAGGTCGCCGCCGACGACTTCGGCGAGCGGTTCCGCCACGACCTCGCCTCACTGGGCGTCGAGCTCGACCTCGCGATCGCCCGGGACGGCGAGGGGGCGACGGGGCGCTGCCACGTCTTCATCTCGCCCGACGCCCAGCGCACCATGGCCACCTACCTCGGGGCGTCGAATCGCCTGACCGCGGCCGATATCCGCGCGGACCTGATCGCCCGGTCCGAGATCACCTACGTCGAGGGCTACCTCTTCGACCTCCCGCCGGCCATGGAGTCAATCCGCAAGGTCGTCTCGATCGCCCACGAGCACGACTCGATGGTCGCCCTGTCGCTGTCGGACATGTTCTGCGTCGAGCGTCACCAGCGCGACTTCCTGGACCTCGTCACGAGCGACGTGGACGTCCTGCTCGCCAACGAGCACGAGGCGAGGGCGCTCTTTGGCCTCGAGGACCTCGACGACGTCTTCGGGGCGCTCGACGAGCTGGGCGTGCTCGGCGTGGTGACGCGCGGTCCCCGGGGGGCCGACGTCGCGACGCTCACGGGCGTCGTGCACGTCCCCGCCCACGACGTGACCCACGTGGTGGACCAGAACGGCGCCGGCGACATGTTCGCCTCGGGCTTCCTCTACGGTCTCGCGCTCGGCGCCGACCCGGTCGAGGCGGCCGAGCTGGGCTCGCTGTGCGCGGGCGAGGTGATCACCCACCTCGGCGCGCGCCCGGAGTCCGACCTCGAGCTGCTCGGGATCGAGGCGGGTCTGCTCTAGGAGGACCGTCGTCGCGACGCGTCGCTGCGTGCGCGGCCTCTTCGCGCTCGCCCCGGCCGCCGCCGGCCCTAGAGGCCCTGGGCGTCGAGGACGGCGTCGAGCTCGCGGGTGCGCTGGTTCTCCCAGCGGACCCAGGAGATCGAGATCGGGATGCAGGCCAGCAGCATCAGCGCGTCGCCCCCGATCCACATGATCGATCCGCCGAGGTGGATGTTCGACAGGGCCCAGGCCGACGTCGCGCCGCGCGGGGTCATCGCGGCGTAGGCGGGGAAGGGGACGGTGCGGGTCATGTTGAGGGCGAGGCCGGTGAAGGTGTCCACCGGCACGGCCGCCATGACGTAGACGATCCGCAGCCCGGGGTGGAGGGTGCGGCCGCGCTCGAGCCCGAAGGCGGGACGGAAGAAGAGGTAGCCGACGACCACGAAGGTGATCTGCTCGAGGTGGTGGACCCACTCGTGCTCCATCATCAGGTTCACGAATCCGCTCAGGTGGGTCGCCGGGATGAAGGCGAAGTAGAGCCCGAAGCCCACCAGGGGGTGGGTCGCGAGGGTTGCCGCGCGGCTGTCCAGGACGCGCCGGATGGTCCGGTTCCCGGCGCGATAGGCCAGGTCGAGGGGGGCCGAGAGGGCGAAGAGGACCCCCGCGACCATGATCAGCAGCAGGTGCTGGATCATGTGCACGCTGAAGTAGGCCATGTCGTAGACCCCGAGCACCGACTCGGTGGCGAGGAAGGTCACGACGATCCCGGTAAAGAAGCACGCCGTGCGCTCGCGGGGCCAGTCGCCGGCGCGCGCGACGCCGCGCAGGTAGAGGTAGGCCGCGGCGAGCAGCAGCAGGATCGGCAGGACACCGAGGTGCCACTCCCCGAGGTCGTGCCAGGAGAACGCGGGCGGCCGGGTCATTCCGGGCACCGCGCCAGTCTACGAGCCCGGATGGGAGCCGAGCGAGTCGGTACACTGACCGCGTGCGTCGGTACCTCTCAGCGCGGGCGCTCGCGTTGCACCTCGCTCTGGTCGTGTGGCTCGCCGGGTGCACGGCGGCGGACTGGTGGCAGGTCGGCCGAGCGGTCCACGGCAACCAGCTGAGCTACCTCTACGCCATCGAGTGGCCGCTGCTCGGCGTGCTCGGCGTGCTCGGCTGGTACGCCCTGTTGCACCTGGAGCGCCCGAGCGAGGACGAACTCGAGAGCCGGCGGGCCTACGAGGCCCAGATGCGCGCCGCCGCCCAGGCGGCCCGCGAGGCCCACCGCGCCGAGGAGGACCCGGCGCTCAGCGCCTACAACGACCACCTGGCCCGGCTCACGCACCAGCCCAAGCGCCGTCTCTTCGGGCACTGATGGACGCGACGTTCCGGCGCTACCGGACGATGTCGTTCGTCACCGGGACCACGCTGCTGATCCTCTTTCTGACCCTGGCGCTGCACACCGCCGACCTCGCCCTGTGGAGGCACCTCTTCTGGTTCGTCGAGATCGTCGGGATCGGCCACGGGGTGGTGCTCTACCCCATCTACATGGTCATGTGCTTCAACCTGGTGATGAAGTTCCGGCTCAACATCGCGCTGTTGGCGGGGATGCTGCTGGCGGGCTTCGTGCCGGGCCTCGCCTTCTACATCGAGCACCGGATGCGCGTCAAGCTCTACCCCGAGGGACTGCCGGCGCGGTGACCGCCTGGCTGGAGCGGCGGGTCATCGCCTTCGCCCACCAAGGGGGCTCCTTCGAGGGCCCGTCCTCGACGCTGTGGGCGATGGCCCGGGCGCTGGCCGCCGGGGCGAGCGCCCTCGAGCTCGACGTGCACGCCACGCGCGACCGCCAGCTCGTCGTCAGCCACGACGCCACCGTCGATCGCACGACGTCCGGCGCCGGTGCGATCGGCGACTTGACCCTGGCCGAGCTGCGCGAGCTCGACCACGCGTACTGGTGGATCGAGGGCGCGGACGTCACGCCGGGCCGCGAGCCCGCGGCCTACCCCCTGCGCGGGCGCGCCCCGGCGGACCGCCGTCTCGGGGTGGCCACGCTCGGCGAGGTCCTCGAGGCCTTCCCCGGGGTGCTGCTCAACCTCGACATCAAGGCCACCGACCCCGAGGTCGAGCCCTACGAAGAGCTCCTCGCCGAGACCCTGGTCGCGCACCGGGCCGGCGCGCGGGTCATCGTCGCCTCGTTCCACGACCGCGCCCTCGAGCGGTTCCGCCAACGGGCCCCCGAGGTGGCGACGTCGGCCGGGACCGACGAGGCGACGGCCTTCTACCGCGCCCACCTCGCCGGCGAGGTGGGCGCGTGGCCCTTCGTCGCCCTGCAGGTGCCCCCGCGGGTGGGGGGGATCGAGGTCGTGACCCCGGCCTTCGTCGACGCGGCCCACCGGGCGGGCGTCGCGGTGCACGTGTGGACGCTCAACGAGCGTCCGGCGATGGAGGCGGCCCTGGCGGCGGGGGTCGACGGGGTGATCAGCGACCGGCCGACGGTGCTGGCGGCGCTGCTCGCTGAGCGTGCTGTGGCGTGGGACGGCCTGGGGCGGTGACTAGCCGCGCCCGCAGTTCGGCTTCTTGCCGTGGTTGGCCTTCTTTTTCGCGCGCAGCTTGCGCTTCACCGTCCGCTTAGACATAGGTGACAATGGTAGTCGGCCGCGTCGGACGCGAGCCACTCGAAGGAGGCCCGTGGACGTCACCCCCGCCGGCGGCCGGCTCGTCGTGGTCGCGACCCCGCTCGGGAACCTCGGTGACCTGAGCGAACGCGCCCTCGCGGTGCTGGCGGACGCCGACGCCCTCTACTGCGAGGACACCCGACGCACCCGCCAACTGCTGGCGGCGCGCCACATCGACGCGGCCGGGCGCCTCGAGTCGCTCCACGAGCACAACGAGGCCCAGCGGGCCGCCGAGGTCGTCGCGCGCGTCGCGCGCGGCGAGACCGTCGCCCTGGTGAGCGACGCCGGGACCCCGCTCGTCTCGGACCCGGGCGCGCGGGTCGTCGCCGCGGTCGCCGAGGCGGGGCTCGCGGTCACGACCGCGCCCGGCCCCTCGGCGGTCGTGGCGGCTCTCAGCGTCAGCGGGCTCGCCGCCGAGCGCTTCTGCTTCGAGGGGTTCTTCCCCCGGCGGGTCGGCGAGCAGCGCGCCCGCCTCGAGGAGTGGGCCCGCGAGCCGCGCACCGTCGTCTTCTTCGAGTCGCCCCGGCGTCTCGGCGCGACGCTGGTCGCGCTGGCCGCGCGCTTCCCCGAGCGTCGCGCCGCGGTGGTGCGCGAGCTCACCAAGCTCTACGAGGAGGTGGCGCGCGGACCGGTCAGTGAGCTCGCCGAGCGCTTCGCCGGCGAGGTCCGCGGCGAGGTCGTGGTCGTGCTCGAGGGTGCGGGCGCCCCCGCGGCGCCGACGCGCGCCGAGCTCGAGGGCGCCCTCGCCGCGGCGTTCGCGCGCGGGCTGAGCACGCGCGCGGCGGTCGAGGAGGTCGCCGGCGCCCTCGGCGTCGCGCGCCGCGAGGCCTACGACGTCGCGCTCGCGCTTCGACGGCACCGCTAAGGGGCTCACTAACCTCTAGCCATGGGCCGCTTCTACCTGACCACACCCATCTACTACGTCAACGACGCCCCGCACGTGGGCACGGCCTACACCACGGTCAACGCCGACGCGATCGCGCGCTGGCACCGCCTCGTGGGCGACGACACGAGGTTCCTCACCGGCACCGACGAGCACGGTCAGAAGATGGCCGAGGCGGCCGAGCGCCACGGCGTGACCCCCAAGGAGTGGACGGACCAGACCTCGGCGCGCTTCCAGGAGGCCTGGGCGGCCCTGGACGTCGACTACGACGACTTCTTGCGCACGACCGAGCCGCGCCACTACCGGACCGTCCAGACGTTCCTCACGCGCATCTACGACAACGGGTTCATCTACAAGGGCCTCTACCAGGGCCTCTACTGCATCAGCTGCGAGGACTACTACACCCTCGAGGCGAGCGACCACGGCAACTGCCCGGTGCACCACCGGGCCCTGGTGGAGATGGAAGAGGAGAACTGGTTCTTTCGCCTCTCGGCCTTCGAGGAGCCCCTCCTCGAGTACTACGACCTCCACCCGGGATTCGTCACCCCCGAGACCAAGCGCAACGAGGCCCGGGCCTTCATCAAGGGTGGCCTGAAGGACATCTCGATAACGAGGACCTCGATCAGCTGGGGCGTCCCGGTGCCCTGGGACGAGGGCCACGTCTTCTACGTCTGGTACGACGCGCTGATCAACTACCTCACCGCGATCGGCTACGGCCGAGAGGACGACGAGGTCGAACACTGGTGGCCCCACGTCCACCACCTCATCGGCAAGGAGATCCTGCGCTTCCACTGCGTCTGGTGGCCGGCCATGCTCATGGCCGCCGGACTGGAGCCGCCCCACCACGTCCACGTGCACGGCTGGCTGCTGGTGGGGGGCGAGAAGCTGAGCAAGTCGCTCGTCGCGGCCGGCGGGGTGCGCATCCAGGACATCTCACCGGTCGAGCTCGCGGCCCAGTTCGGCGTCGACCCGGTGCGCTACTACCTCGTGCGCGAGACGGCCCTGGGCAACGACGGGGACTTCTCCATCGAGGGGATCGTCGCGCGCTACAACGCCGACCTCGCGAACAACCTGGGCAACCTCGTGGCGCGGGTCGCGGCCGTGATCGGCTCGAAGTGCGCCGGGCTCGGACCGGCGCCCGGGCCCGAGGGGCCCCTCGCCGCCGCGGCCGCCGCGGCCGTGGCGGCCAACCGCGAGGCCTGGGCCCGCTTCGCCCCGAACCGCGCGCTCGAGGCGACCTTCGAGCTGGTGGGGGCGACCAACGCCCACCTCGAGGCCCACGAGCCCTGGAAGATGGCCCCGGGCCCCGAGGTCGAGGCCGTCTTGGGCGACGCCCTCGAGGCGATCCGGGTGGTCGCGATCCTCGTCTCGCCGGTGATGCCCTCGGTCGCGGCCGAGATCTGGCGCCGCCTGGGGCTCGCGGGTCGGCCCGACGAGGGTCCCCTCGAGGCGAGCGCGCGCTGGGGCGCCGCGCCGGCGCCCCGAGCCCTCGTGCGCGGCGACGCCCTCTTCCCCCGCATCCGAGACGACGCGTGAGCGGCTGGACCGACGCCCACTGCCACCTCCAGGACACGTTCTTCGAGGACGGCGCGCCCCAGCTCGACGCGGTGCTCGCGCGCGCGGTGGCGGCCGGGGTCGAGCGGGTCGTGGTCGTGGGCACCGACGCGACGACCTCGGCCGGGGCGCTCGAGGTCGCCGGGGCGACCGACGCCCTCGAGGCCTACGCGACGGTGGGTCTGCACCCCCACCAGGCCAGCGAGGACCTCGCCCCGGTGGTCGACCTCGCCCGTTCGGGCGCGGCGCGCCTGGTCGGGATCGGTGAGTGCGGATTGGACTACTACTACGAGCACAGCCCCCGCCCCGACCAGCGGCGGGCCTTCGCCGCCCAGGTCGCCCTGGCCCACGAGTTGGACCTGGCCCTGGTCGTGCACGCGCGCGACGCCTTCGAGGACCTCTTTTCGGTCTTCGCCAGCGAGGGCGTCCCGACGCGCACGGTGATCCACTGCTTCACCGGCACCCCCGCCGACGCCGAGGCGTGCCTCGAGCGCGGTTGCGACGTGTCGATCTCGGGGATCGTGACCTTTAAGAACGCCGACGCGCTGCGCGAGGCCGCGCGCCGGGTGCCCCTGGATCGGCTCCACGTGGAGACCGACAGCCCCTTCCTCGCCCCGGTGCCCCACCGCGGGCGGCCCAACGAGCCGGCCTACGTCGTCGTGGTGGGGGAGTACCTGGCCGCGCTGCGCGGGGAGGACCCCGCGACCCTGCGCGAGGCCACGGCCGCCAACACCGCGCGCCTCTTCGCCCTGCCCACGGTGTAATACCTCGTCATGCGGGCTGTCGGGGGGCCGTTTGCCTCGGGCGGGCCCCTCTCCTAGCGTTGAGCGGGGCCCCCGGGCCCCCTGATCCAGGCGGAGGACGGGTCTGAGCACACAACGAGGGGGGGCGGGTGTCCGTCCCCGTCTATCGCGCATCGCGAGTGCGGCCGTTCTGGCGGTCGCCGTGCTCGCGGCGTCCGGGGTCGGAGACGTCGGCGCCGGGGCGAGCGGCGCGCCCTCGCGCGTGCGCGTGCCCGACCTCGTCGGGCTCAGCCGGGTCCAGGTGTACCGCGTGATGCGCGCCGACCGGCTCTACTTCGTGACGCGCGGGCCGGGGGCGGCGACCAGCTCCTGGCGCAGCGTCGAGTCCCAGTCGCCGCGCCCGGGCACCGTGGTCGCCCGGGACAGCCAGGTCGAGGTGCGCGTGTGGATGGTCCCGGCGCGGGGCCCGCGCCGGGTCCCCGACCTCGTCGGGCGCTCCCGTGCCCAGGTATTCTTCCTGATGAGAGCGTATCAACTCTACTTCACGGTCCGCGGGGCCGTGGGGACCCGCTGGGCCGTCGCCACCGCCCAGTCGCCGCGCCCGGGCACGCTCGTGCCCTGGCACGCCCAGGTGACCGTGGACGTCGCGCTGCGCCGCGCGACCCGTCCGCGTCCGAGCGCGAGCGCGACCGCGACCGCGAGCGTCGCGCACCCGGTCAGCGTCACCCCGACCGCCACCCACGCCCAAGACGGCATCGCCACCTGGTACAACTACATCCCGGGCCAGTGCGCCTCCCCGTACCTCGCGAAGGGCACCACCATCACCGTCATCGACCTCGCGACCCGCAAGTCCGTCACCTGTGTCGTCACCGACCGCGAGCAAGCCGGTGACGACCACGTGATCGACCTCAACCAGACGCAGTTCGCCGAGCTGGCCCCGCTGGGCCAGGGGGTCATCCGGGTGCGCGTGCTCTGGTGACCCACACCCGCGCCGAGCTGTCCAAGATCCTCTCCGACCAGGAGCTGTCTCCCTCCCGGGCCCTGGGCCAGAACTTCGTCGTCGACCCCAACACGGTCCGGCGCATCGCCCGGCTCGCCCGCGTGGGCCCCGGCGAGCTGGTGCTCGAGGTCGGGGCCGGACTCGGGTCGCTCACCCTGGCCCTCGCCGAGACCGGGGCCGAGGTCGTCGCCCTCGAGGTCGACCGCCACCTGATCGAGCCGCTGCGCGCGGTGGTCGAGCCCCACGGGGTGCGCGTCGTGCACGCCGACGCCCTCGAGGTCGACCTCGAGGCCCTGCTCGCCGGGCGCGCGGCGGTCGTCGTCGCCAACCTGCCCTACAACGTCGCCACCCCCGTCGTGGTCACCCTGCTCGAGCGGGCCCCCTCGGTCGGGCGTCTCCTGGTGATGGTCCAGCGCGAGGTCGCCGAGCGCCTGGCCGCCGGTCCGGGCGAGGAGGCCTACGGCGCGGTGTCGGTGCGCGTGGCCTACTACGCCCGCGCCCGGGTGGTCGGCCGGGTGAGCGCGTCGGTCTTCCTGCCCCGGCCGCGGGTGGAGTCCTCGCTGGTCGAGATCGTGCGCCGCGAGCGCGTCGCGATCGACCCGGCCGTCGTGGGCGAGGCCGAGCTGTTCGAGGTGGTGCGCACGTCCTTTTCCCAGCGGCGCAAGATGCTGCGCCGCTCGCTCGCCGCCTGGGCGAGCGAGGGCGTCTTCGAGCGCGCCGGCGTCGAGCCCACGCGCCGGCCCGAGGAGCTCTCGCTCGAGGAGTTCGCGGCCCTGGCGGCGGCGCGGTGACCCGTCTCGCGGCCCCGGCCAAGCTCACCTGGACCCTGGAGGTGACCGGGCGGCGCGATGACGGCCGCCACGAGCTGCGCGCCGAGATGGTGGCGCTGGCCTTCGGCGACCGCCTCGAGCTCGACGAGGGCGGCGAGGGGCTGCGCGTGGTCGGCCCCTACTCCGAGGTCCCGAGTGACGGGACGAACCTCGTCGCCCGGGCCCTCGAGCTCGTCGGCCGGCGCGCCGGGATCACCCTCCAAAAGGAGGTCCCCCCGGGGGGCGGACTCGGTGGGGGATCGAGCGACGCCGCGGCGATCCTGCGCTGGGCCGGCGGGGTGTCGGCCGAGGCGGCGCTCACCCTCGGTGCCGACGTGCCGTTCTGCCAGGTCGGTGGGCGGGCCCTCGTCGAGGGCGTGGGCGAGCGGGTGACCCCGCTCGACTTCGAGGCGCGCGAGGTCACCCTCGTGCTCACGGGGCTGCACCTGGACACCGGTGCGGTCTACGCGGCTTACGACGAGCTCGTGGCCGACGGCGAGACCCCGGGGGGCCGCAACCACCTCGAGGGGGCGGCCCGGCGGGTCGAGCCGCGTCTCGCCCGGGTGATGGACTGGCTGGGGGCGACTCTCGGCGAGCGGGTCCACCTGGCCGGCTCGGGGTCGAGCCTCTTCGTCGAGGGTCACCTGGAGCCGGGGCTCACGACGTGGGAGGTCCAGGGTCCCGAGGGCCCCGTGAGGTTTCGCCAGACCACGACCGTGCCCCGAGGGGCGTAGAGCTACTTGCCGGCGGCGCGACGCTGGAAGCGGGTCCGCTTCAGCATCTTCTTGTGCTTCTTCTTGCGCATGCGCTTGCGGCGCTTCTTGATCAGTGAACCCATGGCTCGTTGAACACTACTAGGTTTCCCCCCGTGACCCCCGAGGCGTCCTGATGGGAGCGTGGATCGACCACGTGCAGGTCGCGATCCCGGCCGGGGCCGAGTCGCTCTGTGACCGCTTCTACGTCGACGGGCTCGGCTTTCGCGTCGAGGACAAGCCCCCGGCCCTCGCCGCGCGGGGCGGGCGGTGGTACCGGCGCGAGGGCGCGGCGCTGCACCTAGGGGTGGACCCCGACTTCCGTCCCGCCACCAAGGCCCACCCGGCGCTCGCACTCAGCGACTACGACGCCGTGCTCGCCCGGCTCGAGGCGAGCGGCCACCACCCCCGACCCGACGCCGAGGTGCCCGGGGTGGTGCGCTGCTACGTCGAGGACCCGGTGGGCAACCGGCTCGAGCTAATCCGGACCGACTAGCTCGTGCGCGCGGGCGGCCTCGGGGCCTCCACGCGCTCGATGTGCAGGGCCTGGCGCGGACAGCCGCGCACCGCGTAGCGGGCCGAGCGCAGCGCCTGGTGGTCGGCGAGGGGGGTCGGCTCGCGCCGGATGATCGGGTAGCCCCACTCGTCGATGTCCACGAGGTCGGGGGCGAGCTCGTGGCAGTGGCCGAAGCCGTCGCACAGCACCGGGTCGACCCGCAAGACGAACTCGCCGTGGCGCATCACTCCCATACGAGCTCGCGTTCGTGCTCGAGTCGGGGGACCGAGGCGACGGTGGCGCCGGCGCGCGCCCCCGCGCACGGCCGGCCGGCCTCGTGCTCGGCCACGTCGTCGGCGAAGGCGGCGAGCGCCGTGCGCACCATGCGCACCACGCCGTCGGGGTGTCGGCACGCGCCCCGGCCCTCGATCACCCCGCAGCGCTGCTCGAGGCGCCGACGCGCGTCGCGCGCGTCGCGCCCGCCGTCGCGCAGCCGCGCGAGGTCCTGGGCGATCGCCGGCAGGCCGAAGGCGCACGGCCCGCACTGGCGGGCGCTCTCGTTGGCCATCCAGGCCACGATGCGCTGGGTCTCTCGGATCCCGCACGAGTCCGGGCCCACCACCACGACCACGCCGGCGCCGGGGGCCGCCCCGCGCTCGGCGAGCGAGGGCAGGTCGTAGGCGACGTCGAGATCGCGCGCGGCGAGCCACGTGCCGCCGTAGCCGCCGAGCAGCACGGCGCGCGGCGCCGGCTCGGCCCTCGCGGCGGCGAGGATCTGGGTGAGCGGGGTGCCGAGGGCGACCTCGAGCACGGTCGGGTGCGCGACCGCCCCGCTCACCGAGACGAGCGCCGAGCCGGGCTGGCCCGGGGCGCCGACCGAGGCGAACCAGTCCGCGCCGTAGTGGGCGATGAGCCCGACGTGGGCGACCGTCTCGCAGTTGTCGAGCAGGACGGGGTGCTTCTCCAAGCGCAGCACCACCGGGCGCTGCGCCCGGTACTGGGGGAGGCTCTCGTTGTCGTTAAGCCAGTGCACGAGGGCCGACTCCTCCCCGGCTACGTAGCGCCCGGGCGGGGTCTGCAGCTCCAGGCCGATCCCGCGGTCGGGTCGCTCGGCGAGGGCCCGCGTGAGGTGCTCGACGGTCGTGGTGCGGTCGCGCGCCACCGCCACGACCACGTCGCGCGCGCCCACGGCCCTCGCCAGGGACTCGGCCCCGTCGAGGACGAGGTGGGGGTTGGTCGCGAGCAGGAGGGCGTCTTTGTGCGAGGCGGGTTCGCCCTCCATCGCGTTCACGACGACGAACTTGCGGTGTCCGCGCTGCTCTCGGATGAAGCGGGCCTTGGTCGCGGTGGGAAAGGCGGCCCCGCCGCGCCCGGTGAGCCCGGCACGCTCGAGCTCACCAATCAGGTCGACCGGGGGGGCGAGGGGACCGAAGGTCGCCAGGTGCTCGGCGTAGGTGGCCGGGCGGTTGGGCGTGCCGACGAGGAGGCGGGGCAGGGTACCGGCGCGCACTAGCGGGGCCCCCGTCTCGGGCGCGGGGCGTGCGGGATGCTCGGTCCGTTCGCCCGGTCCGTTTCCCCCCGGTGGGCGTCGGGACGGTGGGCGGACGACGGGCGTGTCGGGGCCCCCGGGGTGTGGGTCGGCGCGTTCGGGCGCGCGCCGTGGGGCCGGCCGGGGTCGCGCTCGCCGAGGCGTCGGGTGCGCGGATCCTTGGGCGGCCGGGCGACGGTGGGCAGGGGCCGCGGGGCGCGCGCGAGCGGCGAGAGGGCGGTCCGGCCCGCCGCGCGCGCGGGACGTCCGAGAGCCCGCCACGTCGCGGCGGCGAGCACCACGGCGGCGGCGAGCACCAGGGCGTAGAGGCCGACGCCGTGGCGCGCGTCGGTGCCGGTCGCGTAGGCGTGCACGAGCGCCGCGGCGTACGCCGCCCAGCTGAACCAGTGGATGAAGCGCCACGACCGGGGCGCGACGCGCGCCTTGAGCAGGCTCGAGACCCACACCGCGATCATGAGGTCGATCGCCACCGCGCCCAGGGCGACCCCGAGGGTCCGGTAGTGCGAGGCGCCCGGCACCACAACCGAGAGCCAGCCGGTGGGCGCGAACGAGTCGAGGGCGGTTGTGGCCACGTGCAGACCCAGAAAGACCATGGCCACCATCGACACCGAGCGGTGCAGTTCGTTGAGCTCGAAGCGCCCGACGACGGTGCCCCCCACGCGGTTGGCGACGAGGGTCCCCAGGGTCACGACGATCGTGAACAGGGCGAGCGTGACGAAGCCCGTCGCGCGGGTCGTGTACCAGAGGTACGGCGTCGTGAGTGCGATCATCTCTCCGCTCCCTCGCGCGTCCAGCCTCCCACGTACTCGACCGTCCCGTCGACGCGCACCAGGCGGGCCGCGGCCCCCGCCTGGGCCAGGTGGTACGGGGCCTCCTCACCCCAGAGCAGCGCGGCCGTCGCCAGCGCGTTGGCGCGCAGGCAGCTCGACGAGGCCACCGTGGCGGTAGCGAAGGGGCCCTCGGCGCACCCACCGGTGCGCGGGTCGACCACGTGGTTCACGACCACCCCGCCAGCTCGCCAGGTGCGCGTCGCGCTCGAGGAGGTGGCGATCCCGCCGCTCGTGAGCGCGACGCGCTCTTCACGCCCGGTGATCACGAGCGAGTCGCTCACCCCGATGGCCCAGGGTCCGTCGGGTCCGTGTCCGCGCACCGCGACGTCGCCGCCGATCTCGACCACGACCCCGCCGCCCTCGGCCACCTCGTCGGCGACCCGGTCCGCGACGAACGCCTTGGCGCTGGCTCCGAAGTCGACCTGGGCGTCGTCGGCCAGGGCCACGCGGTGTCGCGCCCGGTCCCAGACGATCGCCGCGACCCCCGGGGCCGGCCGGGGATCGCCCACGCGCGCCGCGCCGACCTCGGCCAGCTCGTCGTAGTCACGGTCGTAGCCCAGCGCGATCAGCGCCGGCAGGACCGTCGGGTCGCACAGCCCGTCGCTCCACTCGGCGCAGCGCAGCGCCGCCGCGAGCACCTCCTCAAAGGTCACCGAGACCTCGAGCGGTGCGCCCGCGGCGTGGTTGAGTCGGGTCACCTCACTGTCGGGGCGGAAGCGGTTCGCCGCCCGGTCGACGGCGTCGAGGTGGCGCCTGAGCGTCGCGAGGGCGGCCTCGAACTGGTCGTCGCGCTCGACCGCGAGCGTCGCGCTGAGCCCCCACACCCTGAAGGTGGTGGTGGTCACGAACAGAGGACCTGCCCCGAGGGGGTCGAGTAGCAGGTAGTCGTCGTGGTGGTCGGCGGCGCCGCCGCGGTGGTCGGCGCCGCGGGGCCCGTCGAGGGCGAGCTCGCCGGTGAGTCGTTCGATCCCGACGACGGCTCGGGCCCCGCGGGGGTCGGGGCCGTCGTCGAGGGCGCCGGGCTCGTCGGACTGACCCGCGGGGCCGTCGCCGAGAGCGGTCGCGTCGTCACGGCGAGGTAGCCGACCATCAGTCCCGACAGTAGGCCCGAGCCCACGAGCACGGTCGCCGCGGTGCGCCGCACGCGCGCGAAGCGGCGGTCTCGTTGATGGGGGGTGCGCGGTGAGGGGGTCACGTCGTCCTGGGATTAGGGAGGCGTCCATCCTCGCGGCGGGGGCTAAGGGGGTGGGGAGTCCTCAATAAGAACTGTCGAAAATTCAGCGCTCGGCGTCCGCGGCGTCGACCTCGGGGAGCCGGATGGTGAAGCGCGCCCCGCCCAGTTCGGGGTCTCGGTCGACCTCGACGGTGCCGTGGAGCTCGTCGACGACCTGGGCGACGATCGAGAGTCCGAGGCCCGAGCCCGGCAGTCCCCGCGCGCTCGGGCTGCGCCAGAAGCGGTCGAAGACGTAGGGCACCTCCCCGGGCGCGACGCCCGGGCCCGAGTCCGACACCGAGACCCAGCCCTCGCGCGTGCGCACCACGATGCGGCCCCCCTCGGGGGTGAACTTGACGGCGTTGGTGAGCAGGTTCGACACGGCGCGCACGAGACGGTCCTGGCGACCGACGACAAAGGACGGCTCGGACTCGACGTCGACGGTGAGGTCGTGGGGACGCGCGTAGGTCCGGGCGGTCTCGACGCACTCGTCCACGCAGTCGTCCAGTCGCAGGGTGCGCACGTCGCCCTCGCTGCGCTCGCCCCGGGCGAGCTCGGCGAGGTCCCCCACGAGGGCGGTCAGCTCGTCGACCTGGGTGATCATGTCGGTGGTGAGCTGGGCCATCTCCTCGGAGGAGAGGTCGGGACGGCGGGCCAGCACCTGGGCGTTGGTGCGCAGCGACGTCAGCGGGGTGCGCAGCTCGTGGCTGGCGTCGACCACGAGCTGGCGCTGGAGGCTCTGGCTCGACTCGACCGAGCGCAGCAGCTCGTTGAAGACCCGGCGCAGCCGGCCGAGCTCATCGTCGTCGCCCTCGTCGAGGCGGTGCTCGAGGTCGTTGGTCAGCGAGACGCTCTCGATCTCGTTGGTGACCTCCTCGAGGGGGTGGAGGGCCTGGCGGGCGAGGAAGAGGCCCAGCCCGAAGGCGACGAGCAGGCCGCCCGCCGCCACCAGCAACAAGGTGGTGAACAGCTCGTGGAGCTGCTCGATCTGGCCGGTGATGTCCACCACGAAGACCTCGGCCGAGGTGGTGGAGATCTGGCAGACCCCGGTCGGGCAGGTGACGTAGGAGCCAGCGGGCAGCGGTGCGATCAGCTCACGGAAGGTCCCCTTGTCGAAGTTCACCGTGCGCAGCTGTTCGCCCATCTGGCCCTTGGCGATGGCCATGATGGTCTTGTCGATCGGCACGTCGGACTTGGGCAGGGTCTGGCCGCTCGGCAGGACGACCTCGGTGAACGAGCCGATGGCGCGGTAGGGGTCGTCGGCGTCGTGCTGGGCCTGGGCGTCCTGGCGCAAAGATGCGTCCACCGCGTTCAACAGGGCGTGGCGGGTCGACAGGTACGACGCGAGTCCGCCCAAGACGACGGCGATCGCCGCGGCGAGTACCGTCGCGGCGATGACCCGGGTGCGGAAGGTCACGCCGTACGCAGGGCGTACCCGACGCCGCGCACCGTCTGGATGAGCCGGGGCTCACCGCGCTCTTCGAGCTTGCGGCGCAGGTAGCCGATGTAGACGGCCAGTGAGTTGGTCCCCGAGTCGAAGGTGTAGCCCCACACGAGGTCGAGGATCTGGTCCCGGGTCAGGACCTGGCGGGGGTGGGTCAAGAACAGCTCGAGCAGGTCGAACTCGATCTTGGTGAGCTCGATCTTGCGTGGGCCGCGGAAGACCTCGCGGGTCTGGGGGTTGAGCGAGAGGTCCTCGAAGCGCAGGACCTGCCCGTCGGCCTCGGTCGCGACCCGCCGGCGCAGCAGGGCCCGGAGCCGAGCCAGCAGCTCGGCCAGGTCGAACGGCTTGACGAGGTAGTCGTCGGCGCCCACGTCGAGGCCCTCGACCCGGTCGTTCACCGCGTCACGGGCCGTGAGCATCAGGATCGGCGTGGCGTCGCCCCCCCGGCGGATTCTCCGACAGACCTCCAGGCCGTCGATGTCGGGCAGCTGCAGGTCGAGCACGATCGCGTCGGGGGCGCGCAGCTGGACCGACTTGAGGGCCGAGGTGCCGTCCTCGAAGAGCTCGACGTCGTAGTTCTCGATGCGCAGCGCCCGCCCCAGCGCCGTGCGGATCGACGGGTCGTCGTCGACGATGGCCACGTAGGGGTTGGTGGTGGGTACGGTCACGGCTCTCGCTGGCTCGGGCAGCCTCTAGTCTTAGCGTCCTGGGTAAGGAGCCCACGGCGATTCGCTAAGAATCGGGCAAGAACGGCACCTTACCGGCCCGTGGCGGGTAGTTCAACCGGCAGAACAGCGGACTTTGGATCCGAAGGTTGGAGGTTCGAGCCCTCCCCCGCCAGCGACTAGAAGAGCGCGCCCTCCAAGACGGCCGCCAGCTCGACCGGCCGGTCGCCCTGGATCGAGTGGCCCGACCCCTCGACGTGCACGATCGTCGCCGTGGGCATCCGAGACACCAGCTCGGCCTCGTCGGCGTCGTCGACGACCGAGCCCGGGCCCATCGCCCGCACCAGGGTCACCGGGACCCGCACCGCCTCCAGCCGTCTCCAGAGGTCGATGCCGGCCGGCGCCTCGAGGGGGCGGGGCTCGCCGCGCTGGTGGCGCCACACCCACGAGCCGTCCTCGCGTTGGACGGCGTTGTGCAAGACGCCCCGGCGCAGCGAGCTCACCGACCGGGTGGGGTGGTGGGCGACCGTGCGCGCCAGGATCTCCTCGAAGTCGGCGAAGCTCGCCGGACCGTTGAGGAAGTCGGTGATCTGGCGGGCCTTGTCGGCCGTGACCCCGGGGGTGACGTCGATCAGGACCAGGGCGCGCGCGAGCTCGGGGTGGGTCGCGACGAGCTCGAGGGCGCACAGCCCCCCGAGGCTCATTCCCACGATCGCCAGGGGCCGGTCGATCAGCGCCTCGAGCGCGGTGGCGAGGTCGCGCGCGTGGTGGGCGACGTCGGCGGGCCGGTAGGGGGTGGGGTCGGAGTGGCCGTGCCCGGGCAGGTCGAGGGCGAGCAGGGGCCGGCCCAGGGCCAGCGCGACGGTGTCGAAGGTGTGGGCGTTCTGGGCCCCGCCGTGGAGGAGCACGAGCTCGGGCTCGCCCTCGCCCCAGCGCAGGCCGCTCACCTGGCGCAGCCCGTCGACGGGGAGGAAGAACCGCGAGACCGGGGGGATCTCGACCTCGAGGCCGTACTCCTCCACGTTCTCTGCGAAGAGCCCGAACTCGTCGTAGTGGAGAGGGTCCACGCCGCGCATCGTAGGGCTGCTAGAGAGGGGGGATGACGCGCCCCACCTGTGTGGTCGTGCTCGCCGCTGGCGAGGGCACCCGGATGCGCTCGGCTCGACCCAAGCCGCTGCACAAGCTCTGCGGACGCACGATGGCGAGCTTCGTCCTCGAGGCCGCGCGCCACGACGAGGTGCGTGCGACGGTCGTCGTCGTGGGCCACCACGCCACCTGGGTGGAAAAGGAGCTCGCCGAGGGCGCCGGGACGGCGCTCACCTTCGTCGAGCAGGGCGAGGCCCTCGGCACGGGCCACGCCGTGGCCGCGGCCCTACCCAGCGTCGACGAGGCGATCGGCGAGAGCGACGGGGACGTCGTCATCCTGCCGGGCGACACGCCGCTACTGCGCCGCGAGACGGTGGCCCGCCTGCTCGCCGAGCACCGGGCGAGCGGCGCGGCCCTCACGGTGATGAGCGCGGTCGTAGCCGACCCCCGCGGCTACGGCCGGATGGTCGCCGCCCGAGACGGCGGACTGGAGCGCATCGTCGAAGAGCGCGACGCCTCGCCCACCGAGCGCACGATCGACGAGGTGAACACCGGCGTGATGGTCGTGCGCCAGAGCCTGCTCGGGCCGGCGCTGCGTCGGGTCGGTCGCCAGAACGCGATGGGCGAGTACTACCTCACCGACGTGGTCGCGGTCCTCTCGGCGATGGGCCACGCGACGAGGTCGTTCGTGCTCGAGGACCCCAGCGAGGCGCTCGGGGTGAACGACCGGGCCCAGCTGGCGCGCGCCGAGGCCGAGCTGCGCCGGCGGATCAACGAGCAGTGGATGGCGCGCGGGGTGACCCTGTGGGACCCGACCACCACCTACCTCGACGTCGACGTCGCGCTCGCCCCCGACGTGTCGATCCTGCCCGGGACGATCCTCCAGGGCCACACGCGCGTGGGCGCGGGCGCGACCATCGGCCCGCGAGCCCACCTGGTGGACGTCGAGGTGGGCGAGCGCGCCCGGGTGGGCTGTGTCGAGGCGAGTGCGGTGCGCGTCGGGCCCGACGCGACGGTGCGCTCGTTCGTCACCCTCGTACCGGGCGAGGACGTCGCCGCGGGGGCGCTCGTCGCCCCCCGGGCCTGACCCCCTGGTTGGCTAGGGTGGGCCTCGTGGAATCCCTGGCCAAGCGGCGCCTGGTCCTCGTCTCGGGCCGCTGCCACCCGACGTTGGCGGCGAACGTCGCCGCGCTGCTCGGGGTCGAACTGACCGAGGCCAACCTCCGGGAGTTCGCCGACGGCGAGATCCACTGCCGAATCGACGAGTCGGTGCGCGGCGCCCACGTCTTCATCGTCCAGACCCACTCTTCGCCGGTGAACGACGCGCTCATGGAGCAGTTGGTCATGATCGACGCCGCCAAGCGCGCCAGCGCGAAGAGCATCACCGCGGTCGTCCCCTACTTCGGCTACGCCCGCCAGGACCGCAAGACCCAGGGCCGCGAGCCGATCACCGCGAAGCTGGTCGCCGACGTCCTGCAGACCGCCGGGGCGACCCGGGTCCTCTCGGTCGACTTCCACTCGGGCCAGATCCAGGGGTTCTTTAATATCCCGGTCGACCACCTGGTCGCCGCGCCCGTCCTCGAGACCTACCTCAAGGCCCACACCGACCCCCACGAGATCGTGGTCGTCGCCCCCGACGCCGGTCGGGTGAAGGTCGCCGAGCGCTACGCCCAGCACCTGGGCTGTGACCTCGCCCTGGTGCACAAGACGCGCCCGCGCGGGATGGCCAACGTGGCCGTCGCCCGCCACGTGGTGGGCGACGTCGAGGGACGTCACTGCGTGCTGATCGACGACATGATCGACACCGCGGGCACGATCGTCGCGGCGGCGGACCTGTTGAAGGAGCACGGCGCCGACGACATCTGGGTCATGGCGACCCACGCCGTCTTCTCGCCGCCCGCGGTTGAACGCCTCTTCAACGCCCCGGTGAACCGGGTCGTCGTCACCGACACCCTGCCCATCGGTCCGGAGAAGACCTTCGAGAAGCTCGAGGTCCTCTCGGTCGCGCCGATCGTGGCGAACGCCATCTCGGCCATCTTCGAGGACAGCTCGGTCTCGGACATCTTCGGCGGCGAGAACCTCCTCTAACCCGCGGCGCACGACCCCGGCGGGGTTCGCCACACCTCGATCGAGCCCCGACTCACCGA
>DASSZS010000049.1:0-4596 GCA_035702745.1 Acidimicrobiales bacterium | reverse complement strand
GGCGTTCAAGGTGTGGTCGGGATGGTGGTGGCTGAAGATCACGTCGGTGACCTCCTCGGGGGCCAGCCCGCGCTCACCCAGCGCGTCGAGGATGATCGAGCGGCGCGCCACCATGCCCGGGTCGATGACGATCACGGCCGGACCCTCGCGCACGAGCACCACGGTGCTCGCCACCCGCTCGCCCACGTAGCCCGTGGTGAGCACCTCTAGGGTCGCCGCCATCGTCCCTCCACAGTTGTTCGCACGCCGCGCGACCCTTTACGCGCGCCCGTCGGGTCGTGCGATCGTCACGTCGTGTGATCGTCCATCGTAGGGACCGTCCGCCCCTAGGCGGAAACCCCGAGGTGCGTCTAAGGCGCCAAGGGCCCGCGTGGCGAGCCCACTCGCCCCACGTCGTGGGCGCGGTGGTCGCTCGACCGATGCCCCGAGGGCGCGTCGCTCAGGCGCACCGGTCTTCAGGTGCGAGTTCGGCCTAGACGTCGTGCCGGCGGCGCACGCGAACGAAGGGCAGCGCCACGTGCAGCGACGACGTCGTGACCGAGCGGGTCACGCGAGGGTGCACGAGGGTGTCGTAGAGGTGGAGGGCGGCGACGGCCGCCACGACCCCGAGCGACCAGGGGCCGAAGCCGCCCACGGCGATCGCCACGGCCGCGACCGCGGCGAGGCCGCCGAGGCGGCAGAGTACGTTGCGTCGGGTGTCGTTCACGGGTCCTCCCTCGTCGCCACCCTAGTGCTGGGGGTGCGCGCCGGGGCTGCCACCAACGCCGACCGGGGCGATGGGCCTGGTGGTTAGGGCCGTCGTGACCTACGATGAGCCCGCCGGGCCGTCGGCCCGACGGGGGAGGCGCCATGAGTGGGGTGCGCGTACTAGTCGGCACGAGCAAGGGCGCGTTCGTCATGACCGCCGATGGCGCGCGCCATGACTGGCGGATCGACGGCCCGTTCTTCGAGGGCTGGGAGATCTACCACGTGAAGGGCTCGCCGGTCGATCCCAACCGGATCTACGCCAGCCAGTCGACCAGCTGGTTCGGCCAGATCGTCCAGCGCTCCAACGACGGCGGCCGCAGCTGGGACACCGTCTCCAATCAGTTCAGCTACGACGGCGTGCCCGGCACCCACCAGTGGTACGACGGGACCCCGCACCCGTGGGAGTTCGCGCGCGTCTGGCACTTCGAGCCCTCCCTCTCCGACCCCGACACGGTGCTCGCCGGCGTCGAGGACGCGGCCCTCTTTCGCTCGGGCGACGCCGGGGCCAGCTGGAGCGAGCTCTCAGGTCTGCGCAACGGCGGGACCGGCTCGCGCTGGCAGCCCGGCGCGGGCGGCATGGCCGTGCACACGATCCTCGAGGACCCGACCAACCCCGACCGGCTCTACGTGGCGATCTCGGCCGCGGGGGTCTTCCGCTCCGACGACGGGGGCACGACCTGGCTGCCGAAGAACCGCGGGCTCGCCTCGGGTGAGATACCCGACGAGGACGCCGAGGTCGGCCACTGCGTGCACCGCGTCGCGCTGCACCCCTCGGCCCCCGAGACCCTCTTCATGCAGAAGCACTGGGACGTGATGAGAAGCGACGACGCCGGCGACTCCTGGCGCGAGGTGAGCGGCGACCTGCCGACCGACTTCGGCTTCGCCATCGACGTGCACGCCCACGAGCCCGAGACGATCTACGTGCTGCCGATCACCAGCGACTCGGTGCACTACGTGCCCGAGGGGCGCCTGCGGGTCTACCGCAGCCGCACCGGCGGGGGCGAGTGGGAGCCGCTGGACAAGGGCCTGCCCCAGGCGCACTGCTACGTGAACGTGCTGCGCGACGCGATGGCCGTCGACCGGCTCGAGGAGTGCGGCGTCTACTTCGGCACGACCGGCGGGCAGGTCTTCGCCTCGCCCGACGGCGGCGACACCTGGAACACCATCGCCGCGAACCTGCCCCGGGTGCTCTCGGTCGAGGTCCAGACCCTGGCGTGAGCGAGATCCGCGTCGTCATCCCGGCGCACCTGAAGACCCTCGCACACGTCTCGGGCGAGGTACGCCTCGAGGTCGAGGACCCGGTGACGACCGAGCGCGTCCTCGACGCCCTCGAGGCGCGCTACCCCGTGCTCGTGGGCACCATCCGCCACCCCGAGACCAAGCTCCGCCGTCCCTTCGTGCGCTTCTTCGCCTGCGAGGAGGACCTGAGCCACGACCCGACCGACCGGCCCCTGCCCGAGGCGGTCGCGCGCGGGCGCGAGCCCTTCTTCGTCGTGGGGGCGATCGCCGGCGGCTGAGCCCGCCCGCGGCGAGCTTCGCGGCCTACGCTGCGTCGCGTGAGTCGTGACGCCAAGGTCCTCGTCGTCTCGGACAGCCTCGCCCGGGGCGAGCGCGAGGACCTGGCCGGCCCGGCGCTCGCGGCGCGCCTCGAGTCGGCCGGCTACGCCGTCGTGGCGGTGCGCGCCGTCGCCGACGGGCGCGACGCGGTCGCGGCGGCCCTCGTCGAGCTGTGCGCGGAGTTCGCCGGCCTCGTCCTCACGACCGGGGGGACGGGCTTCTCGGCGCGCGACGAGACCCCCGAGGGGACCCTCGCGGTGCTCGAGCGCGAGGCGCCGGGCCTCGCCGAGGCGACCCGACTCGCCAACCCCCTCGGGCGGCTCTCGCGGGCCCGCGCGGGCACGCGGGGCCGTTCGCTGATCGTGAACCTGCCGGGCTCGCCGCGCGGGGCGCTCGAGTGCCTCGAGGCCGTGCTCGACGTCCTGGGCCACGCCCTCGACCTGCTGGCCGGGGGCGACGCCCCTCACCCGCCCGAGACGGGCGGCAGCACGGCGACCTCGTCGTAGTCGGCGACGGGGCTCGCCGCCTCGGCCGGCTCGCCGTTCACCCAGACCTGGCTCGTGGCGAGGACGGCGGCGAAGGCCTCGCCGTAGCGCGCGCGCGCGAGAGCGAGCACGGCTCCGACCGTGTCGCCCTCGATGAGGTCCTCGCGCACGCCGGCCGCCTCGTGGGCCGGGCCGAGCAGGATGAGCCGGACCATCAGCGCGCCGTGGCGATGGGCCCGAGCACCATCACCGACACGAGGTCCCCTGGGCCCGCGCCCTCGCCGTCCTCGAGGCGCGCGAGCGCGTTGGCTGAGGCGACCGCGCTCAACAAGTGCGAGCCCTGGCGAGAGGTCCCCACCACGTGCAGGCGACCCTCGGCGTCGAAGGCGACCTCGACGTGCACGAGGTGGGTGCGCCCGTCGGGCCGGCGCGCGAGGGGGACGTCGCACAGGGCGAGCGTGGTCGGCCGTTCGAGGTCGCGGTGTCCGGCCAGGGCCCGCAGCGCCGGGCGCACGAAGAGCTCGAAGCCCACGAGGGTCGAGACCGGGTTGCCGGCCAGGGCGAAGAGGGGCTGGTCGGCGGGGGTGCGGCCGTAGGTGAAGGGCTTGCCGGGCTTGATCGCGACCTGCATCGACCAGGCCCGCTCGGGGCAGAGCTCGGCGACGACGGCCTTGACGAAGTCGGCCTCGCCCACGCTCACCCCGCCGGTCGAGATGACGGCGTCACAGGTCGCGAGGCCGCGCTCGAGGGCGGCGGTGATCGCCCCGGGGTCGTCGCCGGCGCGACCGAGATCGACGCCCACGAAGCCCGAGGCGGCGAGCGTCGAGAGGAGGGTGGGCCGATTGGTGTCGCGGATGGTGCCCGCGGCGAGGTGGGCCTCGTCGCTCAGCTCGTCGCCCGTCGAGAGCACGCCCACCCGGGGTCGGGGGTGGACCGTCACGCGCGCGAGGCCCTGACCGGCGAGCACCCCGCGGTGGGCGGGGGTGAGCACCTCGCCCGAAGCGAGGAGGGCGTCGCCCACCGCGACGTCCTCGCCGGTGCGCCGGATCGACTCGCCGGGTGCGACCGGGCGGGCGATGACGACGACCTCGCCCTCGCGCGCGGTGTCCTCCTGGCGACAGACCGCGTCGGCGCCCGCGGGCACGGGCGCGCCGGTCATGATCCGTATCGCCTCGCCCGGGCCGAGTCGAAGCGCCCCGCTCTCGCCGGCGAAGACCGACCCCACGAGGCGCAGGCGCGCCGGGGCGGCCGCGGTGTCGGCGCTTCTAAGGGCGTAGCCGTCCATCGAGGAGTTGTCGAAGGGGGGCACGGCCTCGCGCGCGACGACCGCCTCGGCGATCACGCAGCCGACGGCCTCGGCGAGGTCGAGCTCGACCGGGGCCAGGGGCGCGAGCCCGGCGAGGACGCGCTCGCGGGCCGTGGCGAGGTCGATCACGTCGACTCGACCGCGACGATCGGCTCGGTCGCGCTGCTCCAGGCGGACCCGCCCTCGAAGTGCTCGCGCTTCCACATCGGCACGGAGCGCTTGAGCGCGTCGATGCAGTAGCGGCCGGCCTCGAAGGCCTCGGCCCGGTGGGGGGCGGCCACGACGACGAGGACGGTCGCCTCAGAGAGCTCGACCCGGCCCACGCGGTGGTGCAGGGCCACGGCCGCGAGGTCGGGCCAGCGCTTCTGGGCGGCCTCGGCGACCCCGCGCAGGCGCGCGAGGGCGAGCGGCTCGCTCGTCTCGTACTCGAGGGCGATCACCTGGTCGTGGTCGTCGGAGTGGTCCCGCACGGTCCCGGCGAAGGTCACGACCGCCCCGCAG
>DASSZS010000054.1:0-107015 GCA_035702745.1 Acidimicrobiales bacterium | reverse complement strand
TTCCACGGCAGGGGCTGGGTCCCGGTGTCGACGAACTGGTAGAGCGGGTGCGTCGCGGGAGAGGTCGGGGTCGTCGCGGCCGTCGCCCCTCGCGGGACGCTCGCCACGTAGAGGGCGCCGCACAGCACGAGACCGACCAGTACGAGTCGGAATCGGACGGGGGGCGTCCTGACGTGGTCAACGCGGCGTTCGTGACGCGTGCTCACCCTGAACGAGTCTAGGGGGGCCGCGGGTCGGCGGCAGGTCTGGCCACACCCGAGGCCCCGACTCGCGCGTCAGGGCAAGGGTACGTCCACTACCACTTTGCCGCGGGGAACCGACGGATCGCGCCGCCCCCGGAGGGTCTCGAGCGCATCGTCGACGTCGTTCATGGAGAAGCGGTGCGTTATGAGCGGTGAGGGGCGCAGGGTTCCGTCGTTGAGCCGCGTCACGACCTCGGCCCAGGCTCGCCGCGTATAGGAGAAGCTGCCCTGGAGGATCAGATCCTTGTTCACGAGGTCGTCCGGTCCCACGGAGACGGTGCTGCCGTGGGCTGGAAGTCCCAGCAGGGTGATCGTCGCACCGCGCGCGGCCAGTGCGACCGCGGTCGCGGTCGCACTGGCGACGCCCGCGGCCTCGATGACGAGGTCGAAGGTCTCCGTGGGTGGGGCCAGAACGAACGAGTCGGCCCCCATCGAGCGGGCCAGGTCGGCCTGCTCGGGGCGGCGGCCGATCACCGTGACCCCTAGGGGTGCGAAGGCGCGAACCAGGTGAGCCGCGAGCAGGGCGATCGTGCCGTCGCCGATGATCGCGACTCGAGCACCCGTTGGGATCGCCAGGCGGGTCAGGGCCCGCCAGACCACGGCCATGGGCTCGGTGAGGACGGCGTCCTCGAGCGATACCGTGGCCCCAAGGCGATGGGCGAGCGCGGTGGGGACGCTCACCAGCTCGGCGAGCGCCCCTTGGCGTGTGAAGCCGATCTCGTCGTAGGTGTCGCAGCGATTCGTGTCGCCCCCGCGGCAGGCGACGCAGTGGCCACAGGGGACGATCCCCTCAACCACCACGCGGTCTCCGGCGGCACCGACCCCGGGGACGTCGTTGTCGAGGGCGCCAACCCACTCGTGGCCGAGGACCAACGGGTACACGACGTAGGCGGGATCGATCGTGGCGTCGACGAGTTCGAGGTCCGTTCCGCACACCCCTACCAAAAGGGGCCGGACGAGGATCTCGCCCTCGAGCGACGAGGGGTCGGGCACCTCACGCAGGCCAACACCCTGGCCCGGCGCGGTCACCACGGCCCTCATCGACGCGCCGTCCGGCTCGACCCGCTCAGGATCATGCTCAGCCGCTCGGCGTGCTCGCGCACCGTGAGGCCGAGCGCTTGGATCTCGCGCAAGGGAACGTCGAGCTTGAGGTCGGTGACGCTGAGGGCGCCGGCGCAGCGACCCTGGTGATCGAAGAAGGCCGCCCCCGCGCAGAACACCCCTTCGGACTCCTCTTCGTCGTCAATGGCGAAGCCCACCTGACGGACCCGCTCTAAGTCACCCAGGAGGTCCTCGATAGAACTGAGGGTCTTTGGCGTGTGCACACGCATGCCCGCCTCGCTGATCAGACGGCGCACGTCCGCTTCGTCCATCTGGGCCAGGATCGCCTTGCCCGCGGCCGTGCAGTGCGGCTCCTCGCGCTGGCCCAGGGGTGCGTGGAAGCGGACCGGACCACCGCCGTCGACCCGCTCGAGGAAGATGGGGTAGCCCTTCTCGTTCACGGCCAGGCGCGCGGTCATGCCCGTCGATCGTGAGAGTTCGTGCAGGACGGGGAGGCCGAGCTCGCCGATGGAGGTCTGCTGGCTCGCGAGATCGCCCAGGCGCAGGAGGTTCAGCCCGAGGCCGTAGCGCGCCCCGACCTCCAAGCCCCGCAACAACCCCGCGGCGGCCAGCGTGCGCGCGAGCGAGAGGGCCGTGCTCTTGGCTACCCCGAGACCCTGGGCCATCTCGGTGACGCCGAGCCCCTGGGGACCGGCGTCCGCCACGAGTTCGAGGAGCGCCGCCGCGCGGGCCACGGACTGGACCCGGTAGCGCTCGTCGGCGAGGTCGATGTTCGGCATTGGGCAACACAATACGGTAAAGCCGAGTTCACAGGGGGATGTCCTTGACGTAAGTACGCGTACCTGCTTGGATATCGTGATTAATACCGACTTGTGTTCTGTAATACCGAACTTCGGACGAAGGGTGGATGAGCGACGTCGCGCGGCACTGCCGCGGGCGCACGACCTTCGTGTACGCGCCGGTGCCGACGCCCTCGTGCTCACCCGCCCCGGTTCGGTCAATTGGGTCACCGGGGGCGTGTCGGACCCCGTCGACGTGACCGCCCCGCGCGACGTGGTGTGGGTCGTCCTCACCGACGAGACCCGGGCCCTGGTGACCTCGGGGATCGAGGCGCCCCGCCTCGCCCGCGACTTCGACGTCGAATCGTCGGGTTGGGACCTCGTCGCGGTGCCGTGGTATCGCCCCGAGGAGATGGTCGAGGCGGTGAGGTCGGTCGCCGGCGCGCACGCGCGCGTCATCAGTGACGACGGCGAGCTGGGCGACGACGTCCGCGAGCAGATCGTCCTAAGTCGAATGGTCCTCTCCGAACCCGAGCGCGACGACCTCCGTGAACTCGGGCGCGACGTGGCCGGTGCGCTCGACGGCGCTGTGGCCTCGTGGCGTCCGGGCGCGTCGCGTGACTCCGAGGTGGCCAGCGAGGTGGCGCGCGCCCTGATTCGAGTGGGGGCTCTGCCGGTCTGTCTGATCGTCGGCGGTGATGAGCGGCTGCGACGTCTGCGCCACCCCTTGAGCGTCGGCGCGACGCTCCACGAGGCCGTGATGGTGGTCGTGGTGGCGCGCCGCGGCGGGTTGCACGTCGCGGCGACGCGACTGGCGGTCGCCCGCGAGGACGACCCCATCGTGGCCCTGACCGAGGAGCTGGCGGTGGTGGACGACGCGATACGGGCCGCGTGCGTCCCGGGGAACACCTGGGGGAGCGTGGTCGAGGCTCTGGAGCTGGGGTACCGCGCCATGGGGCACGAGGGGGCGTGGGCCGAGCACTTCCAGGGTGGTCCCATCGCGTTCGACCAGCGCGAGTTCGAACTGGCTCCCGGCCAGATCTCGTCGCCGTTCTGGGGCCAGCGCTGCGAGGTGGGCTGTGCGGTCGCCTGGAACCCCAGCGTGAGCGGTGGCGCGAAGATTGAAGAGACGTATCTAGTTGGCGAGTCTGGGCTTGAACCCGTGACTCGGGGTGTCCGCGAGTGGGAGCGAGTGAAGGTGGTGGCGTGACTGAGAGCGACATGGTGAGAGGGACGGGGACCCCCCGCGGGACCCGGCTGGTGACCCGGTACGTCAACGAGCTGGGTGGACCGCGCGCGAGTGAGAGCCGGTTCGCCGACGGCGCCCAGGTGCGCATTGAGATCCCTAGTGTCGAGAATCCGAGCGCCCTGCGCGCTGTCGTCGAAGAGGCGCAGCGCCACGACGTCGTGGTCCACCGCGTATCCCAGGGCAGTGGCGCCATGTTGTTGAGCAAGGTCGAGCTCTCCGAGATGGCTCGCATCGGGGCCGACGAGGGGATGGAGGTGAGTCTCTTTGTCGGACCGAGGGAGGAGTTCGGCGTCGGCGGGGGTGTGCGCAGCCCCGACGGCGCGTTGCTCAACGGTCGTCTACGCGGCTTCGACCACCTGCGCTACGCCCTCGAGGACATCCTGCGCGCGGTCGACGTGGGTATCCGCGGGTTCCTCGTCGCCGATACCGGCCTGATGGAGGTGCTCTCGCGCATGGTGGCCGATGGCGAGATCCCCGCGTCCATCGTCTGGAAGATCTCGGCCGTCCTCGCTCCCTCGAACCCGGTCACGTTCCGTCAGCTCGTGGCTCTCGGGGGTTCGACGGTCAACGTGCCCAGTGACATGACCCTCACCGAGCTGAGCGAGATTCGGGCCCTCTCGGACGCTCCGATCGACCTGTACGTGGAGGCTCCCGACTCGATGGGCGGCATGGTGCGAGGCAACGAACTGGCCGAGCTGGTGACCGTGGCCGCACCCTTATACGCGAAGTTCGGACTGCGCAACGCACGAGCGGTCTACCCAGCGGGCCGCCAGGTCATGGACGACGTGGTCAACAACGTCCGTGAGAAGGTTCGCCGAGCCGCGATCGCGGTGGACACCCTCGGCGACGTGGCTGGTCACATCGTGGTATCGAAGCCCGGGGCCGCCGGCCTGGGGGTACCTGAGCCGTGACCCTGCGCAGTGACCGGTGGGTGCGTGGGGACGACGAGGTCGCCGTGGACGCTCGAGTGGCCCTTCGCATGGGTGGCGCCCCGGTGCGCTCCGACGGGGGCCGTCCACTCATCGGCCTCGCCAACAGCGCCAGTGACCTCAACCCGTGCAACCAACCGCTCGCCGACCTGGTCGAGCCGTTGCGCGAGGGCATCGAAGCCGCCGGGGGCATCGCCCTCGAGTTCCCCACCATGTCGCTGGGTGAGGATCTCATGAAGCCCACCGCGATGCTCTATCGCAACCTCCTCGCGATGGAGATCGAGGAGTCCCTGCGTTCGCAGCCCCTCGACGGGGTCGTCGTCCTGGCGGCGTGCGACAAGTCGGTGCCGGGCGCCTTGATGGGCGCCTTCAGCACGAACCTGCCCTGTCTGCTCGTGGTCTCGGGACCGCGTCCCGTCGCGCGATTCGAGGGTCGGCGCGTCGGGACCGGCACCGACCTGTGGCGGGCGTGGGACGAGCGGCGTGCCGGCGCCCTGGACGACCGGCGGTGGCACGACTTCGAAGACGCCCTCAGCCTGGGCCGGGGCACCTGCAACACCATGGGGACCGCGTCGTCCATGGGGGCCGTCGCCGAGGCCCTCGGGCTCGCGTGGCCGGGTTCGACGACCATCCCGGCCGGCGACGCGCGCCACCGGGATATCGCGCGCCTCGTCGGTGCGCGCATCGTGGCCCTCGTCTCGAGTGGGGCGAGCACCGCGTCCCAGGTGACGCCCGGCGCGGTGCGCAACGCGGCCACCCTCCTGTGCGCGTTGGGCGGTTCGACGAACGCCGTGATTCACCTCACGGCCATGGCCGGGCGCCTCGGGTACCCCGTGGCGCTCGAGTCCTTCGACACGTTGAGCCGCGAGGTGCCGGTGATCGTCGACCTCGAACCGACGGGGTCGGGTTTGATGGAAGATCTAGATCGCGCCGGCGGCGTCCCGAGCGTGCTGGGCGCGCTCGGTGAGTCCCTCGACGGCGACGTCGTCTTGGCCGACGGCCGCTCGACGCGAGAGGCCCAGCGCAGTGCACCCGCGCCGCGTGACCCGATTCACCGTGTCGACGACCCGGTCGACGCCGGCGGGGCCTTCCGGGTGGTCCGGGGCAACCTCGCGCCCGACGGTGCGCTGATCAAGCGCTCGGCGGCCACGCCCGCGCTCTTGAAGCACCGGGGACCAGCCGTGGTCATGCACGGCTACGCCGAGATGGTCGAGCGCAGCGCCTCCGGGGAGGAGGTCGCCGACGACGCCGTGCTGGTGCTGAGCGGGGTGGGCCCGGTGGGCGGTCCCGGTATGCCCGAGTGGGGCATGGTCCCGATCCCGGGCCCTCTCTTGGCGCGCGGGACGCGCGACATGGTGCGTGTTACCGACGCGCGCATGAGCGGTACGAGCTTTGGCACGGTGTACCTGCACGTCGCGCCCGAGGCGGCCGTCGGTGGCGCCCTGGGCCTGGTGCGCGACGGCGACGTGATCCGTGCCGACGCCGACGCCGGTGTGCTCGAGGTGGAACTGAGCGACGCCGAGCTCGCCGCGCGCGCGGCGTCGGGGCCGCGCGCCGCCGAGTCGGGGCGGGGCTACGTCGCGCTCTACCGGCGCCACGTGACGCAGGCCCCGAGCGGCTGCGACTTCGACTTCCTGGCACTCGAGGCGGGGCGGTCCCCGCAGCTCGACGAGCCGGTGGTGGGCAGATCTTGAGGGGCCTCGGCCCGACAAGAGCGGGGCTCAAGGTGGGCTCCGGGGGAGTAGTTAAGGGGAACACACGTTGAAATCAATCAGATCAAGGTGGGTGGGGGCGGCCGCGGCCACGGCGATGCTCGCGGCCACGCTTCTCGTGAGCGCGCCGGCGCAAGCGAGTAGCAAGGTCACCCTGACCCTGTGGCAGAACTACGGCACTGAGCAGAACGCCGTGGCCACCAAGAACCTCATCGCCGCCTTTGAGAAGGCCAACCCGAACATCACGATCAAAGACGTGGCGCAGCCCGGGACCAACTACTTTCAGTTGCTCCAGGCCTCGCAGATCTCGGGTAACGGGCCGGACCTGGCGGTGATGTGGACCGGCGTGTTCGACCTGCAGTACCAGAACCTGTTGGTGAACCTGAAGGGCAACGTTCCGGCCGCGGATCTGGCTCGGATGCAGAACCTGCAGTGGACGGCGCCGAACTTCAAGGCCGCGAATGGTCCGCTGGTCATGCCGCTCGAGACCCAGTTCTATATCGGGTTCTACAACAAGTCCCTGTTCAAGAAGGCCGGGATCACCAGCGTGCCGACGGACTGGAGCCAGCTCTACGCCGACGCCGCGAAGTTGAAGGCCAAGGGGATTCTGCCCATGGTCTACGGCAACGGCGGCCAGGCCATCAGCACGGAGTTCTACCCCTGGTACGACATGAGCTACCTCATGATCGGGGCGCACTCCCTGGCGAGTTGGAAGGGTCTGTACGACGGGGCGATCCCGTGGACGGCCAAGGCCAACGTGGCGCAGCTGAAAAAGTGGGCGGAGCTGGAGAAGCGCGGCTACACCAACAACGACGTGCTGACCCGGACCAACAACCTGCAGACCTTCGAGTCGGGCAAGGCGGCGATGCTCGTCGACGGCACCTGGGACACGGCGCAGTACACGTCCAAGATGGGCTCGAACGTGGCCGCCTTCGTGCCACCGTTCTCGAACACTCCGATCAAGGGCGTGGTCGACTACCCGGGTGACGGCTTCTCGGTCCTCAAGAGCTCGAAGAACAAGGCCGCGGCCTTCAAGTTCATCGACTTCTTGACGACGAAAGAGGCGGGGAACATCATCAACCGGGCTGGCCTGATCCCGGACATCAAGGGCATGACGACCTCGAATCCGGTGAACCAGGAGATGCTCAACTTCGTCACGAAGGACCACATGACGCCGTACCCCATGATGGACAACTACGTCCAGGTCAACGTGGGCAACGCGGCGGACAAGGTCCTTCCGGCGGTGTTGGCCAACCAGCAGTCGCCGCTGTCGGCGCTCCAGAACATGGAGCAGGCCTGGAAGCAGCTGCCCCCGGCCCAGCGCAGCTCGACGAGTTTCGCTGGCGGTTGATTGAGCGGTCGACCCCGGGCCCCGCGGTGGGGGGCCCGGGGTCGACCCTCACCCACGGAGAGAGAGATGACCGACACCACAGTGGGCGCGCGCCCCCCCCGCCTGACGCTTCGACGGCGCCGCCAAGTGGCCGGCGCCCTCTTCGCGCTGCCCGCGGTGGCTCTGGTCGCGGGGCTCATCGCCGTGCCGATCGGCCAGGCCATCTACTACTCCTTCACCCAGTGGAACGGACTGACCTCCACCTGGGTCGGACCGTCCACCTGGACCCAGGCCTTCCACAACCCGAACCTCTGGACGGCCCTCGAGAACAACGCGTGGCTCCTCCTCGCGGTCCCCTTCGCGCTCGGTCTCCCCCTCCTGATCGCGATGTTGCTCCACCAGCGCGTTGTGGGCTGGAAGATCTTCCGGTCGATCTACTTCTTACCCACGGCCATTTCGTGGGTCGTGCTCGGCCTCGTGGCCGAGCGGTTCTTCGCCTTCCAGGGGACGCTGAACTCGCTGCTCCACTTCTTCGGCCTCTCGCACGTGAACACCAACATGCTGGGCTACGAGTCCACCGCACTCAGTGCCCTGGGCATCACCTTCGTCTTCACGATGATCGGTACGAACACGATGCTCTTCTTGACTGGCCTGGCGACGCTCGATACCAGCCTGGAGGAGGCCGCGCGGATCGACGGCGCCGGGAAGTGGCGGATCTTCCGTCACATCACGCTGCCCCACCTGAGTCGCTTCATCCAACTCGCGTTCGTTATGACGGTGATCGCGCTCTTCTCCGCGCTCTTCAGCCTCATCTTCGTCATGACCGGTGGCGGGCCGGGCTACGCCACCACCACCATGGAGTTCCTCATCTACCAGACGGGCTTCGCCCAGGGCGACTTCGGGACGGCCGCCCTCTACGGCCTCATCCTCTTCGTCCTCACGGCCATCGTGGGGATCGTCCAGCTTCGCCTGATCGGATCGGACGAGTGAGCGTCGACACAGCCCCCGTCCCGGCGGACACGCCGGTGGACCGTCGCGCCCGCGCGCGTCGCGTGGGACGCGGCGCCCTCTTCCTCGTCATGGTCGGCGTGGCCGTCGTGATGCTCTACCCGTTCTGGGTCATGATCGTCGACAGCCTGAAGTCCGAGAACCAGTTCTTGAGCGGTCACGGCTTCTCCTGGGCGAGCTGGCGTACCCTCACCTCGACGATCCCGATCGCCCAAGAGGTGGTCAGCTCCACGATCATCTGCGCCGTGTCGATCCTGCTGATCCTGCTCGTCGGGTTGCCGGCGGGTTTCGCCTTCGCCAAGCTCAAGTTCCGCGCGTCGGGCGTCATCTTCCTCGCCATCGTGAGCGCGATGATGGTGCCGCTCCAGGCGATCTTGATGCCCGAGTTCGTGAACATTACACGGCTCGGCCTCACCGGCGGCTACACCGGCGCGGTGCTGGTGTACGCGGCGTTGGGCACTCCGTTCTCCGTCTTCTTGTTCGCGACGTACTTCCGCGGAGTGCCCGACGAGTTGATCGAGGCGGGCATCGTGGACGGGCTGGGCTACGTCGGCGCACTGTGGCGGCTCGTGGTGCCGGTCGCTATCCCGGCCATCGCGACGGTGACGGTGCTGCAGTTCATCCAGATCTGGGACGACTTGCTGGTGGGGCTCCTCTTCATCCAGAACACGTCCGAGCGTCCGATTACGGTGGGGCTCGCCGTACTGGCCGCGGGGCGCACCACGTCGATCCCCGCCCTCATGGCCGGGTCCCTGGTCAGCGCGCTGCCCGCGATGATCGTGTACCTGATATTCCAGCGCTACCTGGTCAAGGGCCTCACGATGGGGATCGACCGGTGAGCCCCACGCAGCGAGGGAGTGAGTAATGGCGGAGATCACCTTCAGCGGGGTCACCAAGGTGTTCGCGGGCAACGTCACCGCGGTCGACAACCTCGACCTGCACGTCGCCGACGGGGAGTTCATGGTCCTGGTCGGCCCGTCGGGCTGTGGCAAGACGACGGCCCTGCGCATGCTGGCCGGCCTCGAGGAGATCAGCTCGGGCACTCTGTCGATCGGGGGGCGCGTGGTCAACCACGTGTTGCCCAAGGACCGCGACGTGGCGATGGTCTTCCAGAACTACGCCCTCTACCCGCACATGACCGTCGCCCAGAACATGGGCTTCGCCCTCAAGATCCGCGGCGAGTCCAAGTCCGAGGTGGAGCGCAAGGTCAAAGAGGCCGCGGCCATCCTGCGGCTGGGCGACTACCTGGACCGACGTCCCCGCGCCCTCTCGGGTGGCCAGCGTCAGCGCGTGGCCATGG
The DNA here is from genome assembly GCA_035702745.1 of Acidimicrobiales bacterium. Classification (GTDB taxonomy): domain Bacteria; phylum Actinomycetota; class Acidimicrobiia; order Acidimicrobiales; family RAAP-2; genus RAAP-2. Next base: position 97,404 of record DASSZS010000054.1, on the reverse strand, counting down.
GCCGGGCAATCGTGCGTAGCCCCCAGGCGTTCTTGATGGATGAGCCACTCTCGAACTTGGACGCCCAGCTGAGGGTGGAGATGCGCGTGGAGATTGCGCGGATTCAACGCCTGCTCGGGGTGGCGACGGTGTACGTGACCCACGACCAGATCGAGGCCATGACGATGGGCGATCGGGTGGCCGTGATGCGCGGGGGCCAGCTCCAGCAGGTCGCACCCCCGCAGGCCCTTTACGACCGCCCGGCGAACGAGTTCGTCGCGGGTTTCATGGGGTCGCCGCCGATGAACCTGGTGCGCGCCCGCACCTCACCGTCCCAGGGCCGTGTCGGGTTGGCCGTCGGCGATCAGCGACTCGACGTGCCGGGCGCCTACGGCGCCAGCCACGACCTGCCCCGCGAGGAGGGTGCCGAGGTGGTGCTCGGGGTGAGACCCGAGGACATCGTCGTGGTGGGCAGCGACGCGGGTGGCCCGACGCTCAAGACCCGCGTCGAGCGTCGCGAGGCGCTGGGGGCCGAGATACTGGTGCACCTGTCCGTGGCCGACGCGGGCGCGGCCAGCAGCGTCGCCTACGACGAGGACGTCGCGGTGGCTCGCCCCACGACGTTGGTAGCCCGGATGGCGCCTCAGGCTCGGGTCGAGGTCGGCGACGTCTTGATGGTGCGTCTGAACGACGAGCGACTCCACTTCTTTGACGGCTCGTGCGGGGTCACGCTGCGCCGGGGCGACGCGTGAGGGGGAACCTCGCGCCCGAGCTCGACTACCGCGTCCTCGCGAGCGGCCTCGACCACGTCGAGGGCGTCTGCTGGGACCCGCGGCGCCGGTGCGTCTGGGCCGGCGGGGAGGCCGGCCAGGTCTACCGGATCGGCCTGGACGGATCGGTGCGAGTGGCGGCTGAGATCGAGGGCGGGGCGCTCCTCGGGCTCGCTCTCGACCGCGCCGGCGACCTCTACGTGTGCGACCCGGCCCAACACCAGGTCTGGCGAGTCGACGACGTCGGGCGAGTCCACCCCTTCGGCGACCCCGTGGACTACCCCAACTACCCGGCCTTCGGGCCCGACGGGTGGCTCTACGTCTCGGACTCCGGGTCGTTCTTCGAGCCGACGGGTCGCATCGTGGCGATCGAGCCCGACGGCACGACCCACGACGTCTCGCCGCGTCCGGTGGCCTTCGCCAACGGGCTCGCCTTCACCGGTCGAACGCTCTGGGTGGTCGAGTCGTCGACGCCCGGGGTGAGCGCGATGGACATCGCGGGTGGCCCCCTCGAACCGGTGGTGAGGATGTCGCGCTGCGTGCCCGACGGACTGGCCGTCGACGGCGACGGCGGTCTGCTGATCTCGTGCTACCAGCCCAATCAGATTTGGCGCTACAGCGCGCAAGGAGGGCTGGAACTGCTCATCGACGAGTGGTCCGGTGAGCAGATCCTCTCGCCGACCAACATCGCCTTCTACGGTGACGACCTGGACCGGCTCGCCCTGGCGTCACTGTGCGGACACGAGGTCACCACCGTCACACTGGGATACCCCGGAGCGTCGGTTCAGTACCTGAGTGAGGAGACGGAGTGAACGTCACGTCGAGCAATCCGGCGACCGGCGAGCGGCGCGAGCTGGACCTCGCAGAGACCACGACCGAGGCGGTCCTCGCGTTGGCTACGCGGGCGAGCCACGCCTCGCGCGAGTACGCCGGTCGCTCCCTCGACTGGCGCGAGGGGCTGCTGCGGGCGATGGCCGAGGAGCTCGAGGCCGACGCGGACGCTCTGGTGGCGGCGGCCCGGTTCGAGACGGCCTTGCCCGAGGCGCGACTGCGCGGCGAGCTGGCGCGCACCGCCTTCCAGTTCCGGTTCTTCGCCGAGGTGGTCGGTGACGGCGCCTTCCTCTCCGCCTCGATCGACGAGGAACGCGACTCGCCCATGGGCCCGCTGCCGGACCTGCGCCGGATGAGGGTGCCCCTGGGGCCGGTGGCGGTCTTTGGCAGCTCGAACTTCCCCTTCGCCTTCTCGGTGCCCGGGGGGGACACCGCCTCGGCGCTGGCGGCCGGCTGCGCCGTGGTGATCAAGGCCCACCCCGCCCACCCGGCGACGAGCGCCGCCTGCTTCTCGGCGCTCTCACGCGCCGCGGCGCGCCTCGAGGCCCCCGAGGGGCTCCTCGGCTTGGTCTTCGGGCTCGACGCCGGCACCCGGCTCGTCCAGGCGCCCGACGTGGCCGCGGTCGGCTTCACGGGCTCGCTCGCGGCGGGCCGCGCGCTGTGGGCCCTCGCGAACGCCCGCGAGGTCCCCGTCCCCTTCTACGGCGAGCTCGGCTCGGCCAACCCGCTCGTGGTGACCTCCGCCGCGGCTCGAGAGCGCGGTGGGGCGATCGGTGAGGGGATCGCGGCCTCGGTCACCCTCGGTGCCGGGCAGTTCTGTACCAAGCCCGGATTGATCTTCGTGCCCGCCGGCGAGCCGGGGGACGCCGTGGTGGCGTCGCTCGGTGCGCGACTCAGCGGGGAGGGACCCTTCACGATGCTGAGCGAGGGCATCGCGGAGAGCTTCCGACGAGGCGCCCGGTCGCTCGAGACGGACGGGGGGGCCTCGGTGCTCGTGGCCGGGGCGTTAGGCGAGGGGACCCACGTCGCGGCCCGTTTGCTCGAGGTCGACGCCGCTCGCTTCGTGGCCGAGCGTGCGTTGCGCGCCGAGTGCTTCGGTCCGCTCGCCGTCGTGGTGCGCTTCGGTGGAGCCGAGGAGTTGCGCGCCGCGCTGGACGCGGCCGAGCCCGCCCTGACCTTCAGCGTCCACCTGGCCGAGGACGACCCCGAGGGATCCGCGCTCGTCGAGCTCGGGTCTCGTCGCGCCGGTCGCGTCGTGGTCAACGGCTACCCGACCGGCGTGGGGGTCAGCTGGTCGATGCACCACGGCGGACCGTGGCCGGCGACGACGGCCGCGTGGGCGACGTCGGTCGGCGCCGCGGCGATCGAGCGCTGGCTCCGGCCGGTCACCTACCAGTCGGTTCCCGAGGATCTGCTGCCCCTGGCGCTACGCGACGACAATCCCCTGGGGATCGTGCGTCGGGTGAACGGGCGGCTCGGGCGGGCCCGCTAGGCCCGGGTCACGACGCGCGCGCTCGACGTCGGCGACGGTCCCACGCGGTTAATCGCGCGCACGCTGACCCTGTAGGCACGGTGGGGGCGCAGCCCCAGCACCGTGACGCTGACGCGCCCGTGGGGGATCGACACCCACCGCCCGCCGTTGAGGGCGTACTGGTAGGAAGTGATGGGCGCTCCGCCGTCGTAGCGCGGGGCGCGTAGCGCCATCGTGACCCCGCCGGGCACGCCCACCAGACGCGCGAAGCTCGGCGCCCCCGGCGCGACGAGGGTCGCGCTGAAGGCGAGCGTCGTCGTGTAGAGGGTCTGGCCGGCGTAGGTGAGGGTCACGGTCACGAGCTGGGGCAGGGACGAGCCGATGGTGACGACGGCCTTGCCGGTCGCGTCGGTGGTGACCGCGATCGAGGCCTGGCCCGGACCGGTCGAGCTGCCGGACAGGCCGTTGAGGGTGAGGGTCCCGGCGGGGGCGCTCGCCGTGACGGTGAGCGAGGCGTCCGAGAGGACCGCGGCCGCCCCGACGAGGTGGGCGGTGAGCGAGGGTGGCGCCTGGTGGATCGAGGGCGAGAGGCTCGAGACGCTGAAGGTGCTCGAGGTGCTCGACAGCGCGTTCGGGCACAGTCCGGCGAAGAAGCCGGCCCCGTTCGGGCTGCCCAGGCCCGAGGCCATGTCGTAGCCCGGCCCGGCGGCGTACTGGCCGAGGCCGAAGAGGTCGTTGGTGCCCGTCGTGACGTCGGTGAAGCCCGTCGAGGCCATCGCGTACAAGAGCGGGTTGATCAGCCCGAGCCGGCCCCCGGGGGCCTGGCAGCCCTGGGCGCCGACCGCCACGAGCGCCGCCACGAGGGGCGCCCCGACCGAAGTCCCCCCGATCGAGCCCCAGCCCCCCGGACAGCTGCCCGTACAGCCTCCGGCACCGGTGAAGTACTCGATGAAGCCCGTCGAGGGGTCGGCCATGACCGACAGGTCGGGCACCATGCGTCGCCCGCCGGTCGCGGCCGTCGTGGTGATCCCGGGAGCCTGCTGCCAGCTGGGCTGGGTCCACAGCGACGAGAGGCCCCCGCCGCCCGCCCCGCAGCTCGAGTGACGGCACTGGTCGTTCCAGACCGTCTGGACGAGCGGGGCGACGCTCGAGACGCTGAGCCCGCCCACGCCGGTCACGTAGGGCTGGGACGCGGGGTCGTCCACCGCGAGTCCGCCGGCGGGGTTCGTCGCGTCCTCGCAGTCGGCTGAGCCCTCGTCCCCGGCGGCCGCCACCACGGTCTGGCCCTGGGCCGCCATCTCCTGGAAGAGCGGCTGCTCGGCCTGGGCGCCGCCCTGGGTTTGGGCCTCGCAGATTCCCCACGAGGTCGTCACCACCGTCGCGACGTCGGCGCTGGCGATCTGGGCGTAGATGTCGGTCGGCCCGCTGCCGCTCTGAGTCCCCTGGTACACAATGACGTTCGCCCCGGGCGCGAGCACCTGGGCCTCTTCGACGTCGAGGGTGGCCTCGTTGGTCGAGCCCCCGACGTTGTCCTGGACGCTGGGCCCGCCGTCGACGTTCACCGTGGTGATCCGCGGGGTCACCCCGTAGCACGAGAGGTAGGTCGAGACGTCGCTGCTCGCGTAGGTGGCGAGCTCGTACACCCCGATCGTCGAGCCCGTGCCGACGTCGCCGGCCGCCCACTGGGCGTTGAGACCGTAGAGGGCCGCCTGCTCTTGGACGGTGTAGCCGCCCAGGGCGTTGGGCGTGTTCGTCGAGGGACCCGCGGAGGGGCAGGTCGCCGGCGCCACCTGGCGTGAGGACACGCGGCGCACGAGGTTCGTCGTGAGTGGGTGGACGGTGTCCAGTCCCGCGACCGCGACGACGTCGCGCGCGACGCGCGCGGGCAGCGTGCCCGTGCGCACGAAGTGGGCGGCCAGGGTGCCGTCGGCGAGGCGCAGGGTCTCGATCGGCGCGTCGAACGCCCGGGCGATGGCCGCGCTCGGGCCCGCGACGCGCACCACGACCCGTCCGGCCGAAGGGTGTCCGACGGATAGACCGAAGGAGGAGAAGTAGCCGCGCACCGTCGCGACCTCGGCGGTGGTGGCGCCGAAGCGCTCCGCGAAGACGCGCGGGGTGATGTAGTGGTGGTACTCGGGCGAGGCGGGGTTGGACTGGTCCGCGATGAGGGCCGACAGGCCCGACGGGTCCCGACCGCGCAGGGCCACGTCAAAGCTCGTCGTCAGGGGCCGGTTCACGACCGGGTCGGTGGTGGCGCTCGCCACCGTGCCGGGGCGCGAGAGTCGGGGCGCGACGGCGCCCGCGGGCGCGAGTGGGACGAGGCCGGCGCCGGCCAACGCCCCCAGGAGGGCGAGAGCCACGCCGCCCCGGTATCGGCGAGGGGGGGTCACCCCGCTCAGCCTACGGAGTGCTCGCCCGAGGGGGTACTGAGCGTGGTCGATTGTTGTCGAATTTTTAGTCGGCGTTCGCCCCGAGGCGTCGGTAGTGATCGGAGAGGTCGGCGCACGCGGCGCACACCGACTCGGGAATCACCCCTAGGCGCATGAGGCCCCGGAACATCGCACAGCCCACGCAGTAGCCGGCGAACGCCTCCAGCGAGGCCGCCCCGAGCAGCGGCAGGAGGAGCCAGCGGGCGACCGGCCAGCCCGCGAGCAGCCAGGTGAGGGTCGCGGCGAGGGTCACGCAGAGCCCCACGCCCTGGGCGAAGCGCTTGGGCGGTCCGGGGCTGAAGCGCGTGAGCCGCGCGAGCCGGGGGGCGGCGACCCGGGTCGCGAACTGGCCGAGGGGCGAGAGGGTCGGCCCGGTGAGGACCCGGGCGGCGAAGCCGTAGAGCAGCAGCCCGAGCAGCCAGGCCCACCCGGTCACGAGGGTGAGGGTCGACAAGATCACGACTCCGAACGCCACGGTGCGCGCGGCGGCCTCGTTGACCGGGTCGGGGAAGTCGAAGAGGCGCTTCACCCGACTAATACTATCGGGATTGTGGTGTATTTAGCCCAGCGCCAACTTCACGGTCGTCACCACGCCGATGGCGACCACGACGACGCGCACCGACACCGGCGACAGGCGGGCGACGGCCTGTGCGCCCAGCCACCCCCCGACGAGGGTGCCGATCCATAGCGCCACCACCGCCGGGCCGTCGAGGTGGCCGTGGATCGCGAAGACGACGGCGGCGACCGCCGTCACCACGACGGCGATCGCGTTGCGCAGCCCCTGGAGCCGCTTGACCTCGACGGGCAGGGCGAGGCCGAGCAGCGCGAGCAGCATGATGCCGATCCCGGCGCCGAAGTAGCCGCCGTAGACCGAGATCGCGAAGGTCCCGAGGTAGAGGCCGGCCCGGCGCGCCGGGTGGTCGTGCGAGACGTGGGCCAGGCGGCGCGTGATGAGCGGCGATGCGGCGAACAGCGCCGTCGCCACCCCGATCAGCCACGGCACGAGCGCGCGGAACGTGTCGGGCGACCCGGCGAGCAGGAGCAGGCTGCCCGCGAGCGATCCGGTCACGACCGGCGCCACCAGGCGCGCCAGGAGGTCGCGGTGGTCACCGAGCTGGTGGCCGAAGACCGCGAGGGCCCCGAGGGAGCCCGGGACCACGCCCACGGTCGTCGTGATGTTGGCCGTGAGGGCCGGCACGCCCAAGGCCAGCAGGGTCGGGAACGTGATGAAGGTCCCCCCACCGGCCACCCCGTTGGAGACGCCCGCGCCAACCCCGGCGGCGAGGACGATGACGAAGCGCCACCCGGACCCGAGGACGGCGAACACCTCACTACTCTACGGAGGTGCCTCTCCGCGCCCTGGGTCCGTATCCCCACGCCGGTGCCGCCCCCGCCCTACGGTGGGCGTCGTGGTGCTCATGAGCGGCGAGCTCATCGTCCCCGAAGACGCCCCGGTCGATCTCATCCGCGCGGCCGGTGGCGTCGTGACCCGGGTCGGCCCCGCGGGCCGTATAGAGGCCGCCGTGATCTACCGCGAGGCCCGCGGCGACTGGACCTTCCCCAAGGGCAAGCTCGACGAGGGCGAGACCTTCGAGGACGCGGCGCTGCGCGAGGTCTACGAAGAGACCGGCCTGCGCTGTCGGATCACCGGCTTCGCTGGCACCACCAACTACACCCACCGCAAGGGCCGTCCCAAGATCGTCGCGTACTACCTCATGGAGGTGGCCGACGGCGCGTTCGCCCCCAACGACGAGGTCGACGAGCTGGAGTGGGTGCCCCTGGGTGAGCTCCACGAGCGGCTCACCTGGGATCGCGACCGCGAGCTCCTCGAGGCCGTGGCGGCCATCGTCGACGCGGCCTGAGCGCCGACGCCGCTCGTCGCCCCCCGGGGGTGGGCGTTGGACACCCTCGTCGAACCCCCTCGTTCTCGCGGGCCCCGGACGACGGCTCGGCGCTCGCGCCCAGGCTCTCGGCGTGACGAGCGGTGCCCCCGGGCGCCCGCGGGCCCGCCAACTAGGATGGGTGGCGCTGGAGAGGTGGGTGAGTCTGGTTTAAACCACATTCCTGCTAAGAATGCGGCCTGCGAAAGTGGGCCCGAGGGTTCAAATCCCTCCCTCTCCGCCAGGACACCGAGCGCCGTGCGCTCGGTGTCGCGCTTAAGGAGACAGCGTGCGGTACTGGATCGAGACCCTCGGCTGTCCGAAGAACCACGTCGACTCCGAGAAGTTGGCCGGCTACCTCGTGGCCGAGGGCTACGCCCCGGCGGCCTCGGCCGAGGAGGCTGAGCTCGTGGTGGCCAACACCTGCGCTTTCATCGAGGCGGCCCGGGAGGAGTCGATCGAGACGGTGCTCGACCTCGCCGAGCGGCGTCGTGGCGGAGCTCGCCTCGTCGTCACCGGGTGCATGGCTGAGCGCTACGGCGACGAGCTGGCCGCCGCCCTGCCCGAGGTGGACCTTGTCGCGGGCTTCGGTCACTCCCTCACCACGACGCCGGTCGCCCTGCGCGCGTCGTCGACGCCCGACTTTGACCTGCTCAACCTGCCTCGTCCCTCCGTGCGCGCGCCCTGGGCCTACCTCAAGGTCGCCGAGGGGTGCGATCGGCGCTGCGGCTTCTGCGCCATCCCGAGTTTCCGGGGCGACCAACGCAGCCGTTCGGCCGACGACGTGCTGAAGGAGGCCCGTAGCCTCGTCGCCGGTGGGGTGCGCGAGCTGGTGCTCGTCGCCCAGGACCTCGCGAGCTGGGGCCACGACCGGCGCCGGGCGGGCCGGGGCGAGGCCCTCGAGGTCCTCGACGAGGGCGGGGCCCAACCGCTGGTCGAACTGACCCGGCGGCTCACCGGCGAGGTCGAGCGCCTTCGTCTGCTCTACCTCTACCCGAGCGGCCTGACCGAGGCGCTGATCGAGGCGGTGCTCGCCACGGGCGTGCCCTACTTCGACCTCTCGCTGCAGCACGCCTCACGGCCCCTGCTGCGCCGGATGCGCCGGTGGGGCGAGGGCGAGCGGTTCTTAGAGCGCATCGCGGCGATCCGCCGCGCCGAGCCCGACGCGGCGTTCCGCTCGTCGTTCATCGTCGGCTACCCCGGCGAGACCGAGGACGACCACGCCGCCCTGCTCGACTTCCTCGAGGCCGCCCAGCTCGACTGGGCCGGCTTCTTCACCTTCTCCGACGAGCCGGGCACCCCGGCCCACACCCAGGACGGGCGCGTGGCGAGGGAGCTAGCGCTCGAACGTCTGCGCGAAGCCAGCGAGGTCCAAGACGCCATCACCGCGCGCAAGCGCGACGCCCTCGTGGGGACCCGACAGGACGTGCTCATCGACGCGCCCGGTGTGGGGCGCACGGTGCGCGAGTGTCCCGAGATCGACGGCGTCGTCCACGTGCCGGGCGCCCGTAGCGTGGGGGACGTGGTGGCGTGCACGATCGTCGCGAGTCGCGGCACGGACCTCGAGGCGGTGCTCGGGTGAGCACCCAGGACAAGCGCTTCGGGCCGACCGCCCTGCTCACCCCGGCGAACCTCATGACGGGCTTCCGCCTGGTCATTGCGCCGGTGTTCATCTGGCTGCTCCTCGAGCACCGCGTCTCGTGGTGGACGATGGCGGTGGGGCTCGCCGTGGCGGCGTCGGACTACTTCGACGGAATCATCGCGCGTCGGCACGGGACCACGACCTCGGGCGCCTTCCTCGACCCGCTGGCCGACAAGGTCGTGGTGATCGGGGGGCTGTGGGCGTGCGTGCTGTCGCGACCCCAGCCCGTCACCTTCTTCATCGCGCCGGCGATCCTCATCACGCTGCGTGAGGTGTGGATGAGCCTCTATCGCTCCTACGCCGCGCGGCGCGGCCTCTCGGTCCCGGCGAGCCGGCTGGCCAAGTGGAAGACCTTCGCCCAGGACTGGGCGATTGGGTTCACGATCCTGCCCTTTACCGCCAGTCGACCGGCCTTCGCCGACGTCACGATCTGGATCGCGGTCGTCCTCACCCTCTACACCGGATGGCAGTACTACGCCGACGGCAAGAAGGTGCTCGCCCGTGCGCGTTGAGGTGGTCGCGGTGGGCACCGAGCTTCTGCTCGGCCAGATCGCCGACACGAACTCCCAGTGGCTCGGCGAGCAACTGGCGGCGAACGGGCTGGCCAGCCACTTCCACCAGCACGTCGGCGACAACCACGATCGCATCGTCCTCGCGCTGCGCACGGCCCTCGCGCGCGCCGACGCGGTCATCGTCTGCGGCGGACTCGGGCCGACCCAGGACGACATCACCCGCGAGGCGATGGCCACCGTGATGAACGTGCCCCTCGAGCGCGACGAGAGTCTCGTGGGGGCGATGCGCGGATTCTTCGCCCGACGCGGGCGCCCGATGCCCGAGAACAACCTCCGCCAGGCCGACGTCCCGCGCGGAGCGACGGTGATCCCCCAGACCCGGGGCACGGCACCGGGGCTTATCTGCCCGGTGGGCCGAAAGGTCGCCTACCTGCTGCCCGGCGTGCCCGACGAGATGTCCGAGATGTTCGAACGCGCGGTCCGCCCCGATCTGCTCGAGCGTCAGCGCGCGACCGGTGAGAGTGCAGTGATCGCGAGCCGCGTGCTGCGCACCTGGGGCTCGAGCGAGTCGGCCCTGGCCGAGGCGCTCGCCGAGCGCTTCGAGGTCCTCGAAGCCGACGGCCGGGTCACCATCGCCTTCTTGGCGTCGGGGATCGAGGGGATCAAGGTCCGCCTCACCGCCCGCGGCGCCGACGGCGCCGCGGCGGCGGCCCTTCTCGACGCCGAGGAGGGCCGGGTGCGCGCGGTGATCGGCGAGCGACTCGGGGACATCATCTTCGGTGTCGACGAGGAGTCGATGGAGGTCGCGGTGGCGACGCGCCTGCGCGCGGCCGGACTGAGCCTCGCCGTCGCCGAGTCGCTCACCGGCGGGTTGATCGCGAGCCGGTTGGTGAACGTGGCCGGGGCGTCGCACTGGTTCGTCGGCGGCGTGGTGAGCTACGCCAGCCGGGTGAAGGTCGACCTGCTCGGGGTGGCCGAGGGGCCGGTGGTCTCGGCCGAGGCCGCCGGGGCGATGGCGAGCGGGATCGTCGCGACGCTCGGCAGCGACGTGGGCCTCGCCGTCACCGGCGTGGCGGGCCCCGAGCCCCAAGACGGCGAGCCACCCGGGACGGTGTTCGTCGGTCTCAGCCTCGACGGCGCCGTCTCGACGACCCGGCTGCACCTGGCCGGGGACCGCACGCGGGTGCGCCACTACACCACCATCAGCGCCCTCGACGTGCTGCGTCGCGCCCTCGATCGCCGGTAGCGTCGTCGCGTGCTCGACCCCGCGGCCCTCACCCCCGAGGTGGGCGCCCGCGACGCCGGCTTCGACCCGGCGGGCCTCGAGAGGATCGACGAGACGTTCGGCCCCTACGTCGAGGACGGCCGCCTCGCGGGGTGGCTCGTCACCGTGGCGCGCGAGGGTCGCCTCGTTTACGCGGGGGGCTCGGGCTACGCCGACCGCGAGCGGGACCGGCCGGTCAGTCCCGGGACGATCTGGCGCATCTACTCGATGACCAAGCCCGTCGTGGCCCTCGCCGCCCTCGCGCTGATGGAGGAGGGCCACTTCGCCCTCGACGACGAGGTGAGCCGGTGGATCCCGTCCTTCGCTGAGCCCCGGGTCTTCGTCGGGGGCACCGTCGAGGCGCCCGAGCTCGCCCCAGCGACTGGTCCGATCACCGTGCGCCACCTGTTCAGTCACACGGCCGGACTCACCTACGGCTTCCAGCGCCGCCACCCCGTCGACGCGCTGTATCGCGCCGCGGGCTACGACTTCTTGATGAAGCGCGGGGTCGACCTCGCGGGCGCGGTGGACGAGTGGGCGGCCCTGCCGCTCGTCTTCGACCCGGGGACGGCCTTCACCTACTCGGTCGCCACCACGGTGCTCGGACGGCTCGTCGAGATCTGGAGCGGCGAGCCGCTCGCGGTCCACCTCGAGCGGCGGGTCTTCTCGCCCCTGGGCATGGTCGACACCGCCTTCTCCTGTCCCCCGGACAAGGCCGAGCGCCTGGCCCAGCTCTACCTGCCCGGGTCCGAGGGGGCGACCCCCTTCGAGGAGTGGGGCCGCTTCGCGCTGTCCCCCCCGCGCCTCGTCGACGGCGGGGGAGGCCTGGTCTCCACGGCGGCCGACTACCACCGCTTCATGAACGTGCTGGTGGGTCGGGGCGCGAGCGGGGAGGTGACCCTCGTCAGTCCCGCGACCTTCGACCTGGCCACTACCAACCAGCTGCCCGGCGGCAGCGACCTCGCCACGACTGCGCGGGATCGCTACGGCGTCGCCGAGCACGCCGGGGTGGGCTTCGGCCTGGGGATGTCGGTCGTCCTCGACCCACTGGCCGCGCGCACGCCGGTCTCGGCCGGGACGCTCTCGTGGGGCGGGGCCGCCTCGACCACGTTCTTCGTCGACGTCGTTGAGGGCATCAGCGCCGCTCTCTACACCCAGCTCCTGCCGACGGGGACCCACCCCCTCCACCAGGACCTCGAGCGCGCCGTCTACGCCGCTCGGGCCTAGAGCTCGCCGCGCTGGTCACAGCGTGAGAGTCGGAACCCTTGTCGAAGCGCGAGCCCTGGTCGTAGCGTCGTGGTTAAGAATGAAAGGAGCCACATGGGCATCCTGGCTACGAAGAAGGTGACGATCTCGACCTCGAAGAGGGGCGTCAGGGTGACCCCGAAGGGGAAGTCGAACAAGAGGCGAAAGAAGTAGGGCCGCGCGTCGGGTCGGCACGCCGTGGTGGGGCCGTCGGCGCCTCTCCGACGGGGAGTAACCCTGAGTCCCGAACGACGAGGGACCTGAGAGATCCGCGCGCACGACTGCCCCGGCCACGGTGACCGGGGCGCACGCACACCCTTGGCGAGCAGCCGCGTCGAACGACGGTCCTCTGTCGCCTCGCCCGACCGGCGAGGGGGTCACGGCCCGAACGTCACGACGAGCGCCGGGCGTGGACGCGACGTCGTCGACGGGCGCCATCGGCGTCGCTACGCCTTCGCTCTGGGGCGCCACGCACCGCGCGCGGCGCGTGGGTCGTGCGAACGTCGGACGCGGACCAACGCGAACCTATGGCTCGGCGTCGGGCTCCTCGGGCTCCTCGTTGGGGGCGTCGACGCCGCCCTCGAGCCCCGGATCGCTTATGACGTCGGGTGGCGTCAGCTCGACGTCACCGCCCGGAATCGCCCCGTGGGTGTCCGCGGGGTCCTCGTCGGGACCAACCCGCCCGGCACGCGTGGGCTGCACGATTCGCAGCCTACCCACGGGGTAGTTTCACCACTCGGGGCCCTCCGGTGGGGGAATCTGCGCCGAATCCATTCAGCGAACACTTGTTCGTACTACGCTGCCGGAAGCGGAGGAACGTTGTGACAGCGGGTACCTAGCGTTCCCGCTGACCACGAATCAGGAGCAAGGAGACACCGATGGCGACCGACGACCGCGCGAAGGCCCTGGACGCCGCGCTGAGCCAGATCGAGAAGCAGTTCGGCAAGGGCTCGATCATGCGCATGGGCGAGGCCCCCGACTTCGCCATCGAGGCCATCCCCACCGGCGCCCTCGCGCTGGATCTGGCGCTCGGGATCGGTGGACTCCCGCGCGGGCGCGTCGTCGAGATCTACGGCCCGGAGTCCTCTGGTAAGTCGACCCTCGCCATGCACGTCGTCGCCGAGGCCCAGCGCAACGGCGGGGTGTGCGCCTACATCGACGCCGAGCACGCGATGGACCCGGTCTACGCCCGGGCCATCGGGGTGAACGTCGACGACCTTCTCATCAGCCAGCCCGACACCGGCGAGCAGGCGCTCGAGATCGCCGACATGCTGATCCGCTCGGGCGCCCTCGACGTGCTCATCGTCGACTCGGTGGCGGCCCTCACCCCGCGCGCCGAGATCGAGGGCGACATGGGCGACTCCCACGTCGGCCTGCAGGCCCGGCTGATGAGCCAGGCCCTGCGCAAGATCACGGGCGCGCTCTCGAAGTCGAACACGGTCGCGGTCTTCATCAACCAGCTCCGCGAGAAGATCGGCGTGATCTACGGGTGCTTCCAGTACTCGACTCGGGTCGTCCTCGCTGACGGGACGACCGAGAAGATCGGCAAGATCGTGAACCAGAAGCTCCCCGTCGAGGTGCTCTCCTACGACCCGGAGCTGGGCCGGGTCGTGCCCCGCCGGGTCGTCAACTGGTTCGACAACGGGACTACGGACCGGTTCATCCAGGTGACCGTTGCCAAGCCCATGGCCAACGGCCGGGCGCAGTTCGCCGCGACGCCCAACCACCTGGTGCGCACGCCGTCGGGCTGGAAGGAGGCGAAGGACCTCCGGGTGGGTGAGAGCGTCCTCCAGGCGCTCCCGCACTACCTGTCGGACTTCCAGTGGGAAGTCTTGCGGGGCACGCTCATGGGTGACGGGGCGCTGTCGGCGACCCGGAGCGGGCACGGCGCGCGCTTGCGCTACAGCCACGGTCCCCAGCAGGTCGCCTACGCCGACTGGAAGGCGTCCCTCCTGTCGAACCTCACCCACTCGAGGCACGTCCGCGAGGACGGCGTCGTGACCTATGACTTCCACCCGTTGGCCGAGCTCGCCGAGACACGTCACTCGGTGTACGTCGAGGGCAAGAAGGTCTTCGACGACGACTACCTCAAGGGCCTCTCGCCGCTCTCGCTGGCGCTGTGGTACATGGACGACGGGTGCTTCACCGTCCGCTCCAAGGGCGCCCAGGCGAGGACGGCGGGCGGTTCGGGCCGGATCGAGATCTGCGTCGAGGCGATGGAGCCGGCGACGAGAGAGCGACTCGTGGCGTACCTCGCTGACACCTGGGGTGTGCGCGCGACGCTCATCACCTCAGGTTCCACGCGCAAGGCCGTCCTCAAGTTCCCGACCGCCGAGTCGGCGAAGTTCCAGGCGCTCATCGCGCCGTTCGTCCACCCGAGCATGGACTACAAGCTCCTGCCGCGGTTCCGCGGCCGGTTCGCCGTGGATCCCGTGACGCGCCCGATGCGCTACGAGTTGGTGGCGACGCCCATCACCGACATCCACGACAAGCCGCCGACCCGGTCGATGCGTCGCTTCGACATCGAGGTGGAGAAGTCCCACAACTACCTCGTGGACGGCGTCGTGGTGCACAACTCGCCCGAGGTGACTCCGGGGGGCCGTGCCCTCAAGTTCTACTCCTCGGTGCGCCTGGACATCCGCCGCATCGAGTCAATCAAAGACGGCACCGAGGTCGTGGGCAACCGCACCCGGGTGAAGGTCGTGAAGAACAAGTGCGCGGCGCCCTTCCGCCAGGCCGAGTTCGACATCATGTACGGCAAGGGGATCAGCCGCGAGGGCTCCGTGCTCGACGTCGCGGTGGAGCTCGGCTTCGTGAAGAAGGCCGGTGCCTGGTTCACCTACGAGGGCGAGCAGCTCGGCCAGGGGCGCGAGAACGTGAAGACGTTCCTGCGCGAGAGCCCCCAGCTCATGGCCGAGATCGACGAGCGGGTCCGCGCCCACCTCGCCCAGGCTCAGATGCCTGACGTGGTGGGGGCCACCGAGGAGATTGACGTCGACGCGCCGATCAACCTCGACTAGAAGGTCGTCGCGGGCGCCGCGGCCACCCGGTGGTCGCGGGGCTCGAAGCGGCGCGTCGCGCGCCGGAAGGCGAACGTGAAGTCGGGCCAGATCGTGGTGTTGACGCCGCCCTCGGCGAGGTACCAGCTGGCGCACCCGCTTCCCCAGACGGTGTGCGGCAGTCGCTCGCGCAGTCGACCGGTCCAGTCCGCCGCCGCCTGGGAGGTGGGCTCGATCAGCGCGTTCTCGGCGAGGGCACGGCGCACGGCCGCGGTCACGTAGCGCAGCTGGCTCTCCATCATGAACACGACCGAGGAGTGCCCGAGCCCGGTGTTGGGACCCCCGAGCATGAAGAGGTTCGGGTAGCCCGGGAACGTGGTGCCCCGGTAGTGGTCGAGACGGCCGACGAGCGCGTCGGCGAGGGAGCGCCCGTCGGCGTCGGTGACGCGCGCGACGACGGGGTTGTCGGTGACGCGGAAGCCCGTCGCCCACACCACGGCGTCGACCTCGGTGAAGGCGCCGTCGACGGTGCGCAGCCCGGTGGGCTCGACCCGCTCGATGGCCTCGGTGACGAGGTGGACGTTGGGACGGGTGAGGGCGGGGTAGTAGTCGTTGGAGAGCAGCACGCGCTTGCAGCCCAACCGGTAGTCGGGGGTGAGTCGTTCGCGCAGAGCGACGTCGGCGACCTGGGCCTCGAGGTGGGCGCGGGCCATCGCCTCCCCGCGCGCCAGGCGCGCGGGGTCCTGCACGAAGCCGAGCACCAGGAGCTCACGCTGGAGGTAGTGGCCCAGCCGGGCCAGGCGCTGGGCGGGCGGGAGCAATCGGTAGAGGGCGCGGATGCGCTCGGGGACCGCTCGACCGCCGTGGGGCAGGATCCACGGTGGCGTGCGCTGGAAGACCGTGAGCTCGGCCGCGACGGCCGCGATCTCGGGTACGACCTGGATCGCGCTCGCCCCGGTCCCCACGACGGCCACCCGCTTGGCGAAGAGGTCGACGTTGTCGTCCCACCGGGCGGTGTGCACGCTGCGCCCGGCGAAGGTTCCGACCCCGGGCAGGTCGGGGAGGCGTGCCTCGGCGAGGCTGCCCGTGGCCAGCACCACACAGCGTGCCCGGCGCTCGCCCCAGGGTCCCGTCACGCGCCACTGGCCCGAGGTCCGCTCGAAGGAGACCGCGGTCACCTCGTGGCCGAGGCGCACGAGGGGTCGCAGGTGGAAGCGCTCGGTCACCGCGAGCAGGTAGCGCTGGATCTCGGGCTGGTAGCTGTAGGTGTTGGACCAGTCGGGGTTGGGGGCGAAAGAGAGCGAGTAGAGGTTCGAGCCCACGTCGCAGCGACAGCCCGGGTAGGTGTTGTCGCGCCACGTGCCGCCGATCTCCTCGGCTCGCTCAAGCACGACGCAGTCCGACACGCCGGCGCGGCGCAGCGCGACCGCCGCGGCCAGCCCCCCGAAGCCCGCTCCGATCACGACCACGTCGTGCGCCACGGGTCGACGCTAGCCCGCGGGTCGGGGCTAGCGTTTCGCCGTGCGCGCGCGCCTCGTCCTTCGCCGGCGCCTAGGCGCGCTGGTGCGCCGGACCCGTCGCTACCTCGACGAGGTCGCCACGGTCGGCCCCGACGACCCCTACGCGTCCGCCTTCGACTCCTTCGGGCGCGGGGCCGCGCTGCTCGCGCCCCAGGGTGTCATCTACAACGAGCGCTACCTCGCCATCGGCGAGGACACGCTCATCGGACCCTACGTCACCCTCGCCGCGGGCATCGGTCCGGGCCAGGAGTTGTTGAAGCGCCCCACGGTCGCGATCGGGCGTCACTGCGTGATCGGGCGGGGCTCGCACATCGTGGGCCACTGGTCGATCGAGATCGGCGACGACAT
Source organism: Acidimicrobiales bacterium (assembly GCA_035702745.1). Lineage (GTDB taxonomy): Bacteria > Actinomycetota > Acidimicrobiia > Acidimicrobiales > RAAP-2 > RAAP-2. The sequence goes on along the minus strand of DASSZS010000054.1, from coordinate 80,514 downwards.
CCAGACCGGTCCCTACGTCTACATCACCGACCAGAACCACTCCTACGACGACCCCGACGCGCCCATCGGCTGGCAGCGTCCGAGAGAGGCGGCCGTCTCCATCGGCTCGGGCAGCTGGATCGGCGCCCACGCGGTGATCCTGCCGGGCACGACCCTCGGGCGCAACACGGTGGTGGCCGCCGGGGCCGTCGTGCGCGGGGCGTTCCCGGACCGGGTGGTGCTCGGGGGGGTACCGGCCCGGGTGCTGCGCCGCTACGTCGAGGGCGAGGGCTGGCCGAGCGAGCGCGCGTGAGGCTCGGGGTCGACCCCGCGCCGTTGCGCGCGTCGGCGGCGTTCCGCCGTCTCTACCTCGCCGGCTTCGTCTCGATGCTCGGGGACCAGGCGACCTACGTCACGGCCCCCTTCCAGCTGCGCGAGCTCACCCATTCGACCCTGGCGGTGGGGGCACTCGGGCTGGTGGAGCTCGCGCCCCTCGTGGTCTTCGGGCTGTGGGGCGGAGCGCTGGCCGACCGCGTGGACCGGCGCCGCCTCGTCGTGTGGTGCGAGGTGGTGGTGGGGCTCGCCACCGTCGCGCTCTTTTTGAACGCGCTCGCCGTGCGGCCCACGGTCGTCGTCCTGTACGTCTTCGCCGGGCTCGTGGCCGCGGCCCAGAGCCTCCAGGCACCGAGCCTCGCCGCGTTGGACCAGGTGCTCGTCCCCCACGACCTCCAGCGTGCGGCGGCCACGCTCGCGACGCTCTCGGGCACCGTCGCCTCGATCCTCGGCCCGGCCCTCGGGGGGCTCGCGGCCGTGGTGTTCGGACCGCGGGCGGTCTACGGGGCCACCCTCGTCACCGTCGCCGCCACGTTCACCCTGCTGGCCTCGGTGCGCCTGGCCCCGGCGCTGCGGCGCGGCACGGGTAAAGACGCCGGCGACCTCGCCGCGCTGCGCGAGGCGGCGCGCTACGCCCGCACGCGCCCCGACGTGACCGGCACCTACCTCGTGGACCTTTTGGCCATGGTGCTGGCCTACCCGGTCACCATGGTGCCCTTCGTCGCGGCGCGCTTCGACGCCCGCTACGCGCTGGCCCTGCTCTACGTCGGGCTGCCGCTCGGGGCCCTGCTCGCGACGCTCACCTCACGCTGGACCCACCGGGTCCACCACTACGGGCGGGCCGTCGTGGCGAGTGCGGCGCTCTGGGGGCTCGGGGTGGCCCTCTTCGGGGTCGCCGGCTCGCTCCCGTTAGCGCTGGTTGGCCTCGTCGTGGGCGGGGCCGGCGACGCGGTGTCGGGGATCTTCCGTCAGACGCTGTGGAACGAGTCGATCGCCCCCGAGGTGCGCGGGCGCATGGCGGGCCTCGAGATGATCTCGTACTCCCTCGGGCCCACGGCCGGCCAGTTCCGGGCCGGGGCGATGGCGGCCTGGGTGGGTCTGCGCGCCTCGCTGGCGGTGGGCGGGGTTGCGTGCAGCGCCTCGGTGGTCGCGGTCTCTGGGGCGCTGCCCGCGCTGTGGCGCTTCGACGCGCGCACCGACCCCCACGTCGCGCGCGTGCGCGCGCGGCGCGCGGGTGAGGGGTCCGAGCCGGTCCTCTAACGTACGGGCATGCCGCGCCCCACCTTCTTGGTGACCGTGAGCGGCCCGGACCGCGTCGGCGTCGGCGCGGAGCTCTTCGCCGCGCTCGCCGCGCTCGAGGGTGACGCCGTCGCCTTGATGGACGTGGCCCAGATCACCATCCGCGGCACGCTGGTGCTCTGCGCCGAGGTCGCCGGCGAGGGGCTCGGGCCCGCGGCGATCGCCACGGCCCTGGCCACGCGCGACGTGGCCGGGCGGGGGATCGAGGTGCGCGTCGAGGCCGTGACCCCGAGCGACGACGTGATCGGCCGCCGCCTCCTCGTCACCCTGCTCGCCCCGTCGATCCGGGCCGACCAGCTCCACCGGGTCTTCGCGGCCATCGCGGCGTGTGGGTCGACGTGTGAGCGGATCGTCCACCTCGCGTCCTACCCGGTGGAGTGCTACGAGCTCGTCGTCGCCGGTCCGGACCTCGCACGCCTGCGCGCCGCGATGGCCGAGTCCGCCGGCGCCGTCGGACTGGACGTGGCGACCCAGCGGGCCGGGCTGCACCGGCGCGCCAAGCACCTCGTGGTGATGGACGCCGACTCGACGCTCCTCCAAGACGAGGTCATCGACCTGCTCGGCGAGGCCTCCGGCCGGGCCGAAGAGGTGGCCGCGATCACCGCCGCGGCCATGGCCGGCGAGATCGACTTCGCCGAGGCGCTGCGCCGGCGGGTCGCGCTGCTCGCGGGGCTCGAGGTGGGGGTCCTCGACGAGGTGCGCGACCGCCTGCGCCTGAGCCCGGGGGCCCGGACGCTGTTGCGCACCCTGGCGCGCCTGGGCTACGTGCCGGCCGTCGTCTCGGGGGGCTTCGTTGAGGTCCTCGAGCCCCTCCTCGCGGACCTTGAGGTGGCGCACCTGGCGGCCAACCGTCTCGAGATCGAAGACGGGCGACTCACCGGGCGACTCTATGGCGAGGTGGTCGACCGACCGGGCAAGGCGGCGGCGCTGCGCCGCTTCGCCGCCGAGGTGGGCGTGCCGCTCGCCCAGACCGTGGCGGTGGGGGACGGGGCCAACGACATCGACATGCTCGGCGCGGCCGGGCTCGGGATCGCCTTCAACGCCAAGCCCGTCGTGGCGGCTCACGCCGACGCCGCCCTCAGCGTGCCCTACCTCGACGCCGTGCTGTACTTCCTCGGGATCTCGCGCGAGGAGATCGACGAGGCCGACGAGAGCCAGGGGGCCGACGGGAGCGATCCGACTACCCGGTAGTAAGGTGCGCGCCACAGCCGTACGGGGGGTGACATGAGGGTCGTCATCGACGGGGATCTCTGCCAGGGCCAGGGCCGGTGCTTCTCGATCGCGCCGAGCGTCTTCGGCTTCGACGAGCTGGGCAATGGGGTGGTGCTCGTCACCGGCGAGCTCAGTGCGGGCGAGCTCGAGCTCGCCCGCCTCGCCGAGGCCAACTGCCCCGAGCACGCGGTGGGGGTCATCGAGTGACGATCGAGAAGAGCCCGGTAGAGGACTTCGCGACCGACTTCGACCACACCGACCCCGCCTGGGTGGCCGACCCCTACCCGATCTGGGAGGACCTGCGCGCGCGCTGCCCGGTCGCCCACACCCAGCGCTACGGCGGCGCGTGGTTCCCGGCCACCCACGCCGGGGTCACCCAGATCGCCCGGGACACCGAGAACTTCACCAGCCGCACGGTGATCATGAACGACGGGCGGCCCGACGAGCTGGCCCTGCCCAGCCCGATCGGGGTCGCGCCGCCGATCACCTCGGACCCGCCCTTCCACCAGGTCGCGCGCAAGCTGATCCTGCCGGCCTTCTCGCCGGGCGCGATCAACCCGCTCGAGCGCCAGGTGCGCGCGCTGTGCGGGACCCTCCTCGACCGGGTCGCCGGAGGCGACGTCGTCGAGGCGAGCTGGGACTACGCGCGGCTCATCCCGCCCTCGGTCATCCGCCAGATGCTGGGCTTCCCCGAGGCGGACACCGACGTCTTCATCGACATCGTCCACACCGTCACCGAGTCGGTCGACCTGCCGATCGACGAGCGCATCGCGGCCTTCGCGCCGATCGAGGAGTACTTCGTGCGCCAGATCGAGGACCACCAGGCGAACCCCCGTGACGACCTGACGACCTTCTTGCTGAACGCCGAGATCGACGGTGAGAAGCTGGCCGTCGAGCACGTCTTTGGCACGATGATCCTGATCCTCGTGGCCGGGATCGACACCACCTGGTCGGCGATCGGCTCCTCGCTCTGGCACCTCGCGCGCCACCCCTCCGACTTAGAGCGCCTGGTCAACGAGCCCGACCTGATGGGGGTGGCGATCGAGGAGTTCCTGCGCTTCTACGCGCCGGTGACGATGGCCCGTCTCGTCAAGCACGACATGGAGTACCTGGGCGTGACGATGAAGGAGTACGACTGGATCCTGCTCGGCTTCCCGGCCGCCAACCGCGATCCGGCGGCCTTTGTCGACGCCGACCGGTTCATCATCGACCGGGCGGAGAACCGCCACGTGGCCTTCGGCCTGGGGATCCACCGGTGCGTCGGGAGCAACCTGGCGCGCCTCGAGTTGCGCGTCGCGCTCGAGGAGTTCATCGCCCGCTACCCGCGCTTCACCCTGGCCGACCCCGACCAGGTCACCTGGTCCCAGGGGCAGATCCGGGGTCCGCGCCGCCTGCCGATCCGGGTCGGTTAGAGGCCGAGCGCCGGCGCGCCGGCCGCCCACTCGCGGGCCATCCAGGCCTCGACGTCGTCGGCGCGCCGGGGCAGCGCGCCCGAGAGGTTGCGCGCCCCCTCGCGGGTGACGAGGATGTCGTCTTCGATGCGCACCCCGATGCCGCGGTACTCCTCGGGCACCGTGAGGTCGTTGGCCTGGAAGTAGAGGCCCGGCTCGACGGTGAGGACGTAGCCCTCGCCGAGCTCGCCCGTGCGGTACATCTCGTCGCGGGCGTGGGCGCAGTCGTGCACGTCGAGCCCCAGCATGTGGCTGACCCCGTGGAGGGTGTAGCGCCGGTAGAGCTGGCGGTCCTGGCGCAGGGCCGCGTCGGCCGGGCCCTCGACGATTCCCATCTCGCACAGCCCCTCGACCAGTACGCGGGTCGCCGCGTCGTGGGCGTCGAGGAAGGCCGCGCCGGGACGGACCGCGGCGATACCGGCCTCCTGGGCGGCGAGCACCAACTCGTAGACCCGCCGCTGGGCCGGGCTGAAAGTGCCCGAGACGGGCAGGGTGCGCGTCACGTCGGCGGTGTAGAGCTCGGGGCCCTCCACCCCGGCGTCGAGCAGGAGCAGGTCGCCGGCGTGCACCGGGCCGGTGTTGCGGGTCCAGTGCAGGATCGTCGCGTGGTGGCCGGCGGCGGCGATGGTGTCGTAGCCGACGTCGTTGCCCTCGACCCGGGCCCGCAGGTTGAACACGCCCTCGATCACCCGCTCCCCGCGCGCGAGCGCGCTGGGCAGGGCGCGCACGACGTCGGCGAAGCCGGCGACCGTGTGGTCGACGGCGAGCTGGAGCTGGGCCACCTCGAACTCGTCCTTCACGAGGCGCATCTCGCTGAGCACGCGCGCGAGCGCGGCGTCGTCCTCGCTCGGCGCGACGAGCGCGTCGACCCCGGCGTCGACCCCGCGCAGGGTGATCGGTGCGGGGTGGAGGCCGGCGAGGTCCTTCTCGAGCTCCTCGAGCGGACGGCACGCGATCCCGTAGTAGTGGGCCGACTCCTCGACGCCGCGGCGCGGCCCCACCCAGAGCTCGCCGTAGCGGGCGTCGGTGAAGAACTCGTGGGTCTTGGTGTCGCGCCGGCGCGGGACGTAGAGGGTCGAGCCCGACTCGGTCACGACGAGCACCAGGTCGGGGTCGTGACTCGCGGTGAGGTAGAAGAAGTCGGTGCCGGCGCGGAAGCGGTAGTCGGTGTCGTTCGCGCGCACCTTGGGGTTGCCCGTGGGCACGATGAGCGGCCGGCCGGCGAAGTGGGCGGCCAGGCGCTCGCGCCGGGCGCGGGTGAAGGGGGCGGCCGGGTGGACCTCGGGGCTCGGGACCCCGGGGGCCCAGTCGGCGGTCATCCGCTCGACCAGGGCGCGCGGGGTCGGCGGCCGGTGGGGTCCGGTCCACACCCAGTGCTCGGAGACGGGGTGGTCGGCGGAGACGTCGGGCTCGGGGACGGTGGCGTCGCTCATGCGCTCACTGTAACCCCCCTCTACGCTCGTGCCATGGGCGTGACGCGCAGCTTCGACGGACCGGTCGCCGTCCTCACGTGGGACGACGGCGAGAACCGACTCAATCCGGCCTCCATGGACGAGCTCTCGGGCCAGGTCGCCGAGCTGGCCGAGCGCGACGGGCCGCTCGCGGTCGTGCTCATCGGCGTGGGCAAGTTCTTCTCCAACGGCCTCGACCTCGCCTCGCTGGGGAGTGACCTCGCGGGCGTCTACGGCCTCGTCGAGCGACTCGAGCGCCTCGTGGCCCAGCTGGTCGTCGCCCCGCTCTACACGGTCGCGGCGATCAACGGCCACTGCTTCGCCGGGGGCGCGCTGCTCGGGTGCGCCTTCGACCGGCGGGTCATGCGCGATGACCGGGGCTACTGGTGCATGAACGAGGCCGAGATCGGTCTCGCCCTCACCGAGGGGCTGTGGGCGATCCTCGAGAATCGCCTACCGCGCGCGAGCGCGATCGAGGCGATGACGACGGCCCGCCGCTACGGCGGGCCCGAGGCGCTGGCCGCCGGCATCGTGGAGGAGCTGTCCGACGAGGACCACCTGGTCGAGCGCGCGGTGGCGGCGGCGGCCCGCGGCGCCCGGTTGGACCGGGCGACCCTCGCGCACCACAAGCGCCTCGCCCACGGCGCGCTGGCCGCGCGCCTCCGCGGCGACTAAGCGCGCGTGGCGCGGTCGACGAGGCGCCAGGTGGCCGGCAGCGCCGCGCCCGAGAGGGCCGCCTTGATCACCTCACCGACGAGGTAGGGGGTGAAGCCGAGGGCGAGCGCGGTGCTCGCCCCGACGTGGAGGTCGACGGCCAGCCAGGTGACGCCGAAGGCGAAGACGATCAGGTCGCCGACGGCCATCGAGGCGAACGCGCGCACCAGCGTGCGGTCGTTGCCGCGCGCGGCTAGCCAGCCGAGCACCGGTCCAGCGACGACGAAGCCGAGCAGGTAGCCGAAGGTCGCGGCGGGGTAGCCGCTCGCGTGGTCGGCGAACCAGGGCAGCCCGGCGCAGCCGGCCGCGACGTACAGGGCCATGGCGAGCCCCGCCCGCCGCCACCCGAGGGCCGTGCCGGCGAGCATCACGCCCAGGGTCTGGCCGGTGATCGGCACCGGCGAGAAGCTCAGGTGGATGGTGATCTGGGCGAGCAGGCCCATGACGCCGGCGGCCCCGACCACCAGGGCGGTCTCGGCCAGCAGCGTGCGCGGGACGGCGTCGGCGAGGACGCGACGCGGGGCGGGGACGGCGATGGTGGACATAGACCTCCTCTGCGACTGGGCCCCACTCTAGGACGGCGGTCGCGACCCCCTAGACCCAGCCCTGGTCCCGGGCGATCTGCTCGACGTCGCCCACGCGCAGCCCCGTGCGGTGCTGGATGGTCCGGATCAGCCCCCCGGCCTCGTAGAGCGACTCGTGGGTGCCGGTGTCGAGCCAGGTGGTCGCCCGGCTCAGCACCTCGACGCGCAGCTCGCCGCGCTCGAGGTAGAGGTTGTTGAGGGCCGTGATCTCGAGCTCGCCGCGGCCGCTCGGGGTGAGCGTGCGCGCGAAGGCGCTCGCGCGCTCGTCGTAGAAGTAGATGCCCGGCACGGCGAAGCTGCTCTTGGGGGTCGCCGGCTTCTCCTCGATGGAGAGGACCCGACCGGACTCGTCGAACTCGACCACGCCGTAGGCCGAGGGGTCGGCGACCTGGTAGGCGAAGATCAGCGCCCCGTCGACCTCGCGGTGGGTCGCGAGCTGGGTGCCCAGCCCCGGCCCGTAGAAGAGGTTGTCGCCGAGGATGAGGGCGCACTTGTCGCCGGCGAGGAACTCCTCGCCCAAGATCAGGGCCTCGGCGAGCCCGTTGGGGGCGTCTTGGACCTGGTAGCGCAGGCGCAGCCCGAGGTCGGCGCCGTCGCCCAGCAGCCGCTCGAAGGCGGGTCGGTCGTGGGGCGTGGTGATGACGAGGATCTCGCGCAGGCCGCAGAGCATCAGCGTGCTCAGCGGGTAGTACACCATCGGCTTGTCGTAGACCGGCAGCAGCTGCTTGGAGACCGCGCGGGTGATGGGGTAGAGGCGGGTGCCGGTGCCGCCCGCCAGGATGATTCCCTTCACTCCAGTAGTATACGGACCTGCCGATTTCGCCCCGGGAGGTGTCATGCGCGTCGTCGTCACCGGAGCGGCCGGCTTCATCGGCTCGCGCTTCGCCGAGATGCTGCTCGATGAGGCGCCACGACTCGGCTACGACGACGTCGTCCTGCTCGACGCGCTGACCTACTCGGGCCGGCTCGAGAACCTGGAGGGGGCTCTCGCCGACCCTCGCGCGCGCTTCGTGCACGGCTCGATCCTCGATCCGACCACGGTCGAGGCCGCCCTCGCCGGGGCCCACGCGGTGGTGCACCTGGCGGCCGAGAGCCACGTCGACCGCTCGATCGCCGGGGCGCGGCCCTTCTACGAGACCAACGTCGTCGGCACGCACCAGCTCCTCGAGAGCGCGCGGCGATCCGGCGTCGAGCGCGTCGTCCACGTGTCGACCGACGAGGTCTACGGCTCGATCGCGGTGGGCGCCTGGCGCGAGGACCACCTGCTCGAGCCCAATTCGCCCTACTCGTCGTCCAAGGCGGGCTCGGACCTGGCCGCGCTGGCCTACCACCGGACGTTCGGTCTGTCGGTGATGGTCACGCGGTGCTCGAACAACTACGGACCGCGCCAGTTCCCCGAGAAGGTGATCCCGCTGTTCGTGACCCGCCTGCTCGAGGGGCGTACCGTCCCGCTCTACGGCGACGGAAGGAACGTGCGCGACTGGCTCCACGTCGACGACCACTGTCGGGGCTTGCTGGCCGTGCTCGAGCGGGGCCGGCCAGGGGAGATCTACAACATCGGCGGCGGCACCGAGCTGACGAACCTCGAGCTGACCCGGCGGATCCTGGCCCTGATGGACGCCGACGAGTCGGCGATCGAGCCGGTCGCCGACCGGCTCGGCCACGACCGGCGCTACTGCGTGGACTGGTCGAAGATCCGCGACGAGCTGGGCTACGCGCCCTCGGTCGACTTCGACGAGGGCCTCGCCGCCACCGTGGCGTGGTACCGGGAGAACGCGGCCTGGTGGCGCCCGCTCACGGCGAGCGCGTGAGCACCGCCCTGGAGGTCGAGGGCGCCTACGTCCTCTCCTCGCCGGTGTGGCCCGACGAGCGGGGCTTCTTCCGCGAGTGGTTCCAGCGCGCGGCGCTCGAGGAGCTCGGGGTGGAGTGGACCCTGGCTCAGGCGAACCTCTCGATGTCGGCGCGCGACGTGGTGCGCGGACTCCACTACTCGCTCGCGCCCGAGGGGCAGGCGAAGCTCGTGACCTGCGCCTACGGGACGCTGGTCGACGTCGTGGTCGACGTGCGCGAGGGCTCGCCGAGCTTCGGCGCGGTCGCCACGGTCGAGCTCGCGGCCGACGCCGGCCGGGCCGTCTTCTTGCCGGCCGGGGTGGCGCACGGGTTCTGCGTGACGAGCGAGGAGGCCGCGCTGTGCTACCTGCTCTCCTCGCCCTACAACGCGGCGATGGAGTTAGAGATCGACCCCTTCGACCCGGCGCTCGCCGTGCCCTGGCCCCTGAGCGGTCCGGCGAGGGTCAGCGACAAGGACCGTCGCGCGCCGAGGCTGTCCGCGCGTCGCGCGGCCGGCGAGCTGCCCCGCTATCGCGCCTGAGCCCGGGGGCGTGGGGATCACGGTTGGTAGCGTGGTCGGGGTGAGCCCGGCCCCCCTGCGCCTCGTCGTCGACGACGAGCGGGCCGTGCGGCCCCGCCCCGGGGCGAGCGTCCCGGTGGTCGAGTCCGAGGCGCAACTGCGCAGCCTCCTTCAGGGACTGGCGGGCGTGGACGCGGTGGGCGCCGAGGCGCGCGCGGCCAAGCTGGCGACGCGCTCGCTCAAGCGCGAGACCAAGCGCGCCGCGATCGACCTCGCCTTGTCGATGGTCGACCTCACGACCCTCGAGGGCGCCGACACCCCCGGGCGGGTGGCCTCGCTGTGCGCCAAGGCCCGCCGTCCCGACCCCGACGAGCCCGACGCGCCCGCGGTGGCGGCGGTGTGCGTCTACCCCGACCTCGTGGCGACGGCCCGGGTCCACCTCGCCGGCAGCCCCGTGCGCGTCGCCTCGGTGGCCACCGCCTTCCCCTCGGGTCGCGCCTCGCGGGCCGTCAAGCTCCTCGACGTGGCCGACGCCGTCGCCGCCGGTGCCGACGAGGTCGACATGGTTCTCGACCGCGGCGCCTTCCTCTCGGGTCGACTCGGCGAGGTCTTCGACGAGGTCGTCGCGGTGCGCGAGGCGTGCGGGCCGGCCCACCTCAAGGTGATCCTCGAGGTCGGTGAGCTCGTCACCTACGACAACGTGCGCCGGGCGAGCTGGCTGGCCATGCTGGCCGGCGCCGACTTCATCAAGACCTCGACGGGCAAGGTCGCGGTCAACGCGACCCTGCCCACGGCCCTGGTGATGCTGGAGGCGGTACGCGACTTCGCCGAGTCGACGGGGCGCCTCGTCGGGGTGAAGGCGGCCGGGGGCATCCGCACGACCAAAGAGGCGTTGCGCTACCTCGTGGTGGTGAACGAGACGGCCGGTTCGGCCTGGCTCGACCCGACGCTCTTTCGCTTCGGGGCCTCCTCGCTCGTGAACGACCTCCTCCTGCAGCGGCGCAAGCAGCGCTCGGGCGCCTACGCCCGCCCCGACCGGATCTCGCTGGATTGATGGACGAGCGGCCCGCCTCCACGCTCTCGGCGCTCGAGTACGACCCGGCGCCCGAGTCGGCCGCCCTCGCGCGGCTGCGCGAGAGTTACGGCCTCTTCATCGGCGGGGCCTTCGTCGAGGCGCACGACGGCGCGACCTTCGAGACGATCAACCCCGCGACCGAGGAGCCCCTGGCCCGCGTCGCCCAGGCCGGCGAGGCCGACGTCGCCGCCGCCGTGGCGGCCGCCCGGCGCGCCTACGACAAGGTGTGGCGCAAGACGACGGGCGCCCAGCGCTCGAAGTACCTGTTTCGTATCGCCCGACTGATCCAAGAGCGCAGCCGCGAGCTCGCCGTGCTCGAGAGCCTCGACAACGGCAAGCCCATCCGTGAGAGCCGCGACCTCGACGTGCCCCTCGCGGCGGCGCACTTCTTCTACTACGCCGGCTGGGCCGACAAGCTCGACCACGCCGGGTTCGGGCCCGACCCCCGCCCCCTGGGCGTCGCCGGCCAGATCATCCCCTGGAACTTCCCGCTGCTCATGGCCGCCTGGAAGCTCGCGCCGGCCCTCGCGGCCGGCAACACCTGCGTGCTGAAGCCGGCCGAGACGACGCCGCTGAGCGCCCTGGTCCTCGCCGAGATCCTCCAACAGGCCGAGCTGCCCGACGGGGTGGTGAACATCCTCACCGGCGACGGGTCGACCGGCGCCGCCCTGGTCGACGCGGCGCTCGACAAGGTCGCCTTCACGGGCTCGACCGAGGTCGGCAAGGTCATCCTGCGTCGTCTGGCCGGCCGACCCACGCGCCTCACCCTCGAGCTCGGGGGCAAGGGGGCGAACATCGTCTTTGACGACGCGCCCCTGGACGAGGTCGTCGAGGGCATCGTGGACGGGATCTTCTTCAATCAGGGCCACGTGTGCTGCGCCGGCTCGCGGCTCCTCGTCCAAGAGTCGATCGCCGAGGAGGTCCTGCACCGTCTGCGCCGGCGGGTCGACCAGCTGCGCGTGGGCGATCCCCTCGACAAGAACACCGACGTCGGGGCGATCAACTCGGCGGCCCAGCTCGAGAAGATCCGCGAGCTCACCGCCTGGGGCGAGCGCGAGGGTGCGACCCGCTACACGAGCCCCTGCGCCCTGCCCGAGCGGGGCTACTGGTTCGCCCCGACCGTGTTCACCGACGTCGCCCAGACCCACCGGATCGCGCGGGAGGAGGTCTTCGGCCCGGTGCTCTCGGTCCTGACCTTCCGCACGCCCGAGGAGGCCGTCGCCAAGGCCAACAACACGACCTACGGGCTGGCCTGCGGGGTGTGGAGCGAGAAGGGCTCGCGCACCCTGTGGGTGGCCCAGCGGCTGCGCGCGGGGGTCGTGTGGGCCAATACCTACAACCGCTTCGACCCGGCCAGCCCCTTCGGGGGAGTCCGAGAGTCGGGCTTCGGGCGCGAGGGCGGCCGCCACGGGCTGGAGGCCTACCTCGATGTCTGAGCGTCTCGACGTGCGAAAGACCTACAAGCTCCTCGTGGGCGGGGCCTTCCCCCGTTCGGAGTCGGGGCGCAGTTACGAGGTCCTCGACGCCAAGGGCCGCTTCCTCGCGAACGTCGCCCAGGCGTCGCGCAAGGACGTACGCGACGCGGTGGTCGCCGCGCGCACGGCCCAGCGCGCGTGGTGGTCGCTCACGCCCTACAACCGCGGGCAGGTCCTCTACCGGTTGGCCGAGATGGTCGAGGCGCGCGCACGCGAGCTGGCCGATCAGGTCGCCCGGGCCGAGGGGGTCCGCGCCGGCGAGGCCCGCGCCAGTGTCGGTCGCTCGATCGACCGGCTGGTGTGGTACGCGGGCTGGTGCGACAAGGTCGCCCAAGTCCTCGGGGGCCAGAACCCGGTGGCCGGGCCCTACTTCAACTTCTCGGTGCCGGTCCCGAGCGGGGTGGTGGGCGTGCTCGCCGACCAGGCCTCCTCCCTCGAGGCCTTCGTCGACGCCGTCGCCGCGCCACTCGCCACGGGCAACGCCGTCGTGGCGCTGGCGAGTGAGGCGCGCCCGATCCCGGCCGTCCTGCTCGGCGAGATGTCCGCGACGAGCGACCTGGTGCCCGGGGCGCTCAACGTGCTCACGGGACGCACCGGGGAGGTCGGCCCCGTGCTCGCGAGCCACGAGGACGTCGACGGGCTCGACCTCGCGGGCGCCGACGACGACTTCGCCGGGGAGCTCGCCGCGCTGGCGGCCGAGAGCGTCTCCCGGGTGCTGCGCGGCGCCGACCCCCAGGACCGGGGATTGAAGCGGCTGCGGGCCTTCGTCGAGACGAGCACGGTATGGCACACGATCGGTCAGTAGACCCCTACGGGCTGGCCGCGCGGGCGGCCGCCGAGTTGTGCGCGCGCACCGGGGTGGAGCGCTACGACCTCGCGATCGTGCTGGGCTCGGGCTGGCGCGAGGGCGCGGTCGCCCTGGGTGAGCCCGAGAGCGTGGTGGTCGCCTCGACGCTGCCGGGATTCGTCGCCCCCAGCGTCGCCGGCCACGACGGGGCGATCCTCACGGTGCGCCTGGCCGGGCGCACCGTGGCACTGGTGAGTGGGCGGGTCCACCTCTACGAGGGCCACGACGCCCACCGCGTCGTCCACCCGGTGCGCACCGTGGTGGCGGCCGGCGCCCGCACGGTCGTACTCACCAACGCCGCGGGAAGCGTCGACCCCGCGATCGGCCCGGGGTCGGTGGTGGTCGTCGCCGACCACCTCAACCTGACCGGGACCTCACCGCTCGAGGGTCCCGTGCCGCCCGCGCCGTACGCGGGCCGCTTCGTCGACCTCACCGACCTCTACAGCCGCCGGCTGCGCGAGCGCGTCGGTGGGGTCGTCGCCCTCCCCGAGGGGGTCTACCTCGGCCTGCGCGGCCCCCACTACGAGACCCCGGCCGAGATCGAGATGGCCCGCCGCCTGGGCGCGACGCTCGTCGGGATGTCGACGGTGCTCGAGGCGATCGCCGCGCGCCACCTCGGGGCCGAGGTCGTGGGGCTCTCGCTCGTGTCGAACTTCGCGGCCGGGGTCAGCCCGGCCCCCCTCGACCACCACGCGGTGCTCGAGACCGGCCAGCGCGCGGCCGCCTCCTTGGGCGAGCTCCTCGGGCGGCTCGTCCCGGTCCTGTGAGCGACTGGGCGGCGCGCGTGCGCGCCTGGTGCGCGCTCGACCCCGACGAGGGCGACCGAGCCAGCCTCGAGGCGCTGCTCGCCGCGGGCGACGAGGCGGCCCTCGCGCGCCACTTCGAGCCGCCCCTTCGCTTCGGCACGGCCGGCCTGCGCGGCCCCGAGAGGGCCGGTCCGGCCGGGATGAACCGGGCGACGGTGCGCCGCGCCACCCAGGGGGTCGCCGCCTGGCTGGCCGAGCGGACCGTCGCCGACCCCCTGGTGGTCGTGGGCCGCGACGCCCGGCGCGGCTCGGAGCGCTTCAACGACGAGGTCGTGACCACCCTGCTCGGCGCCGGGGTGAGGGTCCTCGAGCTGCCCCGGCCCCTGCCCACCCCGTTCGTGCCCTTTGGCGTCAAGGCGCTCGGGGCGAGCGCCGGGATCGTCGTCACCGCGAGCCACAACCCGCCTCAGGACAACGGCTACAAGCTCTACGCCGACGACGGCGCCCAGATCGTCCCGCCCGACGACGAGATCGTCGAGCGCCACATGGCCGGCGCGGGACCGGCCCGACCGGGGGTGCGGGGGGGCCCGGGCCACGAGGTCGCCGACGAGGCGCTCCTCGAGCGCTACCGCGACCATCTTCTTCGGCGCTTCGCGGTCGGCGAGAGCGAGCTGCGGGTCACCTACACGCCCCTGCACGGGGTGGGTGGGGCCACCGCGACCGACCTGCTCGCGCGCGCCGGCTACCGCCGCCTCGACGTGGTGGCCGCCCAGTACGAGCCGGATCCCAACTTCCCGACCCTGCCCTTCCCCAACCCGGAGGAGCCGGGCGCCCTCGACCTCGCGATCGAGAGCGCGACGAAGGCCGGCTCGACCCTGGTGCTCGCGAACGACCCCGACGCCGACCGGCTCGGGGCGGCGGTGCGCACCCCGGGGGGCTGGCGCACCCTGCGCGGGGACGAGATCGGGGCCCTGCTCGCCTCGACGCTCCTGGCGGGCGTGCGCGCCGAGGGCCGTCGCGTGGCCACCTCGCTGGTCTCGTCCTCGCTGCTCGCGGCGATGGCCGAGGCGGCGCACGTGGCGTGCGCGACGACGCTCACGGGCTTCAAGTGGATCGCCCGGGCCGGGGGCCCGGGGGGCCTCGGATTCGGCTACGAAGAGGCGCTCGGCTTCGCCGTCGACCCCGTGGTGGCCGACAAGGACGGCCTCTCGGCGGCGCTGTGCCTGGCCCGACTCGCCCACGAGCTCGCCGGGCGGGGCCGGACCCTGCTCGATCGTCTGGACGAGCTCGAGACGGCCTTCGGGGTCCACGCGACCTCGTCGCTGTCGGTGCGGGCCGATGGCGTCGACGGGCCGTCGCGCATCGCCGCGGCCGTGGCCGGGCTCGTCGCCGACCCCCCGGCTCGCCTCGGGGAGCTGGCCGTGACCGGCGTCGAGGACCTCGCCCGGGGCTGGCGGGGCCTCCCCGCGACCGAGGGGGTGCGCCTGGGGCTGGGCGCGAACGGCCGGGTGGTCGTGCGCCCCTCGGGCACCGAGCCCAAGGTCAAGGCCTACCTCGAGCTCACCCCGGCGCGCCGGGGGAGCCTGGCCGCCCAGCGGGCCCGCGCCGCGGCGTGGGCCGAGGGGGTGCTCTCAGACCTCGTGGGCCGCCTCGAGCTCGGCGCGTAGGGCGGCGAAGCCGGGCTTGATCACCCCGTCGATGAGGGCGAGCCGGTCGGTGAAGCCGAAGAAGGCGCTCTTGGCCGCGTTGATCGTCAGCCACTGGACGTCCTCGAGGGTCCAGGCGAAGGCCGCGGCGCAGTCGGCGAACTCGCTCGAGAGGGTGATGCCGCTCATGAGCCGGTTGTCGGTGTTGACCGTGACCCGAAAGCGCAGCCGGCGCAGGCGCTCGATCGGGTGCTCGGCGATCGAGGCCGCCGCCCCGGTGTGCACGTTCGAGGTGGGGCAGACCTCCAGGGGGATGCGCCGGTCCCTCACGTAAGAAGAGAGCCGCCCCAGCCGGGTCCCGCCCGGCCCCTCGGTGAGGTCGTCGACGATGCGCACCCCGTGGCCGAGCCGCTCGGCGTTGCAGAACTGCACCGCCTCCCAGATCGAGGGCAGGCCGAAGGCCTCCCCGGCGTGGATCGTGAGGTGGAAGTCCTCGCGCTGGATGAGGTGGAAGGCCCGCAGGTGCTTGGTGGGCGGGAAGCCGTCCTCGGGGCCGGCGATGTCGAACCCGCAGACCCCCTCGTCGCGAAAGTCCACCGCCACCTGGGCGATCGTCTCGGAGAGCTCGGCCTGGCGCATCGCCGAGAGCAGCGCCCGCACGACGATCGGGTGGCCCTCGCTCTCGGCCTCCTTGGCGCCCGAGGCGAAGCCGTCGAGCACCGCGCGCACGACCTCGTGCAGGGTGAGGCCGCGCTCTAAGTGCTGCTCGGGGGCGAAGCGGACCTCGGCGTAGACGACGCCGTCACGGGCGAGGTCGAGCGCGCACTCGTGGGCGACCCGTTCGAGCTCGTCGCGGGTCTGCATGACCGCGATCGTGTGGGCGAAGCCTTGGAGGTAGCGCACGAGGTCGGCGCCGGGCTCGTCGACGACGAACCAGCGTGCCAGCTCCTCGACGTCGTAGGTCGGCAGTTTCGCGTAGCCCGACTCGCGGGCCAGCTCGGCGACCGTCGCGGGGCGCAGCCCCCCGTCGAGGTGATCGTGCAGGAGAACCTTCGGTGCGCGCCGGATGGTCTCGAGGGTGAGGGCTCCCATCGGCCCAGGCTACCGAGCCCCACCTTCGACGACCTCGTAGAGCAGGCCGGGCGCCGCCGCCGGCCCCTCACCCAGGGTCACCGCCCCCACCGCGACCTCCCGGCCGCTCGCCAGATGGTCGCGGTCGTCGGCGTGCAGCTCGAGCAGGGGCTGGCCGGCCTCGACGACGTCGCCGGGGCGCACCAGGCAGCGCACCCCCGCGCGCGCCGACACCGGGTCCTCCTTGCGGGCCCGACCGGCGCCCAGGCGCCAGGCGACGATCCCTACCGCGAGCGCGTCGAGGCGCTCGACGACGCCCCCGCGGGGGGCGAGGACCGGCTCGACGAGGGGGGCGCGGGGCATCTCGGCGTCCGGGTCGCCGCCCTGGGCCGCCACGAGATCGCGCCACGCGGCGTAGGCCGAGCCGTCGTCGAGGCGCGCCGCGGGGTCGTCGTCAATCCCCACGAGCTCGAGCATGTGGCGCGCCAGCGCGATCGTGAGCTCGCGCACGTCGGCGGGCCCGGCGCCACGCAAGACATCGACCGACTCGCTCACCTCGAGCGCGTTGCCGACGGCGACCCCGAGGGGCGTCGACATGTCGGTCAGCTGGGCGCGGGTGCGCACGCCGTGGGCCCCGCCGAGGGCGACCATCGTGGCCGCCAGGGCGCGGGCGCGGTCACGGTCCTTGATGAAGGCTCCGGCGCCGACCTTGACGTCGAGGACCAGGGCCGAGGTCCCCTCGGCGATCTTCTTGGACATGATCGACGAGGCGATGAGGGGGATCGACTCGACCGTGCCGGTGACGTCGCGCAGGGCGTAGAGCCGCCGGTCGACCGGGGCCAGCCCCTCGCCGGCGGCGCAGATCACCGCGCCGACGCGCTCGAGCTGGTCGAGGACCTCGGCGTTGGTGAGTCGGGCGCGCCAGCCGGGGATCGACTCGAGCTTGTCGAGGGTCCCGCCGGTGTGACCGAGGCCGCGGCCCGAGAGCTGGGGGACGGCGGCCCCGCACGCTGCCACCAACGGGCAGAGGATCAGGCTGACCTTGTCGCCGACCCCGCCGGTCGAGTGCTTGTCGACGGTGGGGCGCGAGAGGCCCGAGAGGTCGAGCCGCTCGCCCGAGGCGATCATCCGCGCCGTGAAGGTCGCGAGCTCGCGGTCGTCGAGGCCGTTGAAGAAGATGGCCATCAGCAGTGCCGCCATCTGCTCGTCGGCGACCGCGCCGTCGAGGTAGGCGCTCAGGATCCAGTCGATGGCCCCATCGTCGAGGGCGAGGCCGTCGCGCTTGGCGGTGATCACCTCGACGGCCGAGTAGGTCATCGACTCGACCGGCCGGCGAGGTCCCCGGGGCCGAAGGCGTCGGGCAGCAGGGACGCGAGCGGGCGCGCCGGCGCGGTCTCGCCCTGGTCGACCAGCAGGCCATGGCCGCCGTGCTCGTAGAGGAGCTGGCGGCACCGGCCGCACGGGGCGAGGGGCTCGCCGTCGCCGGCGACCACGCTCAGCGCGACCAGGCGACCGCCACCGGTGCGCACGAGGTCAGAGACGAGCGAGCACTCGGCGCACAGGGTTAGTCCGTAGCTGGCGTTCTCGACGTTCGAGCCGACGACCACCCGCCCGTCCTCGGCCACCGCGCAGGCGCCCACGCGCACCCCGGAGTAGGGCGCGTAGCTACGCGCGCTCGCCTCGCGCGCGCCCGCGCGAAGCTCGGCCCAGGGGATCTCGCGGGGGGTCGCCACGGGGCCACACAGTACACTTCGCTCTCCGTGGACCCCCTCGCGCCGCCGCCCGTCGCCCTCGCCGACGAGGTGGCCGACGCTCTGGCCGACGGTCGTGGGGTGGTGGCGCTCGAGACGACCATCGTCGCCCACGGACTGCCCTACCCGGTCAATCTCGAGGTCGCCGCGGCCTGCGAGGCCGCCGTGCGCGACGCCGGCGCGACGCCGGCGACGATCGCCGTCGTCCGCGGTGTGGTGCGCGTGGGGCTCAGCCCCGAGGAGCTGGCCGCCCTCGCCGATCCCACCCGCGGGGTTGCCAAGCTCTCGGCTCGCGACGTCGGGGTGTGCGTGGCCCGCGGTGGCGACGGCGCGACCACGGTCGCCGGCACGATTGCCGTGGCGGCGGCCGTGGGGATAGGGGTCATGGCGACCGGGGGGCTGGGCGGGGTGCACCGCGGGGCCCGCGAGACCTACGACGAGTCGGCCGACCTCGTGGCGCTCTCGCGCTACCCGGTCTGCGTGGTCGCCTCTGGGGTGAAGTCGATCCTCGACGTCGGGGCGACCCTCGAGCGCCTCGACACGCTCGGTGTGCCCGTCGTCGGCTACCGCACGGGGCGCTTCCCCGGCTTCTACCGGCGCGACGCCGGCTTCGCCCTGGAGTGGTCGCTCGAGGACCCGGCCGACGTCGCGCGCGCCCTCGTCGCGCACCGGGCGGTCTCGCCGACCGGCCTGGTGCTCGCCCACCCGATCGGCGAGGCCGACGAGCTCGACGAGCGGCTCCACCGCGCCGGGCTCGCGGCGGCCGAGGCGGCCGTCGCGCGCGACGCGGTGAGGGGCAAGGCCGTCACCCCGGTCATGCTCGCCGCCTTCGCCGAGGCTACGGGCGGCGCGAGCGTGGCCGCCAACCGCGCCCTGGTGGTCGCCAACGCCGGCCTGGCCGGAGAGGTCGCGCGCGCGCGGGCCGACGCGCGGTGATACGCGTCGCGGTCGTGGGCGACGTGGTCCTCGACGTGGTGGTGCGCGTGCGCGCCCCGTTCGCCGCCACCAGTGACACCCCGGCCGAGACGGTCGTGGGACGCGGCGGGTCAGGCGCCAACCTCGCCGTCGCGCTGGCCCACGCGGGCTGCGAAGTGACTTTCGTGGGCGCCGCCGGGCGCGACGACGCCGCCCAACTGGTCGAGGACGACCTCGCGCGACACGGGGTGCGGGCCCGCCTGGTGCGCGCCGGAGCCGCGACCGGCACGGTCGTGGCGCTGGTGGACGAACAGGGCCAGCGGGCCATGCTCACCGATCGGGGGGCCAACGGGGCGCTCAGCCCCGACGCGGCCGAGGCCGTCCTGCCGGTCGACGCGACGCACCTGCACGTCTCGGGCTACACGGTCCTCGACGGGCGGACCCGCGAGGGCGCCGCGGCGCTGCTCGCACGAGCCCGCGACGCGGGGTGGTCGACGTCGGTCGACGTCTGCTCGGTGGCCCCGCTGCGCGCGCTGGGGCGCGAGGCGTTCATCGCGGCCACGCGCGCGGCCTCGATGCTCTTCGCCAACGCCGAGGAGGCGGCGGCGCTCTCGGGGTGCGCCGAACCCGACGGGGCCCTCGAGGTGCTCGTCGACGATTACGGCGAGGTCCTGGTGACCCGGGGCGCCGACGGCGCCGTCGCGGCTCGCGGGTCGGAGCGGGCCCGCGTCGACGCCCGGGCGACGACGGTCATCGACACGACGGGGGCGGGGGACGCGGCCTCGGGCGCGTACCTCGCCGCGCGGCTCGCGGGAGACACGCTGGCCGGCGCCCTCGAGGCGGCGATGGCGGCCGCGGCGCGCGTCGTCGGCGGGCTGGGGGCGGTGCCCTACTCGCGCGAGTAGGGGATGCCGTCGGCGGCCGGTGGGCGGACCCGGCCGACGAGCCCCGCGCTCACCGCGATGGTGATGAGATAGGGGAACATCAAGAGGATCTCGGTCGAGATGGGCACCTGGTACGACTGGAGGTTGTAGGCGAGGTAGGCCGACACCCCGAACAGGGTGCAGGCGGCGACCGCGCCCGAGGGCCGCCAGCGACCGAAGATCATCGCCGCCAGGGCGATGTAGCCGAAGCCCGAGGTGATCGAGGGGGTGAACTGCCCCTGAATGGCGGCGAAGGCCACCCCACCAATCCCGGCGACCGCACCACCGAGGATGACGTTGACATAGCGGATCCGCTCCACGCTGATCCCCACCGAGGCGGCCGCCTGGGGTTGCTCGCCGACGGCCCGCACCCGCAGCCCCCAGCGGGTCTTGAACAAGGCGAAGCTCACCAGGCCCACGAGCGCCATCATGAGGTAGAAGTAGCCCGTCTCGTTGAAGAAGGTCGGTCCGATGATCGGAATCTTCATCAGCCCCGGGATCGCGAGGTTCGAGGCGATGTTGCCGTTGTTGAGGTTGGGGTAGGGAGTGAGCACCCAGGAGTTGAAGTAGCTGGCCAGTCCGGTGAACATCGTGACGATCACGACGCCCACGATGATCTGGTCCGACAGGTACCGGATGGCCAGGAACGCGAGGAGCCAGCCCATCAGCCCGCCGATCACCAGTCCGCCGAGCGTGGCCAGCAGCCAGTTGTTGGTCGCTGAGTCGATCATCTCGCCCACGAGGTAGCCGCCGAGGAACTGCCCCTCGATCGCGATGTTTACGACGCCGGCCCGCTCGCACAAGATGCCCGAGAGCGAGCCGTAGATCAGAATCATCGTGATCGCCGCGCTGCCGACCAGGATGGCTGTGACGTTGATGAACGGCACCGGAGAGGGTCCCGGCTGGCGGCTCGCCCACACCAGGACCGCGACCAAAAAGACGATGGCCATGAGTCCGACCCGGACCATTGCCCCTTTGACCAGGCGGCGCACGAGCACCTCGGCGCCCAGGGCGACGATGAGGGCACCGAGCAGCACGAGGGTCCACTCCGTGGGCAGGGTGAGGTTGCCCAGGTGCCAGGGGGCGCCGTGGCTGACGTCGATCGGGGTGAAGGTGAGCGTCGAGTGCGGGGCCGAGCCCGTGCCCACGCCCATCCCGAACACGGTGACGAGTCCCACGACGACCACGAACCATCCGATCGCCTGGGTCCGCCCGAGCGGTGGGCGCACGGTGGGGGTGTCGGCGGTGACGGTCGTCATAGTCCCCACCCGGCGGTGGCGACCTTGACCGACTCGGCGCGCAGAGCGCGCAGGCGGAAGATCTCCTTCACGAGGACCGGTGTCGCCACGAAGATCACGATCGCTGACTGGATCACCGTTGCCAGGTCGTAGGGGATGCCGGTGTTGGCCTGCATGTTCGAGCCCCCGACCTCGAGGGCCGCGAACAGCAGGGAGCCCCACACGATGCCGATCGGGCGGTTGCGCCCCAGCAGCGAGACGGTGATCGCCGTGAAGCCGATGCCCGCGCTGCCCTGGAGGAAGTTCTGGTCGATGTAGTGGGTCGTTCCGGCGACCCAGGTCACCCCGGCCAGGCCCGCGAGGCCCCCCGAGATGAGGAACGACGTGACGAGGGTCCGCCGAGCGTTGATCCCCGAGGCCCGCGCCGCGTGGGGATTGGCCCCGGTGACGCGGAACTCGAAGCCGATCGAAGAGCGGTTGAGCAGCCAGAGCGCGAAGACCGTGACCGCGAGGGCGACCACGATCCCGTAGTTCACCCGTAGGCCCGAGGCGGTACCGAAGAGGGGGGCCAGCTGGGTCCCGCCGGGCATCGTGCGCGAGATGGCGTTGGTCTGGTTGGGCAGCTGCAGCGGCGTCGAGAGCAGGCAGAAGAGCATGAAGTAGGAGGCCACGTAGTTGAACATGAGGGTCACGATGACCTCGTGGGCGCCGGTGTAGGCCTTGAGCAGCCCGGGGATGGCCCCGCCGACGACGCCCCCGGCGATCCCCGCGAGGAGCGTCAGGGGGAGGTGGAGGGCCATCGGGAGGTGGACCAGCGTCGCCACCGCCACCCCGGCGACGCCGCCCAGGATCGCCTGGCCGTTCGCCCCGATGTTGAACAGGCCGGTCTGGAAGGTGATGCCGACCGCGATGCTCGCGATCACGAGGGGAGTCGCGTAGGTGAAGGTCTCCGATAACGGCGTGAGCGACGCCGTCCAGTTCTGGCCGGTCGTAACGGAGTGCCAGAACTGGGGCGGGTCCACGATCGAGCCGGTGAAGATCGACCGGTAGGCGGCTCCGACGTTGTCGAAGGTCACCTTGAGGGCGTGTCCGGGCCCTGTCCAGGAGTGCACGGCGCCCCGCCAGGCGTCGAGAATCGCGGGGGTGGTGGCGACGATAATCACCGCCCCGACGACGAGGCCGAGGACGAGGGCCAGCAGCGCGATGGTGACCGGGCTCGCGCTGCGGTAGTGGTCCCAGAGGCGGCGAAGGCTCGGCGTCACGCGATCCCCGCCGGGGCCGAGCCGGTCATGAGGAGTCCCACGTCCTCGCGCGAGGTCGAGGGGTCCACGACCCCGGTGATGCGCCCCTGGAACATGACGGCGACCCGGTCGCCCAGGGCCATCACCTCGTCGAGCTCGGACGAGACGATGAGTACGGCGTGGCCCTCGTCGCGCACCCGGACGATCTCTCGGTGGACGTATTCGATCGAGCCCACGTCCAGACCGCGGGTTGGCTGGGAGGCGACCAGCGCCTCGAGGGGCCGGGAGAGCTCGCGCGCGACGATGACCTTCTGCTGGTTGCCGCCCGAGAGCGAACTGAGGGGCGCGTCCACCGACGAGGTGCGCACGTCGAACGACTCGACCAGGCTCTCGGCGTGGTCACGCACCGCGCGCAGGTTGCGCGTCCCGCGGCGGGCGAAGGGCGTCCGTCGGGGCGTGTTGAGCACCATGTTGTCGGCCACCGACATCGACAGCACGAGGCCGTCGCGCTGTCGATCCTCGGGGATGTGGCCGAGGCCGGCGTCGAGGATGTCGCGCGGGGGACGGTTGGTGATGTCCCGTCCCGCGAGGCGCACGGATCCCGACTCCACGTGACGAAGCCCGGTGATGGCCTCGACCAACTCGGTCTGTCCGTTGCCCTGAACCCCGGCGAGCGCCACGATCTCCCCGGCGCGAACCTCGAGCGAGACGCCGTCGACGACCGGGAGGCCACGGTCGTCCCGCACGACCAGGTCGCGCAGCTCGAGCACGGGCTCGCGGGGGGCCGCCTCGGTCTTATCCACGACGAGCGACACCTCGCGGCCGACCATCATCGCGGCCAGCTCGTTCTCCGACGCGGTGGGCGGGACCGAGCCGATCACCCGGCCGGCCCGGATGACCGTGATCACGTCAGAGACGTGGCGGACCTCCTTCAGCTTGTGCGAGATGAACAGGATCGACTTGCCCGAAGCGGTCAGTGAGCGCATGATGGCCATGAGGGCGTCGGCCTCTTGGGGGGTGAGCACGGCGGTGGGCTCGTCCAAGATGAGCAGCTGCGCGTCGTGGCCGAGGGCCTTGATGATCTCGACGCGCTGCTGGAGTCCAATCGGGAGGCTCTCGACCGTCGCGTCGGGATCGACCTCGAGGCCGAACTGCCGGGAGACCGAACGGATGTCCTCGCGGGCCCGCGCGTAGTCCAGACGGTCCAGCGACCTCGTGGGCTCGAAGCCCAGCACGACGTTCTCGGCCACCGTGAACACCGGCACCAGCATGAAGTGCTGGTGGACCATGCCGATGCCGCGGCGTACCGCGTCACCGGAGTTCGTGAGGCGCACCTTTTCACCGTCGATGAGGATCTCACCCTCGTCGGCCTGGAGCAGGCCGAACAGCACGTTCATCAAGGTCGACTTGCCGGCGCCGTTCTCCCCGAGCAGACAGTGGATCTGCCCCGGCTCAACGACGAGGTCGATGCGGTCGTTCGCGGTGAGCGAACCGAACTTCTTGGTGATGCCTCGAAGTTCGAGACGCATGGAAGGTCATAGTACTCACGACGAAGGCCCGGGCCACAGGCCCGGGCCTTCGTCGTGAGCTGAGGGTCAGCCGACGGGGTACTTCGTCGGGTCGACCGAGATCGTGCCGGTCTCGATGCCCTTGGTCAGCTGCTGGACCTTGGCCTTGAGCGAGGCGGGGATCGTCGGGGAGTCGAAGTAGAACTTGACGCCGCCGTTGGCCAGGGTGCCGACGTAGCTACCCGGCTTGAACGTGCCCTTGGCCGCGGCCAGGACCGCGTCCTCCACCGAGGTCGTGACGCCCTTGGTGACCGAGCCGATGAAGTAGGCGCAGTCCGCCTTCTCGGCGAAGCAGCCGTCCGAGTCGACCCACATGATCGAATGCTTCTTGCCGGTCTGCTGAGCGGCCGCGACTGAGCCGAGGCCCACGCCACCGGCCACCGGGAAGACGATGTCCGCGCCGTCGGCGAAGAAGCCCGAGGTGATGGTCTTGCCGGCCGTCTGGTCGGTGAAGTTGCCCACGAAGGTGCCCTTGCCGTTGAACTGGCCCTTGGCGCGGTTGCCCTTCGACGGGGTCCAGCCCAGGACCTTGACGTGCTTGTGCATGTGCAGGTCGTAGTAGCGCACGCCCGCGACGAAGCCGTCCATGTAGATGGTCACCGGCGGGATGTCCGCGCCGCCGTAGGTGGCGACCACGCCCGTCTTGCTCATCGCCGCCGCCACGTAGCCGCCGAGGAACGCGTCCTGGTTGGTGTCGTAGGTGAGGGCGAGCAGGCCGTGCGACTTGGGCGCGTTCGGCACGTCGTCGACGATGGCGAACTTCTGGTTCGGGTGGGCGTTAGCCGCCGTCGCCGTGGCGCCGTCCATCAAGAACCCGACGGTGACGATGATGCCGCAACCCTGGGAGATGAACTTGTTGATGTTGGGCGTGTACGACGCCGACGAGGTCGACGAGAGGTACGACGCCGTGATGTTCTTGTCCTTCTTGGCCGCGTTCTGCAGACCGGCCCAGGCCGAGGCGTTGAACGAGTGGTCGTTGATGCCACCGGTGTCGGTCACGACGCAGGCCTTGAACTTGCCCGCGGCCGAGGCGACCGACACTGTCGTGGCGACCCCGACCGTCACCGTCCCGAGGACGAGTGCTCCAGCCCCGATCAGTGCGCCGAGCCGATTGATCCTCCGCATGTATGTCTCCCCATGTCTGAAGTGCGGTCATCGCCGTGAGGACCGCGCCGTGACTCGTACCCCCGACCGGGCGCGAGCGGGCGGGTATGCCTACCCGCAGGAGGCGAGACTAGCCTGCCGGCTCGACGAGTGGGGCCCGGGCCCCGTCGGGGTGGCGCCCCACGTGACGGGGTAGGGCCAGGCTGACGACGAGTGCGGCGAGCGTGATGATCGCCGAGACCTCAAAGACGCGGTCGTAGCCGGCGACGCGTGCACCCGCGAAGCCCGTCACACCGGCGCGCACCAGGGCCGCCGTCCGATCGGCCGCGATCGTGCCGAGGGTCGCCAGCGCGATCGAGCCCCCGACCTGTCGGGCCGTGTTGAGGATTCCCGAGGCGAGTCCGGCGTCGGCGCGGTCCACCCCGGCGGTGGCTGCGGCGGCCAGGGGCGAGAAGAGGACGCCCATGGCGAAGGCGCAGCAGAACGAGGGTGGAGCGAGGCTGACCCAGTAGCCGCTCGTGGTCTGGACGAACGACAGCCAGTAGAAGCCGACGGTGGCGAGCAGGCTGCCCACGACGAGCAGGGGACGCACCCCGACCCGGGCGATGAGTCGGGAGGAGATCTGGGCTCCGGTGATGATGCCGATCGACATCGGCATGAACGCGAAGCCCGCGCGGACCGGGCCGTAGCCGAGGACGTACTGGAAGTAGAACGAGAGGAAGTACCACATGGCGAAGAAGGCGCCGCCCACGAGCACCATCACCCCGTTGGCGGTCGAGAGCGGCCGGGATCGGAAGATCCGGAACGGCATCAAGGGGTGCGAGGCGACGCGCGCCTCCCAGACGAAAAAGGCGATCAAGAGGACGCCGCCGCCCACGATCCACTCGAGGGTCGCAGACGAGCCCCAGGGGTGGGTCGTCGTATTCACCACCGCGTAGATCACCGCGGCCAACCCACCGGTCACGAGAACCGCGCCGGTCACGTCGAGCTTGGCGGAGGCGTCCGTGTTGCGCATCTCGCGCAGGTACATCGTGGCCGCGACGCCCGCCAGGACGCCTAGGGGCACGTTGATGAAAAAGACCCAGCGCCACGAGGCGAGGCCCGTCAGGATCCCCCCGAGGAGCCCGCCCACGGCGCCGCCGGCGCCGGCCACCGCACTCCAGACGCCGATGGCCTTCAAGAGACGGGGGCCGTGAAAGGTGGTGACGATGATGGTGAGCGTCGCCGGCGACACGATGGCGCCTCCGAGCCCCTGGAGGGCCCGCACGGCCACCATCTGCGACCCCGAGGCCGCGAATCCGGCGCCGATGCTCGCCAGCGTGAACACGGCGATGCCGGCCAGATAGACGTGGCGGCGCCCGAAGTAGTCGGCCGCTCGACCCCCGAGGAGCAAGAAGCCGGCGAAGGTCAGCACGTAGGCGTTTACGACCCACTGGGCGCTCGTGATCGTGAAGTGGAGATCGTGGCTCATGCGGGGTAGCGCCACGTTGACGATCGACACGTCGAGCACCACCATGAACTGAGCGAGGCACGCGATCGAGAGGATCAGCCAGTCCGGAGCGTGACGGGTCCGGGTGAAGGTCGTGGTGGGCACCGCTCGAGTGTACGGGTGGCCTGTCGCGTCACGACCCGCTCGGAACCCGTGCGTCCTCGGCCAGACTGGTGGGGTGCCAGCTCAGTTCATCTACACCATGCGCGATCTGCGCCGCTTCTACCCACCCGACCGTGAGGTCCTGCGGGGGATCAACTTGTCCTTCTATCCGGGCGCCAAGATCGGGGTCATCGGCTCGAACGGTTCGGGCAAGTCGTCACTGCTGCGCATCATGGCGGGCCTCGACGACGGCTTCTCCGGTGAGGCCCGCCTGACCCCGGGCTTCAGCGTCGGCTACCTGGCCCAGGAGCCCGAGCTCGATCCCGAGAAGGACGTCGTGGGCAACGTGTCCGATGGGGTCGCCGAACAACGTGACCTGCTCGCGCGCTTCAACGAGGTGTGTGCGGCCTTCGCCGACCCCGACGCCGACTACGACGCGCTGCTCCACGAGCAGGCCGGACTCCAGACCCGCATCGACGCCCTGGGCGCGTGGGACCTCGAGCGGACCCTCGAGATTGCGATGGACGCGCTACGCCTCCCACCCCCCGACGCCGACGTCACGACGCTCTCGGGCGGCGAGCGCCGACGAGTCGCGCTCTGCCGGCTCCTGCTCGCCCGTCCCGACCTACTTCTACTGGATGAGCCGACGAACCACCTCGACGCCGAGTCGGTGGCGTGGCTCGAGCGGGCCCTCCAGGAGTACCCCGGGACCGTCGTCGCGGTCACCCACGACCGGTACTTCCTCGACAACGTAGCGGAGTGGATCCTCGAGCTCGATCGGGGACACGGCATCCCCTGGCACGGCAACTACTCGTCGTGGCTCGACCAGAAGCGGGCTCGCCTCGAGGCCGAGGAGCGGGTCGACCGAGCCCGCCAGGCCTCACTCCAGCGAGAGCTCGAGTGGATCCGACTCTCGCCCCGGGCACGTCAGGCCAAGGGCAAGGCCCGCGTCAACGCATTCAACGAGCTGGTCGCCGAGTCCGAGGCGGCCGACCGTCGCGCTGAGGCGTTCGAGATCGCGATCCCTCCGGGACCACGACTCGGCGACCTCGTCGTAAACGCCCGTCAGGTCGTGAAGGGCTACGGCGACCGCCTGCTGATCGAGGGTCTGGACTTTCTGCTGCCCCCCGGGGGGATCGTGGGGGTCATCGGAGCCAACGGCGCGGGCAAGACGACTCTGTTCAAGATGATGGTCGGGCTCGAGGCTCCCGACGACGGCACCATCGAGGTCGGCCCGACCGTCCGGTTCGCCTACGTCGATCAGTCCCGCGAGTCGCTCGATAAGGACCGCACGGTCTTCGACGAGAT
Organism: Acidimicrobiales bacterium; assembly: GCA_035702745.1. Classification (GTDB taxonomy): domain Bacteria; phylum Actinomycetota; class Acidimicrobiia; order Acidimicrobiales; family RAAP-2; genus RAAP-2. The sequence goes on along the minus strand of DASSZS010000054.1, from coordinate 52,642 downwards.
CGCCGGAGGGGCGGAGAGGATCGTCGTGGGTTCACGCGAGATCCACGCGCGCGCCTACGTGGCGAGCTTCGGCTTCAAGGGCTCCGATCAGCAAAAGAAGGTGGGCGAAATCTCAGGGGGCGAGCGCAATCGCGTTCACTTGGCCAAGGTGCTGCGCAGCGGGGGGAACGTCCTCTTGCTCGACGAGCCCACTAACGACCTCGACGTCGATACCTTGCGCGCCCTCGAAGACGGCCTCCTCTCGTTCCCGGGGTGCGCCGTCGTTATCAGCCACGACCGGTGGTTCCTCGACCGCGTGGCGACCCACGTGCTCGCCTTCGAGGGCGACGCCGTGGTTCGCTGGTTCGAGGGCAACTTCTCGGACTACGAGGAGGACCGCCACCGGCGCCTGGGTGCGGAGGCCGATCAGCCCCACCGCTTGCGCTACAAGCCCCTCAGTCGCTCCTAGAGCGGGCGTAGGGTTGGGCACCGTGGCCGCGACCGACTATTCGAGCTATCTGAGGATCGACGACCTGCTGACCCTTCAGGTGCCCCTAACGGCCGACGCCGACGACGAGCTGCTCTTCATCGTCGTTCACCAGGCCTACGAGCTCTGGTTCAAGGTCGTGCTTGACGAGCTACGGCGGGCCGCGGCGCGTCTGGCCGCCAGCGAGCCGTGGCGGGCGTTGGCGCCGCGCTCACGCACGGTCGACGTCGGCCGGCTTCTGCTCGGCCACCTCGCGGTCCTCGAGATCATGTCGCCCGAGGAGTTCCTGCGCTTCCGCGACCCGCTGAACCCGGCGTCGGGTTTCCAATCCTTCCAGTTCCGGGCGATCGAGTTCCTCTCGGGCGCCGGCGACCCGCGCGCGCTCGACTTCCCCTTCTTCGAGGATCGTCAGCGGGCTTGGCTCCGCGCGGTCGCGGCCGAACCGGACGTGTGGTCGGGATTCCTCGCGAGCCTCGAGACGTTCCTTGGCCCCGGGGACGTGCTCGAGCGCCTCGCGGCGCTCTACCATGACCACTCCACCCCCGAACGGGCCGCACTCCACGCCGTGGCCGAGCGGCTCGTCGACCACGACGAGAACCTCGCGACCTGGAGGCACCGTCACCTGCTCATGGCCGGTCGCGAGATCGGTCGGCGGCCCGGCACCGGCGGGAGCGCCGGCATGGCCTACCTTGAGACGACGATCGGCCAGCGCCTCTACCCGGCGCTGTGGGACGTGAGGAGTGCGCTATGAGGAGTCGCGAGGAGTGTGAGGCCCTCGACCGGGTCGACTCACTGGCCGCGCTGCGCGGTGAGTTCCGACTTAACGAGGGGGAGATCTACCTCGACGGGAACTCCCTCGGTCCGGTCTGCGAGCCGGCGGCGGCCCGGGTCCGCGAGGTCCTCGACCGGGAGTGGTCGACGGCGCTCGTGCGGGGGTGGAACGAGGGGTGGATGGAACAGCCCCTGCGTCTCGGACAGCGGCTCGCGCCCCTCATCGGAGCCCGCCCCCACGAGGTGCTCGTCGCCGACACCTTGACGGTGCTCCTGGCCAAGCTGATCGGGGGAGCCCTCGAGCTGCGCCCCGATCGCGACGTCGTGCTCACCGACGCCGCCAACTTCCACAGCGACCTTTACATCGTGCGCGCGATGGCCGAGAGGGCGGGGCGTCGGGTGAGCGTGCGCACGATCGATCGCGCGCGGCTCGCCGAGCACCTCAACGACGACGTCGCCCTCGTGATGCTGACCCACGTGGACTTTCGCACGGGGGAGATGCTCGACCTCGCCGGGGTGACCCGCGCGGTGCACGACGCCGGGGCGCTCATGCTGTGGGACTTCGCGCACTCGGCGGGCGCGGTGCCCCTCGACGTGGAGGGGGCCGACGTGGACTTCGCGGCGGGGTGCGGCTACAAGTACCTCAACGGCGGGCCGGGTGCACCGGCCTTCTGCTACGTGCGCGAGCGTTGGCACGGCGCGCTGCGTAACCCCTTCCCGGGTTGGCTCGGTCACGCCCGCCCCTTCGCCTTCGAGACCGACTACGAGTCGGCGTCGGGCATGCGGGCCTTCGTGACGTCGTCGCCGTCGATCGTGGCCCTGGCCGCCCTCGACGGCGCACTCTCGGTCTGGGAGCGGGCCCCGATGGACGGGGTGCGCGCGAAGAGCCTCGCCCTGACGGACCTGTTCATTGAGCAGCTCGAGGGGCGCCTGCCCGGCGTCTTCGAGGTCATAACGCCGCGCGAGCACGCTCGACGGGGCTCGCAGGTGGCGCTGCGTCACCCCGCCGCCTACGGCCTCGTGCGGGCGCTCGCCGAGGCGGGCGTCGTCGGCGACTTCCGCGAACCTGACGTCGCGCGCTTCGGGTTCACGCCGCTCTACCTGCGCTACGTCGACGTCTTTGACGCAGTTAAGCGTCTCGCGCAGGTTGTCGAGAGCGGCGCCCACCTCGACGAGCGCTTCGCCGCGCGCGCCGCGGTGACCTGACCTAGAGGGCGCCGGCCCCCGAGGAGGGCTCGAGACCTCGGGCCAGGACCGTCGCGATCTCCTCGACGATCGTCGTGACGGGTTGGGTCGCGTCGAGGGTGACGCCCCGTTCCTCGGGCGCCAGCGGCTCGAGCGCGGCGAACTGGGAGTCGAGGAGTGCCGAGGAGGCGAAGTGGTCCTCGCGCTCGGCGAGCCGTTGGGCGGCCACGTCGGGCGAGACCGATAGGTGCACGCTCACCAGGTCGGGCGCGTGGGCCTTGAGGACGTTGCGGTAGGTGCGCGCGAGCGCCGAGCACGACACGACGACGCCCGGGGCCGCCAGTCGCTCGCCCACCGCTCGCAGCCAGGGGAAACGGTCCTGGTCCGAGAGGGGGCGCCCCTGGGCGAGCATGGCCCGGTTCCGGGGGGGATGGAGGTCATCGGCCTCCACGAAGCGAAAGCCCAGCCGGTCCGCGAGGGCGAGCCCGACCGTGGACTTGCCCGCGCCCGACACCCCCATCACGAGGATGCGCGAGGTAGAGCTGCTCTCGTCTCCTGGCATCGCGGGTCTCCCTTCCACGAGAAGCTGAACGGACGCGGCTCTGGGCCCTGACGGTAGCGGACGGTCGGATGGGAAGAGAGGATGCCGGGGCGAGTCCGGAGGATCTCTCCGAGATGGAGCGTCGCGTGGGTCCCGGCGGCGGCGACCAGGCCGCGCCGAGCCCGCGCACTACTGGGAGAAGACGACCGTCCGCGGGCCGATGAGTGCCACCCGGTCCTCGGCGAGCAACTTCACGGCGCGACTCAGGACCATGCGCTCCAGGTCCCGACCGATAGCGACCAGCTCCGTGGGGGTCCGCGCGTGGGTGACCCGGGCGACGTCTTGATCGATGATCGGTCCCTCGTCGAGGTCGGCCGTGACGAAGTGGGCCGTGGCGCCGATCAACTTGACCCCACGCTCGTAGGCCCGGTGGTACGGCCGCGCGCCGGTGAATCCGGGCAGGAACGAGTGGTGGATGTTGACGATCCGGCCCTCGAACTCGGCGCACAGCGCGGGCGTGAGGATCTGCATGTAGCGCGCGAGGATGATCAACTCCGCGCCCGACTGGGCGACCACCCGTCGCAGCTCGTCCTCCGCCTCATCCCTCGTCGCGGGGGTCACGGGGACCTCGACGAAGGGGACCCCGTGGTGCTGGGCCAGGGGGGCGAGCGTCGAGTGGTTCGAGACGACCGTCGTGATCTCGAGGGGGATCTCGCCGTGCTCGACCCGGTAGAAGAGATCGGCGAGGCAGTGGTCGTGGTCCGAGACCATCACGACCGCCCGGCGGCGCTGGTCCCCTCGCCGCACCCGTAGGTCCGGGGAGAATCGCTCCAGCTCCGCACCGAGGCGGGCGCCCACCCGCTCGGTCTCGCCGAGGCCGGTCTCGAAGCGCGTGCGCATGCAGAACAGCCCGGTCACCGGGTCGGTGAACTGGTCGTTCTCCAGGATGTTCCCTCCGACGGCCACGATGGCCGAGGTCGTCGCGTGGACGATGCCCGGTGCGTCTGGGCATCGCAGCGTGACGACGTAGGTGACGGCGCCGGTCATCCCCCGAGCGTAGGGGGCTAGGCGCGGTACGAGTAGAAGCCCTGGCCCGACTTGCGACCCAGCAGACCGGCTTGGGTCATGCGGCTGAGCAGCGGCGGCGGGGCGAGGTGGGACTCCTTGAACTCCTCGTAGAGCGACTCGGCCACGGCGAGCGTGGTGTCCAGGCCGATCAGGTCCGTCAGGGCGAGGGGGCCCATCGGGTGAGCGCAGCCCACGACCATGCCGGTGTCGATGTCCTCGGCGCTCGCGAATCCTGATTCCAACATCCGGATCGCCGACAGGAGGTAGGGGATGAGCAGGGCGTTGACGACGAACCCCGCGCGGTCCGGCGAGGTGATGACCGTCTTGCCGAGGGTGTCGGTGGCGTAGGCGCGGGCCCGGGCCGTCGACTCGGCCGAGGTGAGCAGCGACGAGATGAGCTCGACGAGTCGTAGCACCGGCACCGGGTTGAAGAAGTGCATCCCGATGACCTGTTCGGGGCGACGGGTGGCCATGGCCAGCTTGATGATGGGGATCGAGGAGGTGTTGGTCGCCAGGAGTGCGTCGGTGTCGCGCACGACCCGGTCCAAGGTGGCGAAGACCTCGAGCTTCGTCGCCTCGTCCTCGGCGACCGCCTCGATGACGAGCTCGCGGTCCTCGAGCGCGTCGAGTTCGAGGGTGAAGGTGAGGTTCGCGTGGGTGCGCTCGGCGACGTCCTCGGCCAGCTTGCCCGAGGCGACGGCTCGCGAGAGCGAGCGGTCGACACGCTCGCGACCTCGCTCGAGGGACTTGAAGTCCTGCTCCACGACGATCACCTGACCGCCGGCGCGCGCCGCGACCTCAGCGATGCCCGAACCCATGAGGCCGCAGCCCACTACACCGATTCTCTCCACGAGGACCTCCTTGTCCACGGCGTCGCCGGACCGTCGGCGAGTCTAGGACCGCGCGCGGGCCCCACCGGGGGGCTGGCTACCATAGGGCTAGCCGTCGTACGAGGAGGCGCCGTGGACACCGTCAACGTGATTATCGAGATCCCCCGAGGCAGCGCGAACAAGTACGAGTACGACCACGAGTCCCACCAGATCAAGCTCGACCGACACCTGACCGTCTCGATGGGCTACCCGGCTGAGTACGGGTTCATCCCCGACACGCTCGGGGGCGACGGAGACCCCCTCGACGCGCTAGTCCTGACGGCCTTTCCCACCTTCCCCGGGTGCCTCATCGAGTCCCGGGTCCTGGGCATGTGTGTCATGACCGACGAGAAGGGACGTGACGAGAAGCTCATCTGCGTCCCGGCCTACGACAAGCAGTGGAGGGACGCCCAGGACATCGGTGACGTCCCCAAGGCCGACCTCGACCGGATCTCGCACTTCTTCACCGTGTACAAGGACCTCGAAGAGGGTAAGTGGGTGAAGGTCGAGAACTACGCCCCCCGAGCCGCCGCGCTCGAGGAGTTGGCGGCCTCGAGGGCGCGCTACACGGACTGATGGAGGGGGGGGCGAGCCACGGCGTCGACGTCGAGTCGTCGCTCGCCGACGTCGCCTACGAGCGAGCCCGACGAATCATCCTGGCGAGCCAGGGGGTCTTCTTCGGAGCCCTCGCCCTATGCGTGCTGTTGATTCACGACCACGTCGCCCAAAATGACGGGATCTCCTACTACGGCGTGCACGCCGAGACGATCGTGCTCGCGGTGGTGGGTTACGTGGTCGCCGCGGTGGGACTGTGGTGGTTCGCCGGGATTCTGCGGGGGGAGGGAATCGAGGCGGTGGGCTGGATCAGCGCGCGCGTCGTCTCGGTGATGCTGATCCTGCTGCTGGTGACGCCGTACAACGAGGGTGCGTTCCTCAACTGGGCCCACATGACGGTGGGAGTCGTCGGGGCGCTCGTGCAGCTCGGTGCGTCGTGGCGCATCATGCGCCGGCGCGCGACGACCATGGCCAACGTGGGATTCTGGGTGCTGATGGTCGGCGGCGTGGTGGCTGCCGCCTCCCTGCCGGACTGGCACTTCACCCACCTGCTCACGGGCGAGATCGTCTTCGAGATCGGCTACGCCCTCTGCGTGACCGAGTGGGCCCACGAGCTCCGCACGCGCGACTGAGGCGGTCAGCGAGGGGTTGAGCTCGACTCGCGCCGGATCGCTCCGTCAGCGAGGACGGTGAGAGCCGTCAGCCACTCCTCGTCACCCACCGAAAGCGCGTGCTCCCCCTCGAGCTCGATCTGACCGAAGAAGAGTGCGTACCAGATGCGCGCGAAGGCGACCGCGCTCATCCCCTCGGCGAGGAGGCCCCTCTCCTCGAGGGGCTGGACCCGGGCGACGATGAACTGAGCCGTCTCCTTCTTCGCCTCGGCGATGCCCTGAGAGGCGGTCGGGTTGTGGCGGGCGAAGGACATCGACTCGATGCGCTGGATCCGGGCCTCGGTACGAGCGGGCACCTGCGCCTCGACGATCACGGTTCGGATGGCCGCGCGTAGCTCCGCGGGGGTCTGCACATCGAGCATCGGGCGGGTGAAGGTCTCGGCCAGGTCCAGCAGAACCGCCCGGAACCGGTGGACGATCGCCGAGGCGATGAGGTCCTCGCGATCGCTGAAGTAGCTGTAGAGCAGGGCGACCGATATGCCGGCCTCCATGGCCACGCGCTTGACTCGGAACTGGGTCAGGCCGTTGCGCTCGATCTCGTGGGCCGCCGCCTCCAGGATGCGGTCACGCGTCATCGGCCCAGACTACCGAGGGCCGATTACCCCTCATCGGGGCGGCCAGCCGGGTACCGGTCCGCGGCCCGAGGGGAACCGGACGTTCTTCGCGCGAACGAACTCGTGCAACGTCTCGGGCGCGTACTCGCGCCCGAAGCCGCTGGCCTTCACACCGCCGAAGGGTGAGCCGATGTAGGTCCGCCGGGTGTAGTTGTTCACGAAGACCATGCCCACCTCGAGCCGTTCGGCCAGCCGGGCGGCGCGGGATTCGTCGCGGGTGCAGATCGCCGCGGTGAGTCCATAGTCGGAGTCGTTGGCGATGGCCACGGCCTGCGCGTCGTCGGCCGCGCGCATGAGGCTCGCTACCGGACCGAAGATCTCGTCGCGCGCGATCGTCATCGACGCCGTCACGTCGCCGAAGACGACCGGGGTGACGAAGTAGCCCTCGCTGAGGGGACGCTCGTGGGGGACGTCGCCCCGGTAGAGGACCGTGGCGCCCTCGTCGAGACCGACCGTGATGTAGTGGTTCACCCGATCGCGTTGGCGGGCGTCGACCATGGGGCCGATGTCGGTGGCCCCGTCCAGCGGGTCACCGACCACGAGGCGCGCCGTGGCCTCGACGAAGCGTCGGGCGAACTCGTCGTAGAGGGGCTCTTCGATCACGATGCGCGAGGTGGAGGTGCAGGCCTCGCCCTGGTTGTAGAACATCCCTTCAATCGCCACCGTGACGGCCTGCTCGAGGTCGGCGTCGTCGAGCACGAGCAGGGCGTTCTTGCCGCCGAGTTCCATCGTCGCGTAGGTGAGGTTCTTGGCGGCGGCCTCGAGCACTCGACGACCGGTCAGCGTGGAGCCCGTGAAGGAGATCCGCTCGACGCGCGGGTGGCCCACCAGCGCCGGGCCCGCGCCGATCCCACTCACGACGTTGATGACGCCCGGGGGCAGGACCTCGTTGGCGAGCTCGGCGAGGCGCAGCACGGTCAGGGGCGCTTGCTCGCCGGGCTTGAGCACCACCGTGTTGCCGACCGCGAGGGCCGGGGCGCACTTCTTAGAGAAGTGGATGGGGGGCCAGTTGAAGGGGAGGATCGCCGCTACGACGCCGTAGGGCTCGTAGGTGACCCGGGCCTCGATCGGGCCCTGGTCCACGATGTGGCCCGGGACCGTGTCGGCGATGCCGGCGTAGTAGTCGAAGCTCGTGTGGCTCGAGACCACGTCCACCCGCAGGGCGTCGCGTCGGGGCTTGCCCACCTCGCGTGCGCACAGCTCTCCGAGCTCCTCGGCGTGGGCCCGGAAGCGTGCGGCCACCTCGCGCATGTAGCCCGCGCGTTCCCGGGGGGAGAGTCGACGCCAGGTCTCGTCGTAGGCGCGCCGGCTGTCCGCGACCGCCTCGGCGACCTCAGTGTCCGACGCCGCGACGACGTGGGCGAGGGTCTCGCCCGTCGCCGACTCGTGGACGCTGAACAGGTCGGCCCCGGCGTGGTCTCGGAACCGGCCAGCGATGAGCGACCCCCACACCGGTCGCGCCGCGAGTAGGTCGTCGCTCAGACGGGTGTCGCGCATCGGGTCTCCTTAGTCGATGAGGTGGCCGGGGGCCACCAGCTCTGCGAGGCCGCCCTCGACGTCGTCGAGGGCGGGGTCCGGTTCGGCCACGCGCCTCAGCTCGATCAGGGTGCGAATGGAGCGGCGGTCGACGCATCCCGACGGCACGAGTCCTCGCTCAGGATCGCGCAGCAGTCCGGCGAAACTCGAGGCGTCGGGGCCGCTGAGTCCCAGTCGGTCGGCGGCGGCCTCGCGCACGGTGTCGTCGTGGCGACCCTCAGCGATCGCCTGAGCCACCTCGACCAGGGTGTCGGCCAGGCGGTGACGATCGGCGGACGGTGAGGCGAGACCCGCGACGACGGTGCCTAGGTACGGACCGAGGTCGCACGCCTCACCGAGGAGGGTCGCACCGGCGGCCCGCGCCGGGAACTGGTTGCCCGCGTTCAGCACCGTGAGGTCACACCCCCCCTCGGCGAGGGCCGCGGCGCGCCGGGGGGTCGACCCCAGGGCCACCACCTCGACGTCGTCGAGGCCGAGGCCCCGCCGGGCGAGCAGGGCGTAGCCGACGAACGCGAATCCCGAGGTCGCCACGTCGACGGCGAGGCGAGCCCCGGGTCTCGGATCCCCGAGGCCCGCACGGGCCCAGAGCGACAGACCCAGTCCACGGTCGATCGCGGCCTCCACGACGAGGGGAATGCGCTGACCGAGCGGGTTTCGCGAGAGGAAGTGGTACGCCAGGACGTTGTCGGGACTGGTGAGCACCACGTCGAGGTCTCCGGCGAGCAGGGACTGGAACTGGGCCGGGGACGACGCGACCGCGACCTCGTCGACCTCGAGGTCGGCCCGATCGAGCGAGCCGCTGCGGCGCGCCACCTCGAGCAGGACTGACGGGGTGAAGGTGCCGAGGCGCAACCGGTCGACCATGGCTCAGAGCTCGCGGGCCCAGTCGCGGGTCTCGAGGATATCGGCGAGGCGCGCGAGGAACCGCGCGGCGTACGCCCCGTCGATGACCCGGTGGTCGAAGGTCAGCGCGACCAGTCCGATCGAGTGGATCGCGATCATCTCCTCGCCGTCAGCTCCGGTGACGACGACGGGCCGTCGTGAGACCCCGTCGGTCGCGAGGATCGCCACCTGGGGCTGGTTGATGATCGCCCCGGTCATCAGGGTCCCGTAGGGGCCGGGGTTGGTGATCGTGAACGTCCCGTGGGACATGTCGTCGACGGTGAGGCGCTTCGAGCGGGCGCCCGTGGCGAGGGCGCGCACGCGCGCCGCCATCTCGCCCAGAGAGAGAGCCGCCGCGTCGCGCACGACGGGTACGACCAGGCCCTGACCGTCGAGGTCCACCGCGACGCCCAGATTGACCGACCCGTGCACGATGAGGGCGTCGTCGCCGACGGACGCGTTGAGGTGTGGGAACTCGCCGAGGGCCTGCACCGCGGCCACGGCGTTAAAGGGCAGATAGGTGAGTGAGTACCCCTCGCGCTCTTTGAATGAGGCCCCGTGACGCCGGCGGACTCGCTCGACGTTCTCGTAGTCAATCTCGCGCACCATCAGGGTGTGAGCTGAGGTCGCCTTGGAGCGCACCATGTGTTCGGCGGTGAGGCGCCGAATCGTCGAGAACGGCACGACCTCGTCCGACCCCGAACTCCTGGTGAGAGCGGATTCCACGTCGCGACGCTGGACGCGTCCACCCGGGCCGGTCCCGACGACGTCGCCGACGCTCAGACCGTGCTCGCGCAGGAGTCGGCGCACCACCGGTGAGACGGCGGCGTCCTCGCCGGTCGCCGGCGTGCTCGCGAGGGGGGCCGCCACGTGGGCGAGGACGTCCTCGCGGGTGATACGCCCCGCCGGACCCGTCCCCACGACATCACTCGGTTCCAGGTGGTGCTCGGCGAGGAGTCGGCGCACCACCGGTGAGAGCCGCTCGGCGGTGGTGCCGTCGCCACGGCCCCTCGTCGAGTCGGGGAGGGGGGGATCGCCAGCGCGGGCCTCGGCGTCGTTTCGCGCGCCCGGTTGCTCCCGAACGGTGACGGCCTCGGGTTCTTCGTCGATGAGCCCGAGGGTCGTGCCGACGTCGACGGTCTGACCGGCCGGGACAAGGATGGCCGTCAGGGTTCCGCCGGCGGGTGAGGGGATCTCGGTGTCGACCTTGTCCGTGGAGACCTCGAAGAGCGCCTCCCCCTTGTCGACCGTCTCGCCGACCGCCTTGAACCACTTGGTGACGGTCCCCTCGGCCACCGTCTCTCCCAACTGGGGCATCGTGACCTTAGGCATGTGGGTCTCCGGGGGTAGACGTCGTTCGAGGCTCCACGCCCAGGTGGCGAGCCAGCCAGTCCGCAGCGTAGGGCCGGTGTCGGTAGGTGACGTTCGCGCAACCGTGGTTACCCTCGTCAAGGACGAGCAACTCCGCGGGACCCGCCGCCTCGGCGACGAGCCGTTCGCCCTCGCGCCACGAGAAGAGCCGATCCCGTCGGCCCTGGATGACCAGGAGAGGACCCGTGATCGACGCCGCGCGACCGGCCAGGGTGAGCTCCGCGGCTCGTCGCGTCGCCTCGGCCTCGTCGGCACTGTGGGAGCGCACGACGAAGGCCCGCCGGGTGAGGGGGTTGAGCGACTCCCAGGCGGCCGCGAAGTCGTAGGGCCCCGAGAGGGCCACCGTGGCGCGCACCCCGAGGTCGGCCGCCGCAATCCGCGCGGCGTAGTAGCCCCCGAGGGATACGCCCCAGAGGCCGATCCGGTTCGGATCGACCTCGGGCCGGCTCCGCAGGAAGCCCAGCGCGGCCTCGCCCACGACCTCCCAGTCCGGACGGATCGGCAGGTCCCACTCGACCTCGCCCTGGCCCGGACCCTCGAGCGACACGGTGGCCAGGCCTCGCTCTAGGAAGGCCCGCTCGACCTCGCGGAACTCCTCTTTCGCCGAGTCGAGCCCCGGGATCAGGACGACCGTCGGCTGGGGCGTCGCCGAGTCGGGAGTGCGCAAAACAGCGACGAGCCGTGTTCCCTCGAAGGGGATCTCGAGTCGGGCCGCGGGGGGTGCGAGATGGGCTGCGGCGTCGCTCAGGGAGGCGACGGCGCGGACGTGGGCGGCGCGGGCCTGGTCGAGGTCGTGGACGAACAGGAACTTCGCGAAGTGGAAGTAGACGGCGGCGCGAGCGAGGTGTTCGCCGGCGCTGCGTGAGTTCCCCGCAGCGCGGGCGGCGACCCCGAGTGACTCGTGCTCGGCGCCGGCCTCACACCACGCGGCGCACCAGTCCTCCCAGCGCTCGAGTCGCGCCGCTATGTGCACATAGTCACTTGCGTCGACCCCGTTCGCCACGAAGCGGGGCTGCCAGTTGGCAATGGCGGTCTCCAGAAGCGCGTCGGTCACAGTCCCCCCACCGGCCCGGATGGCTGGAGATGGTAACGCCGTCCTCGAGGGCAGGAGAAGGGCCGCGCGTTTGAAATCTTTTCACGGCTGAGAGCCCTCGGGCGCCTTGATTAGCCCGAGGGCCGTCGTTAGCGTTACCCCATCGCCGTCCCGGCGAACGACGCGGGTGGACCGCAAAGTGGGGAGCCACCGACGTCGTCACACAGATTGATTCGGGGGGAATCAATGAAGAGAATGAGCACCGTGAGGGTGCTGGCGGCGACCACGGTCGCCGCGGCATCACTCATCGCGATGGCGGCGGCCTCCACGGCCGGCGCGAGCTCGGGAGGCCTCGCCAAGGGCGCACCGGTCAACATCGGCATCTCGTTGTCGCTCTCGGGCGACTTCTCGGCCGACGGCCAGGCGTTCCAGCGCGGCTACGAGCTGTGGGCGAAGGAGCAGAACGCCCACGGCGGTCTGCTCGGCCACAAGATCAACCTCATCATCAAGTCCGACGCGTCGAGTCCGACCCAGGTGGTGACGAACTACCAGGACCTCATCAGCCAGGACCACGTCCAGTTGGTGTTCGGCCCCTTCTCGTCACTGCTCACCGTGCCGGCAGCCCAGACGGCCGAGCGTTTCGGGTACGCGATGGTCGAGGGGGCGGGCGGCGCGCCGTCGGTCTTCCAGGCGCACCTCAACAACGTCTTCGACGTGTCGTTGCCGGTGGCGAACGACCTCATGCCCTTCGCGAAGTGGATCTCGTCGCTGCCCAAGGGACAACGTCCCACGACCGCCTACTACGTCACCTCGAACGACCCCTTCACCGAGCCCCAGCTCCCGGTCGCTCAGAAGATCATGTCCAAGGCGGGGATCAAGTCGCTTGGCTTCACGGTCTTCCCGGCCGAGGTGACCGACTACACCTCGATCGCCGACAAGGTCGCCGCGGCCAAGGCCCAGGTGGTCGTGCTCGGCTCGGTCGACGTGCCCACGGTGTCGGCCTTCATGCAGGCTTTCGAGCAGGCGCACTACAACCCCAAGGCCTTCATCGCGACCGGCGGACCGGACCAGGGCGCGGCCTTCTTGACGGCCGTGGGCGCGAAGAACGCTAACGGCATGATGGTGCCCAACGCGTGGTACGGCGGTTCGGCCAACCCGCTCAGCAAGGCGATGGTGGCGGCTTACATCAAGCAGTACGGCGGCACCCCGGCCGACATCAACTCCGACGTCGCCGAGGCCTACTCGGTGGGCGAGGTGATCACCCAGGCCGTCCGGGCCACCCACGGCTTCAACAACGCCAAGATCATCGCCTACCTGCACTCAGGCAAGGTCATGTCCTCGGTGCAGGGCCCGGTGAAGTTCAACAAGCTTGGTGAGAATGTCGACCCGACCGCCTTCACCTTCCAGTGGCAGGGCACGAAGTTCGTCCAGGTCAACCCGGTGGGTGACCCCAACTCGGTGAAGGTCCTGTACCCCAAGCCGGCCTGGAAGAGCTGATCGATGTCGGGTAGCGCGCTCACCTACGCGATCGTCGACGGGGTGCTGACCGGGTCGGTCTACGCCCTCATGGCGACGGGTCTCACGTTGATCTTCGGGGTGATGGACATCATCAACATCGCCCAGGGCATCTTCGTGGTGCTGGGCGCCTACCTGAGTTACGCGATCCAGCTGCACTGGGGAATCGATCCCTTCGTCGGTCTCTTCATCACGATCCCCACCCTCTTCGTGGTGGGGATCGTGGTGGAGAGGGGCTTCATGGCCCGGCTGAAAGGGCCCGAGAAGACCGCGATGTCGATCCTGGTGACCTACGCAGTCTCGTTGCTCATCGAGGGCTCACTCAACATGATCTTCTCGGTGAACGACGTCCAGATCAGCGCGTGGTACGTGAACCAATCGTTCAAGCTCTTCGGCGTGTACTTCGCCTACATCTACGTCTTCGGCTTCATCCTGGCCGTGGTGCTGCTCACGGCCCTGTGGGTCCTGCTGTATCGAACCCGGTTCGGCGCGAGCGTGCGTGCGTCCCTGGCCGACCAGACGGCGGCGGCCCTCATTGGCATCAACGTGAAGAGGGTCGCCACGATCTGTTTCGGCATCGGGACCGCGGTGACGGCGGCGGGCGGCATGGTGTTCGGCGCCACGAACGCGTTCAACGCCAGCTCGAGCTACGACTTGATCTCGCGCCTGCTCACCATCATCGTGCTGGGCGGGATGGGGAGCCTTGGCGGGGCTCTCGTCGCCTCGATCGGGATGGTGATGCTCGAGGACGTGGTCGGGGTGGTCTGGTCGCCAATCTGGTCGACCATGACCTTCTTCATCGTGCTCGTCATCGTCCTGTCCCTTCGCCCCCAGGGGCTCTTCGGCAAGCAACTGGCGAGGACGGCCTGATGCGCCACTGGTCGCGCGCCGCGTGGGCGCTCGGGCTCGTCGCCCTCGCCCTCTTCCCGGTGGTGGTGACGAACCCGGCCTACACCACCATCGGCGTCTTCACCCTCATCTATATGGCCTGTGCGACCTCGTGGAACATGTTCTCGGGCTACACGGGCTACATCGCGCTGGGCTCGGCTGTCTCGTACGGGGTGGGCGCCTACACCATGGCTCTGGTGTCGATCCACGCGAATATGGCCCCGGGCGCCTCGATGTTCTGGCTGGCCCCCCTCGGCGGTCTCCTCGCTACCCTCGTGGCGCTGCCGATCGGGGCCATCGCCCTGCGAGTGCGTCGCCACACATTCGTCGTGATAACCATCGCGATCTTCTTCGTCTTCCAGCTGACCGCCATCAACGTCGGCTTCACCGGGAGCACGTCGGGGCTCATCCTGCCGTTCATCAGTTGGAACGAGAGCTACTACAACGTGCCCTTCTACTACGTGGCCCTCGGTCTGGTGATCTTCGCGACGGTCCTCTCGGCCATCGTGCGCCGCTCGCGCTTCGGTTTACAGATGCTGGCGATTCGTGACGACGAGGACCGGGCGCTCGGTCTCGGCGTGCACACCACCGCGGTGAAACTGACCGGCTTCGCCCTCGCGCAGTTCACGATCGGCATGGCGGGAGCGCTCTACGCGATGTTCGTCGGCCAGATCTTCCCCCAGTTCGTCTTCGACCCGCTCTTTGACGTGTCGATCGCCCTCATGGCCTTCCTCGGGGGCCTCGGCACGCTGTTCGGGCCACTGCTCGGTGCGCTCATCCTCGAGTCGTTCCAGCAGTGGCTCACTCTCTCGTTCTCCAACAGCTCGCTCTACCTGATCCTCTTCGGGGCGCTCTTCTTGCTCGTCATCCTCTTCATGCCCCAGGGGATCGTCGTCTTCGTCCGCGACCGGGTGACGCGCCGTTCCGCGCGCGAGAAGGCCGCCGTCGCCGCGGCCGAGACCACCCTCGCCGGGAGCGGGGCCTGATGTCGATCCTGTCGGTCACGGGGGTCAGCCGCGCCTTCGGCGGAGTCCAGGCCCTCCAGGCTTGCTCCCTCGAGGTCGACGAGGGGTCCATCGCCGGGCTCATCGGGCCCAACGGCTCGGGCAAGACGACCCTGTTCAACGTCGTGACGGGCTACGTCCGGGCCGACCAGGGGGCGGTGCGCTTCCGCGACGAGGACATTACGGGGCTCAGGCCGAACCAGGTCTTCGCCCGAGGGATCGGGCGGACCTTCCAGCTCACGCGGATCTTCGAGCGCCTGAGCGTGCTCGAGAACATGCTGGTGGCGACCCAGCGCAAGGAGGGGTGGCTGCGCGGACTCACCCGGTCCAAGTCCTCGGCCGAGGAGGTGGCGACCGCCCTGGAGCTGCTCGACTTCGTCGGCATCGCGGAACTGGCCGAGCTGCAGGCCGGCGCCCTCTCCTACGGCCAACGCAAACTGCTCGAGCTCGCCTACGTGCTGGTCGCCGATCCCCAGGTCATCCTCCTCGACGAGCCGGCGGGGGGCGTGAACCTCACGCTCATCAATCGCATCGCCGAGAAGATTCGGGCCCTCAACGCCCAGGGCAAGACGTTCCTCATCGTGGAGCACAACATGGAGTTCGTCATGAGCCTGTGCGATCGGGTCACCGTGATGCACCAGGGCTGCAACCTCGTCTCGGGGACCCCCGAGGAGGTTCGCCGCGACCCCAAGGTGCTCGACGCGTACTTAGGCGGCGGCGACGACGAGTTCGAGGAGGTGGCCGGTGGCTGAGACGGTCCTCTCCTTCGACGGGGTGGTCGCCGGCTACGGCGGGGGCGACGTCTTGAAGGGTGTCAGTTTCGACGTGCCCGCCGGGGGCATCACCTGCATCGTCGGCCCCAACGGCTCGGGCAAGTCGACGCTTCTCAAGACGGTGAGTGGCCTGGTGCGTCCCCGCCTCGGGTCGATCACCTTCCAGGGCGAGAACCTCGTCGGGCGCAGTCCCCGTCAGATCCTGGAGCGCGGGATCGTCCAGGTACCCCAGAACCACAGCCTCTTTCGCGAGATGACGGTGCGCCAGAACGTCGAGCTAGGGGCGTACCTCGTGCGCGACAAGCGGGTCATCGCCGAGCGCTACGAGCGGGTGGCTGCGGCCTTCCCCATCGTGTCCGAGCGCGCTGACGACAAGGCCGGGGCGCTCTCGGGCGGCCAGCAGCGCCTCGTGGAGTTCGCCCGGGGCCTCATGCTCGACCCCACGCTCGTCGTGCTGGACGAGCCCTCGATGGGCCTCGACCCCAAGACCCTGCGCCAGATGTTCCAGACCGTTCGGGGGATGAACGAGGCCGGTCGCACCATCGTGCTGGTCGAGCAGAACGCTCGACAGGCCCTGCGCCTCGCCGATCAGGGCGTGGTGATGGAGAACGGCCGGGTGCGGTTGCTCGGCAGCGGCCACGAGGTGCTCCACCATCCCGAGATCGGAGCCCTGTACCTCGGGGGGTCGATCGAAGAGACGGTCACGGGTTGACCGGAGGAGGCGCGGTGGGCGAGGCGACGCGAATCGGGTGGATCGGATGCGGGCGGATGGGCTCGGCCATGGCGACGCGGCTGCTCGCGGCGGGCCGCGAGGTGACGGCCACGAACCGCACTCGGGCGAAGGCCGAGGCCCTACTCGCGCGGGGGGCCTCGGTGGTCGACCGGCCGGTCGACCTCGCCGGCCATGACGTGGTCTTCGTCATGGTCTCGGCCAACGACGACCTGCTCGAGGTGACGACCGGGCCCGGGGGTGTGCTCGCTGACCCGCAACGCGCGCCGCGGGTGGTCGTGGACAGCTCGACCGTGTCAACCGAGACCTCGGCCGCGGTCCGGGCGGCCTGCGCGGCGCGCGGGGTCGCCTTCCTCGCCGCCCCGGTGAGCGGCAACCCCAAAGTGGTGGCCAGCGGCAACCTCACCCTGGCCGTGTCGGGCGAGCGGGCGGCCTTCGACGAGGTGGAGGCGATGCTGCGCGACATCGGTCGCGGCGTGACCTACGTCGGCGAGGGCGAGGCCGCGCGGCTGGTCAAGATCTGCCACAACGTCATTCTCGGTGTCGTCACCCAGGCGTTGGCCGAGGTGACGGTCCTGGCCGAGCGCGGCGGCGTCAAGCGCAGCGCGCTGCTCTCGTTCCTCAACGACTCGGTCCTCGGCTCGACCTTCTCGCGCTACAAGACGCCGGCCTTCGTGAACCTTGACTTCACCCCGACCTTCACCCCGGTGCTCCTGCGAAAGGACTTCGACCTCGGCCTGGCCGCCGCACGCGAGCACCACGTGCCGATGCCCCTCGCCGCGGTCTGCGCTGAGATCGTCCAGGCGGCGGTGGGGGCCGGTCACACCAGCGAGGATTTCGCCGTCTTGCTCGCCGAGGAGGCGCGGGCCGCCGGCCTGACGATGGTGCCCGAGGGCATCGAGGTCGACGACGGGCTGGGGGGACGCTGATGGAGGGGTTCGGCCCGGTCGTGGCCACGCCGGGGTTCCACGGAGTCGACTTCGAGACCCGGGTGGACTTCGATCGGCTGCGGGCCTACCGATTGGCGCGGGCGCGCGAGGCCCTCGAGCGCAGCGACCTCGGGGCGCTCCTGCTCTTCGACTTCTACAACATCCGCTACGTCTCCCAGACCTGGGTGGGTGGGGCGCTCGGCGACAAGATGACCCGCTACTGCCTGCTCCCCCGGGGGGGCGAGCCGATCCTGTGGGACTTCGGCTCGGCCGCGCGCCACCACCAGCTGTTCGCTCCGTGGTTGGCCAAGGAGAACTGCCGAGCCGGCATGCTCGGGATGCGCGGGGCGATCGCCCCCTCCGCGGGCCTGTTCGAGTCGGCGGTGCGCGAGATCGTGGGCCTCCTCTCTGACGCTGGGGTCCTCGATCAGCCGGTGGGCCTCGACATCGTCGAGCTGCCCTTCCTCTTCGAGCTCGAGCGCGCCGGCGTCCAGGTTCGCGACGCTCAGCAGATCATGCTCGACGCGCGCCAGATCAAGAGCCCCGACGAACTCACCCTGCTCGCTCAGGCGGCCGCCATGGTCGACGGGGTGTACCAGGACGTCTTCGACGCCCTGAAGCCCGGGGTCCGCGAGAACGAGATGGTGGCGCTGGTCAACCGTCGCCTCTACGAGATGGGCTCGGACCAGGTCGAGGCCGTGAACGCCGTCTCGGGCGAACGGTGCAACCCCCACCCCCACAACTTCACCGATCGGATCATCCGGCCAGGTGATCAGGCCTTCTTCGACATCATCCACTCCTTCAACGGCTACCGGACCTGCTATTACCGCACCCTCTCGGTGGGCAGTTCGACGGGCCCCCAGCGCGACGCCTACGCGAGGGCGCGCGAGTGGATGGATGCCGCCATCGACCTCGTGAAGCCGGGGGTCACGACCGACGTCATCGCGCGGGCCTGGCCCGAGGCGACGTCGTTCGGCTTCGCCGACGAGATGGCCGCCTTCGGTCTCCAGTTCGGCCACGGCCTCGGGCTCGGCCTGCACGAGCGCCCCATCATCAGCCGGCTCAACAGCCTCACGGAGCCGGTAGAGCTGCAGGTCGGGATGGTGTTCGCTCTCGAGACCTACTGCCCGGCCAGCGACGGGGTGTCGGCGGCTCGAATCGAGGAGGAGGTCGTGGTCACCCCCGAGGGCCCGGCGGTCCTGACCCACTTCCCGGCCCGGGAACTCATGATCGCGAACAAGTACTAGGAGGGATGATGACGACCACCGAGGCCTCTCCCGTCCACGACGTGGACTTCAAACTCGAGCTCTACCGCAGCCAGGTCGCCCTGCGCCGATTCGAGACGCGCGCCTACGACCTGTTCTTGGAGAACTACGTCAAGGGGACGAGCCACCTCTCGATCGGTCAGGAGGCGATCGCCGCCGGGGTCGCCGCGGCCATGCGACCCGACGACTGGACGTTCGCGACCTACCGGGGCCACGCCCACACCCTCGCCCGCGGGGTGGCCATGACCCCGGTCTTCGCTGAGCTGATGGGCCGGGCCAACGGCCTCATGGCCGGCAAGGGCGGATCGATGCACCTCACCAGCGTCGAGCACGGGGTGATGGGCAGCTACGCCATCATCGGCGCCCACCTGCCGATCGCCTGCGGGGCGGCCTGGAGCGCTCAGTACCGCGGGACGGACCAGGTGGCGGTGGCCTTCTTCGGCGACGGCACCGTGAATATCGGCGCCTTCCACGAGGCGCTCAACTTCGCGGCCATCTGGAAACTCCCGGTCGTGTTCATCTGCGAGAACAACCTCTACATGGAGTACACGCGCACCTCGGAAGTGACCGCGGTGGCCCATCCGGCGGCCGACCGCGCCGCCGCCTACGGTCTCGAGCCCATCATCGTTGACGGCAACGACGCCGACGCCGTCTACGAGGTCGCGCGCACCGCCATCGAGCGGGCCCGCGCCGGTGAGGGACCGAGCCTGATCGAGGCCGAGACCTACCGCCACGGCGGTCACTCCCGGGCCGATCCCGGCAAGTACCGGCCCGACGAGGAGGTCGCGTTCTGGACCTCGGCCGAGCGCGACCCGGTCTCGCGCTACCGGGCCCGACTCGTCGAGCTCGGGGTCGACGAGACCACCCTCGCGCGCATCGAGGCCGACGTCGACGCCGACGTCGACGCCGCCACCGAGGCGGCCAAGGCGGGCGCCGCGCCCGGCGAGGACTTGCTCATGAAGGACGTCTGGGCCAACGGAGGTGCCGAATGGCGGAACTGACCTACCGAGAGGCGATTGCCCGTGGCATCGCCCAGGAGATGCGACGGGACGAGTCGGTGCTCTTCCTGGGCGAGGACGTCGCGGCAGCCGGCGGGGTGTTCAAGGGCACCGTCGGGCTGTTGGAGGAGTTCGGGCCGGTGCGGGTGCGTGACACGCCCATCAGCGAACAGGCCATCCTGGGGGCCGCGATGGGGGCGGCCATGACCGGCCTGCGGCCGATCGCCGAGATCATGTTCGCGGACTTCTTCGCCGTGTGCTGGGACATCGTCGCCAACGAGATCGCCAAGTCGCGCTACATGACCAACGGGCAGATGAGCTTCCCGCTGGTCATCCGCTCGGGCAACGGCGGGGGACTGCGCTTCGGGGCCCAGCACTCCCAGAGCGTCGAGAACTGGGCGATGATGATCCCCGGACTGAAGGTGGTCGTGCCCTCGAACCCCCGGGACGTCATCGGCCTGATGGCGGCCGCGGTGCGCGACGACGACCCGGTCGTCTTCCTAGAGTCCAAGGCCCTCTACCCGAGCAAGGGCGAGGTCCCCGAGGGCGAGATCCTCGACACGCTCGGCACGGCGACGGTGCTGCGCCAGGGGGCGCACGCCACGATCGCCACGCTCGGTCTCATGGTGCCGCGCGCGCTGGCGGCGGCCGAGGAGCTCGCGGCCGGCGGCATCGACTGCACCGTGATCGACGTACGCTCCCTGATCCCCCTCGACACCCAGACGATCCTGCGAGAGACGTCGGCCACCGGTCGACTCTTCACGGTGGAGGAGAACCCCCGGGTCCTCGGCTGGGGGGCGGAAGTGGCCTCGATCGTGGCCGAGGAGGCCTTCTACGACCTCGACGGGCCGGTCGTGCGCATCACGACCCCCCACATCCCGCTGCCGGCGGCCGACACGCTCGAGGACATGGCCCTGCCGTCGGTCGAGCGCATCGTCACCACCATCCACAAGGCGATGAACTCCTAGGGCGCGGGCGGTCCTTTAGAGAACTCTTAGGGACATTTCGTAGAGTGCCGCGGCGATGGACGTGCGCATCACCGGTCTCCTCGGGAGGGCCCACGACGTCCTGCCCGACTGGACCCGGCCGGTTCTGCGCCTCGCGCGCGTG
Source organism: Acidimicrobiales bacterium (assembly GCA_035702745.1). GTDB lineage: Bacteria > Actinomycetota > Acidimicrobiia > Acidimicrobiales > RAAP-2 > RAAP-2. The sequence goes on along the minus strand of DASSZS010000054.1, from coordinate 31,868 downwards.
GACCTGCGCCCCCCGCGACCGCCCTCGGTCGCGCGAGTCGTGGGTGCGACGGTCGTGGCGATCATCGCGTCGCTCGTCGCCGACGCCCTGCTCGTGCGTGTGGGCACGACCCTCTACCCCTCCACGCGCGGCTACGTGCACTTCGCCTTCTTCGACTACGCGCGCCTGACGGTCATCGGCGTCGTCTTCGCCGGGGTGGGTTGGCCCCTGGTGGCGCGGCTCACCTCGGCCCCGGAGTGGCTGTACGCGCGACTGGCCGTGGCGGTATCGGTGGTCCTCCTGCTACCCGACGCGTACATCTTCTACGTCGGCTCGCCGCTGCGGGCCGTCGTGGTGCTCGTCTGGATGCACGTCGCGATCGCGTTCATCACCTACGGCTCGCTCACCGTCCTCGCGCCCGTCGGGCGCGGCCGGCACGCCCGCTGACTCACTCGACGACGAGCGCCTCGGCCCCGGGCACGGCGCTCGTCGAGGGCCGGGACGACCCGCGCAGCCAGGAGGTCACCGCCGCGATCGCGCAGATGGCCGCGGCGAAGTCGAGCGCCGGGTGTAGGCCGGTGACGAACGCCCTCTGGATGATGCCGGGGAAGAAGCGCCGCCCGACGATCGCGGCGCGCGCGCCGGTCGGCAGCGAGGCGAGCACCCGCGGCCCGAGGAGCTTGGCCATGGGGTTGTAGCCGAGGAAGGAGGCGAACAGCGTCGTCACGGGGGGCAGGGCGGCCACGTGGGCCGCCACCGCGCGCGGCACGCCGCGCGCCGCGAGGCCGGCGCGCAGAGCCGGGGGCAGGGTGCGCGAGAGCCCGATGATCATGAGGGTGAAGAAGATGCCGATCGAGAGCACCTGACCCGAGTTCTGGAAGGTCGAGTTCATCCCCGAGCCGACGCCGCGGTGCTCGGGCGGCAGCGCGTTCATCACGCTCGCCCGGTTGGGGGCCGAGAAGGCCCCCATCGACAGGCCGTTCAACAGCAGGAGCGCCCCGAAGGCGAGGTAGGGGAAGTCGGCCGGCAGCGTCTCGAGCAGGAGGAACGAGATCGCCGAGCCGACCATCCCGCCGACGGTGAAGCCCCGCGATCCGTAGCGATCCGAGAGATAGCCGCACAGGGGTCCGGCGAGCAAGAACCCCGCCGTGAGGGGCAAGAGGGCGATCCCCGCCCACAGCGGCGTGGAGGCGAAGCTGTAGCCGTGCAGGGGCAGCCAGATCCCCTGGAGCCAGATGACCATGGTGAACATCAGCCCGCCCCGGCCCGTCGCCGCGAGCAAGGTGGAGATCGACCCGGCGCTGAAGGCCCGGATCCGAAAGAGCGACAGACGGAACATCGGGTCCGACGAACGCCGCTCGAGCCGGGCGAAGGCGACGAGGCTCGACACCCCCAGCGCCAGCGACCCGTCGACGAAGGGGCTGGTCCAGCCCATCTCGTGACCGCCGTAGGGCTGGATCCCGTAGGTGATCCCGACCATGAGGGCGACGAGGCCGAGCGCGAAGGTGAGGTTGCCGGCCCAGTCGACGTGGTGGTCCTTGCGCACCGGGATCTCGCGCAGCTGGAGGTAGGCCCAGATCGAGCCGAAGATCCCGATCGGGACCGAGATGATGAAGATCAGTCGCCACTGGATCGGGCCGAGCAGCCCCCCGAGCACCAGTCCGACGAAGCTCCCGGCGATGCCGGCGATCTGGTTTATGCCCAGGGCCATCCCTCGCTGGTCCTCGGGGAAGGCGTCGGTGAGGATCGCCGCCGAGTTCGCGATGAGGAAGGCCGCACCCACCCCCTGGAAGAGCCGCATCACGACGAGCCAGATCGCCGCGGCGGATCCGGAGAACCAGGTGATCGAGAGCAACAACGAGAAGAAGGTGTAGACGACGAAGCCGAGGTTGTACATCTTGACCCGCCCCAGCATGTCGCCCAGGCGCCCGAGGCTCACCACGAGTACCGAGGTGACGATCATGAAGCCGAGGATCATCCAGAGCAGGTAGAAGGTGTTGCCCGGGGCTAGCGGGTTGATGCGGATCCCGTTGAACACGTCGGGCAGCGCGATGAGCACGATCGAGGTGTCGATCGTGGCCATGAGCACGCCGAGCGTCGTGTTCGACAGGACCAGCCACTTGTAGCGGTCCGACCGGGGCCGGGCCAGCGGGTCGCGACGGGTGGCCGCGACGCTCACGGGGCGAGCTCGCCGCGCAGTTCGTCGGGGACGCTGTCGAGGGCCCGCACGATGGCGCCGGCCAGCGCCCGGGCGCTCTCGGCGTCGAGCTCGAGGGCGACGCGGGCGCTGGGTCCCTTCGCCGGGTTGAGCACGTCGATCATCAGGGCGTGGCCGGCCGGGAAGTGCACGGGGTGGTCGAAGTAGACCGTCGCGTCGGTGAGCCGCGTCCAGCCCTCGGCCGTCTTGCCGCTCGCGCGAAGGGTGAGCCGCTCGCTCTGGTAGGTGCACATCAGCCGACCGTCCGCGCGAGGAAGTCAAAGACCTCGCCCCAGGCCTCGGTGGCCACCTCCGGGCGGTACGAGGGCCGGTCCACGGCGAAGAACGCGTGGCCCGCCCCCGGGTAGGTCTTGAAGGTGAACTCCTTGCCGGCGGCCCTTAGGGCCGCGGCCAGGGCGTCGTTCTGCTCGGGGGAGGGGTAGGTGTCCTCGGCGCCGAAGAGCCCGAGCAGCGGCGCGTGGAGGTTCCCGGCCTCGCCGATGACGGCCTTGACCTTGAGGGGGAACTCCGAGGGCGGGTCGACCGCGACGAAGGCGCCGTAGCAGTCGATCACGCCGTCCAGGGGAAGTCGGCAGCCCGCGAGGAAGGACTGGCGGCCACCCGAGCAGTAGCCGATCGAGGCGACCTTGCCGTTCGAGGTCGCCAGCGCCCTGAGGTGTGCCATCGCGCCGGCGACGTCGCCCACCAGCTGCTCGTCGGAAACCCCGCCCAGGCTGCGCGCGGTGGCTGCGGCGTCGTCGGGGGCGGCGCCGGGGGCCACCCGGTGGTAGAGGTTGGGCATGAGGGCGTGGTAGCCGTTCGCCGCGAACTTGCGGACGATCTCCTTGGAGGCCTCGTCGTAGCCGGGCATGTGGTGGATCACGACGATTGATCCGGCGCGCTCGACGTCGGTCGCCACGGCGCGGTAGGCCTCGATCTCGTCGCCGTTGTGGCCCGTGATGGTGATGGTCTCGGCCGTCAGGTTGTGGGTCACGCGTTGTCCTTTCCTGGTCGTCCCGGTCGGGACGGGGCGCCGGAGGCTATTAGTTACCTCCTGTAACTATCGTGGTACCTTAGCACCGTGGTGGGAGAGACCGGGGCCGGCGCGGCGCCGACGACGCTGGAGCGCGAGTGGGGTCGGCTGCGCCGCGGCCAGCTGCTCGGCCCGCTGCGCCACCACCTCGATGAGGCCGAGGGGCCGCTCCAGCTCGAGATCCTGCGCGAGGTGGCCGACGCCGGCCAGATTCGCGCCTCGGAGCTCGCTGACCGGCTGCACGTCACCAAGGCCTCCATCAGCCGCTACGTGGCCCAGATGGTGGCCACGGGACTGCTGGCGACCCGGCCGGATCCGCGCGACGGGCGCGCCGCCCTGCTCACGGTGACGCCACGGGGCCGTCGAGCCCTCGCCCAGCGGGAGGCGCGTCGGTCGCGGGCCCTCGCCCGGCTGTGCCAGGAGTGGAGCGCGAGCGACGTTGAGGCGCTCACCTCGCTCTTGCGACGGCTCAACGACGGGATCGAGGCGAGCCTGCGCGCCGAGGGCTCCTAGCGCCGGGTTAGGACTCGATCTCGACGAGCGGTCGTCGGTCGCTCGAGCCCGTCGCGTCGGCGATCACCGCCGACGCCAGCATGAGCACGCCCGCCGCCGTCAGGGCCAGGTCGAGGCCGTGGGAGAAGGCGCCGTAGGCGGCGCGCACGACCTCACCGATCAGCTTCTTCACCGCGCCGGAGGAGATCTTCTCCTGGGCGGCGGCCTGGCTGTTCACCGAGCCGGTGATGACGGCGTTGATGACGAGCTGGCGGTAGGCCGGCGGGATCCCCAGCTGGACGAGGCGACGGGTGAGGTCAACGGTGAGCTGACCGTTCACCAGGGAGCCCAAGATGGCCACCCCGGTCACGGCACCGAGCTCACGACTCGTGTTGATCGTCGAGGCGGCGATGCCCGAGTGGGTCGCGGGGATCGCGGTCAGGGCGGTCTGGTTGATCGGCACCACGACGATGCCGAAGCCGATGCCGGCCAGTCCCATCGTCCAGCCCAGCGGATCGAGGCCCACGGTGGGCGTGAGGACGACGTTGGTGAGTAGGACGCCGGCCGCGGCCAGGAAACAGCCCAGCACCAGCGGAGACCGGGTACCCACGCGCGACACCCACCTCCCCGTGACCAAAGAGGCCACGACCATGCCGCCCAAAAGGGGCAAGAAGTCGAGCGCGAGGGTGTAGGCGCTTACCGACGCGACCACCTCGAGGTAGAGAGCGACGAAGAAGAAGATTGAGAAGATCGAGAAGTAGCTCGTGAAGGCGATGACCGTCGAGCCGAGGAACGCCCGGTTCTTGATCCAGGCGACCTGGAGCATGGGGTCGCGCACGCGACTCTCGACGACGAAGTAGGCGACGAGCGAGACTCCGGCGATCGCGTACATCGTGATGACCCCACTCGATCGGTAGCCCCATGTCTCGCCCCGTATGGTCGCGAAGGTGGCGAGCGCCAGGGCGATCGACGACAGGACGAACCCCGCACCGTCGATGCTGCGGCGCTCCTCATTGACGCTCTCTTGGAGCGAGACCGACGACACGATGAAGGCGATCACGCCGAAGACCAGGTTGAACCAGAAGACCGAGCGCCACGTCCACAGCCCGACGAGGACCCCGCCGATCACCGGACCGAGGGCGAGGGCGAGACCCGACACCGCCGCCCAGACACCGAGGGCCCGCGCCCGGGCCCGCCGGTTGGGGTAGATGTGGCGGATCATCGAGAGGGTGGACGGCTCGGATCCGGCGGCCCCCACACCCATGACGACGCGCCCGACGATGAGAGTGGTCGTGTCGGGGGCCACGGCGCACACGATCGAGCCGACGCAGAAGACCCCGACGCCGATCAGCATCACCCGCTTTCGCCCGAAGGTGTCGCCGAGGGACCCCGCCATCAGCATCAGACTGGCGAAGGCGAGCGCGTAGCCGCCAACGACCCACTGGAGCTCGGTGACCCCGGCGTGTAACTCGGACTGCACGCTGGTCAAGACCGCGCTGGCGATCGTGTTGTCGAGGAAGGTGAGGAACAGGACCAGCAGCAGCGAGGCGAAGCTGAAGTGCGCCCTCAGGGTCGTCGTGATCTGGTCGCGGCCCTCACGCAGCCGCGCGCCGATCCCTGATCCGACGCCCTCTCCCTCTTCGCTCACCGATTGACCCCCGCCCGGCTCACTCCCGTGGTTCCCGGGGCCGCCCCTCGAGCTCCCCCGTGCCCGTCACGGCTACTTCTTCTTAGGCAACACGAAGGTGATGGGGAACGAGGTCGAGTCGCCGCCCGTGGCGTTGCCGACGCTGACGGCGCACCGCGCCAGGTTCACCTTGGTCGTCCCGCAGACCCCCGAGCCGATCTTGCCCGTACGCACGATGAAGCGCGTCGTGGGCAAGGCGCCCGACGCCGTGATGGTCACCGCCTTGGGCAGCGCGCCCAGGCTCATGGGCACGTAGCACTGAGCTTGGCCCTTGGCGTTGCGCAGGCACTCGACGATGTACACCGAGTCGCCCGGCTTGAAGCCCGAGCCGCGCACCTCGACGACCTGGCGGTTGTGGAGACGGAGGTGAGGGGTCACCACGATGTGCGGTCCCCCCGCGGCGCTCGCGGCGCCTACGCCGAGCCATCCGACCCCAGCGGTCGCGAGCACCACGGCGAACGCTCCCAGTGTTGCGCGGATTGTCCTCTTCGACATGCGTCCTCCCGGTCCAGTCGGCCGAGGCGTCGGGTGTCCGAGTCGGCGCCGGAGTCGGCCGAACGTCACGTCCATGGTAGCGAAGGTCTCAGGAGCCTGAGCGTCGACGTTGACAATGGGGGGACGTTCAGTCGCCCTCGGCGAGGTTGATCAGCCCCTCGCGCGCGGCGATCGCGACGGCCTCGAGTTTGGAGTGGACCCCGAGCTTGGACAGGATGTTGGCCACGTGATTGCGCACGGTGTTGATCGATATGAACAGGTCGTCGCCGATGCCCTCGGTGGAGCGCCCCTTGGCGAGCAGTTGGAGGACCTCAAGCTCGCGGGAGGTCAGGAGCTGGGTCTTTTGCTCGGGTGACTTGCGGATCTGGTCGAGCAGCCCGGTGAACTCGTGGGATCGGATGACGAGCTCGCCGCGCGCCGCCGCGCGCACTGCGGCGAGGACGTCGCCGACGGGACGGTCCTTGTTGATCAGTCCGACGCAGCCGGCCTCGATGGCGCGCGCCAAAAGGGCGTGGTCGCCGCTGCCCGTGAGCATGACGATACGGGTCTCGGGGTGGCGCTCGAGGATGGCCGTCACGGCCTCGATGCCCGTACCGTCGGGGAGGCGGTAGTCCATGAGAATGACGTCGGGTACTTCGGCGTCAACCAGGGCGTAGGCCTCCTGGATGGTGGGAGCGACGCCGATGAGCCTCAGGTCCGGCTCGTGGGTGATGGTGAGGGCCAACATCTCGGCCACCATCACGTGGTCGTCAACCACGGCGACTGTGGTCACGTCCGCATTATCCCCCATGTCTTTCGACACTACCCATCGGAGGGGGCGTCGGATGAAGTTTTCTTCGTCAGTTCACGAGAGTTCGGACTCTCACTCCGGTAGCCCACGGGAATCGGTACGACACGACGTCGGGTCGTGTTCGCCGAGCGCGACGCCGCACTCGGGGCAGATGAGGTGGGCGTAGCAGGCGGCCTCGCCGCCCTCGTCGGGCTCGATTCCGACGTCGCTCACCGGAAGGTCTCCTGGAGGCGGTCGAGCTCGTCGGCCCCGGGACAGAGGGTCTCGTAGGGCACGCTCGCGAGCGCGTTGGGCGGGGTGCGGTTGAGTTCGTGGAGGTCCGCCCGGGACTCGTCGAGGTAGAGCAGTCCCGTCGCGATCTCCCCGCGGGTCTGACGGTCGCGGATGTAGGACTCCACCGAGAGCCGATCGGTCGGGTCGTAGCCCGCCGGGACCGCGCGGAAGCGCATCACGCTGCCGTCGTGCATGACGACCTCGCGCGCCACGTCGCTGCCCACGGTCGCCGTGATCGGGGCCTGAACCGGAACGAAGTCAGCCTGCACCTCTTTGACCTCGTGCTCGCGCACGAAGCGGTAGCTCTTGGTGGAGCTCTCGTGGTCGTTGAAGGTGACGCACGGCGAGATCACGTCGATGACCGCGAACCCGCGATGGGCGACCGCCGCCTTGAGTAGAGGCACCAGCTGGTCCTTGTCGCCCGAGAACGAGCGCGCGAGGAACGTCGCGCCCACGCTGAGCCCGACCATTATCGGGTCGATCGGCGCGAGGAGGTTGGGGTCGCCCTTCTTCGGCGCCGACCCGACGTCAGCCGACGCGGACAGCTGGCCCTTGGTCAGCCCGTAGACGCCGTTGTTCTCGATCACGTAGACCATGTTCACGTTGCGCCGCATCGCGTGGAGGAGGTGTCCGAGGCCGATCGAGAGGGAGTCGCCGTCGCCCGAGATGCCGATGTAGGTGAGCTCGCGGTTGGCGGCGCTCGCTCCGGTCGCGATGGCCGCCATGCGGCCGTGGGCGGAGTTGAAGCCGTGGGCGCCGCGCACGAAGTAGGTCGGGGTCTTCGAGGAGCATCCGATCCCACTCAGCTTGGCAATCTGGCGCGGGGGAAGGGAGAGTTCCCAGAAGGCGTAGGTGATGGCGGCGGTCACCGAGTCGTGACCACAGCCCGCGCACAGGGTCGACATCGCGCCCTCGTAGTCGCGCACGGTGAGCCCCAAGTCGTTACGCGGCAACGGGTTGAGCGGGATCAGGGGCTTGGTTATCGAGGGCATCAGTGACTCTCCAGGTGGGCCAGGACCCCGTCGACGACGTGGCGGGCTGACAAGGGGAAGCCGCCGTAGACGAGAATCGGGATCATCGAGGCCGGCGGGACCCCGGTCTCGGTCGAGATGAGCGTGCGCAGCTGGGCGTCGCGGTTCATCTCGACGACGAAGCACGGCGCGTGCGACTCGACGAAGTCGCGCACCTCGTCGACGAAGGGGAATCCGCGCACCCGCATCAGGTCACACGCGACGCCGCGGTCCGCTAGCTCGCTGACCGCCTCGCGAACGGCGGGGTCGCAACTGCCTATGGTCACGATGCCGACGGTGGCGCCCGGGCGGCGCTCAATGATCGGCGCGGGCACGCGGGATGCGGCCGCGGCGTGTTTGCGCTTCAGCCGGTCGACGACCTCCTGGTACTCGGCGGGGGACTCGGTGTAGCGCCCGAACTTGTCGTGGCCTGAACCCCGAATGAAGTAGGCCCCCTTCTCGTCCGAGCCGGGAAGGGTCCGTGGGGTGACGAACTCGTCGTCCTCGCCCGTGTAGCGGTAGAACTCGCGCATCGTGGCGAGGTCGGCGTCGCCGAGCACCCGGCCGCGGTCGGGTCGGTAGGCGTCGTCCCAGGTCAGGCGGGGCACGACCCAGTCGTTCATGCCGATGTCGAGGTCGCTCAACACGAACACCGGCGTCTGGAACCGCTCGGCCAGGTCGAAGGCCTGCGCGGTGAACTCGAAGCACTCGCGGGGGTCGGCCGGGATCAGGAGGATGTGTCGGGTGTCCCCGTGAGAGGCGTAGGCGCACATCAGCAGGTCGCCCTGTTGGGTGCGCGTGGGCATCCCGGTCGACGGGCCCACCCGCTGGACGTCGACGATGACCGCGGGGATCTCGGTGTAGTAGCCCAGGCCGATGAGCTCGTTCATGAGCGATATTCCCGGTCCCGAGGTCGAGGTGAAGGCCCGCGCGCCGCTCCAGCCCGCACCCAGGACGATGCCGATCGAGGCGATCTCGTCCTCGGCCTGGATGATGAGGTAGTCGTGACGGATCTCGGTCTCGCCGTCGGGCCCCGCGCCGGGCACCTCGCGCTGGCGGTAGCGAGCGCACAGTCGGGTGAAGTTGTCCATCACCCCGGTGGCCGGCGTGATCGGGTACCAGCCGGCGACGGTCGCCCCGGCGTAGAGGGCGCCTAGGGCGGCCGCGGTGTTGCCGTCGATCAGGATGGACTCCCCGGTCTCCTTCCGGGCCTCCACCCGGAACGGCAGGGGGCAGTCGAAGTGCGCGAGGGCGTAGTCGTAGCCCAGACGCAGCGCTCGCTGGTTCGACTCGCGTAGCGCGGCGTTACGCACGAACGTCTCGTCGAGGAGAGCGGAGACGACTCCGAGGTCGATGTCGAGCAGCGCCACCACCGCCCCGGCGTAGGCGACGTTCTTCATGAGGATGCGCTCGCGCGGCTGGGTGAAGTTCTCGAGGCACAACGCGGCGAACGGGACCCCGAGGAAGGTCACGTCGTCGCGGGCGAGCTCGGGCCCGAGGGGCCAGGTCGAGTCGTAGAGGACGTAGCCGCCCGCGCGGGCTTCAGCGACGTCGTCGGCGTAGGTCTGGGCGTTCATCGCGATGACGAGGTCGTAGTCGAGCGAGCGCGCCGTCCACCCGTCCTCGTTCACGCGCACCTCGTACCACGTGGGCAGACCCTGGATGTTGGAGGGGAAGAGGTTCTTGCCCGACACCGGCACGCCCATGCGGAAGATGGCCTGGACGAGGAGGCTGTTGGCGCTGGCCGAACCGGTGCCGTTGACGTTCGCGAGCTTCAGGGCGAAGTCATTCACACCACTGGTGCGGGTCAGTTCGAGGGTCATGGGGCCTCCGCGAGGGGTCGGGTGCCGACGGGGATGAAATTGGTGGAGCCGGCGTAGGGAATCGCGAGGTCGAACAGCGCCATGTCCCAGGCGGCGGTCGGGCACCGCTCGGCGCACAATCCGCAGTGCACGCAGACGTTCTCGTCCTTGACCATCACCCGCCCGGTCTGGGGTAGGGGGGGCGAGACGAAGAGCGCCTGGTCCGGCTGGAGGGCGGGCGCGCGGAGCCGCGCTCGGAGCTCGGCCTCGGGGCCGTTGGGAGTGATGGTGAGGCACTGCACGGGGCAGATGTCCAAGCAGGCGTCGCACTCGATGCACAGGCTCGCGGTGAAGTCGGTCTGCACGTCGCAGTTCAGGCAGCGCTGCACCTCGCGCGCCGTCTGCTCGGCGCTGAAGCCGAGCTCGACCTCGAGATCGAGCGCGCTGAAACGCGTGGTCAGCTCGAGGTGCTCCATCTTCTGGCGCGCCGAGGGGTTGAAGTCGTTGTGGTAGCTCCACTGGGAGAGGCCCATCTTCTGGCTGACCAGGGTCGAGTCCGGCGCGGGCCGGTCCGCGACGGACAGACCCCGCAAGAACAGGTCGATCGAGATCGCGGCCTGGTGACCGTGGGCGACGGCCCAGATGATGTTCTTGGGCCCCCAGGCGGCGTCACCCCCGAAGAAGACGCCGGGCAGGGTGGACTCGAAGGTCGTCGTGTCCACGACGGGCATGCCCCACTCGTCGAACTCGAGGCCGAGGTCGCGCTCGATCCAAGGGAAGGCGTTCTCCTGGCCGATCGCCACGATGACGTCGTCGCAGGGCACCGTGACCGTCTCGAGGACCCGGCTGTGGCGCGCCCCCTCATCCCACTCGAGGACCTCGAACTCCATTCCCGTGAGGCGGCCCCCCTCGACGATGAAGCGGGTCGGGGCGTGGTTGACGACGATCTCCACCCCCTCCTCCTCGGCGTCTTCGAGCTCCCAGGGAGAGGCCTTGAAGTAGTCGCGGGGGCGTCGGGCCATGACCTTGATGTCCTGGCCGCCGAGCCGGCGCGCCGTGCGACAGCAGTCCATGGCGGTGTTGCCGACCCCGATGATGAGCACCCGCTCGCCGACTTCGTCGATGTGACCGAAGGCCACCGACTCGAGCCACTCGATGCCGACGTGGACCTGGTCGGGGGCGTCGTGGCGCCCGGGCAGCTCGAGCTCCTTGCCCCGGGGTGCGCCGACCCCGACGAAGACCGCGTCGTAGCCCGCGGCGCGCAGCGCCCGCAGGCTGGTCACCGGCGAGTTGAAGCGCGCGTCGACGCCTCGCTCGAGGATGACCGCGGTCTCGTCGTCGAGGACCTCTTCGGGCAGGCGGAACGAGGGGATGTTCGTGCGCATGAGGCCGCCGGGCCGGTCGTAGCGCTCGAACAGCGTCAGCTCGTAGCCCAGCGGTGCGAGGTCGTTGGCCACGGTGAGCGAGGCGGGGCCGGCCCCGATCAGGGCCACGCGCTGGCCGTTGGTCGATGAGGGTAGCGGCGCTAGCGCGGCGCGCACGTCGTCGGCGAGGTCGGCCGCCACGCGCTTGAGTCGGCAGATCGCGACGGGCTCGCCGTCGACCCGCGAACGACGACACGCCGGCTCGCACGGTCGGTCGCACGTACGTCCGAGGATGCCCGGAAAGACGTTCGACTCTCGGTTGAGCAAGTACGCCTCGGTGTCGCGACCCTGGGCGATCAGGCGGATGTAGCCGGGCACGTTGGTGTGGGCGGGGCAGGCCCACTGGCAGTCGACGACGCGGTGGTAGTAGTCGGGACTCGTCGTGTCCGTCGGTTCCACTACGACTCCCCTCGTCGAGGGGCCGCCGTCCCCGCCGGGGGGCAGCGGTCCGTTAGCCGTAGCGTACTGCGCCCCGTGAACCCCTCTTCGTCCAGGGCGATGCGCAGGACGTCGCGAGAGGCGACGAGGCCCCACGAGGTCACCGTGTCGCAGTGGGGGTCGGGTCCCACCAACCCTCACTGCGACACGGCGATCGTGGGGTGGGCCTCGCCATCGCCCCGGGAAGGATCGTGGCGATGCTCCGACCCGTCGGGGACGGCGAGACGACGACCGGGCGCGCACGGGGCGTCGTGGCTAGGGTGGACTCGGTGAGCGACGCTCCCGCCCGACCGGGCGCCCCGAGCGCGGAGGTCCACCCACCCCCGCTGACCCTAGCTTTCGACGTGGGCGGCACCGGTCTCAAGGCCGGCGTCCTCGACGGGCGCGGCGAGATGACGGTCGAGAGGGTCCGCGTGGCGACGACCTACCCCATGCCCCCGGACCGGCTGGTGGGGACGCTGAGGGACCTGGCGCGACAGCTGCCCTCGGCGGACCGTGTCGCCGTCGGCTTCCCCGGCCAGGTGCGCCGGGGCCGCGTGCTCAGCGCGCCGCACTTCGTGACCACCAAGGGACCCGGCTCGCGGGTCGACCCGGCACTCGTCGCGGCGTGGGGGAACTTCGACTTGGCCGGTGCTCTCGCTCGGGCTCTCCGGGCCCCGTGCCGGGTCGCCAACGACGCCGACGTCCAGGGCGCGGCGGTGATCGAGGGCCGTGGACTCGAGGTGGCCCTCACCCTGGGCACGGGCGTGGGCTCCGCGTTCTTCATGGACGGGCGGATGCTGCCGCACATGGAGTTCGCCCAGGTCCCCTTCCGCCAGGGCGACACGTTCAACGAGCAGCTCGGCGACGCGGCCCGTAAGCGGATCGGCCACGCGAAGTGGAACCGCCGGGTACGCCGGGCGATCGACTACTTCGACGTGCTGAGCGCTTTCGACCACCTGTATCTCGGCGGGGGCAACGCGCGCCACGTGAGGCTCGACGAGCTCGGCGAGGTCGCCGCGCGCGTCTCGACTGTGGAGAACTCCGAGGGCATACGCGGCGGCCTTGAGCTCTGGGACGACCGTCACGTCGGGGTGCGCGGCGACGACGGCTGAGCGACGGATCCGCCGGGGCTCGCCGGGTCGGCCCGGGCGGCGGGCCGGCCCTAGAAGTCGGGCTCGAACTGGGGGCGCAGAGCCAGGCCCGAGCGCCCGCGGTCCGGTCGTACGCAGAGAACCTGGTGGACCTCGAGGTGGTGACGCTCGAAGCCGACCGCCGAGCCGGCCATGTAGAGACGCCACACCCGGGCCCGCTGCGGGCCGACTTCGGCCACCGCGTCGTCCCAACGCTGCTCGAGATTGGCCACCCAGCGGCGCAACGTGAGCCCGTAGTGCTCGCGGATGCTCTCGAGGTGGCGCACCTCGAAGCCGTGGGCTTGGAACATCGAGACCAGGGTGCCGACCTCGTGGAGCTCGCCGTCGGGGAAGACGTAGCGGTCGATGAAGGCACTCGCCGTGCGCGACGGACCCCGCAGGCCGAGGGCCACCTGGACCTGGCGGCTCGTCTCGCGTAGGCGCGACGGCCGGGGGTCCTCCTCGAACGAGACCGGACGACCGATGGCGTGGTTGAGGAACCGTCCACCGGGACGCAGCAGGTCGAAGACCACTTGGGCGTAGCGACCGAGGGCCCGGCGCCCCACGTGCTCGCTCATCCCGATCGAGCTGATCGCGTCGTAGGGTCCGTCGTCGACGTCGCGGTAGTCCTGGACCCGGAACTCCACGAGGTCGCTGACCCCAGCTCGGCGGGCTCGCTCGGTGGCGTAGCGGGCCTGGGGCTCCGAAAGCGTCACGCCCACGCAGCGGGCGCCGTAGGTGACGGCCGCGTGGATGGCCATCGTGCCCCAGCCGCAGCCCACGTCGAGGAGGCGGTCACCCTCGGCGAGGCCGAGCTTGCGCGCCACCAGGTCGACCTTGCGGGTCTGGGCCTCTTCGAGGGCGTCCTCGCTCGAGCGCCACAGGGCGCACGAGTAGGTCATCGAGGGCCCGAGAACCATCTCGTAGAAGGCGTTGGAGACGTCGTAGTGGTGGGTCACGGCCTGACGGTCGCGGGCGCGGCTGTGCATCAGCCCCCGGGGTCGCGCCTCGATCGGCGGCGGCGGCGGCGGGACGAGGCCGTCGCGGCCAACGAGCTCGACCAGGGCCCGCATGATCGCGGGACTGGCGAAACGGCGCGGGTCGGGAGCACGCAGGTAGAAGAGCGGGTCGAGGTCGCCCTCAATCTCGATGTCACCGGCCACGTAGGCCCGCGCGAGACCGAGTTCGCCCGGACGGGCGAGGACCCGGCGCAGGGCGTCGCGCGAGCGGATGCGCAGGGTAACGGCGTTGGCGCTCGAGGGGACGGTCGGCTCGACGACGCTGCCGTCGTAGGCCTCGACGCGCAGCGGGACCTGGTCGTCGAGGACGGTGGTGACGAGGGTGGCGACATCCATGGCAGCTCCCGGGGACCGTTCTAGCAGCGCCGCGACGGCCCGTCACCGGGGCAATACACTGCGCCCAGATCGGACGACGTGCGCCGCCCGGGGAAGGAGCGGTCATGGGCATCGCCCTCGCGGTGATCGCGGCCATCGTGGTCCTGCTCGTCATACTCGTCATCGGCAAATCGGTGAGGATCGTCCAGCAGGGCTTCCTCGGCGTCGTGACCCGCCTCGGCGAGTTCAAGGAGATCCGCCAACCTGGGCTCACCTTCATCATCCCGATCATCGAGACGCTGCGCGCGGTGGACGTGCGCGAGATGCCGCGCACCGGCGACCGCCAACAGGTGATCACCCGCGACAACGTGGCTGTGATCGTGAACGCCACGATCTTCTCCCAGGTCGTCGACGTGCGCCTGGCGTTGTTCACCAACTCGAACTACGTCGTGAGCGTCGACAACCTCGCGCGAACCTCCCTGCGCGCGGTCTTCGGCTCGATCACCCTCGATGAGGCGTTCAGCCAGCGTGAGCGAATCGGCACGCTCCTGCAGACCCAGATGGAAGAGGCCACCGACAAGTGGGGCGTGAGGATCAACCGCGTGGAGGTGATGGAGATCACCCCGCCGGACCAGATCCTCCAGGCGATGGCCCTCCAGAAACAGGCCGACCAGGAGAAGCGCGCGAAGATCCTCGAGTCCGAGGGCGCCCAGCAGTCGGCGATCAACCTGGCCGACGGCCAACGCCAGGCCGCGATAAAAGAGGCCGAGGGCGCCCAGCAGGCGGCGATCCTGCGAGCCGAGGGCCAGCGCCAGGCCCAGATCCTCGAGGCCCAGGGCCGGGCCGAGGCCATCGAGCTGGTCTACGCGGCGATCAAGGGCCAGACGCCCGATCCCACGCTGGTCGCGATCTTGCAGCTCGACACCCTCGCCCGCTTCGCCGAGAGCCCCAACACCAAGCTCGTAGTGCCGGCCGAGAGCGCCGCGCTGCTCGGGGCGGCTCAGGCGATCAAGAGCGTCCTCGACGCGGTGCCGGCGGTGGGCGCTAGCTGAGCCGCTCGACCCACAGCGTCGTACCGTGGGCCCGGCGCACGACGACCCTCGAACCGTCGGGGATGGTCTCGCCCGACTCGGTCACCGCCCGCCACGACTCGCCCTTGATGCTCACGCGGCCGGGGTGGCCCTCGTCGCCGACGACCTGCTCGACGAACCCCGTCTGGTCGGTCATCGGGCCCCGAGTCGGGAGCGATAGGTCGGGGTGGTGGCGGTGACGTACGAAGCGCAGGGCGAACGGGCGCAGGGCGGCGAGCACGACTCCCGAGACCACCAGCCAGACGGCCACCTGGACGAGGAACGGGACCCCCAGCAGGGCCAGGGCGAAGGCGACGACGGCGCTCGCGCCGACGAAGGCGGCGACCAGCGCGTTGGTGTGCAACTCGGCCCACGCGCAGGCCACGATGATCACGGCCCAGAAGACCATCGCCATAGACGGGAGTATACGGGCGCGCCCTCGGGCCGGCCCGGGGTGCGCGCGGCCACGGCGCGAGTTACGGTGGGAGCGTGACCGTCGATGCAACGCCGCATCGAGGGCTGCTCGCACCGACCACGCTCGGGGTCGACGACGCGGCCCCCGAGAACGATCCCCGCCGGCTCGCGGTTCGCCGCTTCCTCGCCGCGCACCCCTCGCCCCGCGGCGCCGAGCTGGCCGAGGCCGGGCTCGTCGCGCCCCACTGGCCGCCGCCGTGGGGGTTGGGGGCCGACCCCGAGCACCAGCTGGTGATCGACGACGAGTTGCGCCGCGCCGGTGTGGCGAGGCCGGTGAACCCGATCGGGATTGGCTGGGCCGGCCCGACGATCCTCGCCGCGGGCACCGAGACCCAGCAGGCCCGGTGGCTGCCGGGGATCCTCTCGGGAGAGGAGTTCTGGTGCCAGCTCTTCAGCGAGCCCGACGCCGGCAGCGACCTGGTGTCGCTCGCCACCCGCGCCCGGCGCGAGGGCGACCACTGGGTCGTCACCGGTCAGAAGACCTGGACGAGCTACGCCCACCTGGCGAAGTGGGGGATTCTGCTCGCGCGCACCGGCCAGCCCGGACCGCGGGGCATCACCTACTTCGTCTGCCCGATGGACGCCCCGGGGGTCAGCGTGCGACCCCTGGTCGACATGACCGGCGACCACGCCTTCAACGAGGTCTTCCTCGACGAGGTGGTGCTCGCTGACGACCTGCGCCTGGGCGAGGTCGACGACGGCTGGCGACTCGCCAAGGTCACGCTGGCCAACGAGCGCGTAGCCCTCTCGGGCGAGGGTGTCCTGTGGGGGCGGGGCCCCACGGCGCGCGACCTGGTCGACCTCGTCGTTCGCGAGGGCCTCGCGCTCGAGCCGGGCGAGCGCGAGGCGCTGGTGCGCGCGGTGATCCACGGAGAGGTGCTGCGGCTCCTGCGCGGTCGAATCACCCACGCCGCGCTGTCGGGCGCCTCGAGCGGCGCGACGGCGAGCGTGCGCAAGGCGCTGGCCGACGACCACGGTCAAGAGGTCATGGGACTCGCCGTTCGCCTGGCCCACGCAGCGGGGATGCTCGCCGACCGGGGTCCCGGCGGCGTCGGGGGCGAGGAGGGCGTCTCGTGGGCGTGGGGCTTCCTCTACGCCCAGGCCCTCACCATCGGCGGAGGCACCGCGGTCGTCCAGCGCAACATCATCGCCGAGCGAGTGCTGGGCCTGCCCCGCGAGCCGGCCTAGATCCGAGGGCCCCCGCCGACGACGGGTCGTGGTCCGGCGTGGGTGTTGCCGTAGCGGTGGGCGGTGATCGACACGCTCTGCTCGTCCAGCCAGCGGGCGAGCTCGACGGCCCCCGCCTGGGCGAGCGCCCGCGGGTCGAGCGACGCCCCGCGCTCGAGGAGTCGGAGGGCCGGGGCGGGCTCGTCGCTCAGCCACCGGACCCGGTCGCCCTCGCCGACGCGCTCGGCGAGCTCCTCGGGAGTCTCGAGGGTCACGTCGAGCAGCCCGCGCACGACGTCGGCGGCGCTGAACTCGAGGGTGAGGCCCACGAGGCGCGCCAGCTCGCGGGCGTAGCGGATTCCGGTCGGGGCCGTCGCGTCGCTGACCCGTACGACGACGGGTCGTGACGAGACGACGTAGCGCACGAGGTTGTACTCGCTGGCCAGCCCGGCCCGGTCGAGGGCTCGCGAACCGGTCTCGTCCCACCACCGGCGCGCTTCGGCGAGCGCCGCGTCGAGGTCGTGGACCGGCCGCCAGCGCCGCAGCGCCTCGACGTAGTGATCCCCGCCGGCCTTGGCGGTGGGGCCGACGCGCGAACGCTTCCACCCGCCGAAGGGCTGGCGGGCGACGACGGCCCCGGTCGTCGTGCGGTTCACGTAGAGATTGCCGGCCCGGACCCGGTCGACCCAGGTCTCGATCTCGGCGACGTCGAGGGAGTGCAGCCCCGCGGTCAGGCCGTAGGGGGTGGCGTTCTGCCACTCGATGGCCTGGTCGAGCCCGTCGGCCACCATCACCCCGAGGACCGGACCGAACCACTCGTTGAGGTGCCCCCACGAGCCGGGACGCACTCCGAGCTTGACCCCGGGGCGCCAGAGGTGGCCGTCCTGGTCGAGTCGCACCGGCTCCACCAGCCAGCTCTCGCCCTCGTCCAGGGTGGTCAGGGCGCGAGTGAGCGCCGCCCCGGGCGGGCGGATGAGGGGGCCGACCTGGGTGGCGAAGCTCGCAGCCGATCCGACGGCGAGGCTGGTCACGGCGTCGGCCAGCTGGGCGAGGAAGCGGGGGTCGTCGGCGAGGGCCCGTTCGACGATAGCCAGGCTCGCGGCTGAGCACTTCTGGCCACCGTTACCGAAGGCCGCCTGAACCAGGTCGCGCACGGCGAGGTCGACGTCGGCGCTCGCCGTGATGAGGAGCGCGTTCTTGCCGCTCGTCTCGCCCAAGAGGTGGAGTGTCGGCTTCCACCCGGTGAAGAGCCGGGCCGTGTCGTACGAGCCGGTCAGCACCACGGCGCTCACCCCGACGTGGGTCACGAGGTGACGACCGACGTCGTCGTCGCGGGTGGGCACCAACTGCACGATGTCGCGGGCCAACCCGGCGGCCCATAGCTGACGCACGAGGGTCTCGGCGACGGCCACGGTCTCGGGCGCCGGCTTCACGATCACGGCGTTGCCGGCCGCCAGCGCCGCGAGGATCCCGCCGGCGGGAATCGAGTAGGGGAAGTTCCACGGCGGCACGACGAGCACCACCCCGAGTGGCTCGGACGTTGCGCCCTCGAGCGCGTGAGACGCGTAGTGGCGCGCGAAGTCGACGGCCTCGCTCACCTCGGGGTCCGACTCGGCCACGGTCTTGCCGGCGTCACGGGCCATGACCGCGATCGTTTCGGCGCGCCGTTCGGCCATGACCGCGGCCGCGCGTTCGAGGAGGGCGCGGCGCTCGTCACGCGGCGTGGCGTGCCAGCGGGCGAAGCCCGAGCTCGCGAACTCGAGCGCCCGGTCGACCTCGGCCCGGGTGGCCACCCGGTACCGGTACCACGGGCGCCCCTCATCGTTGGGGTCGCGGCCGACCTCGTAGTCGGGCACACCGGCGAGGTCGAGGTGGTCGAGCGTGTCGATGACCAGGTCGTCGACTCGGCGCAGGCCGGCGAACGACGCGTCGAGGGCCCCGACGAGCGCCGGGTCGGTCGGGTCGCCGTCGGGCTCGTTGACAAAGCCCGTGTCCCGGCGGGCCCGGGCCCGACGGCGCCGCGCGGTCGACACCGACGCGCGGGCCTCGAGCGCGTCGAGGAAGCGGCGTCGCTGCTCGTCGAGCACGACGGGGTCCTCGGCGATGGAGAGGGCGGCGCGCAGGTAGTTTTCCGGCGCCGTGTTCTCGTCCAGCCGTCGCACGAGGTAGGCGACGGCGGCCGGGAAGTCGTCGCGTCGGGTCACCGGCGCGTAGAGCAGGACCGGTTGGCCCGCCCCGACGAGCGCCTCGGCTTCGGCGTCGGCCATGCCCTCGAGCATCTCCACGTCGAGCTGGTCGCCCACGTTGCGTTCGGCGGCCAGTTCCAGCGCCCAGGCGACGTGGAAGAGGTTGTGGCTGGCCACCCCGACGCGCAAGTGGTCGCGGACCTCGGGAACCAGGACGTCGTCAAGGAGGCGCAGGTAGCTCGCGTCGACCTCGGCCTTGGAGCCGTAGGGTGCGCCGACCCAGCCGTGCAGCTCGGCCTCGACCGTCTCCATCGCGAGGTTCGCCCCCTTGACCAGGCGCACCTTGACGGGCGGGCCCCCGACGGCGCGTCGGGCCCTCGCCCACGCGGCGAGCTCGGCCAGGGCCCCGTGGGAGTCGGGGAGGTAGGCCTGGAGCACGATCCCGGCCGAGAGGGAGAGGAACTCATCCTCACTGAGAACGCTCATGAAGGCGTCGAGGGTGAGCCGAAGGTCGCGGTACTCCTCCATGTCAAGGTTGACGAAGACGTCGCACGCGCGCGCGGCGCGATAGAGGCGCCGCAGGCGCGCCGCGACACGCTCGAGCGAGCCGGCGTGGTCGAGGGTGACGAGCTGACTCGCCACCGAGGAAAGCTTGACCGAGACGTAGTCGACGTCGTCGCGCTCGATCATCGCGAGGACTCGCTCGAGGCGCTCCTCGGCCTCGCGCTCGCCCAGGACGGCCTCGCCCAGCACGTTCACGTTGAGCCCCAACCCGCGGGCTCGGTGGTCGGCGAAGCGCCGGGCGAGACCGGTGGGGTCGTCGTCGAGAATCAACGAGCCGGTGAGGGCCCTCACGCGCCGCTCGACCTGACCGACGACGAATCCGGGGGCGACCCGTGAGGTCGCCGCGGCGAGCCGCAGACCGGCGCGATCGAGAGGGGAGAACCCCTTCGGGCTGACCCGGGCGACGGCGCGACGCAGGGCGCGCGCCGCCCGCTCGGGCTCGCGAAAGCGCATCACCTCGTCGGTGAGCCCGAGAACGACACTCACCGCGTCGGGGTCGGCCAGGAGCCGGCGCAGCCGCGCGCGCGTAGCCCCCCCACGCCGCTCGTCGCCCGCGCTCGCTCCGATGAGGGCGACGGCGCGCTCGAGTGCGCGTCGGGTGACCGGGTCGACGGGGGGATCGGAGAGGCTCACGGCCCCGCCACCATAGGTCGGCCGGCTAGGGCTCTGGGGCCGTGGGCGCCGACCCACCCCAGAGCTCGCGCACGAGCACGTGGACGGTGGCGGCGAGCGGGACGGCGAGCAGCACCGCCACGAATCCGCCGAAGGCCCCACCGACCCACGACCCGATCTCGGCGGCGATGAGCACGGCGAGGAAGATCCACAGGGGGTTGATCCGCACGGTGCGACTCATGACCACCGGGTTGAGCAGGTGGTTCTCGATGTTGGTGTAGACGACGAAGACGACGAGAGTGATGACCCCCGCGGCGAGCGAGTGGACGAACGCGAACAGGATCGTCGGGATGCCGGCGAGCGCTCCGCCGATCTGGGGTATGAAGTCCACCAGGGCCACCCACAGCGCCCAGAGGAACGCGAAGGGCACCGACACGCTGACCAAGGTGATGAAGATGACGGCGCCGGCGACGACCGAGGTGACCAGATTGCCGAGCATGTACCCGGCCGTGGCCTGAGCGACGCGGCTGGCCACGCGCACCACCCGCTCGGCGTGCTCGCCGGCCAGGTTGTCCAAGATGAAGCGTCGCATCTTGGGACCCTCAAGGAGCAACAAGACGACGAAGGCGAACATGGTGACGAGCGCCAGGAGGATCGTCACGGCGCCACGTCCGAGCGCCAGCGCGGGCTTAGAGAGGTTCTGGGCGAAGGTGACGAGCTTGGAGGAGTTGCGGCTGAGCCAGCTGCGCACGTGGTAGTGCGCCAGCAGGTGGCCGATCCAACCCTGGCCCTTCTCGGCCTTGGTGACGTACGCCGGCAAGGCGTTCACCAGGTGCGTCGTCGAGTTCACGAGTGGATAGCCGAAGGCGACGGCGAGGCCGATGAAGACGAGGACCGCGGCCACGGTGACGATGGCCACCGAAACACCACGTCGCCGCAGACGCGTGTGCTCGAGTCGGGTGACGAACGGGTTGAGCAGCATCGCCACGAAGCCGCCCACCAGCATCAAGAGCACGACGTCGCGCAGTCGGTAGAGCACGAGACCGGTCAGGTAGACGCCGGCTACCACGCCGACGGTGGTGAGGATCGTGGCCAGGGGCACCTCGGATCGCCGCGCCCGGGCGAAGAGCCGCCCCCGGCGTGTCTCGACCGCTGTTGGGTCTTCGCGGGCGTCGTTCACGGCGTCTCCTGGTCCCTCCTCACGCTACCGGCCGGGCCGGTGGCGCACGGGGTTCTAGGATGCGCGCCGTGTTGGTGGACGGCGCCATCGGCTTTGACGCGCGCGACGTCGCCGAGCGCGCCGCCGCGCTCGAGGCCGAGGGGTTCGACGGGATCTGGAGCGCCGAGACGGGCCACGACCCGCTCCTCACCTTGGCCCTCGCGGCGCCGGCGACGAGTCGGGTGGCCCTGGGCACGGCCATCGTGGTCGCCTTCGGGCGCAGTCCGCTGATTACCGCAACGATGGCCAACGACCTCCAGTTGCTCTCGGGCGGCCGGCTGCTGCTCGGCTTAGGGTCCCAGATCAAGCCCCACATCGAGAAGCGCTACTCGATGCCCTGGTCCCACCCGGCGGCCCGGATGCGCGAGTACGTGCTCGCGATGCGGGCCATCTGGTCCTCCTGGCACGAGGGGACCCGTCTCTTCTTTCGTGGCGAGTTCTACCGCCACACCCTGATGACCCCCTTCTTCAACCCCGGCCCAAACCCCTACGGTCCGCCCAAGGTCTTCGTGGCGGCGGTCGGTGAGCGCATGACCGAGGTCGCCGGCGAGGTGGCGGACGGGCTCCTCGTCCATCCCTTCACCACCGAGCGCTACCTGCGTGAGGTGACCCTCCCGGCGCTCGAGCGCGGCCTCGCGTCCTCGGGGAGAGGGCGCGAGGCGGTCGAGGTCGCGCTCTCGGGGATGGTCGTGGCCGGTGAGGACGAGGACGCGCGGCGCCGCCACGCTCTCGAGACGCGCCGCCAGATCGCCTTCTACGCCTCGACCCCGGCGTACCGGGGCGTGCTCGACCTCCACGGGTGGGGCGGCCTTCAGTCCCGCCTCAACGAGATGAGCCGCGAGGGCCGCTGGGAGGAGATGGGCGAGCTCATAGACGACGAGATGCTCGACGCCTTCAGCGTCGTGGGCCCCAGTGAGGCCCTGGGGCGTGCCGTGCTGGAGCGCTTCGCCGGGGTGGTCGACCGCTTCTCGGTCTACCCCGCCGCCCACCTCGGCGCCGGGGAGATCACCGCGATCCGCACCCAGCTCCAGCGGGGTTAGGCGCGCGGCGCGCCGTTGGCGCGCAGGGCACCGTAGCGACGTCGGTACAAGACGAAGCAGGCCGCCCCGACGGCCGTGGGGAGCCAGTACGAGCCGATGCGAAAGGCGAGCGTGGCCACGACCGCGTTGGCACTGGGCACGTCGGCGAGGATCAGCAGGCCGCTCAGGCTGGCCTCGACGATGCCCAGCCCACCGGGGGTGAGGGGCAGGAGGGCCAACACGGCCGTCGCGGAGTAGGCCAGGAGCACCAGGGCCGGGTGGGGGTGGGTCCCGGCGGCCTCGAGCATCGCGATGAGGCTGAAGAAGTCAAGGCCGATCCGCCCGGCGACGAGCAGTACGGCCTTCCACCAGTTTCGCCCCAGGTCATCGCGCACGGCGTCGCGCTCGGCGATCAGTCGCTCGCCCATGGGCTGGTCCGGTCGGGCCCGGCGCACACGCGAGGGCAGGTGGTCGATGACCCACTGCAGGGCGTGTCCCAAGATGAGCAGCAACCGGTCGGTGCTGAGGGCGGTGATCCCGAAGGCCACCAGCAGGACGAAGCCGACGGCCCCCAGCTCACCGGCGTGGACGAGGCCCGGGCTTACGGCGGTGCCGCCGAGGACGACCGGCAGCGCGAACACCGGCAGCGCGAAGAGGGCGCTCACTCCGATGATCGACGAGACCGCGAGTCCGCTCGCCGCCTGCACCGTATCGATTCCGCTGCCCGCGAGCATGCGGTACTGGACACTCGCGCCCACGGCGTCCCCGCCGGGCAGGGTGTTGGTGACGGCGTTGCCGGCCATGCCGGCGGTAACCACCGCGAACCAGCTCGGGGTGCGCAGCACCAGGCGCAGCAGGGCCATCGCGCACACGAAGCTGGCGAACTCACCGGCGAGCCCGGCGACCAGCCACCCGACCTGGAGGTGCAAGAGGCGCGGCCAGGAGCTGAGCACCTTGACGAGGGCCGGCATCAGCACGTACAGGGCGACGCCGGCCACCACGACGGCAACCACGCGGCCGACCGACGACCGCCTCGCGGACGGGGGGATCACGGGGTCGTGCGTTATCGGCTCAATATAGGTCAGCCCTGATTGCGGGGGGCCCGGTGCGCCAGTGGGCGGCGCGGTAGGTTCAGCGTCGTGGGCCTCTACGCGGACCGGTTCTTGCCCCTGGTGATCGACCGCGTCTGCGCGTCGGAGATCGTGGCTCCGTGGCGCGAGCGCGTGTGCGCCGGGCTGGCGGGCTCAGTCGTCGAGATCGGCTTCGGGTCGGGCACGAACGTGCCCTTCTACCCGGCCGACGTCGAGGTCGTCTACGCGGTGGAACCCTCGGCGCGGGCGTGGGCGCTCGCGGCGCCCCGCCTCGCGCGTAGCGCGACGCGCGTGGTGCTGGCCGGCGGCGACGCGCAGTCGATCCCGCTGGCCGACGGCGCCTGCGACGCCGCGCTGATGGCCTTCGTGCTGTGCACCGTGCCCGACCCGGCACAGGCGCTGGCCGAAGTGCGCCGGGTGGTGCGTCCCGGGGGTAGCTTCCACTTCCTCGAGCACGGCGCGGCCGCGCGCGCGGGCGTCCTCGCCCTCCAGCACCTCCTCGACCCGCTCGAGGTGCGCCTGGCGGGGGGCTGCCACCTGACCCGTCGGCCCCTCGAGCTCGTGCGCCGAGCCGGGCTTGAGGTCGAGTGGCACGAGTTGGGCCGGGCCCGGGGTCCCGCGCCCTGGAGCCAGTTCACCGTCGGCGTGGCGCGGGTCCTCTAGGGGCGATCGAGCCAGACGGCCTGGGTCTCGGCGCGAGCGACGAAGCCGATCTTGCGGTAGGCCGCGTTGCTCGGCGCGTAGTCGGCGTCCGCGTAGAGCATGACCCGTCGGCCGCGGTCGAGCTCGCGCGCAGCGAGCGCGGCGGTCACCGCCGCACCGTAGCCCCGACGGCGGGCTCCCGGGACGGTGTAGACGGGGCCGAGCCGACTGAGGGGTGCGGCGGGGGTGTCGGTCACGCCCACGACGCCCGCGAGGGCGACGGCCTCCCCGTCCACCTCCCACAGGAGGAGGTCGTCCTCGTCGATGCGACGCGCGAACTGGGCTCGGGTCTCCCCGGGGGAGTCGGCGATGGCGAGTCCCGTCTCGCGATGGAAGGCGACGACCCACCGGGTGACGAGGTCGAGCTCCGCCCTCGTGGCCCGTCGCGCCACGCCCGGGGCCTCGGGGGCGACGAGCGTGGTGACCTCGTAGACGAGGCTCCGTCGGCCGCGGCGTGAGCGACGCGGGCCCACCGGGGAGGCGGGTCGGAGGTACGCGGCGCGGAAGACCTCGTTCGCCGCCACGGGCCCGTCCACCCACGGCACCTCGCGGTCGAGCTCGGCGACTGCCCGGCCGAGGGCGTCAGCTCCGTCGTCGTCCATCGGCCCGAGCAGGAGGCCGTGGGGCGCGGTGCGCATCGCCGCGCCGACGACCGCGCCCCCTTGGCGCACGACCCACCACCAGTGGGCGTCGTAGCGACGCCGGCCTGTGGCGACGGCGCCCGCGACGCTCCCGAGGACGTTGGTGAGGAGGGGCTCGCGTGCTCGGTAGGCGAGCGACGCGTCGAGGAACGCGCCGGCCCCCTCGATCAGCTCCACGTCCATGGGGGCACGCTACGGCCCCGGGGCGCGGGTCCGGGGGCGACGCCCTCTAGCGTGAGCCCGGTGGGGAGCGACGGGGGGCCGGGCCGGGGGGCACCGTCCCTGGAGAGAATTTTCGACCCGGTCACCGTGGTGCTCTTCGCGGTGGCCCTCTCGGCGGGCTTCGCGACCTTTGGTTCGGTGACGGCCCTCGACGACGTGGCGCGCCACTTCGGCCACGTCGTTTCGGGTCACTCCATCCAGGACGTCGTCGGGCTCTCGGGCTCGGTACTCGGGCTCGGATTGTCGAGCCTGCGGGCCGCGTCCCTGCTCGCCTTGCCCCTCGCCTCGCTCGCCGACCGACGCGGGCGCACGCCGGTGTTGCGTCGCACCCTCGTCGGCGGACTGCTCGTGACGGCGCTCGCCGCTCTCAGCCCCGCCTACTGGTTCTTCGTCGCGTGCTTCGCCGTCGCCCGTCCGCTCCTCGGGGCGGCCACGACGCTGGTCCAGGTGGTCACCGTTGAGCTCTCCGCGCGGGATCACCGGATGCGCCTGCTCGCGGTGATGACGGCGGGCACGGCAATCGGCTCGGGACTGTCGGCCCTCGTGCACGGACTGATCCGCGGGCCCGACTCGTTCCGCTGGCTCTTCGCCCTCGCCCTGGTGCCCCTGGCGCTCGTCGTGCCCTCTACCGGCCGACTCCCCGAGCCCCGCGTCCGTCCGGGCGAGCACCCCATGGCCCACCTCGGGGAGGTCGGTCACGAGGCCGCGGGCTCGGTCGTGAGGGTCGCGGTCGTCGCCTTTGTCATCGGGGTCGCCACGGGGCCGGCGGGGGGATTCACCTTCGTCTACGGCGAGGGGGTGCTGCGGATGCTCCCGCGCTCGGTGTCGCTGCTGGTGGTGGTGAGCGGGCTCGCCGGATTCCTCGGACTCGTCGTGGGCGCGCGGCTGTCGGCGACGTTCGGTCGGCGCGCGGCGGTGGGCGTCGGGACCCTCGTCACGGCGGTCGCCGCCGCCTACGCCTACAGCGGGGGGCGACTCGCCTTCGTCGTGGGTTACGTGGCGGGCGTCGGCGCCGGTGGTGTCCTCGCCCCGTCGATGGCGGCGCTCGCGACCGAGGTCTTCGCCCACCGGTACCGCGCTACCGCGGCGGGCTGGATTGCCGTGGCTGGGGTCGCCGGGGCGGTCGCGGGCTTCGCCCTGTTCGGTTACGTGTCCGACGTGGTGTCCTCGGGCGTCGCGACGGGGCTGCGGGTCCCGGCGCTCGTGACGTTCCTGCCCCTCCTGCCCGCCCTGTGGGTCCTGCGCGGACTGCCCGAGGGACGCGATCTCGAGCTGACCTAGGGCTAGGGTGCCGCCGTGAGCCGGTCACCATACGCTCCGACGACCTTCTGGTGGGGGACGGCGACCGCCGCCTACCAGATTGAGGGCGGCAACGAGAACACCGACTGGTGGCGCTTCGAGAACCGCGAGGACTCCCTGTGCGCCGAGCCGTGTGGGCCGGCCTGTGACTCGTGGAACCGCTGGGAGGAGGACCTCGACCTCGTGGCGGGCATGGGCCTGGACGCCTACCGCTTCTCGGTCGAGTGGTCCCGCGTCGAGCCCGAGCGCGGTCGCCCCGACCGCTCGGCCCTCGAGCGCTACCGGCGCATGGTCGAGGGCTGCCGGGACCGGGGGATCGCGCCGGTGGTGACGCTCCACCACTTCACCCTGCCCCGGTGGGTCGCCGACGCCGGGGGGTTCGAGGCGCCGGGAATCGTCGGGTGGCTAGGGGAGTACGCCGCGCTCGTCGCCGGGGCACTCGGCGACGAGCTGGCCATGGCCTGCACCCTCAACGAGCCCAACATCGTGGCGGCCATGGGCTACCTCGCCGGGTTCTTCCCCCCGGGGGTGAGCGACCGGGGACGCTTCGTCGCGGTCAACGAGGCGTTGCGGGCGTGCCACGAGGCCATGCGCGACGCGTTGCGCGCCGGTCCCGGCGACTTCCCCGTGGGTCTCACCCTCTCGATGGCCGAGTACGAGGCTCTCCAAGGCGGCGAGGCGACCCTCGAGGCGTACCGCGGCGAGATGGAGGACCGGTATCTCACCACCCGTGACGGGGACGACTTCCTCGGGGTGCAGTGCTACACCAAGCACCTCGTCGACGCGAACGGCCTCGTCTGGGGCGGGGAGGGCGAGCTCACCTCGATGGGCTACCTCTTCTGGCCCCAGAGCGTCGGTTACACGCTGCGCCGGGCCGCGCGCGCGGGGGTACCCCTCGTGGTGACCGAGAACGGCATCGGCACCAACGACGACGCCCAGCGCGTGCGCTACCTCGAGGGCGCCCTGGCGAGCCTGGGGGCGGCCCGGTCCGAGGGACTCGACGTGCGCGGCTACTTCCAGTGGTCGCTGCTCGACAATTTCGAGTGGGTCCTCGGCTACGGGCCGCGCTTCGGCCTGGTCGAGGTGGACCGCAGCACCTTCGCCCGTCGGCCCAAGCCCTCGGCGGCGTGGTACGCCGAGCGCGCCGCGGCCTGGCCCCGGGGGCCCGGGGCGGCGCTCAGCGGGTGAGCACCGAGGCCGGCGCGGGAGCGAGGTGGCTCGGCTCCACGCGCGCGCGGCCCCGCCCGCCGCTGAGCGTGCGCAACTCGAGGCCGTAGCGGGCGAGTTCGCCCTCGGGCACCTGGGCGCGCACGACGGCGCGCCCCTCGTCGTCCTGGTCGGTGCCGACCACGCGGCCCCGGCGACCCGACAGATCGGTCATCACCTCGCCGAGCGCCGCCGAGGGGACAGTGACCTCCACGGCCATGATCCGCTCGAGCACCGAGGTGCCGCGCTGTTCGAGGGCGTTGCGCAGCGCCATCGACCCGGCGGTCTCGAAGGCCTGCTCGGAGGAGTCGACGCTGTGGGCCTTGCCGTCGTAGAGGGTGACGCGCAACCCCACCACCGGGTAGCCCTTGGGCCCGCCGTGGGCCATCGCCTTCTCGACGCCGTGGCGCACGGCGTCGATGTACTGGCGTGGCACCGCGCCGCCCACGACGGCGTCGACGAACTCGAGGGGCGAGGAGGGGTCGATCGGCTCCACCCGGACGTTCACCACGGCGTACTGACCGTGCCCCCCGGTCTGCTTCTTGAGCCGACCCTCGGCCTCGGCCGATCCGACGATCGTCTCGAAGAGCGGGGCGGTCGGGGGCTCGGTGGTGGCGGTCACGTTGAAGCGCCGAGCCAGGCGCTCCAGGGTGACCTGCTGGTGCAGCTCGCCGGCGAACTCGGCCACCAGGCGGCGGGAGAACGCGTCGGCGCGCACGCGCAGCGACGGGTCCTCCTCGGCCAGACGGTGCAGCCCCGTGGCGACCTTCTCCACGTCGGCCTCGCTCGCGCACACCGCGACCCGCAGGGCGGGGGCGAGCGGCGCGCTCGGCCTTGGCGCGAGCTCGCGCCCGCGCGCGGCCAGGTAGTCGCCGACCTGGACGCTCGACAGCTTCGCCACGGCGACTACGTCCCCGGTGGGGGCCGACTCAACCGGGACGAGCTTCGAGCCGACCAGACGGCCCGCGGCGTGGAGCCGCTCCTCGGAGCGCGTGCGGCAGTTGACGAGGGTCACGTCGGGCCGCAGCGTTCCCGAGACGACCTCGAAGACGACGATGCGCCCGACGTAGGGGTCGACGATGACCTTGAAAGCGCGCAGGATCAACTCGCCGGCGGGGTCGCGTACCAGCGTCACCGGCTCGCCCTTGTCGAGCGCCGGGATGGGGCGGCTCTCGGCGATCTCGTCGAGCAGGGTGAGGAGGCGGTCGACGCCGATGCCCCGGGCCGCCGAGCCGATGATGAGGGGCACGATGCGCCCCTCACTCATGAGGTGGCCGAGGACGACTTCGAGCTCGTCCAAGGTGGGCTGCTCGCCCTCGAGGTAGCGCTCGGTGAGCTGATCGTCGCCCACGACGATCGCCTCGAGCAGGCTCGCGCGCACTCGTTGCTCGAGGTCGGCGAGGTCCGGGGGCACCGGTTCGTGGCGCACGCCGCCGGGGGCGTGCACGAGCGCCTCGTCAGCGAGGAGGTCGACCACGCCGGTGAAGTCCGCTCCCGCCCCGATCGGCAACTCGAGGGGGGCGAGGGAGGGACCCACGAGGGCCTCGAGGGCCGAGAGCGTCGCTTCGAAGTCGGCGCGCTCGGCGTCCATCGCGTTGACGAAGACGACAACGGGAACCCCCGCCCCTCGCGCGAGCTCCCAGGTCACGACGGTGTCGGAGGTGACACCGTCGGCCGCGCCGACCACGAGCAGCGCGACGTCGGCGACGTCGAGGGCGCGCTCGACCTCGCCGTGGAAGTCGACGAGGCCAGGCGTGTCGAGCAGCGTCAGCTCGTCCTCGCCGACCCAGACCGGGGCCAGCGCGATCTTGAGCGAGGCGAGGTGGCGGCGCTCCTCGGGATCGTTGCCACCCAGGGTCGTCCCGTCCTCGACCCGTCCGGGTCGTTCGAGGGTGCCGCCGGCGACGCAGAGGGCGTCGAGCAGTGTGGTCTTGCCGCTCCCGGTGCGCCCGATGAGGGCGACCGTGCGGGCCTTCGGGTGACGGGACGTGGCATCCATGGGCACCTCGATTCGCTCGGACCTCACGGTACTCCCGCGTCTCGTCGGGGCGCTAGGGGCGGTGCGAACGGCCGCCCAGGTGGACGTAGAGGGTGAGGGCGGCGATTACCGCGGCCGCGCCGGTGTCCACCTCGAGGACGCCGGAGGGTCGACCCAGCCCGACCAGGACCTCGACGAAGGTGACGGCGACCGCGAGGTCGACCATCGACACCACGCGCGTCTTGAGGTCGTCGAGGTCCCGCATCTCGAGCCATCGCGGCAGGACGAGTCCGTGGCCGTCGTCGGCGTTGATGAAGAGCTCGTAGAAACCGAGCGCCGCGATGAGGGTCGTGGCCCCCACTAAGGACAGGTCGATGACGACGAGGAAGTCCGAGACGTTCGGGGCCGCCGGCGGGGGGTGAGTGACCATGTGGTGGGCCGTGCGCGCGGCGACGTACGACGCGTAGACGAAGACCACGACCGTCGAGACGAGCAGGACGACCACCGGGAGGACCGCCACCCACCTCGTCGCCCCGAGCAGGCGCTCGAGGGCATCCTCGCCGCGACGCGAGCGTCCCTAGGGGGCCGCTCCGGTCGAGCTCACGGGGCCAGCGCGAAAGGCGGGTAGTCGTCGGTGAGCAGCATGACGTAGGCCATCACCCGAGCCGTCCAGCGCAGGGCGCCGACACTGAACTCGACCGCCCCCGTGGGGGCGCGACCGGTGAGGACGATGCTGAACCAGGTCACCACCACCACGACGAACCACGCCAGGTCCACCGCGATGAGCACGAGGAGATGGGGGAGGGCGAGGAGGAGGCGCAGCGCCACGCTCAGCCGGTCCCTCGTCGACGGGGGATCCGCGACGGCACAGGTTGCCGGGTAGGGCGCCTCGCCGAAGGGCGGGTACTCGTCGGTCGCGAGCGAGAGGAAAGCCGCGACCCGCACCCACCATCGCAGCGCGTAGGCCGTGAACTCCCAGAGCCCCCGAGGGTGGGTCCCGGCGAAGACGATGGCGAACCACGAGACGAAGGCCATCGCCCCGGCCGCGGCCATGAGGGCCCCCGACCCCTGGCCGTGGTCGCCCCAACCCCACCAGGCGCCGAGCCCGCCCACGAGGATGAGGTGAGGGACCGCGAGTATCCAACGGAAGGCAACCGAGAGCCGGCGGCGCGGGAGCGAGGCGGGCGCCACTTCGACGCGCACGGCCCCGTAGCGCACGCCCTCGCCCGCCGGCCCCGGGGGGACGTTCGCGAACGGGGATGCCATCAGTGCAGTCCGAGCACGTGGTAGACGAGGAAGGCCGGCCAGAAGATCGCCTTCACGAGGGCGATGAGGACCAGTCCGAATGTCCCCGAGTGGGTATGCAAGTAGTAGACGAGGGCGCCGATGAACCCGAGGAACCATCCCCCGCCGGCCCCCTGGGGCGCCCACCCCCCTCGCTCGCGTCGTGCCATGGTCGTCCTCCTGGTCCGACTCCAGTGTGGACCGCTCGCTCCCCGTCCCCGTGGGGGCGAAAGTCCCCGTCTCTAGTGGGCGCTTGCCGGGTGGCGCAGCAGGCGTAGCTGTACGAAGCGCGCCACGTCGCTCGGTGAGACGATACCGACGAGGTGCCCGTCCGAAAAGACGAGGCCCCGGCCGTCGGGCGAGGCGCCCATGCGGGCCAGCAGGTCCGCGATCGGGTCGCCGGGGGCGGCGGCGGGGATCTCGTCCAGCGGGCAGGCCAGGTCGATGAGCTGCGTGCGGGCGCGCTCCTCGGGCGGGACCCGGGCGACTCGCCGCATGGTCGCGAGCCCCCGGAGCTCGCCGTCGGACGTGGTCAGGGGGAACGTGTTGAAGCGGTAATGGTGGATCTGGGTGTCGAGCAGATCGGCCACGCTCATCGTGGGCGCGAAGGTCACGGGGTTGGTGGTCATCACCTCGCCCACCGTGACGGCGGCGACCGCCGCGCGCAGCGACTCCTGGCCGCCCTCGGCGCGAGCGGCCTGCAGCAAGAAGAGGCCGAGGAAGACGAACCAAAGACCCGCGACGTAGCCGGCGATGAACTCGAAGACCCCGAGGATCATGAGCCCGAAGCCGAGGGCCACGCCGGCGCGCGACGCGCTCGCGGCCGCCGACGCCCGGACGCCCCGGCGACGCCAGAGCGCGGCGCGCAGCACGCGCCCGCCGTCGAGCGGGGCCCCGGGCAGCATGTTGAACGCGCCGAGCATGAGATTGGTCCACCCGAGCCACCCGGCGGCGGCCGAGGCCACCGTCGAGCCGTGGTTCGGCTGGAGGGTGAGGGTGATGAGCCAGAAGGCCCCGGCGAGCACGAACGAGGTGAGCGGACCCACCACCGCGATCCGGAAGTCCGCG
>DASSZS010000060.1:0-116373 GCA_035702745.1 Acidimicrobiales bacterium | reverse complement strand
GTGGGCGCTGAGGGACTCGAACCCCCGACCTGCTGAGTGTAAGTCAGCTGCTCTAACCAACTGAGCTAAACGCCCGCGCTCAGGGCGCCGGCCGAATGAGCAGGTTAGCGCAACTGGGGTGCTCGACCGACTCTCGGTCCACGCCGCCACGCTAGGGCCGGTGTCGTCACGACGAGGGCGGGAGACGCGCTCATCACCTCGATGAGCCAGGACTCGCCCCGATGCGGGGAGAGGAGGAACCGTGGCGGGACGAAGGTGACGCGCTCGACGGTGTGGGCCGCGACGAGCCCGCCCCCCGTGCGTGGGCGCCAGAAGCCAACCGGGTGGCCCGAACCCACCTCGGCGATGACGTGCACGTGCAGCGGGCTCGCTCCAGAGTTGGCGAGGGTGAGGGTCACCGGGCCGAGGAACTGGGCGTGGTCGGTGGCGACAATGCGATCAACCTTTACCCCGAGCGGCGACGCGCTGAAGGCCGCCACCGCGAGCGCCACGGCGGCGAGCGAGCCCGCGGCGAGCGCCGGACGAGCCACCCGTGCGCTGAGCCGGGGCCCAGCCGGGGCAGTCCCACCGCTCAGGACCCCGGCTACGGCGGCCGGCGTGAAGTCCACGAGGTAGGTCGAGAGCGAGCGGCTCGGCACGAAAAGGACAAGCGGCAGCACGAAGAGCCACGTACGCTCCAGGCGGTCGGGCCAGCGCAGGTAGGCGACAACGAGCAGCGCGACCAAGACCGCCCCGGCGAGCTGGAGGTCGCCGGGGTGCAGGACGTGGACGACGCCGTGGGTAACGAGCGAGACGAGCCCTTGACCATCGGGGACGAGCGGCGCGCGCAGGGGCAAGAAGACGCCGTGGAGCCACGCCCGGGCGTCCCATAGCGCGTAGGGCAGGTTGAGAACAGCAAAGGGTGCCGCGACGAGCGTGAGGTAGCGGGCGACGACTGGCCCGACCCGCCGACCGCCGACCGCCGCCGCGTAGCCGACCCCCATCGCGAAGAACGGCACCGTGAACCACGGCGTCTGCTTGATCGAACAGGCCACCCCCAGGGCCAGCGGGGCGAGCCAGCGCAGGGCCCGGGACGCCGTCGCGTCGACGAAGCGCTCGCGGTGCCAGGCGGCGAGGATCAAGAAGGGCACGTAGAGCGCGTCGGTGTCGCCGAAGGTGAACAGAGGGGTGAACATGGTGGCGAGGACCAGGAGGGGGGCCAGCCAGCGCACCCGGCGCGGGGAGAGCAGGTAGAGCGCGACCGCCGACGCAAGCCATGCGGCGAGGTCGACCCAGTCGGTCGTGAGGTGGGTCAGGCCCAGGGCGACGAAGGGCACGACGAACAAGAACGAGCCCGCCGGGTATGACAGGTGGTCGACGTGTCCGCCGTTGAGGGTGTACGTCCAGTAGTCGGCGGCCGGGTCGAGTTGGACCCCGGTGCCGTGGAAGGCCACCCGGTAGGGATCGGCCCCGTGTAGGGCGAGGACGGCCGCGCGCTGATTGAAGGCCGCCGCGTCGGTCGAGAAGTGTGAGCTCGCCGCGAGCAACGGCGCGTTGACCGCGACGACCGCCACGAGCGACGCCACGAAGACGACCAGCTCGAACGTCGCCCAGCGACGCGCCGACACGATCCAGGCGAGCGCCATCACCACGACCCCGGCCAGGGTCAGACACGGGCTCACTACCGCAAAGCCCGGCCACGTCGACCACGCGCCCCAGTTGTTCACCCCGGTCGAGAGGAGGGCGAAGCCCACCAAAGTCCAGGCGAGACGAGTCGCGGTCGGGGAACACTCGCCGGCGCCGACGGGATCGGCCGGGCCGGAGACGGCGGGCGGGTCGAGGATCACGTCAACCGAGGGACGCGTCGGCGCGGTCGTCTCAGGGCGCACCCAGGGCGCGACACTCATCCCACAAGGCTGCGGTGGCGGCCACCAGAAGCCGCCGGGCGACGGGCTCGGTCGTCACCAGCTCGCGAGCGTCCCACTCGCCGACAACGGCACCGGCCTCGCGCGCGACGAGCAGCCCCGCGAGGTAGTCCCACGGGTGCAGCGTCGAGTGGCGCGCGACGCTGAACAGGTCGAGCGAACCGTCAGCGACTAGGCAGATCTCGAGCGCCGCGGCGCCGAGCGCGCGGTACTGGGCCCACCCGAGGTGGCGTCCCGGAAGGCCCGAAAAAGCGACGACGGCACGCCCGAGCGTATCGACCGCGCTCGGGGTGATCGGTCCGCCGTCACGGGTGGCGCCCTGGCCCCGCTCCGCCTCGTAGGCGGTGCCGGTGGCCTGGTTCACGACGAGGCCCGCGACGAGCTCGCCGGCACCCACCACGGCCAGGCTCGTCGCGTAGAAGGGGATGCCGTGGTCGCAGTTGGTCGAGCCGTCGATCGGGTCGACGACGACCGTGTAGTCGCCGTCGCCCGTGACCCCGGACTCCTCGCTCACCACGCGGAAGCCCGCGCCGGTGAGAACGCGTACCGCGACCTCGTCGGCCGCGACGTCGAGGTGGTACTGGGTCTCGCGCCGCCCCGAGTAGCCGGCCCGCTCCCCCGGGCGCACGACCTCTCCGATTTCACGCGCGCACGCGCGCAGAGGGTCGAGCAGCGTGTCGCGCACGGGCCAACGCTATTCCAGCCGGCGACTAACCTGAGGTCGATGGCCGCCATCGACGTCGCCGGTTTCGTCGCCGACCTCAAGGACCACGCGGTCACCCACGGCTTCCACGTCCACGACGAACGCCACTTCGTTGAGACCTACTCCCTGCGCCAGGCCTGGGAGGTCGACCTACATCCCGAGGACGGCTGCGGCGGGCCGGTCGACCTGCACATCGAGCTCGACGTCGACCCGCGCACCCTGCTCGCCTTCGAGGACGCCGTGATGGGCCTGCCCGACGACGTCGACCCGCCCGACGAGTACCACTTCCCGCTCGTGCTCACCTGGAGCCTGCCGCCGATGCCCCACGGCCCGGACCTTTTGCGCCTCGCGATCGACCTCGCGCCGATCGGCGGGATGGAGATGCCCCTCGAGGTAACGGCCACCGATTCCTTCGAGTCGCCCACCGAGGGCTCGGAGCGACGCATCTCGATCGTGGCCCGGCGGGCTATCTCGTTGAGCCAGGTCGCCAAGGGCGAAGACCCCCTGTGCGACATCTTCGAGCGCGGACGCAGCGTGAGCGACTTCCTGCTCCAGTCCGCGGACTCGTGGCTCGCCTAGGTCGCGCCGCGCTCCTCGCCGTCACCCTCCTCACCGCCGCCCTCGGCCTGTCGGCCTGTGGCACCGGGGGGGCGGTGGCCGACGCGCGCGCGAGTTGCGTCTACGTCCACCGCGCGCTGGCCCTGCAGGCCCGCTCGCGCGCGCCCGGACTACCGAGCGCGCGGCGTGCCTACCTGGCGTCGTGGGCCGTCGCCGTGCTGTTGAAGGGCACCCCGGCCGCCGCGCAGGCCACCTCGGCCGACGGCAGCTGGAACCCCCTCATGACCACGATCAACGAGGCCGAGCGGGTGCCCCTCGAGAACCTCGTGGCGACGCTCACGCGCATGTGCGCGATCGCCGACTCCTCGACGCCCTACCTCTAGGGGTCGGTCGCGCGCACGCGACTGCTCCCCACCTGAACGACTAGGGGCAGACGACATCCCCGTCGAAGGGGCGCCCGCTCCACTGCGCGAGGCTCACCACACCACCGGTGAACGAGGTCTGGGTGCAGTTGCCCTGGGCCTCTGAGGCCGTGCGCGCGCCGGCGACCCACTCCGGGATGTCCCAGAGCGCTCCCGAGGCGTTTGTCGTGCTCCCCGTGATGGAGTCCCACTGCGCGGTGGTCGAGTAGACCCCGACCGACCCAGCCCCCGCGGCCTGGAGACCGGCGATCATGCCCTGGAGGTCGGCCACGTTCATCGTCGTGTCGGACTGCCAGGTGTTGCCCGTCTCGACGTCGAGCCACCACGGGAAGCGGCTCGCCATGCCCGGCACCGTCGTCGAACTCTCCTGTGCGTTTATCGCGCTCGCGGCGGCCGCGAGCCACGAGGCGTCCTGGGTCGCCTTGTTGTAGCCGTACTGCCAGGCGCACGCGTCCGAGTTCGCCCCGACGGAATAGGTCCCACTAGACAGGGTCACCGTGGTCGTCGTGCACGAACCGTACGGGGTCGAGCCCGACGTCGGCCAGTCGGAAATCACCGAGCCGTTGTAGGAGTCACCGGGGTCGGCGGTGTTCACGTAGAGCGACGCCGGGGGCTGGGCCGTTCCCCCTATCGAGGTGGCGAACGCCCAGTAGAGCTCGCTCTCGGTGTAGCTCGGGTACGAGCCCGAGGGCCCGAGGCACGGGTTCAGGTTGTTGGCGAGCCCCCCCGTCACGCCCACGATGCCGAAGGCCTGGCCCGCGGGCAGGCTCCCCCCGCACTGGGGGTACGACACGTCGTTACCCGTGGTGGACCCGCTGGTACTACCGCCGCCGTGGCTCCCGTGGCCCGAGGGCTGGACCGCCGAGGCGGGCACGGCGCCCAGGGTGAGGACCGACCCCGCCAGCGCGCCGATCGCGAGCGCGCGCCAGCGCGCGAGTCTCAAAACGCGACGGCCCATCTCCCCCACTCTCCTCGGGCCCATGGTAGGTCGCCGCCGGGTCGCCGGCGACTAGTTCCCCCCGGGGATCCAACGGCCGAGACGCACCGCTAGAGGTCGTCGTCGTCGTCGACGCCTCGGTCGCGCAGCCTCCCCCAGAGCCAACGCAGGGAGTTCGCCCGACCCATCTCGTCCTCCCAGCCGGCCAGGCGGTCCTCGAGGTCGCTCTCGGAGCGGATCGTCGCCACGACCACCACCTGAAGCTCGCCGACGGGCTCGTCCGAGACGAGGAAGTCGCCGAACATGTCCTCGGTCACCACGGCGTCGGGCTCGACCATGAGGTAGAGCTCACCGGTGTCCTCGACCCACGCCAGCTCGTAGCGGTTGCCCGCGGCGTCGGTCCACTCATCGCCGTACTCGAGCTCGGCGCTCTCGCGCCGCGCCTC
Source organism: Acidimicrobiales bacterium (assembly GCA_035702745.1). Classification (GTDB taxonomy): domain Bacteria; phylum Actinomycetota; class Acidimicrobiia; order Acidimicrobiales; family RAAP-2; genus RAAP-2. The sequence goes on along the minus strand of DASSZS010000060.1, from coordinate 111,403 downwards.
GTTCTGCTCGTAGAAGGCCTCGATGTCCACGGGAGCAGCCTACGACCAGCGCTGTGCGCCGCGCTGTGAACGGGCGTGGTCACCCTTGCCGGCGTGCGAGAGGGTGTGCGCGAGGGAACCGTCGGGGTCGCCCCGCTCTGCGCACCCTCCAGTGGGGTGGAGCCATGAACCACCACCACGATCTGCTCACCGAGATGCGCGCCGAGTGGCGACACACCGGACGCGACCCCGACGCCCGGGCGGCTTGCCGGCGCCTCGCCGAAAGGTGCCCCGACCTCTCCCTCGAGGGGTGCGTGGACCTCTTTGACGTGGTCGCCCTGTGCGAGTCGCGGGGCGGTCGCACGGTCCTCGAGCGCGCCGCGCTGGTGCGGGCCCTGCTCGAGGGCGCCCGGGACCGCGCGATCCAGCGGGCGCTCATTCAGACTCTCCTGCCGGGACTCGTCGCGGTCTGTCGCCAGCTGCGCTTCGGCGAGGGGATTGTGGAGGAGCCCTCCGAGACGGTCGCGACCGCGGTCTCACTGCTGGGCGAGCTCGTCCTCGACTGGGCCGGTCAGTCCCGTCCCTACGCCGCCCCCGACCTGCTCTCGGCGCTGCGGGGCCGCCTGCGCCGGTGGCTGCTCAAGGAGAAGGCGGCCCGCGAGGTGGGCCGGCTCGACCTCGAGCGGCCGGCGGCCGAGTCGTCCCCGCTTCTCGCGAGGCTCAGCGACCTCGCGACGGGCCCCCACGCCCGGCTCGCGCGCCTGACCTACGCCCGGGTCTTCGAGGGGCGCAGCCTGCGCGAGCTGGCGGCGGCCGACCGCTCTCACCCCGTGACCCTCCAGGGCGAGCTTCGCCACTTCGCCCAGCACCACCTCCTATGAGCCGTTGTGAGAGAACCCAGTGGAATGAGTGATGAGCCACGTACCCTGCGGGGACCTTATGAGCCGACCCCGCCGCCTGCCCGCCGCATCGACGTGGGTCCTGTGGTCGAGCCCCCTGTTGTTGATCGTCCTGGTGCTGACCCTCGGCTCGACGAGCCGGGCGGGCACACCTTCGGCGCCGAGCCTCGCCCGCGCACCCGCGGTGACTACCTCGACGTCGGTCACGTCGCCGTCGAGCCCGCGACGAGTCGCGCGGCGTCGAGTGACCCCGAGCCCGACGAGCACGACGACCTCGACCACGCCCACCGCCCCGCCGGCGCCGACCGGGCCGCACCCCGTGTCGAGTACCGCCGCCTCGTCGAGCTCGACCGCCGCGAGCGCCACCGCCTCCGCCGGCGCCTCCGCGACGAGCGGGCCCGTCGGCGGGCAGCTCGGCGGGGGGCTGTCCAGCGTCGTCGTACCGCTGGCCGGACCGCGGACCTGGACCCTCACCTCGAGCGCGCCGCTCGGGGCAACCCTGGCCTGCGGCGCTCAGACGGCGACGGTCGCGGCGACCTTCGTGGTGGGCTCGACGCCGTGCCAGCTGGCCCTCGTCGACCCGACCGGCCAGACGGTGACGTGGCAGCTGACCCCCGAGGGCTGAGCCCGGCCGGGGCGTGGGTCCCGCGCGGCGCGCTCACGCTCTACGTGGTGCTCTTGCCCTACGTCGTCGTGGCGCGTTGGCGTGCCCCCGTCACCTCCCACCCGGTCCTCATCCGGGTGGCGCTCGCGGTTCTCGCGGGGCTGTGGGTCGGCTTCGTCGTCCAGGTCGGGCGCAACGCGGTGCGCCTGCGCCGTGGCCGCCCGGTCCGGCCCGGCGCGAGCGCCTGGCTCGCCGGACTCGTGGTTGGGGTGGTCGCCCTCGTGGCAACGCCCGGACACGCCTCGAGCGCCGGCCCCGGGCCGGTCACCGTCTCGGCCGCGGCGCCCGCCCCCCGGTCCCCGGCGCCGCGGGTCCCGGTGGGAGTCGGCCTCGGGGCCGTCCCGCTCGCCCTGGCCGCCAAGCGTCGCGCCGACACTCTGCGCGACGAGGGGGCCGACGGCCTCGACGTGGAAGAGTCCATCACCTTGTTGCGCGCGTCAGACCCCGAGACGGTCCGGCGCGTGGCGGCGCGCTGCGATCGGGGTCGCGACGGGATCGTGGTCGTGCCGAACGGACCCCTCGACGCCGGCCCCGACGAGCCCCGCTTCCCGCTCGTGGCCTGCGTGCTCGGCGAGGGGCCGGACGGGGTGCGCGTCGCTTTCGCCCGCGAGGGTGGCCGACTGGCGCTGGCCCCGGGCTGGGGGGTCGAGGACGCCCTGGCCCACGTGGTCAGCCTCGGCCCAGAGCGGCTCGTCGTCGCGCGACGCGAGGACGAGCTCTTGCACGCCCTAGCCACGCGCGCCCTGCGCCGAGCCGTCGTGCTCTACCTCGGCGACGCCGCCCGTCTCGACGACGACCTGCTCGCGAGCACCGTCACCCTCGAGCGCCGTGCCCTCACCGACGACTCACAAGCCGGCGCGGGCCCGCGCGTCGAGCTGCTGCGAGCCGAGCCGCGCGTCACCGGATTGGTCGAGCCCTTCGTCGAGACACTGCGACGGCGCTGCGTGGAGATGACGGCCTACCTCGCCCTGCACCGCCACGAGCCGATCACCGGTGAGCGGCTGCGCACACGCGTACTCGGCCACGCCGACGCCGACGCCTCGACTCGCACGCTCGCCAACACCGCGAGCGCCGTGCGACGCAGCCTTGGCGCCGACGCCCGGGGCCCGCGGCTCCACCCGGTGACCTCGTCCGGCCTGTACGTGACCCACGGGATCGACTCGGACCTCGAGGAGTTCACCACCCTGGTCGCGCGCGCCCGCGAGACCACCGGCGAGGAGTCCGCGGCCCTGGCCCAGCGCGCGCTGCGCCTGGTCCAGGGCGAGCCGCTGGCCAGCGCGTTGCGCGGCTTCGAGTGGTTCCTCGCCGAAGGCCACGGGGCCCGACTGGCGCGCGACGGGGAGTGGGCCGCCCTGGCGTTGTGTCACCACGCGCGGGGCCGGCGAGAGTACGAGCGGGCCTTCTGGGCGCTCGAGCAGGGCCTGCTGGTCGATCCCTACAGCGACGCGCTACGCGAGGCGCTCGCGGCGGTGCCGCGGCTACGCGAGTTTGGCCGCGATGGAGCCCGCCGAGCGCAGGACCGTCCCGTCGGCCCCCGCGACGCTGTAGCGATGAGTTGGGCGCTCGCGCGCCTCCGCCACCAGGTCACCCAGTAGGTCGGCGAAGGCGAGAGGCGGGTCGACGAAGAGATACTTCGCGAGCGACCCGGGGATGGTGTTGATCTCGTTGACGTAGAGCTCGCGATCGTTGGCGAGAAAGTCCACTCGAGCCACGCCGCGCACCAGGGCCACCGAGGCGATCGCGCGCGCGCAGCGCTCGACCTCCTCGCGCTGGCCGGGTGCCAGGGTGGCCGGCAGCTCACGCGGGGCACTCACCATCCCCTCGCCCCCGACGTACTTGTCGCGGTAGTCGAGGATCTCGGCGCCGCCGCTGCGCCGCAGGGGCCGCTCGATCGCGGAGAGCTCGAGACGCGGGTGGGTGCGCAGGGCGATCTGGACGTCACGGAGGTCCTCGCGGTAGGGCTCGACGACGGCACCGTTGGTGAGGTGGACGTTGGTGGCCAGCCGGGCCCGCGCCGTCGCGAGGTCCGCCACGACGTCAATCCCGATCGACGAGCCCCCAAAGCGCGGCTTGACGATGTAGGGACCGCCGAAGGCGAGCGCGTCGGTCTCGGGGCCGAGCAGCGCCCGGGGCAGCGTGGGCAGCCCGGCCGCCGCGACCAAGGAGCCGAAGACCCACTTGTCCATGCCGATCGCGGCGCCCGCGACGCTCGGGCCGGTGTAGGCCAGTCCGGCGAGGTCGAGCAGCCCCTGGAGCGTCCCGTCCTCGCCCGGCGCGCCGTGGGTCGCCACCACGACCGCCTCGACCTCGAGGCGGCGTTCGCCCTTCAAGCGCCCACCGACGCTAAAGAGCCCGCCCTCGGGCCCCGCGCGCAGGGCCAGCGCGGTCGACCCCTTGGGGGGACCGGCGAGGAAGTCCTCGGCCTCGGCGCCGGGCTCGACGGCGAGGAAGGTCCCGGTCTTGGTCCAGTAGACCCCCAGCGGGTCGCGCCCAGCGCGCGCCAACTCGCGCAGCGCCTGCAGCCCGGTCAGGATGGAGATGTCGTGTTCGGGAGCCGGCCCCCCGAAGAGCACCGCGATGGTCACGACCGGTCCCGTCTCGAGTTCATCAAGTCATCAAGGGTAGTGGTCGGGCAGGTCGTTCAAGTACAAGACGGCGTCGCCCTCGCGCAGGTTGGCGCGAACCCACTCGACCGCCTGGTCCCGTCGGTCGAAGCGCCGAAACGGTCCCTCGTAGCCCAGCGCCAGCGCCACCACGTTGGTGCGCTGGACGACCACCAGCTCCGCGCCGAGGGCCGCGATGCGCCGGCCCAGGCGCAGGTTCTCGGCGTGCTGCTCGCGACCGAGCTCCACCAGTCCTGGGGTCACGACCACTCGGCGCCCCGGCCCCTCGAGCGCGCGCAGCGTCTCGAGGGCGCTCATGGCGCTCGCCGGGTTGGCGTTGAAGGTGTCGTCGATCACGACCACGCCCGAGCCCGCCCGGGCGACCCCCTGACGGTGCTCGACCGGCGCGAGACGCGCGAGCCCCGCCACCACCGCCTCGAGCGGGACGTCGAGCGCCAGGGCCGCGCCGATCGCGCAGGCGACGTTGGTCGCCTGCAGGCCGGCCACCGCCGCGGTGCGCGCAACCTCCTCTCCCCCGACCTCGACGCGCCACTGGTCGGACTCGAGCGCCACGCGCACCTCGGCGGCGGCGGCGCTGGCCGCGGTCACGACCCGTTTGCCCTGGGACCGCAGTGACGGGACCCACCCGGCCAGTCGCGCGTCATCGACGTTGAGCACCACCGTCGTCGCCCGTTCGGTGATCTCGCGCTTGGCCGTCTCGATGACCTCCAGGCTGCCCATCCTCTCGAGGTGGACCGGGCCGATGGCCGTCACGACCGAGACCTCGGGCGGGAACCACCGGCAGAGCTCACGGATCTCCCCCGGCCCGTAGGTGCCCATCTCGGCGACGAAGACCTCGGTGCCCTCGACGAGACCCTCGTTGATCGCGCGCGAGAGGCCGGCGCGGTTGTTGTAGCTGCGCGGAGTCGCGACGACGGCGCGTGCGCCCTGGATGAGCTGGGCGAGATGGTTCTTGGTCGAGGTCTTGCCGAACGATCCCGTGATCCCCACCACGCGGGGGTGCACCGCGGCGAGCCGACGCGCCGCGGATTCGACGAAGCGCCGAGCGCGACGCTCCTCGAGCGGGCGCAGGAGTCGGGTCGAGAGGTCGAGCACCGGGGGTACCGCCCACACCGCCACCACCGCGCCGAGGTACGGGCGGGCCGTCGCCAGGCCCAGCGCGGACAGCGCGGCCGAGACCACCGTCGCCGCGACCGCGGTCGTGGTGAGCCGCGGGGTGAACACGAGCGCGCCGGTGCGCCCGCGCAGCGCCAGCCCCACCGGGCAGAGGATCCCGTAGGCGACGGTGGCCGCGACGAGCAACGCGTCGGCGCGCACGAGCAAGCTCACGACCACCACGAGGATCAGCGCGTGGCTGAGGGTGAAGGGGCGCCGGGGCGCTCGGCCCACGGGGCCGCGCGAGCCGAGGGCGCGCGCCGAGGGCGCCGGTGGCGAGGTCCAACGCCCGAGGAACCGGCTCATCGCGCGCGGGTCGTAGTGCTCGCGCTGGAGAACCCGCAGCCAGCGGGCCATCTGGGCGGCCCAGGCGAGCGCGAGGGCGCCCCCCGTGAGGACGGCGAAGGCGGGGCTCACGAGCCGAGCGCCCCCTCCACCACCTCCACGAGGGCCCCGGGGGCCTCGGTCGGCACCAGGTGGCCCACCCCGGCCAGGACGCGCAGGCGGGCGCCCGCGCCCACGAGCGCCGCGGCGCGCTCGGCGACGGCGACGGGGATCTCTCCGTCGAGGGCGCCCCACAAGAGGCGCACCGGCACGCGCAGGTGCGCGAGTTCATCCTCGTAGGACTCGTTGACCGACGCCACGAGCACCTCGCGCATCACCCCGCTCGCGCGCCGGTAGTCGGTCGAGCCGTGGCGCTGGCGGGCCCGCTCCAGGTGGGCCTCGCCCACCAGCCCGCGCCGGGCCGCCCAGCGCACCAGCCGGTACGACACGGGCGGGCGCGCGGCCGAGGGCGTGCGCAGCACCGGCGCCCCACTCAAGACGAGGGCGCGCACGAGCTCGGGTCGGCGCGCCGCGATCACCGTGGCCACGGTGCCCCCGAAGGAGTGGCCGACCAGCACGACGGGGCCGTCGAGCGCGGTCTCGAGCGACGGTGCGACGAGCTCGGCGTAGGCGCGCGCACCTCCGGCGCGCGCGGGCGGCGCGGAGGCCCCGAAGCCCGGCAGGTCGAGCGCGATCGAGCGCACCCCCCGGTGGGCCAGCTCGGTCGCCGCCGCCGCGAAGTCGTGGCCCCGACGGGCCCAGCCGTGAAGCCACACCACGCGCAAGGGCCCCTCGCCGTAGGTCTCGGCGAACAGGTCGGGGCCGAGAGCGCGCAGCACGCCCTCAGGTTAGTGACGACGCCTGGGCGCTTCGGGTGGGGGTCACGGTCCGCCGGTAGCGTCAGGGGCACGATGAGCGACGCGGCGACCTTCGGGGCCGAGAGGCTGCTCGGGCTCACCCCGGAACAGCGAGAGGCGGTGACCTCGAGCGCACGGCGCCTCGTCGTGCGCGCCACGGCCGGCTCGGGCAAGACCCACGTCTTGACCCTGCGGATCGAGCGGCGCGTGCTCGAGGGTGACCTCGCCCCCGACCAGGTCCTGGCCATGACCTTCACCCGCAAGGCCGGCGACGAGCTGCGCCGGCGTCTCTGGCGCGCCGGGGTGCGCGACGTCGCCGCGGGCACCTTCCACCGCGCGGCGCTATCGCTCGTCTCGCGCTACCGCGAGGACCACCACCTTCGCCCCCTGAGTCTCGAGCCCCACCGCCGACGCCTGGTGAGCGCCCTCGCCACCCAGGCCCGCGAGGCCGGCGTGGTGGACCTCGAGGAGTGGCAGCTGCCGCGCGTCGAGCTGGAGATCGGCTGGGCTCTCAGCCAGGGCCTCGGCGGCGCCGGCTACGCCAAGGCGCTACGGCGCACCCGGCGCGAGACTCCCCTGGCGCCCGCGATCACCGCCGAGCTCATCGACCGCTACGTCGGACTGTGCAAGAGCCGTAGCACGCTCGACTTCGACCTGCTCTTGGCCGAGGCCGTCGCCTTGTTGCGCGACGAGCCCGACGTGCGCGCCGCCTTCCGCCACCGCTACCGGGCCCTCTTCGTCGACGAGACCCAGGACATGAACCCCCTGCAGTTCTCCCTCCTGCGCCAGATGGCCGGTGACGACCCCGACCTGTTCTGCGTGGGCGACCCCAACCAATCGATCTACGGGTTCAACGGGGCGAGCCCCTCGTTGATGCGCGAGATCGTCGAGACCTGGCCCGACACGGTGGTGCTCGACCTGACCCGAAACCACCGCTCCACCGCGCACATCGTCGCGGTCGCCTCCACGCTGCTCGAGCCGGGCGTGCGCGCCATCGAGCCTGCGAAGGACGACGGCGAGGTGCCCCTTGTGCGCACCTTCGACACCGACGAGGCCGAGGCCCGCGCCGTCGTGGCGTGGCTCGTCGCGCGCCACCACGCCCAGAGCCCGTGGCGCTCGATGGCGGTGCTCGCGCGCACCAACGCCCAGCTCGAGGTCGTCGGCGCCGCCCTCGAGGCGGCCGGCGTGCCCTTCGAGCGCCGCGGGCCCGAGCACTCCCCCGCCTCGGACCTCATGGGCGAGGGTCCGCGCCGGCCCGACGAGGGTGAGCGCGACGCCGTGGCCCTCTCGACGATCCACCGGGCCAAGGGGCTCGAGTTCGCCCACGTCGCGGCGATCGGCTGGTCCGAGGGCCAGCTGCCCCACTACGGTGCGACGACCCCCGAGCAGCTCGACGAGGAGCAGCGGCTCGCCTACGTCGCGCTGAGTCGGGCCGAGTCGTCGCTGCTCGTGACCTGGAGTCGGGGGCGCAACGACCCGCGCTTCCCCGACCGCTCGCCGAGCCGGTTCCTCGCCCCGGTCGAGACGGCGATCGCCGCGATCGCCGCGCGCGAGGCGCCCCTCGAAGGCGAGGCGCGTCGGGCCCGCCTGCGCGCGATTCGCGCCGAGCTCGAAGAGTCGATACGCCGCCTCGACGAGTCCGAGGCCGCCCCGGGGCCCCGGGTATAGTGCGCGCGAACGGGGGGACCGCCACGCGACTGGGCGCCAACGCACTGTGGGAGACGCTGCGCGCCGGCGGCGTCGAGGCGTGCTTCGCCAACCCCGGCACCTCCGAGATGCACCTCGTCGCGGCCCTCGACGACGACCCCGGCGTGCGCCCGATCCTCGTCCTGGCCGAGCCCGTCGCCACCGGCGCCGCCGACGGCTTCGCGCGCGTGACCGGACGGGCGGGCGCCGCCCTGGTCCACCTGGGACCCGGCCTCGCCAACGGCTGGAGCAACCTGCATAACGCGCGCCGCGCCCACTCCCCGGTGCTCGCCGTCGTGGGCGACTTCCCCGACCGACATCGCGCGCTCGACCCACTGCTCGCCAGTGACCTCGACGGCCTGGCCGCCTCGGTCGGCGGGTGGTACCGGCGCGCGGTGTCGGGGGCGACCCTGGGCACCGACGCGGCCGACGCCCTGCGCGCCGCCTACGGCCCGCCGGGCCGACCGGTCGTGCTCGCTATCGCCTCCGACGCGGCCGGGCGGCCCTGTGACGAGCCCGTCGTGACGGTCGCCCCGCCCGCGGCACGACCCGTCGCGACCGCGGCCGTCGAGGCCGCGGCGCACGCCTCGGGCCCGCGCACGGCCCTGCTGCTCGGGGGGGCCGCCCTCACGCGTCGGGGACTCGAGCTCGCGGCCCGCGTCGGGGCCGCGGGCGCGACGCGGCTGTTCATGGAGCCGTTCCCGGCGATCGTCGACCACGGGGCCGGCGCGACGACCCTCGAGCGGGTCAACTACATCCCCGAGTTCGCCCAGGCCCAGCTGGCCGAGGTCGACGAGCTCGTCCTCGTGGGGGCGCGCGAACCGGTCGGACCCTTCGACTACGAGGGCGTGGCCGGCCGACTCGTGCGCGAGGACGCCCGGATCACCACGCTCGCCGCCCCCGACGAGGACGTCCTCGGCGCCCTCGAGGCCCTCGTCGAGCGCCTCGGGGCGCCGCCGGTGGGGTTCGCCCCGCTGGCGCCACCCGCGGCGCCCACGGGGCCGCTCACCCCCGAGTCGCTCTGCGCGGCGGTGGGCGCCACGCTCGATGAGGGAACGGTCGTCGTCGACGAGTCGATCACCTCGGGGCTGCACCTCTTCGAAGCGACGAGCGCGTCGCCGGCCCACCGGATCACCACGCTCACCGGCCACGCCCTGGGCTACGGGCTGCCCTGCGCGCTGGGGGCCGCCGTGGGCTCCGCGGGCCGGGTCCTCGCCCTCGTGGCCGACGGTTCCTTCTGCTATAGCGCGCCGGCGCTGTGGTCGATGGCCCGCGAAGGTCTCGACGTGACCGTGGTCGTCCTGGTGAACCGGCGCTACGCGATCCTCGAGTGGGAGCGCCACCGCCTCGGGGCGATGGTGGCGGGCTCGCCTAGCGCGTCGTTGATGGACCTCTCGCGCCCCGACCTCGACTACGTCGCGCTGGCGCACGGCTTCGGAGTGCCCGCCACCCGAGCGACCACGGCCGAGGCGCTCGTCGAGCGCCTCGGCGCAGCCACCGCCGAGTCCGGACCCCACCTCGTCGAGGCGGAGTTCGCGCCGCGCTAGAGGTCGAGCTCGACCACCACCGGCGCGTGGTCCGAGGGCTTGGGCCCCTTACGCGCGTCGCGGTCGACGTAGGCGGCCCGCACTCGCGGCGCGAGGGTGCCGTCGAGGTAGACGAGGTCGATGCGCATCCCCCAGCCCCGATGGAAGGCGCCCCCGCGGTAGTCCCACCAGGTAAAGCACGGCTCCTCGGGGTGCGCGAGGCGCACCGCGTCAACCAGGCCGGTCGACTCGAGGCCCGCGAGCGCCGCGCGCTCGGGACCGCTCACGTGGGTCATCCCCTGAAGCGCGGCCGGGTCCCAGACGTCGCGGTCGGCCGGGGCGACGTTGAAGTCGCCCCCGACCAGCACCGGGAGCGAACGGTCTCGCGCGGCGAGGAGTTCGCGCAGCTCGTCGAGCCAGGCGAGCTTGTAGGCGTAGTGGGGGTCATCGAGGGCCCGGCCGTTGGGGACGTAGCACGAGTAGACCCGCAGTCCCGCGCAGGTCGCCCCGACCAGACGGGCCTCCCCGTCGCTCAACCCGCGGGCCACCTCGTCGAGTCCCACCCGCGAAACGACGGCGACGCCGTTCCACTGGCCCTGGCCGACGTGGGCGCTCTCGTAGCCGAGGTCGGCGAACGCCGGGGTCGGGAACGCCTCGTCGCGCAGCTTCGTCTCTTGCAAGAGCATCACGTCCGGATCGTTCGCCTCGAGCCACTCGAGCACGCGTTCGAGGCGCGCGTTGAGCGAGTTGACGTTCCAGGTGGCGATCCTCACGGCCGATCGGCCAGCACGAAGAGGAGCTCACACTCCGCGGCGAGCGCGCCCCCGACGCTGGCCCGGCCCGCGCCGCGCCCGCCGCGGGCCGACAGCCGCGACATCGTGCACTCGAGCTCCACGGTGTCGCCCGGGACGACCTGGCGGCGGAACCGGGCCCGCTCGATCCCCCCGAAGAGCGGCAGCCGGCCCGCGTAGCGGGAGTCGGCGAGCACCGCCACCGCGCCGCACTGGGCGATGGACTCGAGCAGCAAGACCCCGGGGGTCACCGGCATCCCCGGGAAGTGACCGGCGAAGAACCACTCGTCCCCGCGCAGGGTCCAGCGGCCCGCGGCCGACACGCCCGGCTCGATGCGGGTCATCGCGTCGAGCAGGAGGAAGGGCGGTCGATGCGGCAGCCAGTCCAACGGGTCGAGGGAGGCCGTGCTCACACCAGGGCCAGCTCCGCGATCCGTCGTTCGGGGTCGACCGCGACCAACGTGAAGCCGCGACGTTCACCCCGGCTCAGCACGTCGCGGGCTCGCGCCGGGGGCGGCGAGCCGAGCGACGCCGTCGGGGCGTAGCACTCGACGCGGCCGCCGCCGCGCACCTCCACGGTGACGACCGCGCCGTGGGAGGTGAAGGTGACGACCTCGCCGGTGAGCCGCCCGCCGATCCGGTGGGCGGCGAGGAAGCGGGTGAACTCCGACTCAGGGTTGACCGGGTGTCGACCGCGACGCAGCGCTACGGCCGGCTCGGGGGTGGTCTCGGGTGGCGCCGCGATGGCCCTCTTCGCGATGCGCTTGGCCGTCGGCTCCGGTGGCGCCACCGCGGGTGGCGTCGCCTTGGCGGCCCGCTTGGCGGGGGCCTTGGCCGCGGGGACGGTGGCCTTGGTCGGGGTGGCTGGGGCCTTCGCGGTCGCCTTCTTCGCGGCGCGCTTGGCCGTCGGCTCGGGTGGGGCGACGACCTTGGCGGCCCGCTTCGCCTGGCGCAGGACCTTGGGGTTGCGCACCGGGAGCCGCGTGGTGAAGACCCAACCCACGCCGCGCACCGGCTTGCCCCCGACCAGGCGACCCTCGTCGAAGAGCCACGGGTACTCCTCTTGGAACTCCTGGAACGAGTCGTTCGACAGCACCACGGCGCCGATGCGGTCGGCGATCTTCAAGATGAAGGCATCCCCGCGTCCGATCGCCCCGGCCGGCGGCGTCACGACCTCGCCGGCCAAGACGGCCTCGCCGAAGGCGGCCCGCTCCGCGGCCGGCACCCGGTGCTCGAAGGTCGCGTCCACCACGACGATCACGTCGGCGCCGGGGTTCTCCTCGATGTAGGCGCGTACCGCCTCGTCGAGCTGGGCGAGGCTCGGTGTGACGCGTCCCTCGGTCGCGATGTTCGAGCCGTCGACGACGACGCGCGCCTTGGCGCGCGCGGCACTCACCCGACGGCCCGGGCCAGCAGGTCGGCCTGCTCGGCGCCGTGGACGAGTCCGCTGCCGGTGGCCGGGCTGGCCGACTCGGCGCGCGCGACGTGGGCCACCGGGCGCTCGCGCAGGTGGGCGTGGAGACGGTGGTGCACGAAGGGCCACGCCCCCATGTTCTCGGGCTCCTCCTGGAGCCAGACCACCTCGCTCACGCCGGGGTAGCCGGCGAGCACCTCGTCGATCGCCGCGGCCGGCCACGGGTAGAGCTGCTCGACGCGCACGACCGCGACGGTGCGCGCACCGACCTCGTCGCGCCGGGCCAGCGCCTCGTGAGCCACCTTGCCCGAGGCGAGGACCACGCGGGTCACGCTCGCACGCTCCGCCGCCGGGTCGTCGAGGACGCTGCGGAACGAGCCCGTGACGAGCGCCTCGAGCGGCGAGCGGGTCGCCACGGCGCGCAGCATCGACTTGGGCGTGAAGACGACGAGGGGGGTCACCCGCTCGCGTTTGACCTGGCTGCGCAGAAGGTGGAAGTACTGCGCCGCCGTGGTCGGCTGGGTCACACGGATGTTGTTGCGCGCCGAGAGCGAGAGGAACCGCTCGATCCGTCCGCTCGAGTGCTCGGGACCCTGGCCCTCGTAGCCGTGGGGCAAGAGCATCACGAGCCCGGCGTGCTGGCCCCACTTGTCCTCCGCGGCGACGAGGAAGTTGTCGATGATGATCTCGGCCCCGTTGGCGAAGTCACCGAACTGGGCCTCCCAGACGACGAGCGAGCGTGGCGCCTCGACCGAGTAGCCGTACTCGAAGCCGAGCGCCGCGTACTCCGAGAGCAACGAGTCGCGCACGGTGATGAAGCCCGGTGCGCCGAGTTCGGCGAGTGGTACCACCTGCTCGCCGGTCTCGTAGTCGATCAGGGCGGCGTGACGATGCGAGAACGTCCCGCGACGAGAGTCCTGACCGGTGAGGCGCACGTTGGTGCCCTCAAGGGCGAGCGTGCCCAGGGCCAGCGCCTCTCCGAAAGCCCAGTCGACCTCGCCCGCGTCGAGCTGGGCCAGCCGCTGGGTGAACTGGCGCTCGAGCTTGGGGTGCACCACGAACCCCTCGGGGCCCCGGAGCGAGGCCCGGGCCACGCTGAGCAGCGTCTCAAGCGCCACGCCCGTCTCGGGCGCCGGGGGGTCCGCCGGGACTTCGGCGACCGGCACGCCGGAGAGCTGGGGCACGGGCACCGTGCGGACCTCGTCGAGCACGCTCTGCAGGCGGGCGTTGAACTCGTCGAGGAACGATTCGGCCTCCTCGAGCGAGATGTCACCCCGACGCACCAGGGTCTCGGTGTAGATCTTGCGCACGCTGCGCAGTTGGTCGATCACCTTGTACATGAGGGGTTGGGTGTAGCTCGGGTCGTCACCCTCGTTGTGACCGTGGCGCCGGTAGCAGACGATGTCGACGACGACGTCGCGCTGGAAGGCCTGGCGGTACTCGAAGGCGAGCCGGGCCACCCGCGCGCAGGCCTCGGGGTCGTCGCCGTTCACGTGGAAGATCGGCGCCTGGATCATCTTGGCCACGTCGGTCGTGTACTGGCTCGAGCGGGCCGACTCGGGGGCGGTCGTGAAGCCCAGCTGGTTGTTGATCACGAGGTGGATCGCCCCGCCCACGTGGTAGCCGGCGAGCTGGGAGAGGTTGAGCGTCTCGGCGACGACCCCCTGGCCGGCGAAGGCGGCGTCCCCGTGAATCAGGATCGGCAGGTAGGGGTAGAAGCCGTAGAGAGCGGCGTTGGGCGCCACGGCCGGCGGGCGCAGTACCAGGTCTTGTTTGGCGCGCACGATCCCCTCGGCCACCGGGCTCACCGCCTCGAGGTGGCTCGGGTTCGAGGCCATCGAGACCTCGATCGTCGAGCCGGTGGGGCTCTTGAAGACCCCGCGGGCCCCCTTGTGGTACTTGACGTCGCCACTGCCCTGGACGCTCTCGGGGTCGAGATTGCCCTCGAACTCGGAGAAGATGTCGCTGTAGGACTTGCCCACGACGTTCGCGAGCACGTTGAGCCGTCCGCGGTGGGCCATGCCGATGACCGCCTCGGCGAGACCGGCGTCGGCCGCCTCGTCGAGGATGGTCTGGAGCGCGACGATGGTCGACTCGGCGCCCTCGAGCCCGAAGCGCTTTTGGCCCACGTAGCGCGAGTGCAAGAACCGTTCGAAGACCTCGGCCTCGGTCAGCGAGGCGAGGATCCGACGCTGTTCTTCCGAGGAGGTCGTCGCGCGCACCCCCTCGACACGCTCTTGGATCCAGCGCTTCTGGACCGGGTCGAGGATGTGGCCGTACTCCACGCCCATGGTGCGGCAGTACGCCTCACGCAACAGGGCGAGGATCTCCTCGAGGGTCGCCTCGGCGCGCCCGCCCAGGCCGTCGACGACGAAGGTCCGCTGGAGGTCCCAGATGGTGAGGCCGTAGGTCGCGAGGTCGAGCTCGGGGTGCAGCGGCGGCGGCTCGCTCGAGAGGGGGTCGAGGTGGGCGGCGAGGTGGCCGCGCACCCGGTACATGTTGATCAGCTCTTGGACCCGGACCTGCTTCAAGACCCGCTCGGCCTCGCCCTCCGCACCCACCGCGTTGGTGTCGGTCGACCAGCGGGCCGGCTCGTAGGGGATGCCCAGCGAGGCGAAGACGTCGTCGTAGAAGCCGTGGCCGCCGGTCAGGCACTCGGCCACGTACTTGAGGAAGAGGCCCGACTCGGCCCCCTGGATGATCCGGTGGTCGTAGGTGGAGGTGAGGGTCAGGACCTTGCCGACGCCCATCTCAGCGAGCGCACGCGGGTCGGCCGCCTCGAAACCGGCGGGCCAGGCGAGCGCCCCCACCCCGATGATCGCGCCCTGGCCGGGCATGAGCCGAGGCACCGACTGCACCGTGCCCAGGGTGCCCGGGTTGGTGAGCGACACCGTCGCCCCGACGAGGTCGTCGGCGCCGAAGGCGCCGGCGTGGACCTTGCGCACGAGGTCCTCATAGCGCAGCAAGAAGTCGCGGAAGCCGAGCGTGTCGGCTTCGCGCACGACGGGCACGAGCAGTCCGCGCGAGCCGTCCTTGCGCTCGACGTCGACCGCGAGGCCGAGTCCCACGTGCTCGTGGTGGCGCACCCCCGGGGTGCCCTTGGCGTCGACGGCCTCGACGAAGGCGGCGTTGAGCGACGGGACGGCGAGCAGGCCCTTCACCACGGCGTAGGCGATGAGGTGGGTGAAGGAGACCTTCGCCCCCGTGGTGCGCGCGAGCGACTCGTTGAGGGCGGCCCGGTTGATCTCGAGCAGCCGCGCCGACACCGTGCGCACGCTCGTCGCGGTGGGGATGGCGAGACTCGCGGTCATGTTCGCGACGACACGGGCGGCCGCGCCCCGCAGCGGGACCGCCGCCTCAGCGTCCTCGTCGCGCGGGGCCACCGGCGCCGGCTCGGGCGTCGCCACGGGGGCCCCGGCCACCGTGGGCACGGTCGAGCGCTGGTAGTCGACAAAGAACTCCCGCCAGCTCGCCGAGACCGACGCGGGGTCGGCGAGGTAACGGTCGTAGAGGTCGTCCACGAGCCAGGCGTTGGGACCAAACGACCCGCTCGCGCGCCGACCGGGGGGGTTCGAGGGCGCAGTCACATGTCAAGACTAGGGCCGTCGTCTCGAGAACGACGTGGGGGGCGGGCGCGCCGCTAGGTTCGCACAGTGACCCGGACCGACCGCCCCGGTACCCTCCACTTCGTCGCCGACGGTCCCGTTGCGGGACTCGCCCTCGCCCGGCGGCCACTCGAACATCCCCGTGCGACGGTGGTGTGCGTCCACGGCGCCCTGGACCGTGCGGCGTCCTTCGCCCGGCTGGCGCGACGCCTCGGTGACGTCGAGGTCGTCGCCTACGACCGGCGGGGCTACCAGGGGTCGCGCGACCTCGGCGTGGGCGACCTCGCCGACCACGTCGAGGACCTCCTGCGGGTGGTGGCCGCGACCAACGCCGGCCCCGTCGTCGTCCTCGGCCACAGCTTCGGCGGCCTGGTCGCCATGGGCGCCGCCGTTCGCGCGCCCGAATCGATCGCCCTCGTCCTCGCCTACGAGTCCCCCTTCCCCTGGCTCGCCCGCCGGCCCGGGGCGCCCACGCCCGCCGGGGACGACCCCCGCCTCGAGGCCGAGCGGTTCTTCCGTCGCGTCGTCTCGGACGCCGCCTGGGAGCGCCTCAGCGAGCGACAGCGCGACTCGCGCCGCGCCGACGGCCCCGCCCTGCGCGCGGACTTGACGGCGCTCTCGGGTCCTCGCCCCTTCGACCCCTCCGACCTCGCGGTGCCGGTCGTCTACGCCTTTGGCGACGCGGGCGACGTCGCGCACTACCGCACCCTCGCGCGCGCCCTCGAAGACGCGAGCCCCCTCGTGCACGCCGTCGAGATTCCCGGGGCGGACCACGGGGCCCACCTATCGAGCCCCGACGAGCTCGCCGCACTCGTCGAGGCGGCCTGGAAGGACGCGTGCGCGTCGGCCTGACCGGGGCGAGCGGCCTGCTCGGGCGCGCGCTGGCGGCCGCGCTCTCTGAGCGGGGAGATGAGGTCGTCGTGCTCGCGCGGCCCGGTTCGACCCCCTCGTCGCACCCGACCCTCGGCTGGGACCCGGTGCGCCGAGCGATCGCCCCCGAGGACGCGTGGCGCCTCGGTCAGCTCGACGCGGTTGTCAACTTGGCCGGGGCGGGGATCGGCGATCGGCGCTGGAGTCTCGCGCGCCGACGCGAGATCCGCGACTCGCGACTGACCGTGACGCGCTTTCTGGCCGAGCTCCTCGCGCGCGCCGGGGCACAGAGCCATCTGGTGAGCGCGTCGGCGATCGGCTACTACGGGTCTCGTGGCGACGAGACCCTCGACGAGGACTCCGCCCCGGGTGAGGGATTCCTCGCCGACGTCTGTGTCAGCTGGGAGGACGCGGCGAGCGGCTACGCCGTCGCCGGCGGCGAGGTCACCGCGTTGCGCACCGGCGTTGTCCTCGACGCTCGCGGGGGTGCCCTCGCCCGACAGCTCCCACTCTTTCGCCGGGGGCTGGGCGGCCGCCTCGGGCCGGGGACCCAGTGGGTGAGCCCCATCTCGCTCGACGACCACGTGCGCGCGACCCTCTTCGCCCTCGACCGCCGTCTCACCGGCGCGCTGAACCTGGTCGCCCCCTCGCCCACCACCAACGCCGGACTGACCCGCGCCCTGGCGCGCGCACTTCGCCGACCCGACCGCGTGACGGTCCCGTCGTCCGCCCTGCGCCTGGCGCTGGGCCGTGAGATGGCCGATGAGCTCGTGCTCGCGAGCCAGCGCGTCGTCCCGCACCGGCTCCTCGCCGCGGGCTTCACCTTCGAGCACGCCACCGTCGACGAGATCGTGCGCGCCGCCCTCGACTAGGGCCTAGGTAGGGTGGGGGCGACCCGACCGAAAGGCCCGCCATTCAACCCCTGCGGATAGCGTTCGCCGCGACCGCCCTGGTCGCCGCCCTCGTCATCACCGCCCCGCGCGCGGGAGCGGCCGGGGCGATCACCCTGGGCGAGACCCCCGGAGCCCCCCCGACGAGCATCTTCCCGCTCGAAGGGTGCGCCCAGGACACGCTCGCCAACGTCCAGCAGTTCCAGGACCTCCTCTTTCGCCCCCTCTACTGGTACGGCCTCGCGGGGTCGCCCGGCTACCAGGCCGCGCTCTCACCGGCCACCACGCCCACGATCAACAAGTCGACGACCCAGGTGAGCTTCACCCTGCGCGGCTGGCGCTTCGCCGACGGCCGTCCGGTCGACGGGACGAGCGTCCTGTTCTTCTTGAACCTGGTGGAGGCCGATCCCAGCGCGTTCTGCAACGCCGTCGCGGTGCGCGGGGTGCCCACGGGGCTGCGCGCGGTACGGGTCCGGGGCAACCTGGTGACCCTGACCTTCGCGACGCGGGTCAACCTGGACTGGCTGATGGGCAACGACCTGTCCAACGTCGTACCCCTCGACCCCGCCTGGAGCCGCTCGCAGTCGGGTCCGCAGCCGGCGTGCGCCAACGGGACCTACGGCGCCGCGCGCACGCTCGACGCCTGTCGCCAGGTCCTGAGCTACCTCCAGGGCCTGGGCACGACGACCTCGGACTTCACCTCGAGCTTCTGGCAGGGTGGCGTCGACGGCCCGTGGCGTCTGAGCGCCTTCGACGCGGCCGGCGACGCCACCCTCATCGCCAACCCCCACTACTCGGGCCCGGTGCGCCCGCGGGTCGGCGTCGTGCGCCTGGTGGCCTTCGACTCCTACGCCGCCGAGCAGAACGCCCTCGCCCAAGGCTCCCTCGACGTGGGGACGGTCCCCGACTCGGCAATCCCGGCCGGCTCGAGCAACGTCCCGTCCCTCTCGGCCCACGACACCCTCTACGCCACCCCCTGGTGGGGCTTCGGCGGGATCGAGGTCAACTTCGCGGCCTCGGGCGCCGGCGGACCCCTCGTCGCCCAGGGATACCTGCGCGGCGCCCTGGAACAGGCGATCGACCAGAAGTCCCTTATCAACTCCGTCTTTCACGGCCGGGCCGCCGGGGGGGCGAGCCCGATCCCGCCCTCGACCCCCCCGGCCCTGGCCAAGGTCGTCGACCCCTACCCGAGTGATCCCGCCGCCGCGCGCCGAGCTCTTCTGAGCCACGGCTGGAACCTCGCCGGCGGGTCCGCCACCTGCATCGACCCCGGCACGGGGTCCTCCCAGTGCGGCGCCGGCATCGCCCAGGGCCAGACCCTGGCTCTCACCTTGGTCGTGGCGAGCGGCGACCCCGCCCTCAACCAGGAGTTGGCCATGGTCACGGCCGACTGGGCGGCCCTCGGGGTGTCGCTCAACGTCACCTTCGACACGTCCTCGAGCGTCGCCGCGGACTGTGCGGCGGCGACCGCGTTCGACCTGTGCTGGTCGGGCCAGGGCTGGTCGTACCTCTCGGACTACTACCCCTCGGGCGACCCCTTCTATTCGACGACGGCGGCGGCGAGCCTCGGGGGCTTCGCCACTCCCGTCCTCGCCCACTGGCTGGCGCTGGTCGAGATCCGCCGCGGCGAGCTCTCGGGCTACGGCACCTACATGGCCCAGTCGCTGCCCGTCCTCTACCTCCCCACGCCCGACACGCTCTGGGAGGTCTCCACGAGCCTCGCGAGCGCCCACCCACTACGGCCCTGCCCGACCGGCGTACTGACCCCAGAGTTCTGGTACTTCACTTAGATTCACCGCCCTAAGTGCGATTTTCCTCATAAGAGGAATTTTTATTCATCTCTTAGCGCGCGTGGGCTGGTCGGTGTGGTTAGCCTCTGGGTCTTTTCTCAACCCCCTGTCAGTTCCCGCCACATTCATTAGCCCAACCCTGGGCTATCGTGACCTCTCAGTCACCGACGTGGTGAATCGAGGCGGGGTCGCAACGATCCCGTGGGGAGGAAGTAATGAGATTTACACGAAAGTTACGGTTGCTGGTCACCGTTGGTGCAGCCGCCGGTGCGGTCGCGCTCGGAGCGCTGGCCACCGGGGTCGCCAACAGTGGGGCCTCCGCCCCGAGTGGCACGTTGGTTTACGCGGAGGGTCCGGGGGCTGCCCCGAACTACATCTTCCCGTATATGGGTTGCCAGTACTTCTCGGTGGACAACATCAACCAGTTCGAGAACCTGATGTACCGACCGCTGTACTGGTTCGGTCTAGGCGCGTCCGCGGCGATCGTTGACAAGCCCCAGGTCGGTGCGCAGGCCCCTAACGGACTGTCGCTCGCGGCGGCCCCGGTCTACAGCAACGGCAACAAGACCGTGACCATCAATATGGGCAACTACCAGTTCTACGACGGCCAGCCCGTGAACGCCCAGTCGGTACTGTTCTTCTTGAACCTGTACCACTCCGACCCGACGGCCTACTGCGGCTACGTGCCGGGCTACGGCATCCCTGACCAGGTGAGCTCGGTCTCCGCACCGAACTCCAAGACCGTCGTCATCAACTTCAAGTCCGCGGTGAACCCGGGCTGGATGACGTACAACTACCTGTCAGAGATCACCCCGTTCCCGGACGCCTGGGACGTGAGCGGCGCCAACTCGACGTCGACGTGTGCGACCGGCACCTACGGTGCGGCCTCCACCGACACGGCGTGCAAGGCGGTCGTGACCTACCTGCAGCAGTACGCCCAGACGACCTCGAACTACACGAACACGTTCTGGCAGTCCGGCACGGACGGCCCGTACCTGCTCAAGTCGTTCGACAACCTCGGCAACGCGACCTTCGTGCCCAACCCGAAGTACGCGGGCCCGGTGAAGAGCTCGGTCGCTCAAGTCCAGGAGAAGGCCTACACCTCGGCCCAGGCTGAGGCCAACGACCTGCGCGCGGGCACCGTCGACCTCGGGTACATCGACACCTCGTACCTGAGCAAGCCGGCCCCGGCCCCAGGCAAGGTCGGTCCGAACTGGTCGGCGATCGCGAACAACTACACCATCATCGCGAGTGCCGGTGACTGGGGTATGGACTACGCGGCGTACAACTTCAACCCGAAGAACCCGTTCGCCAAGTACCTCAACCAGCTCTACATCCGCCAGGCACTCCAGTTCGGAGTCAACCAGACGGGGATCATCGCCAAGCTGGACAAGGGCTACGGGCTCATCTCGGACAACCCGCTGCCGCCGTCGGCCTCGCCGTCGATCGGTAAGGTGCCGCCCTACATGTACCCCTACAACCTGAAGAAGGCCGCCTCGCTGCTGTCCTCGCACGGTTGGAAGAAGATTCACGGGGCGCTGCTCTGTGAGAAGCCCGGTACGGCCAAGGCCGACTGCGGCAAGGGCATCAAGAAGGGCAACCGCCTGACGATCCGCTTCGAGTACGGCACCGGCACGCCGGCCTTCACCCAGACGGTGGAGACCATGCTGTCGGCCTGGGGCTCGCTAGGGATTAAGACGACGCAGATCGGCGAGCCGTTCAACAACGTCATCTCCGACTGCGCCGCCCACGCCGCCAACTGGGACGTGTGTGACTGGGGTGCGGGCTGGATCTACGCCCCGGACTACTACCCCTCCGGTGAGTGGGGCTTCGTCCCGGGTGCCAGCTTCAACATCGGTGACTACAACAACCCGACGATGACGGCGATCATCAAGACGACGACGTTCGGCACGGCCAACCTGACGAGGTACGCCCAGTACTTCGAGCAGCAGGTGCCGGTGCTGTTCCAGCCGAACGCCTTCACGCCGGGCGAGGTGAAGAAGACCGTCGGTGTCCACGACATCGGCTTCACCCCGAACCCGCTGCAGAACTTCAACCCGGAGTACTTCTACTTCAAGTAGACCTCTCGGTCAGTTCTAAAGACCCGAGGCCCGGGCCCCGAAAGGGGCCCGGGCCTCGGGTTTTGGGGCCGGCCCGCAACGAGCGATTTCGGCCGCGCTGCTAGAGTTTGGCCATGTTCGCCTACGTCGTCCGGCGTCTGATGCAGAGCCTGATCGTCCTCTTCATCGTGCTGGTCTTCACCTTCACCCTGCCCTACTTCGAGCCCCACGGCATCCTCGCCCCGGCCTACGTCGTGCTCGGGACGAAGGCCTCACCGGCCAACGTGCACACCTGGGGCGTCCAGCACGGGATGTTCCACCCGTACCTCGTGCGACTGTGGGACTACATCGTCCAGGTCGTCTGGCACCACAACCTGGGCTTCTCCTACAAGCAGAACCTCTCGGTGTGGGGGATCATCTCCCTCTACGTGCCCCGGACCGTCTGGCTCGCCCTCACGGCCCTCGTGCTGACCTTTGTCATCGCGGTGCCCCTGGGCATCTTCCAGGCCAACAAGCGCAACACCGTCTTCGACTACACCGCGACCGGATCGGCCTTCATCCTCTACGCCATCCCGTCGTTCCTGCTCTGTCTGCTCGTGCTACAGGTCTTCAGCTTCGGCATCACCCACCTGCCGGCCAGCCCGCCCTCGGGGGTCGCGCCGTGGGCCATCTTCACCGACCCCGTCGGGTTCATCCTCCCCGTGGGCACTCTCACGCTCCTCAGCGTCGCACTCATCAGCCGCTTCATGCGAGGCACCGTCCTTGAGGTGCTCGTCCAGGACTACATCCGCACCGCGCGGGCCAAGGGCTGCTCCAACCGGCGGGTCCTCTTCGCCCACGCCTTCCGCAACGCCCTCGGCCCGATCGTCACGATCCTCGGCCTGTCGATCCCCGGACTCTTCGGCGGCGCCCTCATCATCGAGAGCGTCTTCAACTACGCCGGGCTCGGCATCGAGACGGTGAACGCCGCGACCTACCTCGACTCGCCCACGGTGCTCGGGATCACGCTCCTCGTCTCCATCTTCACCCTGTTGGGGAACCTCATCGCGGACATCTTGCTGGGTGTGGTCAACCCTCGCATTCGAATTCAAGGAGAGCAGTGACCACCGAGAACACCACCCAGGATCTCGAAGACCGCGAGGTCCCGCACTCGCCGCTCGCCGGCCCACTCGACGCGCGAACCATGGCCCCCGAGGGCGTCAGCGACGGACCCGACGTGGTCATCCCGATGTGGCGCCAGCGAGTGCGCATCTTCATGCACAACAAGCTGGCGATCGCGTCGGTCGTCTACCTCGTGCTCGTCACCCTCTTCTGCTTCCTCTGGCCGCACCTCCACCCGACCAATCAGACCAACCAGAACCTGGCCCTCACCCAGCCCTTCAACGCCCCGCCGTCGGCCCAGCACCCCCTGGGGACGGACTCCAACGGCTTCGACGTCCTCGGGCGCATCGCCTTCGGCGGCGAGTACTCGCTCACCGTCGGATTCCTCGCCGGCGTCGTGACCATCATCGTCGGCACCATCTACGGCATGGTCTCGGGCTTCGTGGGCGGCATCGTCGACACGGTGCTGATGCGCATCCTCGACGCGGCGCTCTCGATCCCCCTCCTGTTCCTCCTCATCACGCTGGTCACCCTGTTCTCACGATCGGCGACCTTCCTCATCTTGCTGATCGGGCTCACCGGGTGGTTCGGCAACGCGCGCATCGTGCGCGGCGACGCGCTGTTGATCCGACGCCTGGAGTACTCCCAGGCCGCCACGGCGATGGGGGCGAGTAAGTGGCACATCATCCGCCGCCACGTCTTCCCCAACTCGATCAGCAACATCGTGACCGTGGGCACCTTCTCGGTGGCCGACGCGATCCTCTTCCTCTCCACCCTCGGCTTCCTCGGGTTGGGCATCCAGCCGCCCAACACGGACTGGGGGACGATGCTCCAGAACGGGTCCGACCAGATCGCCAACGGCTACTGGTGGGAGATCTACCCGTTGGCGGCGATCTTCATCCTCGTGGTGGTCGCGATCAACTACATCGGCGACGCCCTGCGCGACGCCTTCGAGGTCCGCCTGATCGAGCGCTGAGCCCGGTACGAGCAGACCGGGATTCAACCAAACGGCCGACCTCGTCGACGCGCGTTGCTCAGCGGGGAGACGACGGGCTTAGTGGGCGGGTGTCGCGCCGGCCGTCGGCGCGCCACTCAGGCTAACCGGGGTCCTTAGCGGGAAGTGGCACGCCGCTTGCTGGTTGGGCCCGAAGGACCGCAACGGCGGCTCCTCCGCGGCGCAGACGTCCTGGGCCCGGGGGCACCGGGTCCGGAAACGGCAGCCCGACGGGGGGTTCACCGCCGAGGGCAGTTCCCCGCGCACCTGGATGCCCCGACGCGCGCGAGCGGCCTCGGGCTCGGGCACCGGCACGGCGTCGAGGAGACCCTGGGTGTAGGGGTGGGCCGGGGTGCGAAAGACCGCCTCGGCGTCACCGATCTCGACGATCTTGCCCAGGTACATGACGCCGATCGTGTCGGCCATGTAGTAGACGACCGCGAGGTCGTGGCTGACAAAGACGTAGGTGAGGCTGTGCTCTTTCTGGAGGTCCTTCATCAGGTTGAGGATCTGGGCCTGGATCGAGACGTCGAGGGCCGACACGGGCTCATCGGCCACGATGAGCCGGGGGTTGAGCGCTAGGGCCCGCGCGAGGCCGATGCGCTGGCGCTGACCTCCGGAGAACTCGTGGGGGTAGCGGTCCGCGGCCATGCGCTCTAGCCCCACGACGCGCAAGAGCTCCTCCACGCGGGCGCGCTGCTCGTCGCGGGTCCCCTGGCGCTGGATGCGCAGGGGTTCGGCCAGGATGTCGCCCACCGTCATGCGAGGGTTGAGCGAGGAGTACGGGTCCTGGAACATCATCTGGCGGTCCCGCCGCTGGACCCGCGTGGGCTTGTGGCGACGCGAGGAGATGAGGTCCCCGTCGAAGTAGATCTCGCCGGCGGTGGGGTGCTCGAGCCCCACGATCATGCGTCCGATCGTGGTCTTGCCACAGCCCGATTCGCCGACGAGCCCGAAGGTCTCGCCGGCGCGGATGGAGAAGGAGACGTCCGAGACGGCGTGGACGGCCCCGACCTTGTGACGGACCAGGCCGGCCCTGATGGGGAACTCCTTGACGAGCCCCTCGATCCGGAGAATCTCGGGACGCTCGGTCGTGCTCACCGCCGACGTCTCGGCCGCCCGGACCTCCACGGGCACCGGGCCGTTCACCGGGTGGAAGCAGGCGAACTCGTGTTCACCCTCGGCCGTGAGGGGGGGGTCCTCGCGACGGCACTGGTCGGTCGCGTAGGCGCAGCGGGGCGCGAAGCGACAGCCGATGATCTCCTTGGAGAGGTCGGGTGGCAGCCCGGCGATGGAGTCGAGCCGGTGCTTGGAGGCGAGCTCCAGGTTGGGCATCGAGGCCAGCAGCGCCTGGGCGTAGGGATGGCGCATGCGGTGGAAGAGCTCGTTGGTCTCGGCCTGCTCGGCCTTCTTGCCGCCGTACATGACGACCACCCGGTCGGCGCGTCCGGCGATGACGCCCATGTCGTGGGTGATGAGCAGGACGCCCATGTTGAGCTCGGAGCGCAAGTTGTCGATCAGGTCGAGGATCTGGGCCTGGATCGTCACGTCCAGAGCCGTGGTCGGCTCGTCGGCGATCAGGAGCTTCGGCCGGCAGACGAGCCCCATCGCGATGATCACGCGCTGGCGCAGCCCTCCTGAGAGCTCGAACGGGTACTGGTCCAGGCGCTCGGCCGGCCGGGGCATCTCGACCATCTCGAGGACCTCGAGGGCGCGCTGGCGGGCCTCGTCGACCGAGGCCCCCTCGTGGATCACGAGCCCCTCGCCGATCTGCTTGCCGATCTTGGACGTCGGGTTGAGCGAGCTCATCGGGTCCTGGGGGATGAGCGCGACCGACTTGCCCCGGTGGTGACGCATCTCCTTCTCACTCAAGGTCGCGAGGTCTACGTCGTCGAGGAGGATCCGCCCCCCGGCGATGTGTCCGTTGGGCGGCAGGAGTCGCATGATCGACAGGCCCGTCGTCGTCTTTCCGCAGCCCGACTCACCCACGAGGCCGACGCACTCGCCCGGTTCGATCCGGAATGAGAAGTCGTCGACGGCCGAGGCGACCGAGGCACGAGAGGCGAACTGGACCTTGAGGTTCTCGACCGAGAGCAGAGAGGCCATAACCGCTCAATCCTACCGTTTTTGGCCCGACGACCCTAGTCAGAGGGTCCCGGCCGAGCACCCCCGACGGAGCTCGGCAGCCGCCAGGAGACTCGGTGCTGGGGCGTGGGGCCGAGGCGGCGCAGGGCGGCCAGGTGCTCGGGTGTGCCGTAGCCCTTGTTGTGGGCCCACCCGTAGTCGGGCCACTCGGTGGCCAGGGCACCCATGTGGTCGTCGCGCGCCACCTTGGCCAGCACCGCGGCCGCGGCGATCGAAGCGCAGTGGAGGTCACCCCTCACGACCGGGGTCACCGCGAGCCGCTCAGCCCGTGACGGGGGCGGGACCGGGGCCTCGAGCGCGACGTCGCGCGCCACCGCGAGGAGGTTCCACGGCCCGTCGACGAGGGCGTGGGTCGGCCAGGGCGTGAGCCCGTCGAGCGCTCGCCCGGCCGCCACGGCCAGGGCGGTGGTTATCCCCCACGCGTCGACCTCCTCGGCGCTGGCCGAGCCCAGGCCCCAGGCGCTGGCCCACTCACGCAGGGGTCCCACGAGCGCGCGCCGACGCCTCGGGGTGAGTCGCTTGGAGTCGGTCAAACCGTCCGGGGGCTCGCTCGCGCGCTCGAGGAGCACGGCCCCCACGCACACCGGGCCGGCGAGAGCGCCACGCCCCACCTCGTCGACCCCGACCACGACGTGACCCGCGGCGAGCAGCGCTCGCTCGCGCACCAAGAGGTCGTCGGGGGCCGCCACCGCGCCCACGGTACAAGGACCGCCGACCCCTAGCATGCATCGTCGTGGTCGACGTCGGGGTTATCGTCCCGCTGAAATCCTTCAGTCGAGCCAAGTCACGCCTGCGTATGGTGGCCGGGCTCGACGTGGACCGACTGGTGGAGGAGATGGCGCGCGCGGTGGTGGAGGCCGCGCGCCCCCGAGCGACGTTCGTCGCGACCGACGACGCCGACGTCGCGCGCTGGGCGCGCGGCCTCGGCGCGGCCGTGGTGCTCGCGCCTCCGGGGCTTAATGCCGCGGTCGAGGTTGCGTACCGCGAACTCGGAGACTCAGCCGACGTGGCCGTCGTCGCCCACGGTGACATCGTCGATCCCGTCGGACTGGGTGACTTCCGACCCGGATGCGACGTGACCATCGTCGCCGACCACCACGGCACCGGGACCACCGTCCTCGCGGTACCCACGGGCGCGGGCTTCCGGTTCGCGTTCGGCCCCTCGTCGCGCTCGCGCCACGAGCGCGAGGCCAGCCGCCTCGGCCTCGCGTGGCGGACCCTCACCGACAGCCCCTGGCGCTTCGACGTGGACCAACCGGGCGACCTCGGGCGCCTCAGGCCCTAGACAGCGTTGGAGGGGGCCCCGGGGCCCCCTCCAACGCCACTCTCAATGAGAGTTGGGACTACTTGGCCGCAGCCTTCTTGGCCGGGCGCTTGGCCGCAGCCTTCTTGGCCGGGGCCTTCTTGGCCACAGCCTTCTTCTTAGCGGCAGGTGCCACTTTCCCTCCTTGGGACTCAACGTTGAATCAACTTGGGACCACCGGTCACCACCGTGGTGAGCCGTCGGGTACCGCCTTGATTGACGTGAACTCGCACATGTGCGATCCGGCCTCTCGGCCGTACCGCGACTGTCCGCAGTGCACGGCCCCGTGACGCAGGAGCGACGCTCGTCGTCATAGACGACTCACGCCATTCGGCCCCCTCCGCCAAAGGACAATGAAAAGTTCACTCGGTACTAGAGGGCATGTCAAGCATTTCGGACCACTTTCCGACCGATGGGTGCGTGGTCGAACTCGACGGCATCTACCTCGGTCGCGGCGCGCGCGGTGCTGCGACGAGTGGATCGCAGCGATCGACGCTCGTGCTCGGACCCACGCGCAGCGGCAAAACGAGTTCGATCATCATCCCGAATCTCCTGATGACCACCGACGCGTGCGTCATCACCTCGACCAAAGACGACGTCGTGACGACGATGGCGCGCGAACGTCGCGACGTCGCAACCCTGCTGTTCGATCCCTCGGGAACCGTCGCCTTACCCGAGGGCGTGACTCGCGTCGGCTACTCGCCATTGCGCCAAGCCCGGCACTGGGACGGCTCGGTGCTCGTCGCGCGCACGCTGCTCGACGTCGCCCGACGTAACGTCGAGCGCGCCGAGGACCACTGGAGCGAGCGGGCGGCGGCGCTCCTCGCGCCTCTCCTGCACGCCGCGGCCCTGGGCGGTGAGTCGCTGGGACAGCTGGCGAACCGTGTCGACGAACGCCGCGTCGAGGATCTCGGCGACGCCCTCGTCGCCCACTACGGCGAGCGCCACGCCTCGGTCGCGACCCTGCGCGGCGTGCTCGCCACCGAGGAGCGTGAGCGCTCGAGCATCTGGTCCACCGCCGCCGGCCTGTTCGCGGGGCTGCGCACCGACGCCGCCCGGGCGGCGTCACTCGAGCCCCCGGTCGATCTCGACGCGTTTCTCGCCGGGGGTCACCACCTCCACGTGGTATCCCCCAGCCGCCACCAGGCCGTGGCTACTCCCCTCGTGGTGGGGCTTATCGACGAGGTCGTCCACGCCACCTACGAGCGCTACCGCCAGGGCGCCCGGCTCTTATTGGCCCTCGACGAGCTCGCGAACGTGGCGCCGCTGCCCCGGCTCGCCTCGATCGTCTCCGAGGGCGGTGGCCAGGGGGTCGTGACCCTGGCCTGTCTCCAGGACCTCAGCCAGGCCCGCGCCCGGTGGGGCGCGGCCGCCGACGGGCTCCTCTCGCTCTTCCCCTCGACCCTGGTCTTGGCGGGCATCGCCGACCGCGCGACGCTCGAGGCGATTGAGCGGATCGGTGGGCGAGAGTACGCGGTGAACTCGACGGTGCACCGCGACCACCGGGGCCGTTCCCGTAGCCTCTCGCGAGGGTGGATCGAGCGATCACGGGTCACCGCGAGCGACGTCGCGCGGGGCCGTCCGGGTCACGCCCTCGCACTCTCGTCGACCAACGACCTGCGCTGGGTCGCCCTCACCCCCTACTACGCCGACCCGGGACTCGCCCGTCACCGGGAGCGCTCACGGAACCTCTCGAGAGACCTCGATCGCTGAGCCCACGCCTCGAGCGCCGCCGAATCGAGGGGGCGCGCACCGCGCTCGAGCACGCGCTCGAGCATCCGGGCCCGGGGCACACCCACGGTCACCTCGTGGACACCCCGGCCCGAGCGCAGTTCGGGGTAGAGGGAGTCGACCGCCGCGAGCGTGTCGCGCGCGCCCTGGCCGAACACGGCGGCATCGGCCCACGCCGCCACAACGTGGCGCCGGGCCACGTCCAGGCGACCCTCGAAGGCGCCCGCAAAGCGGTGCTCGTCGAGCGTGGAACGATGGCGCGCCGGTGGCGGGATCGCCCCGACGAGGACGACGCGGCGTCGCTGGTCTTGCCAGAGCTCCCAGACGTCACGGCGCTCCCAGAGCGTCTTCTCACCGCGCGCCGCGTGACGCCCGGGCCACAGCGCCCGGTAGCCCTCGTCTAGCCCGCTCACGTGCTCGACCCCGCCAAAGGAACGCCACACCTCGTATCCGGCGCGCCGGGCCACCTCGTGACGCAGTGTCGCGCGGTAGAGGGAGTCAGCCGCGGACGCGTGGGCGACGAGGGCCCGCGCGTCGAGGACGACGTCGGCCCCCTCGGGGCGGGAGCCGACGAGGACGTGGTCGTGCAGGTGGGGCTCGGCGTGGCGGTTGACCCCGTGGGTAAAGGCGACTACCGACGCCCATCGGGCCCCACGCGAGCGTGTCTCACCCCCGGCCCGCTCGCGCACCACGACCGCGCGGTTCTCTATGTAGTCGAGCGCCGCGCCCACCGCGACCCGGTGCGCGCTGACCACGGCGCTCGCCCTCTCCTCGTCGAGGGTGAGGAGCACCGACACGGCCCGCGGCGCCGCGACCACCAGGTCGTAGCCCACGACGCTCGCCCGCGCCGTGCTCGCGAGCACGCCCGCCACCACCGCGGGGTCCGTCGGATCGCCGCGGCCCCGCAGCCACCAGCCGGGACCGCCCTCGCGGATGCCGTCGAGCTCGCGCGCCGGGTCCCGGGTGAAGTAGGTGACGTCGAGGCTGCGCCGCGCGAGCACACGGATCATGGGGCCCTCCCGGGCCCAACGGTCGCCTAGAGGGTCGCGGCGATACGTCGGGCGAGCTCGCGACCGGCGTCGCGCAGCTCCGCCGAGGCGACACCGGCGCCGGGGCCCGCCTGCACCATCAGCCGGTCCAGCGTCGCGAGGTCGCCCACCCGGAAGGCCACCGCGTGGCGCCCGTCCTCGAGGGCCAGCCACCGCGCGCCGGGCAGGGGCTCGAACAGCCAGCGCTGCTCGGCCTCGACGACGACGACCACGTGGTGGCCCTCCTCGCCCACCGCGGTGAGCCAGTCGGTGACGGGGTCGATCGGACGCGTGGCGGTGACCGGTGACGTGGCGAGAATCGCGTTGATGCGGTCCACCCGGAAGGTTCGCCAGCCCTCCCGGGACGTGCAGTAGGCCCGGACGTAGGCGTGACCGTTGAGGACCCGGATCTCGCGGGGCTCGATCGCGCGAACCGTGACCTCACCGGACGCGGCGCTCAGGTACTCGATCTTGATCTGGGCGTGGTCAACGACCGCCCGCTCGACGTCGCCGACCAGCCCTTCGGCCGCGGACTCGACTTGCACCGGCGCGGCGACGGCGGCCTCGATCTTCGCGATCGCCGAGTGCACCGACGGCTCGTCGTACACCCGGGCCGCCTCGCGCAGGGCGATGTTGAGCTCGTAGAGGTCCCGCCACATGAGCGGCGAGGGCTCGGGGGCCCCGTGGGGCAGGTCGGAGAAGTCGGCGCGGTAGAGGGAGTCGTCGTTCTCCTCGTCGTCCCAGTCGTCGCACTCCTTGAGGACGTGAGCGGGGAACGTGTCGGTGCCGTCGGTGGAGTCGACGAGCGGCTCCATGGTGACCAGGCGGTCCATGATCAGCCGGACGTGGGCCGGCGCGAGTCCGAAGCGCCGCGCCAGCTCCGAGACCCTCAGGCCGTCCTCGCTGGCGTAAACCGCGTGCAGGAGTTGGAGGGTCTGGCCGAGGACGTCCTGGCCCCCGCCGCCGTCGAAACGCCCGGGCTCGATCGACGGAACCGGCGCCCGGTTGACACCCTCGAGCCACTGGGCGAGTTCGGTCCGGAGGGACTTGGGCGAGCGCAGGCGGACTCGGTCCGCCCCCTCCAGGACAAAACGCAGGGCGCTGCGGGGTCCGTCGAAGTCGAGGGCCACGTCCACGGCCCCGTCGTCGCGGCGATCCAGCTCGGCCGCCGGGTACTGGCGGGCCAGCAGTTCGGCGTAGGCCTCGTTGGTCGAGACGACCACCCGCAGTGCCTTGGGGAGGCGAGCGAACTCCGGTCGCCACGCGCGCGCCAGGGCCAGCGTCTCCTCGCCGACCTCGAAGGTGTCGCCCAGCACGACCGGCATCGAGGTGATGCGATTGAGTCGGTAGCCCTTGATCTCGGTCGAGTCCTGGACCCGGGCGACCAGGTAGCCCACACCGCGGAACACGTCGAGCACGAGAGGCTCGACGCGCCGGGTCTTGTTGGACGAGGAGAGGTAGTCGAAGGCGAGGGCCCGACGAAGGTGGAGCGCGCGCAAGATCGGCGTCAGGTAGGGCGACACCTCGCGACCGCCGTCGGGCGACGGGCCGTCGCTGAAGAGGGAGAAGACCCCGCGCCGCCCGACCCCGCACAGGGCGAGGGCGAGACGCACGACTCGCTCTTCGTCGGGGGTGAAGGCAATCGCCGGCGCGTAGGCGCTAGCCGGGTCTATTCGGTATCCGACCGACCCGTCGGCCATGGTCACCGTCTCAATCTCGAAGCCGAGGTCGCGGATTCTGGCCTTGTCGCGCTCGAACTTCTGGCGCACCGCGACGTCACTGCCCTCGTAGGCGCGCACCTTGCGCGGTCCCTTGGCCGTGGAGGGGAACTCGTCCACGGTCAGCTCCCGGACGATCTGCTCTTGGGTGAGGGGCCCGTGCTGCCAGGCGCGCTGCAGCAGCAAGACGAGGGCGACGAGCCTCTCACGACTCTGCTCGACGCCCGCGCGGACGGCGGTCTCCTTGGCGGTCACGGATGGAGGGTACTCGCCCGGGCCCGACGGCGGCCTAGGCGCCGTTGACCCCGTCGCCGCTCTCGTCGCGGCGCCACGTGCCCGAGCGGCCGCCGGACTTTTCCCACAGCGCGACCTGCTCGATCGACATCGTCCGGTCGGTGGACTTGCACATGTCGTAGATGGTCAGGGCGGCCACGGTGGCGGCGGTCAGTGCCTCCATCTCGACCCCCGTACGGTCCACCGTGTCGACCGCCGCTTCCACCTCGATGTGCGAATCGGCGATGGTGAAGTTGACGTGGACGCTGCCGACGAGCACCGGGTGGGCCATGGGCAGGAGGGACGCGGCGTATTTGGCCGCCTGGATTCCCGCGACGCGCGCGGTGGCCAGAACGTCACCCTTATTGAGGGTGTTGGCCGCCACGGCCTCGGTCGTCGAGGGCAGCATCGTGACCCGGCAACGAGCCAGAGCGCGTCGCGCGCTGACCTCACTCGGGCCGATCTCACGTCCGAAGACCCCACCCCCGCCGGGTCGGCGCAGCTGGCGGAAGTCGTCCACCGCGACATGCTACCCACGGTCGTTTCCCCGACCGTGACCGGTACACTGCTCACGTCAACGTGACCTGAGGTCCCATGCCCACCTACGAATACGAGTGCCAGAGCTGTCACGAGCGCCACGAGGCCGTCCAGCGCTTCAGCGACGCCCCCCTGAACGACTGCCCGCGCTGCGGGGGCCCGCTGCGCCGGGTCTTCTCCTCGGTCGGGATCGTCTTCAAGGGAAGCGGGTTCTACAAGACCGACAGCCGCCCGTCGGGCCCGGCGTCGGGCGCCACCCCCGCGAGCCCGGCGACGCCGGCCCCCGCTGCCCAACCCGCGCCGGCCGCGACCCCTGCGGCCCCCGCGGCCGGCGCGGCGAGCGCCGACTGACCCCTTGGCCCAGTCCTACCCGCCGGTAGGCTGGTCGTCGATGATCCTGCCCTCTATCGAGAGCCCGGCCGACCTGCGCGCGCTCTCCTACGAGCAGCTCGATCAGTTGAGTCGCGAGATCCGGGACTTCATCATCACCTCGGTCACCAAGACCGGCGGACACCTGGGGTCGAACCTCGGGGTGGTGGAGCTCACCCTCGCCCTGCACCGGGTCTTCGACTCGCCCCAGGACGTCCTCCTCTGGGATACCGGCCACCAGGCCTACGTCCACAAGCTCCTGACGGGACGGCGCTACGGGTTCGACACGCTGCGCCAGCGCGGCGGTCTCTCGGGCTACCCGAACCGCTCCGAGAGCCCGCACGACTGGATCGAGTCGTCCCACGCCTCGACCGCCCTCTCCTACGCCCACGGGCTGTCGGTGGCCCTGGAGCGGCGACGCGAGTTGGCCGGTCGCGGAGGTCGCCGCCACGTCGTGGCCGTCGTCGGCGACGGCTCGCTCACCGGAGGCATGGCCTACGAGGCCCTCAACAACCTCGGTCACTCCAACCAACGCGTCGTGATCGTGCTCAACGACAATGGCCGCAGCTACGCCCCGACGATCTCGAAGCTCTCAGAGTCGCTCACGGCGCTGCGCCTAAACCGGACCTACCTCAGTGTGCGCAGCGGCGTACGACGCCTCGTGCCGCGGCTCCCCCGTCTGGGCAAGGCCGCCTATCGGGGCATCGACAGCGTCACGACGGCGGTGCGAGAGATGGTCACACCCCACACCTTCTTCGAGACCCTCGGCGTGCGTTACGTCGGGCCGATCGACGGTCATAACATCGAGGCCCTTGAGCACACTCTCACGAGCGCGTCCCAGTGGGACGGGCCGATCGTCGTGCACGTACTCACCCAGAAGGGCCGCGGCTACGGCCCGGCCGTCAGCGACGACCTGCGCATGCACGACTACAAGCTCTCACCCCGCGTCGACGACGACGTCGTGGCCCCGACGTCGTTCAGCCAGGCCTTCTCCGAGGCGCTCCTCGCCGCGGCGGCCGAGGACGACCGAGTCGTCGCGCTCACGGCCGCCATGGCCGGCCCGACGGGCCTGTTGGACTTCGAGACGAAGTACCCCGATCGCTTCTTCGACGTTGGGATCGCCGAGCAGCACATGGTCACCGCCGCGGCCGGAATGGCCATGGGCGGGCTCAAGCCGGTCGTCGCGGTCTACTCGACGTTCTTCTCCCGGGCCTTCGACCAGGCCCACCTGGACGTCGGTCTGTTGGATCTCCCGGTGGTCTTCGTCTTCGACCGCTCCGGGATCACCGGCGACGACGGCCCGAGCCACCACGGCCTGCTCGACATCGCCCTGTGCCTGGCCATTCCCAACATGACGGTCTTCGCGCCCTCCTCGGCCGCCGAGGTCGAGGTGATGCTGCGCACCGCGCTGTCACTCTCGGCCCCGGCGGCGATCCGCTACCCCAAGACGATGCCGCGACCCTTCGACGGCCACGTCGGCGAGGGGCTATCGGCGCGTCGGGTCCGCTCCGGCGATGGGTCGCTCTGCGTACTGGCCCTGGGCAAGATGGCCCCGGCGGCCTACGCCGCGCTCGAGCTCATGGGGGCCGACGCCGAGCACGTGACCCTGTACGACGTGCGGGTCCTGCCCCCGGACCCGACGATGATCGACGACGCGCTCACCCACGCGCGCATCATCACGGTCGAAGACGGCACCCGTCACGGTGGAGCCGGCACCTTGATGGTCGCAGCGGTACGCGGCCGGGCCCAGGAGCTCGGACGCCCCTTCCCGACGACGCGGATCCTCGGGGTGCCCCGGGTCTTTCTCACCCACGACCGGCCCGACCACCTGCTGGGCGAGATTGGCCTCGACCCCGACGGCCTGGCCGGCGCCTTCACCCGACTGTTGCGCGACGAGCCGGAGTTCGCCCCGGCGGCGCCCGAGGCGCCCCGCGCTCGCTTCGCCTAAGGGCCGCGCACCAATCCTCGCCGGTAGGGTGGCGCCGTGAGCTACGAGATCGACAAGTCCGATGAGGAGTGGCGCGCCACCCTCGACCCTGACCGCTACGCGGTCCTGCGCCGAGCGGCGACCGAGGCGCCCTTCTCGGGGACGCTCCTGCACGTCGACAAAGAGGGCGTCTTCACCTGCGCCGGGTGCGGGCAGGTGCTCTTCTCCTCCGCCCAGAAGTTCGACTCGGGCTGCGGCTGGCCCAGCTTCGACGCCTGCGAGCCGGGCACGATCGTCGAGCGCCCCGACCACTCGCTCTTCCGTGAGCGCACCGAGATCCTCTGCGCGCGCTGCGGCGGCCACCTGGGCCACGTCTTTCCCGACGGCCCGACCCCGACGGGGCTGCGCTACTGCGTGAACTCCCTCGCCCTGGACTTCGACGACGGCCCGCGGGCCTAGCGGGCCCGGCGCCTACACGTCGAGGAAGCGGCGGATCGCGATCGCTGAGCCGACCGAGCCGATCACGACGCCCACCACGAGCACGACCGTGTTCGTACCCACGAGCGCCGAGGCGTTCAGGGCGAACTCGTTGTGCAACGGGTACCAGGTGTGCAGCGCGGTGACCGCCAGGATCGCCACCGCCGAGCCCAGCAGGCCCTCGATGAACCCCTCGGTGATGAAGGGCACGCGGATGAACCAGTTGGTCGCACCCACGAGCTTCATGACCGAGACCTCGCGCCGACGCGAGAAGATGGCCATGCGGATGGTATTGAGGATGAGCACGGTGGCCGAGAGCAGCAGCACCGCGGCCAGGGCCAGAAAGACGATCTGGAGGATCCGGATGGCGTGGTTCATCTGACGGATCTGCTGCTCGGGCGCGGTCACCTGGTAGACGCCCGGCTGGTTGGTGAATGTCGACTGGACCGTGAAGGCGTCCGTGGGCACCGTCGGGACGCAGCGGAACGACGAGGGTGTCGCCGAGGGCGTCAGGACCGACCACTCGTCGGCCGGCAGCAGGGTCTTGGCCTGCTGGTAGTCCTGGGCCTGGGTGAAGTACTGGCAGTCCTTGACGATCGGCATCCCGGCGAGCTGGGTCTTGACCGAACTGATCTCGCTCTGGGAGGCGTTGGGCTGCATCCAGATCGTCACCCGGGTCCCCTGCTGCCACTGGGCCGAGGCCTGGGCCGCCGACTGCTTGAGCAAGAGGGCCGAGCCGACCAGGGAGAGCGAGACGGCCACGGTCAGCACGGCCGCCACCGTCATCATCCGATTGCGCCAGAGGTTGGTGAACGTCTCTTTGAAGGCGTAGCGCAGATAGACGCGCATCAGATTGCCACTCCCTCATCGATGCCGTAGACGCCCCGGACCTGGTCGCGGACGATCTCGCCGCGGTCGAGCTCCACGACGCGCCGGCGCATCCTATCGACCAGGGCCTTGTCGTGGGTCGCCATGACCACCGTCGTGCCGGTGCGGTTGATCCGCTCGAGCAGGGCCATGATTGACTCGGAGTTCGCCGGGTCCAGGTTCCCGGTGGGCTCGTCGGCGAGCAGGATGAGCGGTCGGTTGACGAAGGCCCTTGCCACCGCGACGCGCTGCTGCTCACCACCGGAGAGCTCGTGGGGCAGGTTCTTCGACTTGTCGGCGAGACCCACCAACTCGAGGATCTGGGGCACCTGGCTCTCGACGGTCGATCGGGGCCGGCCGATCACCTCCAAAGCGAAGGCGACGTTCTCGAAGACCGACTTGTTGGGCAGGAGTCGAAAGTCCTGGAAGACGCAGCCGATGTTGCGCCGCAGGTAGGGCACCCGCCACTTGGGCAGCTCGCCGATGTCGCGCCCCGCCTCGAGGATCCGCCCGGCGTCGGGGGTCTCCTCACGTAGCAAGAGGCGCAGGAACGTCGTCTTGCCCGAGCCCGAGGCGCCGACGAGGAAGACGAACTCCCCCTTCTCGATGTCCAGGGTCACGTTGCGCAGCGCGGGCGTGCCGTTCTTGTAGGTCTTCGACACGTTCTCGAAACGAATCACGTCAGGGGCTCCGACTCTCGACGCGACGGGTGGGCGTCCGCGCTCATTCTACCGGGACGCCCCTGGACGCTGGGACTCCACATCGGTCCTCACCAGGTGAATCGCCGATTTCTTATTCGGCCGCGCGCTGGCGGCGCAGTTCGGCCTCCATGAATCCGTCGAGGTCGCCCTGGAGCACGGCCTCGACGTTGCCGGTCTCGTGGTCCGTGCGGTGGTCCTTCACGAGCTGGTAGGGCGCCAGGACGTAACTGCGGATCTGGCTGCCCCAGGCGTTGTCGGCGCGCTGGCCCGAGAGCGCGTCGAGTTGGGCCTGGCGCTCGGCGCGAGCCCGCTCGGCTAGCTTCGCCTCGAGGATCTGCATCGCCCGCGCACGGTTCTGGTGCTGGGAGCGCTCGTTCTGGCAGCTGACGACGATCCCGGTGGGCAGGTGCGTGATCCGGATCGCCGAGTCGGTCTTGTTGACGTGCTGACCCCCTGCCCCCGAGGAGCGGTAGGTGTCCACGCGCAGGTCCTTCTCGTCGATCTCGACTTCGGAGGCGTCGTCGTCGAGCAGTGGTGTCACGTCGAGGCTGGCGAAGCTCGTCTGGCGTCGGGCCTGGGCGTCGAAGGGGCTGATGCGCACCAAGCGGTGCACGCCCCGCTCGGCCGAGAGCCAGCCGTAAGCGAAGCGGCCCTTCACGATGAAGGTCGCCGACAGCAGTCCCGCCTCTTGTCCCTCGGTGGCCTCGTCGACCTCAACCTGGTAGCCGTGGCGCTCGGCCCAACGGGTGTACATGCGCACGAGCATCTCGGTCCAGTCCTGGGCGTCGGTGCCCCCGGCCCCGGCGTGGAGGTCCACGATCGCGTCGTTCTCGTCGTAGGGTCCGCTCAGCAGGCTCTGGGTCTCGAGGGCCGACAGGTCGGCCTCGAGCGCCCCGACACTGGCCGAGAGCTCCTCGGCCAGCGACTCATCGGACTCTCCACCCTCCAGGCTCTCTCCGATGAGGCCCGACAGCACCTCGGCGTCCTCGAGACGGCGCCCGAGCCCGTCGAAGGCCTCGAGGTCGTTGGTGAGCCGTCCGAGCTCGGTCGTGACCCGGCGGGCGCGGTCCTGGTCGTCCCAGAGGTGTGGGTCGGCGGCCAGCGCGCTCAACTCGTCGCGCCGGGACCGGGAGGCGTCGACCCGCAGATAGTCGCGCGCCGCGGCCCAGCGCTGACGCAACTCACCCAAGACGGCGTCGGCCTGACGGAGTGCCTCGGCCCTAGCGTCGGCCATGGCACTGCTTGAACTTGCGACCGGACCCGCACCAGCACGGGTCGTTGCGCCCGGGCTTGGGGCGTTCGTCGCTCGACGCGGCCGAGCGGTGATCCGCCAGCTCGGTCGCCCCCGGGGCGACCGCGTTCGCGTTGGTCCGCGCCCCCACCAGCCCCTCGTCGACCGACTCGTCGGTCGCGACCGGCTCAGTGACCACCTCGACGTGGGAGATGAAGCGCACGTAGTCCGTGTCGATGTTCTTGAGGAGCTGCTCGAACATGACGTAGCCCTCCTTCTGCCAGGCGGTGAGGGGGTCTTGCTGGGCGACCTGGCGCAGGTGGATGCCGTCGCGCAGGTAGTCCATGTCCGACAGGTGATCGCGCCAGCGCTGGTCCACGATCTGGAGCATCACGTCGCGTTCGATCTCGCGGGCCATCTCCAGACCCCCCACGAACGC
This sequence comes from Acidimicrobiales bacterium, assembly GCA_035702745.1. Taxonomy (GTDB): domain Bacteria; phylum Actinomycetota; class Acidimicrobiia; order Acidimicrobiales; family RAAP-2; genus RAAP-2. The sequence continues at coordinate 73,428 of DASSZS010000060.1, read as the reverse complement.
CTCGCACTTCTTCTCGTAGAGCTCGAGGGCGTCGCCAGCGACGAGGTCCGACACCGCTTCGGCGTCGCTGTACTGAGCGAGCAGGGCGTCGTCGATGCGCGTCGGGTAGTAGGTCTGCAGGTCGTGCAGGAGGGCGTGCCGGTCCCACTCCTCAACGAAGCGGCCCCCGATGTGGGTGTCGACCACCTCGCGCAGCGTGTCCTCAATGAGGGTGAGCGTCTGGTCGTGGATGTCCTCGCCGTCGATGATCTGCTGGCGTCGCTCGTAGATCACCTTTCGCTGCTCGTTCATCACCTCGTCGTACTTGAGGACGTCCTTGCGCATCTCGGCGTTGCGGCCCTCGACGGTGGTCTGGGCCCGCTCGATCGCGCGGGAGACCATCTTCGCCTCGATGGCCTCGTCCTCGGGCATCGTGCGGTCCATGACCCACGAGACGGCCCCCGTCGCGAAGATCCGCATCAACTCGTCCTCGAGCGACAAGCAGAAGCGGCTCTCGCCGGGATCGCCCTGACGACCGGAGCGGCCGCGGAGCTGGTTGTCGATCCGGCGCGACTCGTGGCGCTCGGTCCCGAGCACGTAGAGCCCACCGAGCGCACGGACCTCGTCTCCCTCGGCCTCGCAGATCGGGCGCCACTTGGCCAGGGCCGCGCGGTAGGCGGCGTCGTACTCGGGCGTGCCGGGCTGGTGGCCCTGGCCGAGCGCGTCGCGGGCGGCCAGGCCCTCGGGGTTGCCCCCCAGGATGATGTCGACCCCGCGACCGGCCATGTTGGTCGCGACGGTCACCGCGTGCTTGCGCCCCGCCTGGGCGACGATCTCGGCCTCGCGGAAGTGCTGCTTGGCGTTGAGCACCTCGTGGGGGATCCCGGCCTTGGAGAGCTCGCGGCTGAGCAGTTCGGACTTCTCGACCGACGCGGTGCCGAGCAGGACGGGCTGGCCCGCGTCGTAGCGTTCGCGCACGTCCTCGACGATCGCCTTGAACTTGCCGGCCTCGGTCTTGTAGATGAGGTCCGGATGGTCGACCCGACGCAGGGGCCGGTTGGTCGGGATAGGCACCACCGCCAGCTGGTAGGTGTTGGCGAACTCGGCCGCCTCGGTCTCGGCGGTGCCGGTCATGCCCGCGAGCTTCTCGTAGAGACGGAAGTAGTTCTGGAGGGTCACCGTCGCCCAGGTGTGGTTCTCGTCTTGAATCCGGACCCGCTCTTTGGCCTCGACGGCCTGGTGGAGGCCGTCGCTCCACCGACGGCCCTCGAGCGTGCGCCCAGTGAACTCGTCGACGATCTTCACCTCGCCGGCGTCGACCAGGTAGTCCTTGTCGCGATGGAAGAGTTCTTTGGCGCGCAGCGCCTGACCGAGCTGGTGAACGTAGTTGGTGGCCACGGCGTCGTAGAGGTTCGTCACCCCGAGCGCCTTCTCCACTTTCTCGATGCCCGACTCGGTGGGCACGACCGTCTTCTTCTCCTCGTCGACCTCGTAGTCAACGTCGCGCACGAGCGAGCGCACGATCGAGGCGAACTGGTAGTAGAGCTTCGATGAGTCGCTCGAAGGACCCGAGATGATCAGCGGCGTGCGGGCCTCGTCGATGAGAATCGAGTCGACCTCGTCGACGATGGCGTAGTGGTGGCCGCGCTGGACCATGTGCTCACGGCGCCGGGCCATGTTGTCACGCAGGTAGTCGAAGCCGAACTCGGTGTTGGTGCCGTAGGTGACGTCGCACTGGTAGGCCGCGCGCTTGTCGTCGAAGTCGGGCAGGTCGGGCCCGACCCGCCCGACGCTGAGCCCGAGGAACTGGTGGAGCTGGCCCATCCAGTTGGCGTCGCGGGTCGCCAGGTAGTCGTTTACCGTCACCACGTGGACGCCCTGACCGGCCAGGGCGTTGAGGTAGACGGGCAGGGTGGAGACGAGGGTCTTGCCCTCACCGGTCTTCATCTCGGCGATCCAGCCGAAGTGCAGTGCCATCCCACCCATCAGCTGGACGTCGTAGGGGCGCTGGCCGAGCACCCGAGTCGCGGCCTCGCGCACCACGGCGAAGGCCTCAATCAAGAGGTCGTCGAGCGTCTCGCCGTCAGCCAACCGGGCTCGGAACTCGTCGGTCTTGGCCCGTAGCTCGGCGTCGCTCAGGGCGGCCGTCGCCTCGGAGAGGTCGTTAATGGGCTCGACCAGGCCCGCGAGCTCGCGGACGCGCTTTCCCTCGCCGGCGCGCAGAATCTTGGTCAGGACGCTCATGACCGTCTCACCCTACCGGTCGAGGGGCGAGTTCGAGGGGGCTGCGCGTGCTGACCTGGTCTTTGACCCCACACCTGCCTGCGGCGGTGTCCGTGCGCGACCCGGGCAGCTCACGCTCTCCCGGGTCGGTGTCGCACTCTTCACCGGCTCCCGCCCGGAGCACCGTACCCCGGACGAGGCAGGACTTACCTCTAAACCGCGCCATGCTCAGCGTCGACAAGACGCCTTACGTGGGTCGTTTCGCCCGCGGCTGGCTTCGACTTTCAACCACAGACCACGCGCAGCCCGGGTCCATCCTAGGCCTCGCGCTCGGCCCGACCCCGGGCCAGCACGACTACCAGTCGTAGCCCGAGCACCAGCGCGGCGAGGGGCACCAGGGCCCGGCGCAGGCCGGTGGCCGTCTGGGCCTCGAAGCGCAGGGCGCTGCGGTGGTGGGCGACGAGCATCGCCCGGGGCGCCCGAGCGCGCGCGGCGCCCTCGACGTGGGTGACGACGGCGTCGGGGGTCGTCGCGACGTCCCAGCCGGCGCGCCGCAGCGACCAGCACAGGGCCATGTCCTCGGCGAACATGAAGTAGCGCTCGTCGAACCCCCCGACCTCTTCGAAGGCGGACCGTCGCACGAGGAAGAACGCCCCCGACACCCAGTCCGCCGAACCGTCCGGGTGGGGCGAGCGGTAACGCCGGGTCGCGGGATTGGTCGGCCACCACGGGCCCAGCAGGGCGTGAGCGGCCGCGAGCCACGGGTTGGGGAAGACCCGCGCCGAGGGGTAGGGCGAGCCGTCGGGCCGCTCGATCTGGGGCCCAACGAGGGCGACGGCGGGGTGGGTCTCGAGGAAGTCGACGAGGGCCGACACGGCGCCCGCGTGGACGACGACGTCGGGGTTCGAGACGAGGAGGTAGGTCGCCGCCGCGACCAGGGCCGCCCCCCGATTCACCCCCCGGCCGTAGCCCAGGTTGCCCTCCACCTCGAGTACGCGCACCCCGGGGTGACCGAGGTCCCGGGGGGCCGAGCCCGGTTCGCCGTTTTCCACCACGACGATCGACTCGACGTCGTTGGCGACCAGGGAGTCGACGCAGCCCGCGAGCAGCTCGCCGGTGTGGTAGTCGACGATGACCGCCGCGACGTCACGCGCGACCGAACTCACGCCACGACCCGATCGCTGAGCAGGCGCGCCACCGCCTCGCGCCAGGGCGGGAGCGCCCGCCAGCGCGTGGCCAGACGCGAGGTGTCGAGGTCGCTGCGCACCGGGCGCCGGGCGCGCGGGGGCGGGTCGAGCTCGCTCGTCGCGATCGGGGTGGCGAAGCCCCCGTCCGCCCCCAGCAGCCTCCCGACGTGGACCGCGACGTCGTACCACGACGCGTCGCCGCTGTTGGCGACGTGCCAGATCCCCCCCGGGCGCTCGCGCACCATGGTGACTAGCACCCGGGCGAGGTCGCTCGCCGAGGTGACCGTGCCCCGCTGGTCGTCGACGAAGCGCACCGGCTCGCCCCGGCGGGCCCGCTCGGCGATCACGTGGACCACGCTGCGCCCGCGCACGCCCATCACCCACGAGGTGCGCACGATCGTGTCGCGCCCCGCGCACCGTTGCTCGCCGGCCCACTTCGACGCGCCGTAGACCCCGAGCGGGTTCGGCGCGTCCCCCTCGACGTAGGCCGCGCCCTTGGTGCCGTCGAAGACGTAATCGGTCGAGACCGTCACGAGGTGGGCACCGGTCTCGGCGCACGCGGCCGACAAGAGAGCCGGACCCGTCTCGTTGACCGCGTAGCAGGCCTCCACCTCGTCCTCGGCGCGATCGACCGCGGTGTAGGCCGCGAGATTCACCACCACGTCGGGCCGGGCCATCGAGAGTGCCCGCGACACCGACGCGGGATCGGTCACGTCGAGCTCCGCGCGGGCCAGGCCCACCACCTCGAACTCCCCCGGGCCGACGGGGGTGGCGTCGGGCTCGAAGGCGGGGTCGCCCCCGGGTGGGAGCGTCCCGCGCAGGTGGTCGACCAGGTCGCGCCCGACCTGGCCGTGGGCGCCGGTAACGAGCACGCGGGTCACCGCTCAGTCCTCCACCGGGCGCACGTGCACGACGTCGCCCGCGGCCACCGCGACCTCGCCGTCGTCGGTGGCCACCACGAGTCGTCCGGCGTCGTCGACGTCTCGGGCCACGCCCTCCTGTCGGGTCGAGGCGTGATCGACCCGCACGCGCCGACCCAGAGTGTCGAGCGCGCGTCGGTACTCCTCGCGCAGGTGCGCGCGCCCCTCAGCGTCGTCGAGCAGGGGCCGGCGCCGCTCGATCTCCTCTAGCACAATGTCGAGCAGCGCCTCAGGCTCGAGGGTGACGCCGGCCGCGCGGCGCACGGAGGTGGCTCGGGCTCCGGGGGGGCCGTCGTAGGTGAGGTTGACCCCGAGGCCGACGATGACCGCCCCGTCGGCGCCCGCCTCGGCGAGGACCCCGGCGAGCTTCTCGTCGTCGACGATGAGGTCGTTGGGCCACTTCAGTCCGACGCGCAGCCCGCACAGGCGCACCAGTGCGGATCGGGCCGACAGGGCGACGGCGGCCACGGCCCACTGGCGCTGATCCGCGTCGAGGACGGGGCGCAACAGCACCGAGCACAAGAGTGACGAGCGCCTCGGCGCCTCCCACTTGCGGTCGTGACGGCCCCGCCCGGCGCTCTGGTAGTCGGCCACCACCACCCGGCCCTCGGGCGCACCGGCCTCGGCTAGGGCGCGTAGGTGGGTGTTCGTCGAGTCCACCGACTCGAGGCGCTCGACCCGCCATATCGTCATCGCCACGCTCAGAACATTAGGGTTTCGGGGTCCGGTGCTAGAAAAGTTGGGTTCTCCGGGAGGTCCGCGTGCTCAAGAAAGTCCTCATCGCCAACCGCGGTGAGATCGCCGTGCGGGTCATGCGCACCTGCCGGGAGCTCGGCGTCCAGACCGTCGCGGTCTACTCCGAGCTCGACCGCAACGCCCTGCACGTGCGCCTGGCCGACGAGGCCTACGCCCTGGGTGGCCAGAGCGCGGCCGAGAGCTACCTCAACACCGAGGCGATCCTCGGCGTCCTCGAGCGCTCGGGGGCCGACGCGGTGCACCCCGGCTACGGGTTCTTCAGCGAGAACGCCGACTTCGCCCGGGCGATCACCTCGAGGGGCGTGACCTTCATCGGACCGCCGCCCGAGGCGATCGAGGTCATGGGCGACAAGATCTCCTCGCGCCTCGCCGCCGAGGCCGCCGGGGTGGCCGGGGTCCCCGGGCGCAGCGAGACCCTGACCAGCGCCGCCGAGGTGGTCGCCTTCGGCGAGGAGTTCGGCTGGCCGGTCGCCATCAAGGCCGCCTTCGGCGGTGGCGGTCGCGGCATGAAGGTGGTCGAGTCCGCGGCCGACGCCGAGGCGGCGCTCGAGAGCGCCCAGCGCGAGGCCCAGAGCTACTTCGGGCGCTCCGAGTGCTACGTCGAGCGTTACCTCGCGTGGCCGCGCCACATCGAGATGCAGGTGCTCGCCGACGGCCACGGCACGGTTTTGTGGCTCGGCGAGCGCGACTGCTCCGCCCAGCGACGTCACCAGAAACTCGTTGAGGAGTCGCCCGCCCCGAACTTCCCCGACGCAATCCGCACCGCCATGGGTGAGGCGGCGGTGCGCGTCGCCCGGGCCTGCGGCTACGTCAACGCCGGCACCGTCGAGTTCCTCTACCAAGACGGCGACTTCTACTTCCTCGAGATGAACACTCGCCTGCAGGTCGAGCACCCCGTGACCGAGCTCGTGACCGGCCTCGATCTCGTCGAGTGGCAGTTGCGCGTCGCCTCGGGCGAGGCCCTCCCCTTCGGCCAGGGCGACGTCGCACGCAACGGCCACGCGATTGAGGTGCGCATCAACGCCGAGGACCCGGCCCAGGGCCGCTTCACCCCTTCACCAGGCACCATCACCACGCTGAAGCCCCCGGCCGGACCGGGGGTGCGCCTGGACGCCGGCTACGAGTCGGGCGACACGATTAGCCAGTACTACGACAACCTCATCGCCAAGCTCGTGGTCTGGGGTCCCGATCGCGAGCGGGCGCGGCGCCGGATGCTGCGCGCGATCGAAGAGACCACCATCGCGGGCGTCGCGACCACGCTGCCCGCCGACGTCATCATTCTCTCCGACGACGACTTCGTCGCGGGAACCCACTCCACCAAGTGGGTCGAGACTCGGCTCGACTTCACCGAGCTCCCCTCAGCGCCGGGCGCGACCGTTTCGGTCGGTGACGGGCGCGTGCGCAAAGACGTCACGGCCGAGGTCAACGGCCGGCGCGTGACCGTGGCGCTCTGGGTGCCCGAGAACGGCGACGAGCTGAACCGGCCCGTCTCCACGGCCGCGAAGCCCCGTCGACAGCACCACGCCGGTGTGCTGGGGAGCGGCTCGGGCAAGGTCACGGTGCCCATGCAGGGCACGATCGTCAAAGTCGCCGTCGAGGTGGGCCAGCGGGTCGAGGCCGGCGAGACGGTGGTGATCCTCGAGGCGATGAAGATGGAGAACACGGTCGCCGCCGAGAAGTCGGGGGTGATCTCGGCGGTGCGCGTCGCCACCGGCGACTCGGTCGCCGCCGGCGACGTCGTCGTGGAGATCGAGTGAGCCTCGAGGCGCGCGTCACCGCGGCCGTCGACGCCGCGCGCGAGGAGCTCATCGCACTGAGCCACTTCGTCCACGCCCACCCCGAGCTCGGCTACGAGGAGTTCCAGTGCGCCGAGGCCGTGGCCGCGGCCGCCGAGCGGGCCGGCTTCGCGGTCACCCGGGGCGCGGCCGGGCGACCCACGGCCTTCGTCGCCACGGCCGGGACGGGCTCGCTGCGTATCGCCCTGTGCGCCGAGTACGACGCGTTGCCCGAGGTGGGTCACGCGTGCGGTCACAACATCATCGCGGCCTCCTCGCTCGGGGCGGCGCTCGCCCTGGCCGCCGTGGCCGACGACCTCGACCTCACGGTCGTGCTCTTGGGCACGCCCTCCGAAGAGGGCGGGGGAGGCAAGATCGACCTCCTCGAGGCGGGCGTCTTCGACGACGTTCACGCCGCGATGATGGTCCACCCCTTCCCCACCGAGCGGCTGGAGGCCACCTGCCTCGCCGTCGATCACTTCGACGTCACGTACACCGGACGCGAGGCGCACGCCTCGGCCGCCCCGTGGGAGGGCGTGAACGCCCTCGACGCCCTGACCGTGGCCGAGGTCGCCATCGGCCTCCTGCGCCAGCACCTCCCCCCCGGAGACCAGGTCCACGGCGTCGTCCTCGAGGGCGGGTCAGCCGCCAACGTGATTCCCCCCCGCGCCGTCGGACGCTTCATGGCTCGCTCGGTCACGGCTGAGCGGCTCGTCGCGCTGCGCGCGCGGCTGGCCGGCTGCTTCGAGGCTGGCGCCCGGGCCGCGGGCGCCTCGATGCGCGTCGAGGAGCTCGGCCACGCCTTCAGCCACATGGAGTCCGACCCCGACCTGCTCGCCCACTACCGGCGGGCCGCCGAGTCGCTCGGTCGCCGCTTCGACCTCGACGACGCCGGTGAGCCTAAGCCGACCCTATCGACCGACATGGCCAACGTCTCGCTCGAAGTGCCCTCGATCCACCCGATGGTCATGATCCCCACCGGTGGTGCCGTGAACCACCAGGCCGCCTTCAGCGCGGCCTGCGTGACGCCCGACGCCGACGGGGCCGTCCTCGACGGGGCCAAGGCCCTCGCCCTGACCGGCGTCGCGCTCGCCCAGGACGGCCCCCTGCGGGCCCGGCTGCTCTCTCGTCGCTAGGCCGGCTGGTAGACCCCGAAGACCTCGCGCAGCGCGTCGGCCACCTCGCCCAGGGTCGCCCGGACCCTCAGGGCCTCTCTCATCGGGTAGAGCACGTTCTGGCTCCCGCGGGCGGCCGCGGAGAGATCCGAGAGGGCGGCGGCCACCGCGGCCTGGTCGCGGGCGGCTTTGAGGGCGCGCACGCGCTCGCGTTGGCTGGGCTCGAGCGCGGGGTCGATCGGGAACACCTCCGGCTCGGCCGCCGCCGCGTCGGCGAAGCGGTTCACCCCCACCACGACCTTCTCGCCGCGCTCGATCGCGCGCGCGTAGGCGTAGGCGGCGGCCTCGATCTCCTCTTGGGGGAAGCGGGCCTCGATCGCGGCCACCGCGCCGCCCCGGCGGTCGATCTCGGCGATGTACTCGGCGGCGAGGGCCTCCACCTCGTCGGTCAGGCGCTCGAGGAAGTAGGAGCCCGCGAGCGGGTCGACCGTCCCGGTGACCCCCGACTCGTGGCCGATCACCTGCTGGGTGCGCAGCGCCAGGCGCGCCGCGGCCTCGGTGGGCAGCCCCAGGGCCTCGTCGAAGCCGTTGGTGTGCAGGCTCTGGGTGCCGCCGAGCACGGCCGCGAGCGCCTGGAGGGTGACGCGCACCACGTTGTTGACGGGCTGTTGGGCGGTGAGGGTCGAGCCCCCGGTCTGGGTGTGGAAGCGCAGCATCATCGCGCGCGGGTCGGTCGCGCCGAAGCGTTCGCGCATGACCGTGGCCCACAGCCGCCGGGCGGCGCGGAACTTCGCGACCTCTTCGAAGAAGTCGTTGTGGGCGTTGAAGAAGAACGAGAGGCGCGGGGCGAACTCCTCGAGGCTGAGCCCCGCGGCCAGGGCCGCCTCGACGTAGGCGACGCCGTTGGCCAGGGTGAAGGCCACTTCCTGGACGGCCGTGGATCCCGCCTCGCGGATGTGGTAGCCCGAGATCGAGATCGTGTTCCACGACGGCAGCTCGGCGGCGCAGTAGGCGAAGGTGTCGGTCACCAGGCGCATCGAGGGCCGCGGCGGGTAGATGTAGGTGCCCCGGGCGATGTACTCCTTCAAGATGTCGTTCTGGATCGTCCCGCGCAGCTGCGCGCCGATCACCCCCTGCTCCTCGGCGACGAGCTGGTAGAGCAGCAGCAACGTCGAGGCGGTGGCGTTGATCGTCATAGAGGTCGACACCTGGTCGAGGGGCAGCCCGTCGAGCAGTCGGCGCATGTCGTCGATCGACGAGATCGCCACGCCGACCCGGCCGACCTCGCCCTCGGCGCGCGGGTGGTCGGCGTCGTAGCCCATCTGGGTCGGCAGGTCGAAGGCGCACGACAGCCCCGTCTGGCCGTTGGCGAGCAAGAATTTGAAACGCTCATTGGTGGCCTCGGCGGTGCCGAACCCGGCGTACTGGCGCATAGTCCAGAGCCGCCCGCGGTACATCGTCGGCTGGACCCCCCGGGTGAAGGGGTAGCGCCCCGGCTCACCCAGTCGCGCCGCGGCGTCGAAGCCGGTCAGGTCCTGCGGGCCGTAGACGGTCTTGATCTCGATGCCCGAGTCGGTCGCGCGGCGCTCTTCCACGGCCCCAGGGTACGCGCGGGCCTAGACCCCCACCGGGTGGGGCATGCACAGGTCGTCGTACTCGGCGATCTGGATCGGCCCGGCGTCCTCGCCACAGGCCGGGCAGGCCGGGTCCCGCCGGACGTTGAAGGAGCGGAAGGACTGGCCGAGCGCGTCGTAGGTGAGCAGCCGGCCGACCAAGGGGTCACCGAGTCCCAGGATCACCTTGATCGCCTCCACCGCCTGGATTGAACCCACGATGCCCGGCAGCACGCCCAGCACCCCGGCCTCGGCGCAGCTCGGGGCGAGCTCGGGCGGCGGCGGCTCGGGGATCATGCACCGGTAGCACGGCCCGACGTAGGGGTCAAAGACCGTGACCTGTCCTTCGAAACGGAAGATCGAGCCGTGGACCACGGGGATGCGCTTGAGCAGCGACGCGTCGTTGACGAGGTAGCGGGTCGGGAAGTTGTCCGTCCCGTCCACGATCACGTCGTAGCCGTCGAAGATGTCGAGCACGTTGTCCGCGCCCAGGCGAGTGTCGTAGGTGCGCACCGTGACGTCGGGATTGAGCGCCTCGAGGGCGGCCTTGGCGCTGTCGACCTTGCGCATGCCCACCCGGTCCATCGTGTGCAGGATCTGGCGCTGCAGGTTCGACGCGTCCACGACGTCCATGTCGATGACCCCGATCGTCCCCACGCCGGCCGCGGCCAGGTAGATGCCCGCCGGCGACCCCAGGCCGCCGGCCCCGAGCAGGAGGACCTTGGCGTCGAGGAGCCGCTGTTGGCCCTTCTCGCCCACCTCGGGCAGCAGGAGATGGCGGTGGTAGCGCTGACGCTGCTCGGCCCCAAGGGTCCGCGGGGTCGCCCACGGCAGCCCCTCGTCCTTCCACCGGTTGAACCCGCCCACGACCGAGACCACGTCGAGATAGCCGAGGTCCTGGAGGGTCTTGGCGGCGAAGGCGCTGCGGGTCCCCCCGGCGCAGTAGATCGCCACCGGGACGCTCTTGTCGGGCAGTCGACCCTCGATCGAGAACTCGAGCTGGCCCCGCGGCACGTGCAGGGCCCCGGGGATCGCCCCCTGGAGGAACTCGTCGGGCTCGCGCACGTCGAGCAGGGCGTAGTGGTGGAGGTCGGCGGCCACGGCGGACGGCTCGACCTCGCGGATCTCGGCCTTGGCGGCGTTGAGCAGGTCGCGCGGAGAACTCACGTCCCCTCCTTTCGTGGGCCAAACCCTACCGGCCGGGTCGACATTCGCGACCGCTCTGGTAGACCTCGGTCGTGGACGTGGCCTCACTGCTCGCGCGTCGGCGCGTGACCCGCTCCTTCGACGGCTCGCCCGTCGACCCCGCGTGGCTCCAGCGAGCCTGTGAGACGGCGCTGCTCGCCCCCACCGCCGGCCACAGCGCCGGGGTCAGCCTCAGCGTCATCGGCCGCGAACGGGTCGGGGAGTACCTCGAGGTGGCCACCGACCCGTCGTGGCGCGCGCGCTCGTCGCGCTACGCGGGCTGGGCCCGAGCGGGGGCGCTCGTGCTCGTCTCGTCGCGGGTGTCGGCGTACCTCGAGCGCTACGCCGAGCCGGACAAGGCCGACGCGGGGCTGAGCGTGCGCGACGCCTGGCCCGTCCCCTACTGGCACGGCGACGCCGCCATGGCGACGATGGCCCTGCTGCTGCTCATCGAGGAGGCCGGGCTCGCCGCCGGGCTCTGGGGGGCCTTCAGGAACGTCGAGGCCGTGCGCCACTGGGCCGGCCTTGCCGACGACGAGCTCTTCGCCACGATCTTTGTCGGTCGACCCGACGGCCGAGACCGCCCGTCGGCCTCCCTCGCCCGTCCGGTCCCGCCCCGCGCCCAGCGGGTACGTCGGCTCGACTAGCGAGGGGTGCCCGGGGCCGAGGGCGCCGCGCGCGCCGCGCGCCGCTCCAGGAACTCGACCAGAGTGCGCGCGCCAAAGGCCGTCCCACCCTTGGTCACGTAGCCCCGGGCGCTCTCGGCGCGGGCCGGACCGGCGATGTCGAGGTGGGCCCACGCCCGGCCCCGGGCGAAGCGCTCAAGGAAGAGCGCGGCGACAATCGTGCCCGCAATGCCTGGTCGACCGATGTTCTTGAGGTCGGCGACCTCAGAGTCGAGGGCCGCGGCGTAGGTCGCAGCCAGCGGCAGGCGCCACAACGCCTCGCCGCTGATAGCCGACGCGCCCAGGAGCTCCTCGGCGAGGTCGTCGTCGCTCGCGAACAGGGCGCCGATCTCGTCGCCCAGGGCGATGCGCTGGGCCCCGGTCAAGGTGGCCACGTCGACGATCGCGTCGGGTTCGGCCTCGGCCGCCAGCCCGAGGGCGTCGGCGAGGATGAGCCGACCCTCGGCGTCGGTGTTGAGTACCTCGACGGTCGTGCCGTCGCGGGTCGCGAGCACGTCGCCCGGCTTGAGCGCCTGGTCCCCCGGGAGGTTCTCGGTCAGTGGAGCGATCGCCGTCACGGACAGGTCGAGGCGAAGTTGCGCCGCGGCCGCGAGGGCCGCCATCACGACCGCCGAGCCGGTCATGTCGGTCTTCATCTTGATCATGGCCTCGGCCGGCTTGAGCGACAGGCCGCCGGAGTCGAAGGTGACACCCTTGCCCACGAGCACCACGTGCCCCCGCGACGCCGTGTCGGGCGTGTACGTCGCGCGCACGAGGCGCGCCGGCTGGGCCGAACCGAGTGCGACGCCGAGCAGCCCCCCGAGACGCTCCTCGCGAATCCGCGACTCGGTCCAGACCTCCACGTGGACCCGCTCGAGTGCGCTGAGGCGCAGGTCGAAGGTGCGCGCCAGCTCCTTGGGCGTGAGATCCCCGGCGGGCGTGTCGATGAGCCGCTTGGCCCAGTTGGTGGCGGCGGCGACGACAACGGCGCGCGCGACGCCGGCCACCACCGCGTCGTGCACCGGCACCGACGGAAGGGGGGTGGACAGGGCCACCACCTCGAGGGTCCCGTCGGTCTCGGGACGCTTGTAGCGGTACGAGGCGAGGACGGCCCCCTCGACCAGGGCGCCGGCCGCGCGCGCGGGGTCAACGAGACCGGTCACGGCGAGCAGCGCCGACACCGAGCCCTCCCCGGCCAGTCGCGCGATCGCCGCCCCGGCCAGTCGGTAGCCCTCCAAGTCCCCGGACGCGTCGCCCACCGATACGAACGCCACGGCCGGGCCACTGGCCGCGCGCAGCACCGCCGAGGAGCCGGGTGTCGCGCTCAGCCCGCGGACCTCGCACCACCGGGCGTCGAGCGCGCGGGGCAGTTCGAGCGCGCCGACGCGTCCGGGCACCGACGCGTCGAGGCTCACTCCGTCGCTCGACACCGCGACGGGCACCGCGACGAGATCGACCCCGAGGGCGTCCTTCAGGGCGACGACGTGGGCGGTGCGGGCCATGGGTGCTCTCCTTGGGTCTCGGGTCGGTTAGTCCCCGCCGCGGGCGCGGCGGTGGCGGGGTCCCTCAGCGAAGCGAGCCAGGGCCCACACGAAGTCACTGAGTCGATTGAGGTAGGCGCCCACGTAGGAGTCCTCCACCGGGTGGGCGACGGCGACCCGCTCGGCCCGACGCACGACCGTGCGCGCCACGTCGAGGGCGGCCGAGAGATGGTCTTCACCGGGGACCACGAACTCCCGAGGCATCTCGGTTGCGGCGCTGAGTCGGTCGATCTCGATCTCGAGCCGCTCCACCATCGCGGCCGTCACCCGGGTCGTGCCGTCGACCAGCTTGCCACGATTCTCCCGGGCGGTGGCCACCTCGGCCATGAGCACCCACAAGTCGCGCTCGACGCTCACGAGCAGCGCGTCGACCTCGCCGCCGCGCTCGGCCCAGGCCCGGGCGGCCCCCAGGGCCGCCTGCGCCTCGTCCACCGCGCCGTTGATCTCGATCGGGGCGTCGGTCTTGGCCACCCGACCACCGAAGTAGAGACCGGTCGTGCCGTCGTCCCCGCTTCGCGTGTAGATCTTCACCAGTTAGAGCGTACCGACTCGATCTCACCGTTATCCTGAGTGCGCAATGGAGCCGACGCCGCGAACGCCCCGTGCGCGGCCCCGGGCCGACGACCCCTTCCTAGCGGCCGTCACCCGTGGCGTCGTCGTCTTCGACGGGGCCACCGGGACCAACCTCCAGCTCGCCGGGCTATCGGCCGACGACTTCGGCGGACCGTCCCTCGAGGGATGCAATGAGATCCTCAATCTCAGCGCGCCCGCAACCGTGGAGCGTCTCCACCGCTCCTTCCTCGAGGTGGGCGTCGACGCGATTGAGACCAACACCTTTGGTGCGTTCTCGGTGGTCCTCGCCGAGTACGGCCTCGCCGACCGAACCACCGAGATCGCCCTGGCCTCAGCCCGGCTGGCCCGGCGCGTGGCCGACGAGTACGTTGACGCCGGTCGCCCCGTGTTCGTGGCCGGATCGATGGGTCCGGGCACGAAGTTCCCGACCCTCGGTCAGATCACCTACGACGACCTGTCGGCGAGCTACGAGGAGCTCGCCTACGGCCTCTTGGAGGGGGGCGTCGACCTCCTGCTCGTCGAGACCATGTTCGACCTGCTCTCGGGCAAGGCGGCGATCGCCGCCTGCCGACGCGCGATGGCCCGCCACGGCCGCGTCGTCCCGATCCAGGCCCAGGTCACCATCGAGATCACGGGCCGCATGCTGCCCGGGACCGAGATGACCGCGGCCCTGACCGCGCTCGCGCCGCTCGGCATCGACGTCATCGGCCTGAACTGCGCCACGGGGCCGGTCGAGATGTACGAACCCCTGCGCACGCTGCGTGACGCCGCGCCGCTCGAGCTCTCCTGCATGCCCAACGCCGGGCTGCCGAGCGTCGTGGACGGTCGGATGCACTACGACCTCTCCCCCGAGGCCCTGGCCGAGCACCTCAGCCACTTCGTCACCGAGTACGGGGTACGCGTGGTGGGCGGCTGCTGCGGGACGACCCCCGAGCACCTGCGTCGGGTGGTCGAGGCGGTCGGCTCGCTCACCCCGGCCACCCGCACGCCCCACCTCGAGCCCGCGGCCGCGTCGATCTACTCGGCCGTCTCGTACCACCAGGACCGGTCGGTCCTGCTGGTGGGTGAGCGGACCAACGCCAACGGATCGAAGAAGTTCCGCGACGCCATGCTCGCCGGCGACTGGGACGGCTGCGTGGAGATCGGACGGGCCCAGATCGCCGAGGGGGCGCACCTGCTCGACGTCTGCGTCGACTACACCGGGGCCGACGGCGTCGCCGACATGGCGGCGTTGGTCGATCGGCTGGCCACCCAGTCCTCCGTGCCCCTCATGATCGACACCACCGAGGCCGCCGTGGCGCGCGCCGCCCTCACCCGCCTCGGCGGTAAGGCCGTCCTCAACTCGGTCAACCTCGAAGACGGCGACGGCCCGGGCACCCGCCTCGACGCGTTCCTCACCCTGGCCAGCGAGTTCGGCGCCGCGGTCGTCGCCACCTGCATCGACGAGGAGGGCCAGGCGCGCAGCGCTGACTGGAAGGTCCGCGCGGCGCGCGCGATCACCACGCTCGCGGTGGAGCGCTACGGCCTGGACCCCCACGACGTCTTCATCGACCCCCTGGCCCTGCCGCTGTCGACCGGGATGGCCGAGTCGCGCCGCGACGGGCTCGAGACGCTCGAGGCCATCGCCCGCATCCGCGAGGAGCTGCCGGGCGTCGGGACCATCCTCGGGGTCTCAAATGTCTCGTTCGGCCTCAACCCCGCCGCTCGCCAAGTCCTCAATAGCGTCTTCCTCCACGAGGCCGCCGAAGCCGGACTCGACGCGGCCATCGTGCACGCCTCGAAGATCCTTCCGCTGCACCGCATCGATGAGCGTGCCCGCGCGGTCTGCCTCGACCTCATCTACGACCGCCGGCGCGACGACTACGACCCCCTGGCGACCCTCGTCGAGCTGTTCGTCGACGCCTCAATCGCCGGCGCCGCCGGACCGGCCCTCGAGACGATGCCCCTCGAGGACCGCCTCAAGCGACGCATCATCGACGGCGCCCGCGTGGGTTTGGAGGCCGACCTCGAGGCGGCCCTCGCCGAGGGTCGCGCGCCGCTCGACCTGGTGAACGAGGTCCTGCTCGACGGGATGCGCGTCGTGGGCGACCTCTTCGCCTCGGGCGAGATGCAGTTGCCCTTCGTGTTGCAGAGCGCCGAGACGATGAAGGCCGCCGTCGCCTACCTCGAGCCCCGCATGGAGCGCAGCGCGCGCGGGGGGCGCGGCACGGTGGTGCTCGCGACGGTCAAGGGCGACGTCCACGACATCGGCAAGAACCTGGTCGACATCATCCTCACCAACAACGGCTACGAGGTCGTGAACCTGGGCATCAAGGTGGGCGTCAACGAGATGCTGACCGCGGTCGAGGAGCACCGGGCCGACGCCCTGGGCATGAGCGGCCTGCTCGTGAAGTCGACCCTGATCATGAGGGAGAACCTCGAGGTCATGAACGACCGGCGCTTGACCGACGTACCGGTCCTGCTCGGCGGCGCCGCGCTGACGCGCACCTTCGTCGAGCGTGACCTGCGCCAGGTCTACGACGGACGGCTCTTCTACGGCAAGGACGCCTTCGAGGGGTTGCGCGTGCTCGACCGCCTCGGCGCGATGCGTCGGGGCGAGGTCGACGACCCTGACTTCGGGCGCACCGTCTCGCAGAGCCGTGTCCAGCGTCGCTTCCGCGAGGCCTCCGCCCCCGACCCCACGGCACCCCGGCGCAGCCCCGAGGTGGCCAGCGACAACCCGCTCTTCCCCCCGCCTTTCCTCGGCCGCCGCGTGGCCAAGGGGATCGCCCTCGACGAGATCGTGGAGTACCTGAATCGCACCGCGTTGTTCCGCAACCAGTGGGGGTACCGGCCCGAGGACGGCGAGGACGACGCCGCGTTCAAAGAGAGGATCGAGCCCGTCTTGCGCGATCAGCTCAACCGGGCCAAGGCCGAGGACCTCCTCGTGCCCCAGGTGGTGTGGGGTCACTTCCCCGCCGCCGCCGACGGCGACGAGCTGGTCATCTTCGTCGACGACGAGCGCGACGCGGAGATAACCCGGTTCCGCTTCCCGCGCCAGCGCGAGGCCCCCTACCTCTGCATCGCCGACTTCTTCCGGCCCCTCGAGAGCCCCGAACGCGACTACGCGAGCTTCATGCTCGTCACCATGGGCGAGCGGATCTCGGCGCGCACGCACGAGCTCTTCGAGCAGGACCGCTACTCGGAGTACCTCCTGCTCCACGGGCTGGGCGTCGAGATGGCTGAGGCCCTGGCTGAACTGTGGCACCGCCGGGTGCGCGAGGAGCTGGGCTTCGCGAACGAGGACGGGCCCTCGCTCGCCGGCCTCTTTCGCCAGCAGTATCGCGGGGGGCGCTACTCCTGGGGCTACCCGGCCTGTCCCGACCTCACCGACAACGCCAAGGTCGCCACCCTGCTCGAGGCCGAGCGGATCGGCGTCACCGTCTCGGAGGGCTTCCAGCTCCACCCCGAGCAGACGACCGACGCCATCATCTGCCACCACCCGCGGGCGAAGTACTTCATCGCGTGACCCCGCGACGCGCGCGGCGGCCCTAGAGTGCGGGCGCCCCACCGACGCCGCGCACGAGGAGGCCGACCATCCCCCGTCCCGTCCCCGATGACGTCTTCGGCCGAGCCCTGCTCGACTGGGCGCGCGGCGCCGCGGCCCCTGAGGTCCTCGAGCGAGAGGACGGCTTCACCCAGGAAGGCGCGGGACCGGCGGTCTACCTGGCCACCCCGCGGGCCTGGCCGGCGGCCGAGCGCCACGCGCTGCGCGTCGCGCGCGGTCGGGTCCTCGACGTGGGCTGCGGCGCCGGACGGGTCGCCCTCGAGCTCCAGCGCCGCGGGCACGACGTCGTCGGCCTCGACGCCTCGCCCGAGGCGGCGCGCGCGGCGTCGCTGCGCGGGGTCCGCGAGGTTTGGCCCCACCGGCTCGACGAGGTCGGTGAACGGCTCGACGAGTTCGAGACGCTGGTCCTCTTCGGCAACAACGTGGGGATGTTCGCCTCGCCCGAGGGGGTGCGCGGGGCGCTCACGTGGCTCGCCGAGCGCTGCCGCCCGGGGACTCGGGTGCTGGCCGAGAGCACGAGCCCCCACTTCGGCGGCGCCCCGGGGCTCGACCGGCGCTACGTGCGTCGCAACGTCGAACGCGGGCTCGCGCCGGGCCATCTGCGGGTGCGCTACCACTACGACGGGGCCGTCGGCCCCTGGTTCACCTGGGTCTTTCTCACCGTGCGCGAACTGCGCGCCGCCGCGGCCGGCACGCGCTGGCGGGTCGAGCACGTCGTGCGCAGCGGCGTCGGCGACCCCTACGTCGCGGTCCTCACCCTCGAGGCGCCCACCCGACGGCGCTAGGCCCCACCACCGCGTCGGCCCCCTACCACGGCTCGGGCTCGCCGGGCCGCCGCGAGACGTAGACGGCGAAGAAGTCCTTGGTCGTCACGGTGAGAAAGCGCGTCGGGATCTGGTTCGGGTTGTCGACCGCGAGGAGCGGGGAGGCCGCCCCGGGCCCGCCGTAGGTGACGAATATCGGCCACTCGGGGTTGATGTCGAGCTCCATCGCGCGTACGCAGTGCAGCCGGACCATGACGGCCGCCAGCGTGGCCGAAGTCTGGGCCGGGGCGGCGGCGTAGATCACGTTGCCGTGGGCGTCGATCCCGAGCGCCGAGCGCCACACCGCGGGGACCCCGCCGAGGGTCAGGCCCCAGGCCGCGTTGTCGGCCGATAGGGGCGTCGGACGTCCGGCGTTGACGAGCAGGGGGAGGTTCTGGCGGGCCATGACCACGTCGGGTGGTGGGTGTGGCCCCCCGGTCCAGCGCACGACGTCGACGCGCCCGTCGCTAAAGCGCACGACGGTCGCCAGGCCGTCGATCATGGGGTAGTAGAGGGTGTGGTTCACGTAGAACCCGCCGGCGGCGTCGTGCTCGTAGAAGCCCGCGTTGAACGCCGCGAGCAACCGAGCGCGCGCCGAGGGCGGGACCATCTCGGGTCCGCGCGGGAGCGCCGTCGGCCCGGGGCCCTCGTAGCCGGGGTAGAGCGCGAGGTCGGTGGTGGCGCTGTTGATCCACGCGGCGTAGGCGACGACGGCCGGCTGGGCCGGATCAGGCCGGAAGACGGTCGTCTCCACCGGCGGGCTCGCCCCCGCCCACCTGTCGCGCGCCCGCCACGGGGCGCAGACCTCGGCCGTGCGCGCCGGGTGCCCGTTGGCGGCCGGGACCGCGACGCGCCGGCACACCGACGGTGGTCCACCGGCCGGCTGGGCCGCCCGCGCCGATCCGCCGGTGAACGCGACGCCCATGAGGGCGAGAGTGGTCGCGAGCGCGAGGGGGATCGCCCGTGGGCGCCCGGCACGGGGGCGCTCGCGCACCGCGGTCATGGATCGAGTCTCGCACGCACCGGGCGACCCGACGCGCCCGGCAACGCTAGGGACGCCTCGTCGGCGCCCCGACCGCGACCGGGGCGGCTTGGTCCATCGCGGTGCGCGCGTGGTAACTCGAGCGGGTGAGCGGGGAGGACTGCACGTGGGCCAGGCCGAGGGCCCGGCCGCGCTCGGCCAACTCCTCGAACTCGCGGGGCGTCCAGTAGCGCGCGACCGGAAGGTGATCGGCGCTCGGGCGCAGGTACTGGCCGATCGTCACGATCCTCACCCCGACCGACGCCAGGTCCGCGAGCGCCTCGTCGACCTCCTCGGCCGTCTCGCCCAGGCCCACCATCAGCCCCGACTTGGTCGCGAGCCCGGCCCGGGCGGCGCGGGCGAGCACCGTGAGCGAGCGCAGGTAGCCCGCGCTCGGGCGCACGGCGCGCTGGAGTCGGGCCACCGTCTCGAGGTTGTGGTTGAGCACGTCGGGACGCGCCTCGACCAGCAGCGCCAGCGAGTCGGGGTCACCGCGCAGGTCGCTCGTGAGCACCTCCACCGTCGTGCCCGGACGGACCTCGCGGATCGCGCGCACCGTCGCGGCCATAGCCCCCGCCCCACCGTCAGCCAGGTCGTCGCGC
Source organism: Acidimicrobiales bacterium (assembly GCA_035702745.1). Lineage (GTDB taxonomy): Bacteria > Actinomycetota > Acidimicrobiia > Acidimicrobiales > RAAP-2 > RAAP-2. The sequence goes on along the minus strand of DASSZS010000060.1, from coordinate 53,923 downwards.
GCCACGCACGTGATCACCGCGTGGCTCAGGCCCAGCCGGGCCACCGCCTCGGCGACGCGGGCCGGCTCGGTCGGATCGAGGGGCAGCGGCTTGCTCGTGTCGACGAGACAGAACCCGCACGCCCGGGTGCAGCGCTCGCCGTTGACCATGAAGGTCGCCGTGCCCTCGCTCCAGCACTCGAAGATGTTGGGACAGCCCGCCTCCTCGCACACCGTGACCAGGCGCAGGTCCTCGGTGAGGGCGCGCAGGGCGCGGTACTCGTGGCCCATGTGGGCGGGAATGCGCAGCCACTCGGGCTTGCGGTCACGGATCGCGAGGCCGGCCTCGGGATCGACGCCCGCCTGGCGGAGCCGACGGATCAGGGGCCGCTCCGCGCTCGGTGACGGGGAACGCCCCGGCCGCTCGACGCGCGCCACGCGCGCGGGCCCGCCCAGCCGTCGGTCGAGTTCCTCGCCGAGGACGTCCTCGACGAGCGCCGCTGGCGCGTCGAGCCCGAGCGAGCGCAGCGAGCCGACGGGCTTGTCGGGGATGCCGCAGGGCACGATGAGAGCGAAGCGCGCTAGGTCGACGTCGACGTTGAGGGCGACCCCGTGGAGGGTGCGGCGACGACCCCGGACGTCGCGCTCGGTGCGCACCCCGACGGCCGCGACCTTGGTGGGCCGGCCCTCGAGGTCGGCCCAGACTCCCGGGTAGCCCTCGAGGCGGCCCACGCGCCCGAGGCGCCCCCCCTCGTCGAGGCGCTCGACGGTCGCGATGACCGCGTCCTCGAGGGCCGCGACGTGATCGCGGCCGGCGGCGGGGTCGTCGGCCACGGTGACGATCGCCCAGGCCACGACCTGGCCCGGACCGTGGTAGGTGACGTCCCCACCCCGGTCGGCCTCGACGACGGTGGCGTCGAGTTCGTCACGGGGCACGAGGATGTGCTCGTCTTTGGCTCGGACCCCCAAGGTGTAGGTCGGGGGATGCTCGAAGAGCAACACGTAGTCGTCCTCCGCCTCCACCACGGCTCGTTGGAGGTCGTTCGCCTCGGCGAAGGTCACCCGGCCGAGGTGGCGCCGCCGCAGCACTAGCGCTCGCTCTCGAGGTCGAGCCCGCCCAGGAGCTCAGCCACGCGCTCGAGGTAGCGGGCGGCGGCCGTCGACTCGCACACTCGGTGGTCGAAGCTCAGCCCCAGGACGAGTCGGTGACCCACCGCGAGGGCCCCCTCGACCACGACCGGCACCTCGCGGACCGCGCCGATCGAGAGGGCCGCGACCTCGGGCTGGATGACGATGGGCTGGGTGAGCAGGGCGTGGGAACTCGGCGCGGCGGCCACCGTGAAGGTGCCGCCCATCAGGTCGTCGGCGGTGAGCTCCCGCGCGACGAGACGCTCGTCGAGGTCGGCGACCCGTCGGGCCAGCGCGCGCAGGGTGAGTCCGGCCGCGGCGTGCACGACCGGCACGAGCATCCCCTCGTCGGCCAGGGGCCGCACGAGACCGAGGTTGACGCTTTGGTGCAGGACGAGCCGGTCGCCCTCGAGCGAGGCGTTGAGGAACTCGAACTCCCCGAGCGCCCTCACCGCGGCCAGGGCGACCACCGTCTCGTCCGCGACCGGGACGCCCTCGCGGGTCGTGCGTCCGAGCGCGTCGAGTCGCGCCAAGACCGATCCGTCAACTTCGATCGCCACGAAGCCCTGGGGGCAGACCTGGGCCGAGAAGGTCAGGTGTTGGCCCATGCGCCGCTGCCCGAGGCTCAGCGCGACGGCGACCTCCTCAGTCGGTCCCAGGGCGACGGCCCGCTCGGCGTCGCGGCGCGTGATCGTCCCGCCGGGCCCCGATCCCGCGACGCTCGAGGGGGCGACCCCCCCGTCGGCGAGGATTCGGCGCACCACCGGTGAGAGCACGACGCCCCCGACGGTCTCGTCGGGTCGCAAGGTCACCGGCGCGCGCCCGCTCGGGACCACCTCGGGCGCGGGTTCGCCAGAGGGGGGCGCGGGAGTGGCCGCCGGCGACGGGGCGACGGCCACGGTCTGGGTCTCGTCGATCACGGCCACGCGCGCGCCCGTCGTGACGGTGTCACCCTCCCCGGCCAAGATCTCGGTCAGGACGCCCGCGGCCGGGGAGGGCATCTCGGAGTCCACCTTGTCGGTCGAGACCTCGAAGAGGGGCTCGTCGCGGGCGACGAGGTCGCCGACCCTCTTGAACCACTGGGTGATGGTCCCCTCGGTGACCGACTCGCCCAGCGAGGGCAGCGTGACCTCAACCAACGTGTAGCCCCCGCCCGGCCAACGCGATCAGGGTCTCACCGAAGGTCTCGGACAACGAGGGGTGCGGCTGGATCAGGGCCGCCGCCTCCTCGGCCGTCGCCTCCCAGTTGACCGCGTAGTAGCCGGCGCCGAGCTGCTCGGTCACCCAGGGCCCGGCCATGTGGACCCCGAGCAGCTGACCGGCCGAGCCGTCGGGGCGCTTCTCGGCGATGACTTTCACGACCCCGTCGGTCTCCCCGATGATCTGGGCCCGGCTGTTGCCACCGAAGGGGTCCTTCTTCACCACGACCTCGATCCCGCGCTCCTTGGCGGCCGCCTCGGTGAGCCCCACGAAGGCGACCTCGGGGTTCGAGTAGATGGCCCAGGGCACTCGGTCGTAGTCGACCGGCACCGTGGCCTCGCCGAGGATGGTCTTGATCGCCACGATGGCCTCGGCGAAGCCCACGTGGGCCAGCTGGGGAGACCCGGCCACCACGTCGCCCACCGCGTAGACCCCGGCGGCCGCGGTGCGCTGGAGTCCGTCGGCGACGACGAAGCCTCGCTCGTCGATCACGACGCCGGTCCCCTCGCCGAGCAGGTCCTCGGTCCGCGGCCGGCGGCCCACCGACACCACGATGAGGTCGGTCTCGATCGCCTCGCCGCCCTCGACGGTGACCGACGTCGACGACTTCTTGGGGGTGTGGCCGGTCACGCTCACCCCGGTGCGCACGTCGATCCCGCGCTTCTTGAAGGCACGCTGGACGACCGAGGCGACCTCGGCGTCGCAGCCCGCGAGGATCGTGGGCAGGAACTCAAGGACGGTGACCGCCGTGCCCATGTCGGCGAGCATCGAGGCGAACTCGCAGCCGATCGCGCCGCCGCCGACCACGACCGCGCGCGCCGGCAGGGCGGTGAGGTCCAAGAACTCGTCCGAGGTGTGCACGAACTTGCCGTCGGGCTCGAGTCCGGGCAGCGTGCGCGGGACCGAGCCCGCGGCGAGGATCACGCTCTTTCCCACGAGCTCGGCGCCCTGGTCGGCCCCGTCAACTACGACGACCCGGTGGTCGGTCTCGAGGCGCGCCGTCCCGTTGAGGACCGTGACCGAGCGACCCTTGAGCAGTCCGGACAGACCCTTGTGCAGCTTGTCGACGACCTCGTTCTTGCGGGCCTGGCTGACCGCGAAGTCGACCGAGAGTCCCGTGGTAGTGAAGCCGAAGGCCGGGGCGTGCTCGAGGGTCCGGCGCACGTGAGCCGTCTCGAGGAACTCCTTGGCCGGCACGCAACCCCGGTGCAGGCACGTGCCGCCGACCTTGTCGCGTTCCACGAGGGCGATCGAGAGGCCGGCCGAGGCCCCGTAGAGGGCGGCGGCGTAGCCCCCGGGGCCCCCGCCGATCACGACCACGTCGTACTGCTGGACCCCGTCAGCCACGGTCACACCTTTCCGTCGTAGCGATCTACCCCCCGGGGAATCCTAATGTTCCCCGGGCACCGAGCCCGACGCGATCAGGCGCTCTGACCCCGCTGGGCGTCGGCCGCGGCCGTCGCGAGCCGGTCGACGAACTCGTTCATGGGGTCCCCGGCGTGACCGCGCACCCACCGGAAGCCCACCTCGCGCTCCGACGTGAGCGCCAGGGGCAACAGCGCCTCCCAGAGGTCCCGGTTGGCGACGGGCTGGTTCTGGCTGTTGCGCCAGCCGCGCCGCTGCCAACCGATGTACCAGCGGTCGTGGAAGCAGCGCACGACGTAGGTCGAGTCGCTGACCACCTCGATCGCGCCCTCGGGATTCGCGCGCAGCGCCTCGAGCACGGCCGTGAGCTCCATGCGCTGGTTGGTGGTGTGGGCTTCGGCGCCGCTGGCGTAGCGGGACTGGCCCACGGCCCACGCCCAGCCCCCGGGGCCGGGGTTGCCGCGGCAGGCCCCGTCGGTGTACACGAGGGTCATATGACCCGGGTGATCCAGGCGTCGGGATCGTCGGTGAATCGCGTCACCGCGGTCGGCAGTTCCCCGCGCAGCACCTGGCCCAGGGTCACGTGCTCGAGCACCTCGCGTAGTGCGGCGCGCACCGCCACCCAGACCTCGCGTAGGTGCTCGGCCGGGCCCTCGTAGACGAGGGTCTCGGGTCGCATGCCGCGCACCCCGGCCATCGGGCCGCTGACCACGCGCAAGACGTCGGCGATCATCACCGTGTCGGGGTCCTTGGCCAGCCGGAAGCCGCCCTCGGGCCCGCGCTGGCTGGTCACCAGCCCACCGCGGCGCAGGTCCGAGAGGATCGCGCCGAGGAACTTCGCCGGCAGGTCCTGCTCGTGGGCGAGGTGCTCGGCGCTGACCGAGGTGTCACTCGCCGCGAGGATGAGCAGCGCGCGGATCGCGTACTCGGCCTTCGCGGGGATCTGCACCGCCCCATTCTGCCCCACCAGAGCCGTGCGAGCCCCCTAACGTGGAGGTGTGTCCCGCCTGGCGAGCCGCCGGCTCTATCTCTGTGTGGGACTGCGCGACGACCTCACCGACTTCGTACGGAGCGTCGTGGAGGGCGGCGTCGACGTCGTACAGCTGCGCGAGAAGACGGCCCCACCGAGCGACCAGCGCGGACCGGCTCGCGAGCTCGCCCGCCTCTGCCGGGACCTCGGGGTGCCCTTCGTGGTCAACGACTCGCCCGAGCTCGCCGCCGACGTCGCCGCCGACGGGGTCCACGTCGGCCAGGACGACGTCCCGGTGGACCGCTGTCGCGCGCTGCTGGGCGACGACGCGATCGTCGGCCTCTCGACCCACGCCGAGGCCGAGCTCGCGGCGGGGCTCGCGACCTCGGCCACCTACCTCAGCGCGGGCCCCATCGTGCCCACCCCCACCAAGGCCGGCCGCCCGGGCACCGGGGTGGACTACGCGCTTAGCGCCCAGCGCCGCAGTGATCGACCGGTCTTTGTCACCGGCGGGGTGAGTCCGACCAGTGTCGGCGCGCTGGTGGACGCGGGGCTGCGTCACTTCGTGGTCGTGCGCGCCCTCACCGAAGCCGACGACCCGGGCGGCGCCGCGCGCGCGCTGCGGCGCGCGCTCGACGAGGCCCTCTCAGCGGTGCCGGTCGAGCCAGCCCAGTAGCGTCGCCACCATCCGTGGATCGGCCCGCAGTTGGTGGCCGGCGCCCTGGATGAGTCGCAGCTCCGCGCGCCCCTCGGCCGCGGCCACGAGGTCGCGGGCGTCGCTGGCGGGCACCTCGACGTCGTCGGTGCCGTGGCCCACGAGGAGCCGTCGGGGCGCCACCCGGGCGATCGACCCCAGGGGATCGACCAGGAGCACGTCGGCGGCGAGCGCCTCGGGGGCGAGCAGCGCCGCGGGGTCCCCGACCACCCCCCCCAGCTGAACCGAGTGGTGGAACTCCTCGGGCGAGCCGATCCAGCGCTCGAGGTGAGCGGGGGCGGCGAAGGTCGCCACCCCGCGCACCCGGTCGTCGGCGGCCGCCACCGCGAGGGCGAGCGACCCCCCGAAGCCGAAGCCCGCGATCGAGACGCGTCCCTCGCCCTGGGCGACCCGCTCGACGACGGCCGCCAGGTCGGCGCGCCACTGGCTCGCGCTGAAGGTCCCGGTGCTCGCCCCGACCCCCGAGAGGGTGCCGGTCGCGACGGTCCAGCCCGACTCGTTGGCCACGTGCTCGGCCAGCTCGGGCAGCAGCCCCGCGGCCTGACGGCCCGTGCCCATCAGGCGAGGCAGGCCGTGGGCGAGGACGAGGACGTGACCGGCCACGGGCCGCGAGCCCGAGGTGCACACGCGCAACTCGAGGGTCGACGAGCCGCTCTCGAGTTGCTCGGTGACGAGCACCGCGCTAGATGCCCAGTCGCTGGGCGAGGAGCTCGCGGTGGTAGCTGGGGTCGCCGAGGAAGAGCTCGGAGCTCTTCGCGCGCTTGAAGTACAGGTGAGCCGGGTGCTCCCAGGTGAAGCCGATGCCGCCGTGGATCTGGATGTTCTCGGCCGCGCAGTGGAAGTAGGCCTCGGAGCAGAACGACTTGGCGAGGCTCGCGGCGAGGGGCAGCTCGTCGTTGCGCTCCTGGGCCGCCCACGCGGCGTAGTAGGCGGCCGACTTGGCCGACTCGACGTCGAGGAGCATGTCGGCGCACTTGTGCTTGATCGCCTGGAACGACCCGATGGGTCGTCCGAACTGGACGCGGGTCTTGGCGTACTCGACCGAGCTGTCGAGGACCCGCTGGGCTCCGCCCACCTGCTCGGCGGCGAGCAGGGCGACGGCGACCTGGAGGGTCGTGGCGAGACCGTCGCCGGCCCCGCCCTCCACGCCCACGAGGGTCGCGGGGACGTCGTTGAGCACGAGCCGACTCTGCTTACGCGTCTGGTCCATCGTCGCTAGGGCTTCTCGCCCGAGCCCGGGCGCGTCACCCTCGAGCGCGAAGAGTGACAGGCCCGCCGGGGTCGTGGCCGGCACGAGGATGAGGTTCGCCGTCGAGCCGTCGGTGACGTAGCTACGCACCCCACTAAGGCGCCAGCCCTCCCCCTCGCGACGAGCTTGGGCCGCCGCACTCACGAGGTCCCAGGACCCGGTGTCGTCGGTGAGGGCGACCGTCGCGATGGTCTCGCCGCTCGCGATGCCCGGGAGGAAACGCTCGTGGTCCTCGGGCCCGCCGACGAAGGTGAGGGCGTTCGCCGCCAGGGCGACGGTGGAGTAGAACGGCGCGCACAGCAAGGCGGCCCCCATCTCCTCAAAGACGACGTAGAGCTCCACCGGGCCGTACCCCTGGCCCCCGAAGGCCTCGGGGATGCCCAGTCCCTGGAGGGCGAGCTCACGGGCCATCTGGGTCCAGGCGGCCGGGTCGTAGCCCTCCGGCGTCGCCATGAGGCGGCGCACCTCGGTCTCGGGGGACTTCTCGTCGAGGAATCGCCGCACCATCTTGCGCAGCTCGTCCTGCTCCTCGCTAAAGCCGAAATTCATCGCCCGACCCCTCTCTTCGGCGTCATAGTGAGACTAGCCAAGTCCCACCGGGCCCGATTTCGTGGCACACTGCGCTCGTGGGTTCCACCGAGACGGTCTGGTCCGACGCCACCACCGCGGTCCACCGGCTCGTCGTGGGGCCGGTCGAGAACAACGTCTACGTCGTGCGCTGTCGAGAGACCGGGCGCTCGGTCCTGATCGACGCGGCCAACGAGGCCGAACGGCTGGTGGGACTCGTCGACGAGCTCGGCGTCGAACTCGTCCTCACGACCCACGGCCACTGGGACCACGTCGGGGCCGTGCCGGAATTGCGCGCGGCCGGCGTGCCGGTCGGGGTCCGGGTCGAGGATGCCGCCCTCCTCGACGGTCACGACCGGCTCATCGACGACGATGAGGTCGTCACCGTGGGCCGGGTACGCCTACGGGCGATCCACACCCCGGGCCACACGCCGGGCAGCGTCTGCTTCGCCCTCGAGGATCGACCGGTGCTCTTCACCGGCGACACCCTCTTCCCCGGGGGACCGGGCAACACCAGTTTCGAAGGCGGCGACTTCGCGACGATCATCACCTCGATCGAGGATCGACTGTTCCGTCCCTTCGCCGACGAGACAACCTTCTGGCCCGGTCACGGCGCCCCCTCAACCCTCGGCGCGGAGTCGTGCCACCTCGAGGAGTGGGTCGCGCGCGGCTGGTGAACCTCCGGGTCGACCCCATTAGGCTCGGGGCGTGTCCGACGCCCTGCTCGAGCTGACCGACCTCCACGTCGAGGCTGACGGCGTCCCCATCCTGCGCGGGGTCGACCTGGTGGTGCGCCCGGGCGAGGTGCACGCCCTGATGGGCCCGAACGGGGCCGGCAAGTCCACGCTCGCCAGTGTGGTCATGGGTCATCCCGGGTACACCGTGACGCGCGGGCGCATCGCGCTCGCCGGCCAGGACGTCACCGACTGGACCCCCGACGAGCGGGCCCGGGCGGGGCTGTTCATGGCCTTTCAGTACCCCGAGGCCATCAGCGGGGTCTCGGTCGTGCAGTTCCTACGCCAGGCCATCGCCGCACGCCGCGGCCTCGAGGAGCTCAGCGTGCTCGAGGTGCGCCTAGAGCTCGGCGAGTGGATGGAGCGCCTCGGCATCGACGACGCCTTCGCCGAGCGTCACCTCAACGACGGCTTCTCCGGCGGGGAGCGCAAGCGCAACGAGGTCCTCCAAATGGCCCTCCTCGAACCGGTGGTGGCGCTCCTGGACGAGACCGACTCCGGACTCGATATCGACGCGCTGCGGGTGGTCGCGCGCGGGGTGTCGACCGTGCGCGAGCGCCACCCCGAGATGGGCGTCGTCCTCGTGACCCACTACGTGAAGTTGCTTGACGAGATCGTCCCCGACCGTGTGCACGTTCTGGTCGACGGGCGCGTGGTCGAGAGTGGCGACGCCGAGATCGCCCGCCGCATCGACCGACAGGGCTACGACGCCTGGCGTGCGGTGAGCGCGTGACGAGCTTCAACCCGGCTCGGGTGCGCGCCGACGTGCCCCTCTTCCACCGCGCGGTGCACGGTCGCCCGCTCGTCTACCTCGACTCGGCCTCGAGCACGCTGCCCCCGCGCGCGGTGATTGAGGCCATGGACCGCTACTACGAGTACCGCCACGCCAACGTCCACCGGGGCGTCTATCTCACCGCCGAGGAGGCGACCGCCGACTACGAGGGCGCCCGCGCGGCCGTCGCGCGTTTCATCAACGCCCCCGGCGGCGCCGAGGAGATCGTCTTCACCAAGAACACCACTGAGTCGTTCAACCTGCTGGCGCGGAGCTGGGGGGCGTCGCGGCTCGCGCCCGGCGACGTCGTCGTCGTGACCGAGATGGAGCACCACGCCAACGTCGTCCCCTGGTTCCAGCTGCGCGACAGCCACGGGATCGAGGTCCGCTTCATCCCCGTCGGCGACGACTACCGACTGGACCTCACCCACGTCGACAGACTGCTCGAGGGGGCGAAGCTGCTCAGCGTGACCGGCATGTCCAACGTGCTGGGAACGCGCAATGACCTGGCGGCCCTCGCCCGACTGGCCCACGACCACGGAGCGCTGATCGCCGTGGACGGCGCGCAGTCGGTCGCGCACGGCACGACCGACGTCGTGCGCGACGGGATCGACTTCCTCGCCTTTAGCGGCCACAAGATGCTCGGCCCCACGGGCATCGGGGTCTTCTGGACTCGACGGGAGCTGCTCGAGTCGATGCCCCCCTTCCTCGGCGGTGGCGGGATGATCGCCGACGTGCGCACCGACGGCTTCACCCCCGCGAACGGGGTCGCGCGCTTCGAGGCGGGCACGCCGCCGATCGCCGAGGCCGTCGGGCTCCACGCGGCCGTGCGCTACCTCGAGGGACTGGGCCGCGACGCGGTCGAGGCGCACGAGCGCGCGCTGACCCGTGACGCCCTCGAGCGCCTCGAGTGCACCTTCGCCGGCCGCGTGCGCGTGATCGGTCCGCGCGACGTCATCGACCGCGGCGGGGTCCTCAGCCTCGACGTCGACGGTGTCCACCCCCACGACGTCGCCCAGGTCCTCGACCAGCACGGGGTCTGCGTGCGCCCCGGCCACCACTGCGCGAAGCCCCTCATGCGCCGATTCGGGCTCGCCGCCACCGCCCGGGCCTCCTTCGGGCCCTACTCGCTCACCCGCGACACCGACACCCTGATCGAGGGGCTCGGCCACGCCCTAGCCCTCTTCGCCTAGCCGTGGCCCCCCTCGACGACCTCTACCGCGAGATCATCCTCGACCACTACCGCTCCCCGCGCAACCGCGGGGAGCTGGCCACGCCCCCGGCCCACCGCGTGGAGGGCTTCAACCCGTTGTGCGGCGACGAGATCACCCTCTACCTCGAGCTGGCTGACGACCGCCTGGTCGACATCAAGATGACCGGCCGGGGATGTTCGATCTCCCAGGCGTCCGCCTCGCTCATGGGCGCGACCGTCAAGGGCAAGGCTCTCGTCGACGTGCGCGCCGCCCTCGAGCGGTTCCGCCAGCTCATGACCGTCACCGAGACCCGTCTCGACGAGGGCGCCGAGGCCGAGCCGCCCGACGTGCGCTCCCTCGGGGAGTTGGCGGCCCTCGCCGGCGTGGTGAAGTTCCCGGTGCGCATCAAGTGCGCCCTGCTCGCCTGGACGACGCTGGCCCAGGGCCTCGACGAGGCCTCGGGCCACTGAGGCCCCTAGGGCGTGCAGGGCCGCGGGTTGTACGACGCGTAGCTCGCCGTCGGACTAGTGGTGGTCGTCGACCGCGCGGCGTGACCCGTCGCGTGCGAGCCCGTGGCGTGGGCGACCCCCGTCGTGGTGGTCGTGGGCGCGATCGCCGGGGGCAGCGGCGTCTGACCCGAGGAGTTCGGGGGCGGATTGGTCGGCGTCTCGAGCTCAGAGCCGAAGACGTTGACCAAGAGCTGCTGGGTCTCGGGCTGTTGGACGTAGAGGACGTCGCCGAGGACCGGGTTGGTCGCGGAGTAGACGGGCAGGGTGTAGGTCGAGATGGCGTTCGCGTTCAGGCTGTGGAAGCGCACCGCCAGCCCCACCAGCTCGTTCAGGCTGAAGTTCTGGTCGAGGGTGATCCCCTGGGGGATCTTGGAGAGGAAGTTGTTGATGGTCAGTGGGTTGTAGAGGGTCTTGCCCCGCTCGACCATCGCGCGCAAGAACGCGCTCTGGCGCTCGATGCGCCCGAAGTCGCTCGTAGGGTCGTAGAGCCAGCCGTCGGCGTAGAGGGTGGCGGGCGGGGTGTTGTCGCCCGGCCAGACGCCGTGGCCCTTGACGTTGTAGTAGTAGTGGCGACTGCGCACCACCGCGAGCGCCTCGAAGCCCTTGATCAGCTGGCAGCCCGGGTGACGGATGCGCAGTCCCGAGTAGGGGTCGGCCGCCGGGTAGGGGAAGTCCAGGTAGACCCCGCCCAGGGCGTCGGCCGCGTTGATGAGTCCGGCGAAACTCACCACGACCGTGTCGTTGATGGGCACGCCGAAGTTGGCGGTGATCGTCTGGGCCAGCAGGGATGGCCCGCTGCCGAAGTTCACGTTGATCCGATTGGCCTGGCCGTAGAGGTTCTGATTGGCGAGCAGGGTCACCATGGTGTCGCGCGGGATCGAGATCACGCTGATCGTGCCGGCCTGGGGGTCGACGTGGACGATCTTGACGACGTCGCTGCGCTGGCCCGCCACCAGACCGGCGCTCGCGCCGGTCTGCTTGCCGACCAGGCCCGAGAGGCCCGCGCGCGAGTCCGACCCCACCACGAGGATATTGAAGGGCTTGCCCGAGATCGGCTTGACCTCGCTCGTGACGTTGATCTTGTGGATCTGGGAGAAGCGCCAGTTGGCGTAGAGGTAGCCGCCACCGGCGACGACCACGAGCAGCGCGACGAGGCAGGCCACGGCGATGAGCGCGACGCGCCCCGCCCGGCGTCGCCGGCGCCGGCGACGGCGACGCGCCGGGGGCGAACTCGCCGCCGGGGTGCGCCCGTCAACGGCGTCGCCGAGCGCGCGCAGTCGGTCCTCGTTGGCGATTCCCTTAGGGGGCTGGGACGACTCGCGGTCGCGACCGCCCCCGTCTCGTCCCCTGGGCATCGGTCGATTCTACCGCTGGCTCTCGCGCCCGGGTCACGCGCTCGAGGCGCGAAAGCCGTCGTAGCCGTCGCGCTCGAGGCGCTCAGCGACCTCGGGACCACCGGTCGCCACGACCCGACCGTCCCGCACGACGTGGATGGTCGTCGGCACCAGCTCCACGAGCAGACGTCGGAAGTGGGTGATGGCGAGGACCCCGCACTCCCACTCGCCGGCCGCGGCCGACAGCCGGCGCGCGACCGCAGCGAGTGCGTCGACGTCGAGGCCCGAGTCGACCTCGTCGAGCAGGCAGAACCGCGGGCGCAGCACCCCCAACTGGACCATCTCCGCGCGCTTGCGCTCCCCGCCCGAGAGGTCGACATTCACGAAGCGCTCCAGCAGCTCGGGCCTAAGCCCGACCCGTAGGGCCTCCTCGCGCACGCGGGTCGCGACCGTGGCGGGGTCGGCCCCGGCCGCGACCAGCATGTCGAGCGGGCGCACGCCGGGGACTTCGAGGGGCTGCTGGAGGGCGAGGAAGAGCCCCGCCCGGGCCCGCTCGGTCGCCGAGAGGCCGAGCAGCTCACGGCCGTCGATCGTCACGGACCCCTCGAGCACCCGATAACCGGGGTGGCCGGTGAGCGCGTGGGCGAGGGTCGACTTGCCCGAGCCGTTGGGGCCCATGAGGGCGTGGACCTCGCCGGTCGACATGGTGAGGTCGAAACCCTTGAGGACCTCGCGGTCCCCGACCGCGACGCGCAGTCCCTGGATCGAGAGCGTCGAGGTCACGGCACCTCCACCACGAGCTGGCCCTCGACCTCGCGCACCTCGTAGTGGGCGACGGGTCGGGTCGCGGGCAGCGAGAGGGGCTCCCCGTCGGTGAGGCTGAACAACGCGCCGTGGCGGGCGCACTCGATCTCGGCGGCCTCGACGTCGACGTAGCCCTGGGACAAGGGGAAGTCCTCGTGGCTGCACCGGTCATCGAGCACGTAGAGGGAGCCCTCGATGCGCACCACCACCAGGGTCCGTCCGGGCGCGGGCACCGAGCGCGCCACTCCGACCTCGTAGTCGCTGAGGCGACCGAGCGGCACGGTCGTCACGACCCCACCGCCGCGGACCGGGCGACGTCGGCCACCGCCGCGGCCACGTCGGCCTCGATCGGCGCGGCGAGGGCGGCGGGCAGGGCCTCGAGCATCTCGTAGAAGAAGCCCTGGATCATCAGGCGCAGGGCGTCGACCCGTTCGACCCCGCGTGACTCGAGGTACCAGCGCTGCAGCGCGTCGAGGGGCCCGACGCTCGAGGCGTGGGCGCACAGCACGTCGTTCTCGCGGATGTCGAGGTTGGGCACCGAATCGGCGTGCGCGCTCGGCGAGAGCAAGAGGTTGTGGTTGGTCTGGCGGGCGTCGGTGCGCGTCGCCCCCTTTTCGATCTCGATCAGCCCGGTGTAGACCGAGCGCGAGCGATCGGCGACGGCGCCCTTGGAGAGTAGCCGGGACGTCGTACGCGGCCCGAGGTGGAGCTGGTGGGTGCGAAAGTCGTGGACCTGGTCGCCCCGGCCGAGAAAGGTGGTGCGCAGCTCGTTGGCCGCGCCGGCCCCGCGCAGCTCGGCGTCGTTGCGCGAGCGGTCGAAGTGACCGCCGAGGCCGATCACGGCCTGGTGCAGGCGGGCGTCGCGCTCCAAGAAGCCAGTCGTGCGCGCGACCTGCCAGGCGGTCTCGTCCAGGCGCTGGTAGGTGACCAGGGTCAGCGACCCGTTCTCGTCGACCGCGTACTCGCTCAGCGGCACGACCAGCCCCTCGCGGGCGCCCTCGAGGTACTCGACCACGACCGCCTCGGCCCCCCGGCCCACCTCGACGCGCAGACGCGGGAAGGTCGCGCCGGCCCCGGCCAGACCGAGGATGACCACGGGCCCGGCGAGGACCGCGCCCGCCTCAACGCGCACCACGGTCGTCGCGGGGGCCAACGCCGCGTTGAGCAGGGAGAAGGCGTCTCGGGCGTAGCGCTCGGCCAGGGACTCACCCGTGTGGGACCGGCCCGACTCGTCGGTGGCGACGTGAACCCCTTCGGGCAGCTCGCCCACGGGCGCGAGGTACCCGTCGACGATGCTTATGACGGCACCCGCACCGGCGCCCAGTCGCCGGGCCGCGTCCGAGGGACCCACCGGTGAGGGCTCCGTCGCCACGGCGTGGTCCTCGAGGCCGAGTTCGCCGAGCGGGGTATAGCGCCACACCTCGTCGCTCGCCGAGGGCAGGCCCACCTCTTCGAAGGCCCGCCACGCCTCTCGTCTTTCGCCCCCCGGGTGCGCGTCGATCACGGCGGCGGCGGAGTCGGCGAAGGTCGTCATAGGCGGCCCAGGGGCCTCGGGCAGTGTACCGGTCCGACCCCCTCGACCCGACCGGCGCGACGTGCGACGATAGGTCGATGGCCTTCACCTCTGACGTGGTCGACCTCGAGCGCGACGGCCACGTGACCACGCTGTGGCTCGACCGACCCGACGCGCGCAACGCCCTCGGACGGGCCTTCTGGCGCGACCTGCCCCGCGCCGTCGCGGCCGCCGTCGCCGAGGTGGGCGTGCGCTGTCTCGTGCTGGCCGCGCGGGGCCGCGACTTCACCGTGGGACTCGACCTCAAAGAGGCCGGCGACGTGCTGGTCCCGCCGGCCACGAGCGCGCACGCGTCGCTGTATGAGTCGATCCGCACGATGCAGGCGTCGGTCTCGGCGCTCGCCGAGGCGCCGGTGCCGGTCATCGCGGCCGTCCACGGGTACTGCCTCGGCGGGGGGATCGACCTCATCTGCGCCTGCGACGTGCGCCTAGCGGCGAGCGACGCGATCTTCTCGGTGCGCGAGACGCGCATGGCGATCGTGGCCGACCTCGGCACGCTCCAGCGTCTCCCACGGATCGTCGGTCCGGCCCACGCCGCCGAGCTCGCCCTCACCGGGCGCGATATCGACGCCGAGCGGGCCGCCACCATCGGACTCGTCAACCACCGCGTCGAGGGCTCGGCCGACGAGGTCTACGCGGCCGCGCGGGCCATGGCCGCGGAGATCGCGGCCCTCTCGCCGCGGGCGGTGCGCGGCACGAAGGCGGTGCTGCGCTTCAACGACGAGCGCGACGTCGAAGAGGGGCTCGTCTACGTGGCGCGCTGGAACGCGGAGAACCTGCTCGGGCCGGACCTGCGCGAGGCGCTCACGGCCTTCGCCGAGCGGCGAGCGCCGGCGTTCACCGACCCCGAGCCCTAGCGCCGCCAGAACCGCCAGCCGCGTCGACGCTCGGCCGCATCGAGTTCGCGACGGCGCTCATCCACCAATCCGGGTGCGACGGACTCGACGATCTCATCGGCGGCGGCGAGCAGCGCCCGCCGCTCGTCGGCCGAGACGTCGCCCGCGGGCGCCGACTCCACCGGGCGCTCGACGAGCGTGCCGTGGACCCAGCCCACGTCGGCGAGTCGTCGCTCGTAGGTGACGCACGACTCCGGACAGGCCCAGGGCTGGTCCGGGGCGTTGCCCAAGACGCAGAACCGCGCCACCTCCCCCGAGGCGTAGGTACGGCTCTGGAAGTGCTTGCACTCCTCGCGCATGCCCACCGCTGTCGACACCTCCCGCGCCCGAAGGCGGCTCAGCCGATCGAGCCCTCCATCTGGAGCTCGATGAGCCGCGACCACTCGACCGCGTACTCCATGGGCAGCGTACGGGTCACGGGCTCGATGAAGCCGTTCACGATCATCCCCATGGCCTGGCTCTCGTTGAGACCCCGGCTCATGAGGTAGAAGAGTTGGTCGTCGCCGATCTTCGAGACGGTCGCCTCGTGGCCGATCGAAGCGTCCTGCTCGCCGACCTCCATGTAGGGACGGGTCTCAGAGACGGAGCGCTCGTCGAGCAGGAGGGCGTCGCAGCGCACGAAGCTCTTCGCGCCGGTCGCACCCTCCTCCACCTTCACCAGGCCGCGGTACGCCGCGGTGCCGCCGTCTTTGGAGATTGACTTGGACACGATGGTCGAGGTCGTCTCGGGCGCGCAGTGGATCATCTTCGCGCCAGCGTCTTGGACCTGTCCCGCGCCGGCGTAGGCAACCGAGAGGACCTCACCGGAGGCCTTGGGCCCCATGAGGTAGACGCTCGGGTACTTCATGGTCAGCCGGGAGCCGATGTTGCCGTCGATCCACTCGACGTGGGCCTCGGCCTCGGCCCGGGCGCGCTTGGTGACGAGGTTGTAGACGTTGGTCGACCAGTTCTGGATCGTCGTGTAGGTGATCCGGGACCCCGGGAGGGCGACGAGCTCGACGACGGCCGAGTGCAAGGAGTCGGTCGTATAGACCGGCGCCGAGCAACCCTCGACGTAGTGGACCTGCGAGCCCTCGTCGGCGATGATGAGCGTGCGCTCGAACTGGCCCATGTTCTCGGTGTTGATGCGGAAGTAGGCCTGGAGAGGCTGGTCGAGGGCGACTCCGGGGGGTACGTAGATGAACGATCCCCCACTCCACACCGCCGAGTTCAAGGCGGCGAACTTGTTGTCGTTGGGCGGGATGACCGTGCCAAAGTACTTGCGCACGAGCTCGGGGTACTCGCGCACCGCGGTGTCCATGTCGCAAAAGAGCACGCCCTTGCCCTCGAGGTCGGCCCGGTTGCGGTGGAAGACGACCTCCGACTCGTACTGGGCGGTGACCCCGGCCAGGTAGCGTCGCTCGGCCTCGGGGATGCCGAGGCGCTCGTAGGTCGTCTTGATCGCGTCGGGCAGCTCCTCCCAGGTGTCGACCTGGTGGTCGGTCGGCTTGATGTAGTAGTAGATGTCATTGAAGTCGAGGTCGGGCATCCGCTCGGCGAACCACGGCAGCATCGGCTTGCGCTCGAAGCGGCGCAGGGCGTCGAGGCGGAACTTCAGCATCCAGGGCTCCTCGCCCTTCATCGCCGACATCTCGCGCACGATCTCCTCGTTCAACCCCTTCTTGGGCTTGAACGTGGGCAGGACGTCGTCGGACCACCCGAGCTGGTAGCGGCTGAAGTCCAGGTTGTCGATCGCCATTGTGCTCCTTCGCCGGGTTATCCCTATATCCATAGTAGTAACGGACCGACCGGGAGCGACCACCTCGACTGGCAGAGTGTGGGGATGCCCGACGCCCCCCGCGTACCCCGACGCCCCACCGTCATCGCCCGTCACGGCGACGAGCGGGTCGACCCCTACTACTGGCTGATGGAGCGCGAGAACGAGGAGGTCCTCGCCCACCTACGCGCCGAGAACGCCTACCACGCGGCCGAGATGGCGCCCCTGGCGGCGCTCGAGAGCCGGCTGTTCGAGGAGATCAAGAGCCGCATCGAAGAGACCGACATTTCGGTACCGGTGCGCAAGGGGGCGTGGTGGTACTTCGAACGCACGCGCGAGGGGCTCAACTACCCCATCAACGTGCGCGCGCCCGTCGAGGGCGACGGACTCACCCCGCCCGTCGTGGACCCCTCGACCACCCTGGCCGGCGAGCAGGTGGTCCTCGACGAGAACGTCGAGGCCGGCGAGAGTGACTTCCTCTCGGTGGGCGTGCTCGCGGTCAGCCCCGACGCCCGCTGGGTCGCGGTCGGCACCGACTTCGAGGGATCTGAGCGCCACAGCGTGACGGTGCGCCCCCTGGCGGGCCAGGCGCCCCTCGAGGACCGGCTCGAGGACGTCTACTACGGCTTCGCCTGGGCCGCCGACAGCCGCCACGTCTTCTACACCCGCGTCGACGAGGCGATGCGGCCCTGGCAGCTCTGGCGCCACGAGCTGGGCACCGCCCAGGCCGACGACGTGCTCGTCCACCAAGAGGACGACGCCCAGTTCACGGTGTCGGTCGGGCGCAGTCGCGACGACCGGGTGATCGTCGTGGCGATCAGTTCCTCGATGACGAGCGAGGTCCGCGTCGTTTCCGCCGACCGACCGACCGACCCCCTCGAGGTGCTCGAGCCCCGCCGCCACGGGATCGAGTACGGCGTCGAGCACCTCCTCGACCGGGTCGGGCGCGCGTGGTGGCTCAAGGTGACCAACGAGGATGCGACCGACTTCCGCCTGCTCGCGCGCCCGGTCGAGGGCGGGGCGTGGCGCGAGCTGGTGGCCGAGCGGCCCGGCCAACGCATCGACGCGGTCGACGCCTTCTCCGGCTTCCTCGCCCTGAGTGAGCGCGACGACGGCTGCGCCGCGGTGCGCGTCGTACCCCTCTTGGAGGGCGACGACCCCTTCGGCGAGGATCCCCTCGCCCGGAGCTGGCTCGTCGAGGGGGACGTCTTTCCGCGCACGGTCGGCCTCTCGTCCAACCCCAACCGCGACACTCCGCTGCTGCGGGTCGTGCTGACCTCGATGGTCACCCCGTACCTCGTGGCCGACGTCGAGATCGCGACCCGTCGCCTTAACGTCTTGAAGCAACAGCGGGTCCTCGGCGACTTCGACCCCGCGCGCTACGTCACCGGCCGGCTGTGGGTCGAAGCCAGCGACGGCGTCGCGGTGCCGGTGTCGGTGGTCGCCCGACGCGACCGCGTGCGCGTCGGCCCCGACGGCGCCGTGGAGCCCGCGGGCCCCTCACCGCTCCTGCTCTACGGCTACGGCAGCTACGAGATCTCGATCGAGCCCGGGTTCTCCTCGCTGCGCCTCAGCCTGCTCGACCGCGGGGTCGTCTTCGCCGTCGCCCACGTGCGCGGCGGGGGCGAGATGGGCCGCTCCTGGTACGAGATGGGACGTCTCGCCCAGAAACCCACGACCTTCAGCGACTTCGTCGCCGTCGCCCGCGCCCTGGTCGCTCGGGGCTTCACGACGCCGTCGACCCTCGCGATCCGTGGCGGCTCGGCCGGGGGGCTCCTCATGGGCGCCGTCATGAACGCCGCCCCTGACCTCTTTCGCGCCGTCGTCGCCGAGGTCCCCTTCGTCGACGTGCTCACCACCATGCTCGACGACTCGCTGCCGCTCACGGTCGGCGAGTGGGAGGAGTGGGGCAACCCCGACGCCAGCGCCACGGCGTACCGGACGATGAAGGGCTACTCCCCCTACGACAACCTGCGCGAGCGCGACGTCGACGGGCGACCCGTGCGCTACCCCGACCTCTACGCCACCGGGGGCCTCAACGACTCACGCGTCGGCTTCTGGGAGCCGGCCAAGTGGGTGCTGCGCCTGCGCGACGCGAACCCCGAGAACCACGCGGTGATAAAGACCGAGATGGGGGCGGGTCACGGGGGGCCGTCGGGCCGCTACGACGCGTGGCGCGACGAGGCCCAGGTCCTCGCGTGGGTCCTCTCGCGCATCGCCCCCGAGGCGGCGCTAGAGCCGTAGGGCCGCGCGCGCGAGGGCCAGTCCGTGCGCCGGCCCACCCGAGCCGTGATGGAGGTAGTACGCCACGACGGCCGCGACGAGGGCCGCCGCGACGGCGAGGGCGAGCAGCGCCGTGGCCCAGCGCACCGCGCCCGAACGGCGCGTGGAGTGGGCGAGGAACCACGCCTCGTCGTGGCGCCGCGCGGTGGGCACCACTTCTTCGGGCGCGACCGCGTCGCTGAAGACGTAGCTGCGCTCGGGGTCGAGGCGAGGTCGGGCCGTGGGCCCCCGGGGGTGGGGCGACTCCCCGGGCCCGAGCAGTCGGAATCCGCGCGAGGTCTCGTAGGGCGAGGGCGGCGGGGTGACCAGGCGGCCCTCCACGGGGCCGGCCGGGGCGGTGGCGTCGCCGTGGCGCACCCGGCGTACCCGGGCGACCAGCGCCCCGAGCACGACGACTACCACGACCGTGACCACGGCCACGAGAGCGATCGTCACCGGCCGCCCCGACGCTCGTGTCGGTTCACGTCCCTCACCTCACGCAGCGTACCGAACTCGGCCCGCTAGGCGAGGTGTCGGTACTCGCTGCGAAAGTAGACGAGGGGGGCGCCGGCGAAGGTCTCGACGTGGGCGAGGTCGACCACGACGACGTCGTGGTCCCCGTGGTTCTCCACCAGCCGGACCCGGCCCTCGAGGTGGGCGAGGGCTCCGGGCAGCAACGGAGAACCCCCCGGCGCGTGGTCCCACTCGCGCCCGGCGAACTTGTCGGCGCCGGTGGTGGCGAAGAGGCGCGCGACCGGTTCGTGGTCCTGAGCGAGGATGCTCACCCCGAGCACCCCGACGGCCCGCATCCGCGCCCAGGAGGCCGAGCTTCTTCTCGCCGCGAACAGCACCGACGGCGGGTCGACCGAGAGTGACCCGAAGGCCTGGCAGGTGAATCCGGCCGGCCCGTCGGGCGTGGCGGCGGTCACGATCACCACGCCCGTGGCGAAGTGGCCGAAGGCCCGTCGGGCGTCATCCTCGCTCGGGCCGGTCACCGCGCCACCCTAGGGGCGCCGGCAAGGGCGAAACCCCCCGTGGCCCGGGTCACCAGACCGTCATTGACCAGGGAGTCGAGGACGCGACGACGGCGCGCCGGCTCGAGACCCGCCAGGTGGGCGCGCATCGCGGCGGCGCTCGCCGGTCCGAGGCGCAGCCGCTCGATCGCCCGACCCCGCCATTGACGGTCCGAGTCGGCGAAGGGCGCCTGGGGTCGAGTCACGTGGGCGCTGGTGGGCGCCGGGTCCTCGCCGCCGCCCGCCCGCCAGGCGCAGACCCGCGCCAGGGGGCAGCTCGCGCAGCGCGGCCGCGCCGAGCAGACGCGAGCGCCGAGGTCGATCATCGCCTGGTTGAACCGGCGCGGGTCGCGCCGTCCGAGCAGGGCCGTCGCCTCCTCGCGGGCCTCACGGGGGGTGAGCGGGCGGCCCGCGACGGCCCGGGCCAGGACTCGGGCGACGTTGGTGTCGACGACGGCCACCCGGGCGCCGAAGGCGAAGGCCGCCACGGCCCCGGCCGTGTACTCCCCCACGCCCGGCAGGGCGCGCAGGGCGTCGAGGGTCTCGGGGACGCGACCGCCGTGGCGCTCGACGAGGATGACGGCCGCGCGCTGGAGGTCGCGGGCGCGCCGGTGGTAGCCGAGCCCCCGCCAGGCCGTGAGGACCTCGCTGAGGGGGGCGTTCGCCAGGGCGCCGGGCGTCGGGTAGAGCTCGAGGAACGCCCGCCACGGGCCCACGACCCGCGCGGCCGGGGTCTGTTGGAGCATGACCTCGCTCACGAACACCGCCCAGGGGTCGGCCTCGCCGACCCACGGCAAGTCGCGCGCCAGGCCCGGGGCCGCCCGCGCGAGCGCGCGCGCGACCCGAGCCCGGTCAGTCGCCCCAGACGTCGTCACCGTAGGGACGGCGACGCGCGGGCGCCTGGTCGCGGCGCCACACCAGGACCTTGCGGCGGAACGAGCAGACCTCCACGCCGTCTTGGTTGAAGCCCTTGGTCTGCACCTCGACGACCCCGCGGTCGGGCTTGGAGTTCGAGGGCGTCACCGACAGCACGCGACTCTCGGCGTAGATCGTGTCGCCGTGGAAGGTCGGGTGGCGATGGATCAGCGAGCCGACCTCGAGGTTGGCGATCGCGGCCCCGGACACGTCGGGCACGCTCATCCCCAGGACCAACGAGTACACGAGGTTGCCCACCACCACGTTGCGCCCGTGGACGGTCTCGTGCTCGGCGAACCAGGCGTCGGTGTGCAGGGGGTGGTGGTTCATCGTGATCATGCAAAAGAGGTGGTCGTCGGCCTCGGTGATCGTCTTGCCGGGCCAGTGGCGATAGACGTCGCCGACGACGAAGTCCTCGAGGTAGCGGCCGAAGGGACGCTCGAAGGTGGCCACGGTCCCTAGGGCTCGATGGGCGCGCGCGCCGGACGGGTCGTGAACGAGACGAGGCCGCCGGGCAGAGTCTCCCCGTCGACGACGAGACGCCACGAGTAGCGCGACCCCACGGTGAGCGGAATCGGTCCGAAGTTGATCGCGATCGGCACGTCCACGGGCGTGCCGTCAGGGACGTCCTCGGGTGGCGCGACCGAGAAGTCGCCGCGCACCTCGACGAACTGGGGGCCCTCGGGAGTCTCGAAAGCGACGGGCTGGCCGTCGGCGTCTTCTAAGAAGAGCTCCCAGTGGTGGGTCGAGGCGAACTCGGGCGTGTCCACCCCGACCTTGATCGCCACCGCCGAGGGCGTCGGGTCCGGTCCGGTCACCGACCAGCCCCCACCCAGGATGTAGAGCTTGCCGTCGGCTACCTGGGCCGCGTCGGCGAGGATCATCGTCACGTTCACGCGCTCAGCCTAGGTCCCGCGTCCGCACCCGCCGGTAGAGTCGCCGCCATGGCGGCCCCCGCTCCCCCCAGCGTCGAGGAGCTCGCGGGCCTCGTCGAGTCCGCCCAGGCCGTGCTCGACACGGCCCTCGCGCGACTCGGGGCCGACGGTGGGGCCGACGCCCACCAGGCGCGCACCTACGACCTCGCCCACGGTGCCAGTGCGATCGCCGCGGCGCGGGCCGCGCTCGGCTACGCCCGCCGCGGTGACACCGAGGCGAGGCTCGTGGCGGTCTTCCTCGCCCACGCCCTGGGCGAGCTCGCGGGGCGCATCGCCGGCCGCGAGCACGCCTGGGGCCTCGGGCCCGACTGGTTCACTCCCTTCGCCGAGCACGCGGCCACGTACCGAGACCCGGCGGTCGTGGCCGCGCTGGCCGAGTCGCCCGGGGAGCGCCACCTGGGGGAGGACTTCGAGCTCGTCGCCCAGACCTTCCGCCGCTTCGCCGACGAGCGGGTTCGGCCCGTCGCCGAGGCGATCCACCGCCACAACGCCGACATCCCCGAGTCGGTGATCGACGGGCTCAATGAGCTCGGGGGCTTCGGTCTGTCGGTGCCCGAGGCCTTCGGTGGCTTCGCCACGGGCACGGAGTCGGACTACCTGGGCATGGTGGTCGCGACCGAAGAGCTGAGCCGCGCGAGCCTCGGGGTGGGCGGCTCGCTCATCACCCGACCCGAGATCATGACGCGCGCCCTGCTGGCCGGCGGCACCACCGAGCAGAAGTCCTACTGGCTGCCCCGCCTCGCCTCGGCCGAGACCCTGTGCGCGATCGCGGTCACCGAGCCCGACTACGGATCGGACGTCGCGGGGATCACGACGAGCGCCACGCGCACCGCGGGCGGGTGGCTCCTCTCGGGCACCAAGACCTGGTGCACCTTCGCCGCGCGCGCCGACGTGCTGGTCTTGCTCGCGCGCACCGACCCCGACCGCACCAAGGCCCACCGGGGCCTGTCGCTCTTCCTCGTGGACAAGCCCCGGGGGGAGTCCGCCGGCTTCCTCTTCACCCAGGACGCCGCGGCCGAGGGCCGCGCCGACCCCGACGGACGACTCGAGGGACGCCCGATCGATACCCTGGGCTACCGCGGGATGCACTCCTATGAGCTGAGCCTCGACAATTGGTTCGTCCCCGATGACCGCCTCATTGGCGCCGAGGCGGGCCTCGGGCGCGGCTTCTACTTCCAGATGGCCGGGTTCGAGAACGGCCGCCTCCAGACGGCGGCGCGCGCCGTCGGGGTCATGCAGGCCGCCTACGAGGCGGCGCTCGACTACGCGCGCCACCGCGTCGTCTTCGGCCGGCCGATCGTCGAGTACGAGCTCACCCGGGTCAAGCTCGGCCTCATGGCCTCGATCGTCCAGTGCTCGCGTCAGTTCGCCCTGGCCGTCGCGCGCCGCATGGCCGAGGGCGACGGCGCGCTAGAGGCCTCCATGGCCAAGGCCTACGTCTGCCGAGCGGCCGAGTGGGTCACCCGCGAGGCTCAGCAGATTCACGGCGGGATGGGTTACGCCGAGGAGTACGCGGTCAGCCGGTACTTCGTCGACGCCCGGGTGCTGTCGATCTTCGAGGGCGCCGACGAGACGCTCTGTCTCAAGGTGATCGCCCGTCGACTCCTCGAGGGTCGCTAGGCGCTGGCGCCGCGGCGCAGGCCCGCGCGCTCGCCGCGGGCCACGAACGACTGGGCGATCTTCGCGGAGGCCTCGTCGATCATCTCGTCGCCGAACATCACCGCGCCCTTGCCCTCCACCTCGGTCGCGCGCTGGTAGGCGTCGAGGATGGCGTAGGACTTGTCGAAGAGGTCCTGGCTGGGCGAGAACACCTCGTTGAGGACCAGGGCCTGGTCAGGAGTGAGGGCCCACTTGCCGTCGTAGCCGTAGGCGGCGCTCACCGAGGCCGCGAAGCGCAACGCGTCGAGGTCGCGGACCTTCAAGAAGGGGCCGTCGATCACGTGCAGTCCGTTGGCCCGACCCGCCATGAGGATCTTGGCGAGCACGTAGGAGAAGGGGGTCGAGGGCCCCTGGTGGATGGTCTCGTCGATCGTGGTGACCGGCATCCCGATCGAGGCGGCGAAGTCGGCCGGGCCGAAGACGATCGACTCGAGCCGGGGCGAGGCGGCGCAGATCGCCTCGACGTTGTTGAGACCCTCGGCGGTCTCGATCTGGGCCTCGATACCGACGTGGCCCACCTCGAGCCCGGCGTTGCGCTCGACCTGGGTGAGCAAGAGGTCGAGGGCGACGACGTCGCTCGCGCGTCGGACCTTGGGGAGCATCACCTCGTCGAGCCGGGGACCGGCCTGGCCGACGACCTCGATCACGTCGCCGTAGGTCCACGGGGTGTCCCAGGCGTTGATGCGCACGCACAGCACCCGCTCGTCCCAGTCGAGGGTGCGCACGGCGCTGACGACCCTCGCGCGGGCCGCGACCTTCTCACTCGGGGCGACCGAGTCCTCGAGGTCGAGGAAGGAGAAGTCCGCCGCGGCGCTGGGGGCCTTGGCGAGGAAACGGTCCGACGAGCCCGGGGTCGACAGGCACGAGCGACGGGGCAGGTTCCGTGAGCGCTGAGACATGGGCCCGAGACTACGGCGCGCGCGCCGACCCGCCCCGCGCTACTCCCCCCGCATCCGCCGCGACCTGGGAGGACGCGGGCGCCCCCCGGTGCGCCCCCGATCCCGTCGCTTTCCGGCGAGTAACCTGTCCCGGTGCCTGACGTCGAGCACTCTGTGCTGACGCCTCGAACGCGGGGGCGAGCCGTAGTGCGCCTGGTGGCCTCCACCGTGGCGGTGACCCTCGGGCTCTCGGGCCCCCTCGCTCTCGGCCTCACTTCGGGCGCCGGGGCGACCTCACTGTCCAACGCCCGCACCCAGGCCAAGATCCTGCTCGAGCAGATCAACCACATGAACGCCGAGGTGGGCGCGCTCGGCCAACGCTACGACAAGGCCAAGATCACCCTCGCCCACTACAACAACGAGATCGCCAACACCAAGAACCTCGTGGCCCAGATCGAGGGCAAGGTGAGCCGAGGGGTGGCCCAACTGCGCCGCGACGTCGTCTTCGCCTACGTGACCAACGGCGCGTCGCTCTCGAACAATCCACTCTTTTCGGCCAGCGGGGCCGACCTCGGTGCGACCAACGTCTACACCCAGCTGGCCGCCGGAGACATCAACGCCACCATCTCCTCGCTCAAGCGCTCGCGGGTCCGGCTCACCCTAGAGAAGGGCATCTTGCGCGCCGAGGACCGCCACGCCCTGCGCGTCGCGCTGGACATGGCCCACTCGTACCACAAGGCCCGCCTCATCCAGGCCCAGCTCCACCGCACGCTCTCCCAGGTCAAGGGGCAGATCGCGACGTTCATCGCCCAGGCCCAGGCCCAAGCCGCGGCCAGCTCGGCGAGCCAGCTCGCGAGCGCCCAGCCGGTGACGGGCTTTCCCGCCCCGCCCCCGGACTCGCGGGCCAACATCGCGGTCGACTTCGCCCTGTCCATGGTCGGGGTGCCCTACGTCTGGGGTGGGGCGAGCCGCTCGGGCGTCGACTGCTCGGGCCTGGTGATGCTCGCCTACGAGGCGGCCGGGATCTACCTGCCCCACTACTCGGGCGCCCAGTACCTCGATACCGAGCGCGTGCCGCTCTGGGACATCCAGCCCGGCGACATCCTCTTCTACGGCCCCGGCGGTGACGAGCACGAGGCGATGTACATCGGCCACGGCATGATGGTCGAGGCGCCCTACACCGGGGCCGTGGTGCACATCACCCCGGTGCGCCTCGGCTACGGCTTCGTCGGGCTGGGTCGCCCCCGCTAGTGCGGGGCTTCCCCACCTCGTTCCATCTCGGGCCGCTGGTCTTTCACACCTACGGCTTCGGCCTGGCGATCGCGGCCTACGTCGCCTACCTCTACGCCCGCCGACGGCTCGAGCGGCGCGGCATCGACCTGGGGCGCTTTGGTGCTTTCACCGGCTGGCTCCTCGTAGCGGCCCTCGTGGGGGCGCGAGCCGCCCACGTCGCGACCAACTGGCCCTACTACGCCGGCCATCCCCTGCGCTGGTTCGAGGTCTGGCAGGGGGGCCTCGCCAGCTTCGGGGGGATCGGGGCGGCGCTGGTGGTGGGGCTGTGGCTGGTGCGCCGGTGGTGGCCCACGGTGCCCCTGGCCGCCTTCAGCGACGCCCTCGTGCCGGCGCTCGTCGCGGGCTGGGCCCTGGGACGGGTCCTCGGTCCCCAGTTCATGATCGCCGGTGGTGGCCACCTCACCCACTCCTGGATCGGCATCGCCTACCAGGGCCAGCCCGGCAAGCGCGTGCCGGTCCCGCTCATCCAGGGCGCCGAGGACGGCACGCTGTGGCTGCTCCTCATCTACCTCGAGCGCCGCGGGTGGGGCCGGGCCCGCGGGATCGTCACCGGGGTCGCGATGACCATCTGGGGACTCGTGCGCACGTTCGACGAGCACTTCTTATTGGGCCAGGAGTCCCACAGCGGCTCGATCGGGGTGCAGCTGGCCGGCCTGGTGCTCGCCGCGGCCGGGATCGCCACGCTCGTCGTCCACCGTCCGCGACCGTTAGCGCCGGAGCCGCCCGAGTCGTCGCCGTCGACCCCCGGCGCCCCTAGTGGCTGAGGGCGTTCCACTCCTCGTCGCTCAGTCGGCCCAGCGGGGACGGGGCCGGACCGGTGAGAGGAATCGCGACGCGGGCGTCGTCGATGTACGACGGGTGATCGAGCCCGACGCGCCGCCACGGCCCAAAGGGTTGACGCGTCGGGGCGTCGTGAGAGTAGAGGGCGCGCACCAGCAGCGCCTCGGGAGCACCCGCGACGACGAGGGCGGGGCGGACCTTGGCGGTGACGTCGGGTGCGTCGGGATCCGACGCGTCGAAGGGGACTTCAAGCACCACGACCGCTCCGGCGAGCGGGTGGGCCGTGTCGAAGCGTGAGGCCTCGAGGGGCGTGAGACGAACGGCACGACGCACGACCGGCTCCGGGATCCGTCGAGGCGGCTCCCCCGGGAGCGGGGACGGACGGGGAGACGCGGGGCGAGCCCGGGGACGCGACGGGCGCGACGGACTCGAGGCGCGACGCTCGCGCTGAGCGGCGCGTCGCTCGCGCCGCCGCTCACGCACGGCGTCATCCACGACGCGCGGCGCCGGACGCGCCACACCCGGCGCGAGGGTCTCGGGCAGATCGGTGAGGACGAGCGCGGGATCCTCTTCGAGCAGGCGCCGACAGTGCGGGGCGGCCGCGAACCCCTCTTCGACGGCGAAGGTGAGGACGAGGAGGCGCTCGTCGCGCGTCATGCCCTCGTCGGCGAGGCCCGCCAGGGCGTCGCACAGCTCGTCGTAGGTGGGATCGTCGGCCGACTCTCCCAGTCGCTCCACCACTCGCTCGAGGGGCCCCAGGGAGAGCAGCTCGACCAGGGCCCGCACCGCGGCCGAAGGCGCCCGGGCGGCGAAGGCCACGACGTCGCGCGTGCGCGCGAGCTCGCGCAGCGGCATCGCCACGACGGGGTTGAGCGTGCCCGAAGGTCGAAGGTCGAGGGCGTCGACGGACTCGAGGACCCCCGAGGGGGCGACGCTCGCCAGGGCGCGTCGAGCCAGGGTCGGCCCGGTCGGAAGCTCGCTCACCACGGGCGCGGCGCCTCCACGGCGCCGAGCGCCCGTACGATCAGGTGCGACCCCGCACCGTCGGCGAGCGGGCCCGACGCGGTCGTCATCCGCCGGCCGCGCGCGGGCGTCGATGCTCGATCCCACCGACTCCGTGCCACGGCCCACCACACTAGGGCGATACGCCCCCTGGCCCCCGCAGGCGCGACCGCCGGGAGAGCCCCAGTCGTTAATTGTTCCGCTCTTAACTAGAGATTCACGATAGAGTGGCGCGAGGTCTGCGAGCTCCCATGGACACACCCGACACCCAACGTGAGGCGCGAGCCCTCGGTGACCCCACTCGCTACCGCCTCTTCCGCTACGTCGCCGAGGCGAACCGTCCGGTCGGGGTGGCCGAGCTGACCGACTTCGCGGGCTTGAACCACAACGCGGTGCGCCAGCACCTCGCCGTCTTGAAGGCGGCCTCCCTCGTCCTCGAGCGGGTCGAGACGCGCACGCGTCCCGGGCGCCCGGCGCTCCTCTACGAACTGCACCCCGAGGCGGCCGGTAAGTGGGAGACGACCGGCGCCTACGCCTGGCTCGCCGCCCTCCTGGCCGAGGCAGTGAGGGACGGGCTGAGCGTGCGCGAGGTGGGCTACCGCGACGGGCAGCGCCGCGCCCGCGCCTACCGCGGGCTCGAGGGCGAGGCGGCGATCGAGCGCGAGTTGCAGCGCGGTGGCTTTCGCCCGGAGCGCCGCGACGCGGGCGCGACCGTGGAGTACGTGTTGCAGCGCTGTCCCTTCGCCGAGGTCGCCGTCGCCAGTCCCACCGAGATCTGTCAACTCCATCTCGGACTGAGCGAGGGCCTCGCCGACGCCCTCGGGCCGCTGGGGGTCGATCGCCTCGTCCGCAAGAACCCTCGCCTGGCCGGGTGCCGACTCGTGGTCTCCCCCCGGGCAGACGAGTCGAGGACCTAGCGCGAGCGGTCCGGTGCCCGCGGTGGGCGTGGCGCGGGCACCGCGACACTCGCGGGAATCGCGCCACCCCCTCGCGAGGCCGTCAGGGTCAGCCGGGTCGGGCGCCAGGCGAGGTTCCCCGCGCTCGTGAGTCCCGTGGCCACGAGCAGCGCTCCGCTCACGACGAAGCCCGCGTGGCCGCCGAGGGCGAAGCTGAGGACGAGGCCGGCCACGCTCGCGTTGACGAGGACGCAGTCGAGCGTCGCCCACCCGTGGTTGAAGAGGTCGGCGAACATGAGTTGGGTGCCGTCGGCCCTCGTCGTGACGCCCCGAGAGCGCAGTGCCGACCACGCGATGAACGGGACGATCTTGTGAGCGTGACCGACCAGGGCGACGAGCAGCCAACCCGCGAGGGCGGCGACCGTCGCGGCGACCCAGTCTCCGCCACGGTGCCCTCCCAGGTGGACGACGATCGCGCTCAGTACGCCGAGCACCGTGGCGATGATCAGCCACGCGGCGGAGCTGAGGACAAAGACAACATGTAAGTCAACGGGCCGGCGTCGGTGGTGGATGTACCTCGCCAGAGACCAGAGGTGGGCGCCGAGGCCCGCCACGACCAGGGCGGCCCCGGCCACGGCCAGGCCCCAGAGGGCGAAGAGGAGTCCCGGCGAGAGCAGGGCCACCCCGGAAAAGACCAGCCCGATCGCGATCCACGCGCCGCGGCGTCGGCCGGGCACGTGCGAGAGCATGAACATCGGCCAGAGCTTTTCCGAGACGCTGAGGTAGGTCAACCCGAGCCAGGCGAGGAGGCCGACGCACGCGTGAGCGAGAATCACGTGTCCGTTGAGGTCGAACCACTCCCCTCGCCGATCGATGACGTAGACCACGCCGTAGCCGGCGGTGACCACGAATCCGATCACGCTGAGGCGAAGCCCGACGGTCGGCGCGCCCTTGCCCCGAGCGCGCAGCGGTGGCGCGACGTTCACTACGAACAGGGCGACCGCCACGGCGGCGCAGGCGCCCCCGAGCTCGACGACGACCTCGTGACGCGTCATGAAACCGATCGGCAGCAGCCACGACCCGGCGAGCCAGCTGAGGAAGGTGGCGCGCGACAGTCGAACCGAACGGAGCGGTCGCTGCGTGATGACGGGGGTGAACTGGTGGATGGCACCGAGCACCCCCATCGACAAGGTCGCGAGCATCGCGAAGTGCGCCGCCCCGACGACGAGGTCGTTCGTGGGATCGGTCGCCGCGACCGAGCGGGCGAGGACGACGGCGACGCCACAGGCCACGAGTCCCAGGGCCGCCGCGGCGAGGAAGCTCAGGGGCACCGACGGCGGCGGCACCCCGGCGGGCGTGCCGGCCGGCCGGCCCGTCCACCCGCCCGTCGCCCCCGTCGGCGTCTCTGGTGTGCTCACGCGCTCTCCCAGGCTCGTCCTGCGGCGAACCGTTATTGTTCTAGGCTAGAATAGAACAATATGGGGCCCGCGGGGTCCAGGAGGTGGACCGTGGCGATACTGGACGTTCGACCCATCATCGCGGGGGGCGGCGAGCCCTTCGAGCAGATCATGTCGGTCGTGGGAGCCCTCGGGCCCGGTGAGGACCTCGTGATCGTCGCGCCGTTCGAGCCGGTGCCCCTCGAGGGGGTCCTCGGCTCCCAGGGCTTCCGCTTCGACGCCGTTGAGATCGGCTCCGGCGACTGGCGCGTCACCTTCTCGAGGGACGCGTGACGCCCACCGGGCGGGGCGAACCCACCGCGTCGGCCGACTCGGGCGCTGGTGGCACCACGTGGGTGTGGGGGGCGCTGGGCGGCGTCTACGACCCCGAACTCGGGCTCGACGTCGTGTCGCTCGGCCTCGTCTACGACGTCACGCTCGAGGCGGACGTGGTGGTGGTGACGATGACTCTCACCACCCCCGGCTGTCCCGCCTCCGAGAGCATCTCCTTCATGGCGCGCGAGGCCATCGTCGCCGCCGACCCTCGCCCGAGCGGCGACGTGGAGGTGCGTCTCGTCTGGGACCCGCCCTGGAGTCCGGCCCTGATGAACGACGACGTCGCGGCGGCGTTGGGCTTCCGCGTCCGACGCCGCCCCTAGACACGACAGCGACCGCGCCGGAGACTCAGCCCCTACCACGACCGTCGCGATTCGCGTCGCCCGCCGCGACGTGTGGCGAAGGACCCACGGGTTCGCCCCCGCCGGCCCGCCGGCTCTCCTTGTCGCGAGGGGACCGCGGGCGCCCGGGTGGCTCTGTTAATCTAGTCCTTACTAGAACAATGGAGAGCACGACGCTCCCCCGGGAGGTAGGCGCCATGACCATGTCCGACAGCGAAGCGTTCGAGGCGATCCGGTCGCACCACCGCCAACTGGGTGCGGCCGTCACCAAACGGGTCGACGCTCTGGTCGGGGACGTCGCGGGCAATCGGGGTTACGAGATTGCGCGGGCCGAGTTCATCACCTTCCTCGTCGATGAGATCCTGCCCCACGCCGCGGCCGAGGAGTTGACGATCTACCCCGCGGCCTCCACGCTCTCCGACCTCGCCCCCACCGTCACCGCGATGGTCGCCGAGCACCGCCAGCTGGCCGGACTCGTCGAGTCGCTCGCCGGCGCGTCGAGCGCCGACGATGCCGTCGCCGACGCTCAAACACTCGCGGCCCTCTTCTCGGCGCACGTCGCGGTCGAGAACGAGGTCCTCCTCCCCGCCCTGGTCGCCGACGAGTCGGTCGACGTGGCGAGCCTGCTCTCGTCGATGCAACACCTGACCCGTCCGATCCCAGAGGACGCCTCCGAGGCCCCCGCCTCGACAGTGGGCATTGAGTCTGTGCTGGTCACCCAGCTGATAGCAGCGTCGACCGAGCTGGCGCGGGCGGGCCAGGCTGAGCGGGCCTGCACGATCCTCGCGGGGACCTGGGCGACCCTTCGCAGTCCCCGGCGCGAGCTGGCCGAGGTGGTCAATCGGTCGCTCCACCGCCTGGTCCGCCTCGCCACCCAAGAGCCCGTGACCTTTACGGTCAAACCCGCCGTCGTCACCGATCCCGCCGAGGCAGTGCTCGACGTGCGCCCGATGGCCCCCGCGCAGCGCCACCACACGATCTTCGCGACGTACGAATCGCTGGGGGCGGGCGAGTCGTTCACGCTCGTGAACGATCACGACCCCAAGCCGCTGCAGTACCAGTTCGAGGCCGAGCACGCCGGGGCGTTCACGTGGGACTACGCCGAGCGCGGTCCCCGGGTGTGGCGCGTGCGAATCGGGCGGGTCGCCTGAGGCGCACGCCCCCGCCGCGGTCGCCGGTCGTTCTCGCGCGCGCCGCTGAGACGAGGCCGCGGACCAACGGCTCTACGACCGCTCCGCTGGTCCCCGGGACCTGTCGCGGGGTTACCCGAGTGCGGCGGGACCGCGCGGCCCACGTCGGGGCGGTTGCACGCTCGAGTGCCGTCTCGACGGTCGCGCGACTCGATGGGCGCGCGCCATCGGTCGACCGTTCCGGAACCTCCCCGCGGCGAGTGCCCGAGGTCACCCCGTAGGTGCCCGCCGAACCCCCCGCCGTCGTGGCGAACCGGGCGCGACCACCGAGCCGCCCGTAACGCTCACGCCCCTCCATCATTTGCCCGAGGTACCCACTGAGGGTAGGGTCGCTCCGTTACCAAAGAGGGGGGAAGGTCATGCACCCAGGCGCGCCCCGGTCGTCGCTCGCCCGCCGTCCAGGCGTTATCGGACTCGCGATCCTGGCTCTTGCCTGCGCGGGCGCGGTTCCGCTGGCGACCGCCGTCGCAGCCTCCGCCGCCGGATCGCCGGCCTACGCGCACGCCTGCGCCACGCCCGCGCTGGGTTGGGCCAGCTGCGGGGCCATCCAGCTGCTTGACCCGGCCGCCAACTGGCACCCGGGCCCCGGCGCCCACAAGGGCTCCGGTGGCGGGTCGAGCACGACGACCCTGCCCTCCTCGGGGTATCTGCCCGGTGACCTGCTCAGCGCCTACAGTCTCACGAGCGCCGCCCAAACCATGACTCCGGGCAGTAGCGCGCCGACCATCGCCATCGTCGACGCCTACAACGACCCCTACGCCGCCCAGGACCTCGCCACGTACCGTGCGAACCTCTCGAACACCACCGACTCCCAGACCGGGATAAGCGACATCCCCATCCCGCCCCTGTGCTCTTCCAGCGTGACTTCAGGCTGCGTGACCTTCACCCAGGTCAGCCAGACCGGCTCGACGAGCCTGCCGCGCTCGAACTCGAGCTGGTCCGAGGAGATCTCCCTCGACCTTGACATGGCCTCGGCGATCTGTCCGGCCTGCAACCTCACCCTGGTCGAGGCCTCCTCGGCCAGCTTCTCCAACCTTCAGGCGGCCGAGAACTACGCCAAGAGTCTCAAGCCCGCGGTCGTCACCAACAGCTACGGCGGCGGCGAGTTCTCCTCCGAGACGAGCGACAACGCCACCTACTCCGCCACCACGACCACCGCGATCACGGTCTCGAGCGGCGACAGCGGCTACGGCACCGAGTTCCCCGCCGCCGCCCCCAACGTGACGGCCGTCGGTGGCACCTCGCTAACCGGGTCGTCCTCTTCTGGGACTTGGCAATGGAACCTCCAGTCAGTCTGGTCGAGTGCGGGTAGTGGATGCTCCGCCTACGAACCCCTCCCGAGTTGGCAAAACGACCCGGGGGTGTACAACGACTCGAGCTTGTGCGCGGGGCGTCAGGTGGCCGACGTGTCGGCGGTCGCCGACCCCAACACGGGTGTGGCCGTCTACGACACCTACGGCCTCTCGGGCTGGACCGTCTTCGGCGGCACCAGTGCCTCCGCCCAGATCGTCGGGGCGACGTACGCCCTAGCGGCGGCCTCAGGCGGTTCGACTAACACGTCACCCCAGGCTCTCTACGTGGATGCGGAAACGAGCGCCAAGGGTTCGACGCTAGGACTGACCCCGGTGACCTCGGGGTATAACGCGAGTTGTGGCAACTATCTCTGTGACGCCTCGAGGTCTCTGTCGAGCGGCTACAACGGGCCCGCCGGGCTCGGCACCTTCAGCGGACTGGGCGCCCTCACGAGCTCCACCACGAGTTCGGGAGGGAGCACGGGCGACTTCTCGATCTCGGTGTCGCCCTCGAGTGGGTCGGTGACCGCCGGCTCTAATACGAACTTCACCGTCACCGTCACCCCGTCGGGCGGCTACACCGGCACTGTGGTCCTCTCGGCCTCCTCATCGCCGTCCGGTCTCGGTACAAGTTGGAGTACGCCGAGCCTCAATTTCTCGAGCTCGAGCACCGTGAGTCAGACGGCGACTCTGTCCGTGACCGCCCCATCCTCTACCAGTGGCGCATACACCATCACGGTGACCGGCACGGACTCGACAGATTCACTGACTCATTCGACCTCGGTCGCCGTCGAGGTCACAACGGCCTCGCTGTCAACCATGACGGTCAAAGTCACAACCGGGACACTGGTGCACAAAGGCAGTTACCGCATGCCCCTGACGGTGGCGGTTACCGGCCCGTCGGGGCCCATCGTTGGGGCCGCCGTGACCCTGGACGTCTACTTGGGGAGCGGATGCAGCGGCCCCGTGGTCGCGTCGACCACCGGCACGACTGGGTCGAGCGGCACCGCGAGCTTCACCTTCACCACCAAGCAGACGGGCAATTGGGACGCCTGCGCCTCCGTCACGGCTCCGGGCTACTACCCGGGATCGGGGTCGGTTCAATTCTCGACGTGATCGCGGGTGACTCTCGGCTCCACGATCGTGCCCCTAATCCGAATAGGGAGTGACCGCCAAAGAGGCGGAGGGTTCGGTGTCCAAGAACAACTCACTTACGACCGTCCGGACGCCCGCCACCCAAGCAGGCGTCCGGGAGAGCCCGACGAGTTGGGTCTCGTTCGTGCTCTCATAGGTTCCGGGCTCTCGTCCTGAGGCGTCCACCGAATGTTCGTGTCCCTTACACAATTCGGTGGTGGATTCCCTCCAGCGGCGGACCCGATAGGACGCACGACCCACGTCGTCGCGATGGGTGGGTTTTGATAGGCGTCCGGACCGATGGCTCAGGAAGGAATTCGGACGCGCACCACGAGTCACGCGTCGTCATCGCGCGCGTCGGTTGTCGGCACGGAACGGTCGTTCTTCGCCGCTCTCTCGGCGATCGCGAGGTAAAGGGGCTCCGCCTTAGACGCGTGGAGCCGCTGTGCACTGAAAACCAGCTTGGCGACGTGCTCGTCGTCACTCATCGCGCCTCGCTTCTGCACCTCTGACTGCTCGATGGTGGTCGACGACGCGAACTCGTCGAGTCGATCGTGCGACCACACCGGGGGTGCCCCGATGGCGAGGTACGCCGCGGCGAGCGCCTGAAAGCTGAAGCGGTCGAACTCGCCGACGTCGTCGACGTAGGGACGGATTCGGGCCAGAGCCTCCAGGCCGGTGACCCCGTGGAGCGCGGTGAAGTCGTCGGTCGTGGCGTAGAGCGTCAGGGCGGCGGCCGCCAGCCGTTGTGGCGTTCGGTCATCCACCGAGAGCGACGAGACGAGTCGGGAGAAAGTGGGCTGACGGGCCGCCCAGTGCATCTCATCGCTGATCAACGGGAGTGACGGGACCGGCGCGCCACGCCACTCGGTCGAGATGAGCGACAGGATCGTCTCCGGCGAGTCGGTCATCTCCTCGACCGTCTCGAGGGGGGCGAGCGGCGCGGCGTTCGCCGCGAAGTACGCCAACGCGGAGCCGACCCGCAACGGCGAGGCCGCGTCCAGGGCGTACGACAGGCGGATCGGACCGTGGAACGCCGCTGCCGAGACGCCCGCCATCAAGTCACTCAGGTAGGTGCGCACCGTGTCGTCCACGCCACGAGTCGAAATCTCGCGACGGAAGAAGTCGTCGAGGTCCGAGTACGCGGCCGGTTCGCCTACGGCGCGTCTCCAGGTGGATCGCGTGAGTTCACGATTCACGCCACTTCGCGGGCGAAGTCGAGCCTCGTACCTCAATGTGAATCGCCGCAGCTCATCGGGTGACGCCCCCAGGGCCGCCTTCGCGACGAGGGCCATTGGCAGGTGGTTCGTCAGCCCGCGCGTGGTCGATGGATCGTTCTCGAGGTCTCGATCCAGCAACTCATCGAGCACGGCTGAGGATACAGGAATCTCCACCTTGCGCACTGTAAGGGCACGGGCCGCGAACCGCACACGGCGTGCGACCCTATACCGCGCGGGTCAAGGGCTGGGACTCTAGGCGCTAACCGAGGAGGTGGAGCGCGACGACGACCCTTCGTAGCCGGTTGGTGCCCTCATGGATCGGGGTGTTGTGGGGCACGTTTCGACGGAGAACTTTGGCGCTAGCCCAGCGGGTGTCTCGCCACGACCACACGGTGGATCTGGTTCGTGCCTTCGTAGATCTGGGTGTTCTGGGTGAACCGACCTCCCGACTCCCCGAGCCCGTACCTCTCCGGACGTACGTCCATGAGGTCCACTGGACTCAGCGGTAGTTCTAAGGAATCGAATGGGTGACGTTGAGCTGCGGCGGCTGGTCGCAGTGCTCCGCGCTAGAGAGCCGACGTTCACAACATCCCAATGGAAGTTGGAGTGATGGAGCTCGACAGTCAATGTTCGACGAGTCATAGGAGGTAGCAATCCGCGTAGTGGAGTTCGACCACGCGGAGCCAAGAGTGATTCCTCCCTCCCACCGATTCACGAGATCGACCCTTCCCTAATCGGGGGCCCGATCGGAATGCGCGTCTCCGTGAGTGCGCGCCGTAGTCGAGAATCTCGCCACTCGCGCCCGACAACACCGCAAGGAAGGGTCCGATAGACGGCGCGCTTCATTTCGTGACAAGATGGGTGTGGGTCACATCTGTTCGGTCGCGCAATGGACTCGCGAAACACGATACGCCCGGAGGTGAGAAGTGGCCACAAGCCTTCCCCGCCTGCACCCGACACTGCGTCTCGCCACGATCTACGTCGGGGTCTTGCTCTGTGCGGTCCTGGCGGCGTGGACGGCATCAGTCAGTCTCGGCTTTCACATTGCACCGCGCACGCCGAGCGCGGCTCAGATCCCTGACGTTGCGGCGCCCACGTCACCCCGGCCCTCGCTCGCGCGCACATCGCAGAGTCCCGTGAAGGATGCCACGCCGGCGTCGCACGCCGCCGCCTCGTCCACGTCGACCGCAACCCCCGCTCCTTCTTCGAGTGATCACGCCCCCGCGACAAAGTTCGTTCCGGTGACGCGCAGCGTAGAAGTCATCACTCCGAGTCAAAACGACAACACGTCCGACGGTAACTCCTCGACTAATACCTCTGACGGCAATTCGTCGTCGACCACCTCGACTGTTGCCGGCGACTAGCGCCGTGGCCACCTCCGCTCTTCGAGTGTGAAAGCGCACGCTGGCAGAACCAACGAGTCAGGGCGCCGCGCACGCGCCGCCGTCGGCAACGATCTGCCCCGACGTAAAGCGCGCTTTGGCACCATTACACGCCTCGCCGCATTTCACGCACTCGTTATCGCCTCGGTGCTCGGTATCGTCGCTTTCCAGTTCACTCAGGCCTTTTCGGCGCGCTATCGAACGACAATCATGAACGATCTCACTCAGAACGTAAGCTCATTTACGCGCGCCGCGGCGCACCGGCCCCCCGGCGAAACGCTCGCGGTCTTTACCCGGGCCTTCCTCGCTACTCAGGGTTCAAACGCGATGAACTTCACGATGATCGCATTGCCCAAGTCGCACCTCATTTTGGGCACGCAGGGTTCCTCGGCGCTTATGACATCGTCAACGATCGCGGCCGCGCTCGAGCACCCTCCGGTGTCACCCGTGTTTTCCACAACCACGCTCAAGAACACGTCTGAGATTGTCTTAACGGTGCCCATTGTGGAGCACGGCCACGTCGTCGGCACCTTTCTCACCACCGGCAGTTTGGCCGACCTGGAGTCCACGCGACGTCATCTATTGGGCCTGGCGCTTGCGGAAGGGACCATTTTACTTCTCGCCGCATTCGTGAGCGTCTACCTCTTGCTGGCGCGCCTCTTGGGCTCCGTGCGCCGCCTCACCCAAACCGCGGCGGACATCGGTCTCCGCGGCGAACTGGGGGTGCGCCTCGCCGACGAACACGCCGGAGACGAAGTCGGGGCAATGGCCGCGACGTTTAACGCAATGATCGCGAAAATAGACTCGGCCGTCGCCCTGCAGCGCCGGATGATGGCAGACGTGTCGCACCAACTGCGCTCGCCGATCACGGTGGTGCGCGGGCACCTCGACGTATTAAGTCGGGGTTCCCTCGATGACCCCGCCCAGACGCGCGCAACCATCCTCACGGCCATCGATGAGCTTGACCGAATGAACCGCCTCGTCGAGCGATTGCTATTACTCGGGCGTTCGCTCGAGGCAGACTTTGCCGACGTAGTACCAATCGACGTACGCGCTCTGATTCTCGATCTCTCGAGCGCCTGTGAGATGTTGGCACCGAGAAGGTGGGCCGTGGGCCCTATTCCTGACGTCGTCATATTCGCCGATCTCGACAAGTTGCGCGGAGCTATTCTCAATCTCGTTGAAAACGCAGTTCACGCCACCCACCCCGAGGACACCATAGAACTCTCGGCGCGTGTGCTCGACGGCGCCCCAGCGCCGACGCTCGAGATTATGGTCGATGACTCGGGACCGGGAATCGCACGAGAGGACCGAGACGCCGTCCTGACACGTTTTGCTTCGTCTGCAGCGGGCTCGTCGACCGCGGGGGGTACGGGTCTCGGCCTCGCCATTGTGGCCGCGATCGCGCGCGGTCACGGCGGGAGCGTGCGGATCGACGACTCGCACCTCGGTGGCTGTCGAGTGACGATAGTTCTCCCCCTACCGGCGCCAGAGACCTCGTACGTGCCTGAGCTTGCGGGACCCTAGCTCGATGAACATCCTCGTCGTCGAAGATGATCCCAACATCGCCTCGTTTCTCCAGCGCGGATTGAGCGCTGAGGGCCACTCGGTCACGGTCGCCCCCACGGGTGCCGACGCTCGTCGATGGGTGCATTCCTTGGGTGCGAACCTGGACCTCATATTGCTCGATCTCGGCTTGCCCGACGAGCGCGGTCAGGACGTCCTTCGCTCGTTTCGCGCCGTAGGAGTCACCACCCCGATCATCATCCTCACCGCGAAGGACGAACTGAGCGACAAGGTCGCCGGCCTCGACGCCGGGGCCAATGACTATGTGACCAAACCCTTCGCCTTCGACGAACTTCTCGCGCGCATTCGCGCGCTACGGCGAAGCTTCGATCAGCCAAGCGCGAATGAACTCGTGGTCGGTGACTTGACGCTCGATCTGCTCTCAAAGCTCGCTCAGCGCGGTGGGCGCCAAATTGAACTCGCGCCACGTGAGTGGGTGCTGCTCGAACTCTTCATGCGTCACCCTAACCAGGTACTCTCGCGCTCCCAGATCCTGAGCAACGTCTGGCACTACGACTTCGAGCCCGGCTCGAACGTAGTCGACGTGTACGTGGGCTACCTCCGGCGAAAGCTGAACCTACCCGGGCTACCCCCGTTGATTCAAACGGTCCGCGGAGCCGGTTATCGCCTGACCCCCCCCTGAGAGCCCTCGACGCCGGCTCGAATGCTCCCACGATGGACTCGACGACAAAGCGTGGGATCGGGAGTGCCCGACCCCACGCTTCGCGTCGTGACAAGTGCTTTAGTTGTCACCGTTGGTGGTGGGCGCTCCACTCGAGTCAGACGATCCGCCTTGGCTCGACGTGCCGACGTTCTGGCTGTTGCCGTCGGAACTCGACGGCGCGGGGTTCGAGTCGGAGATCGACGTCGCACCGTTCTGTCCGTTTCCGGAACTTACGTCCGTGCCCTGGCCATCGATTCCCGGGCCGGTCGCCGACGCACCGGCGCTGACCTCATTCTCGGTGGCGTCGTCTTGTCCTGTTTCGGTCGTGACACTGCCTTGCGAGTCGTCGGGAGTGTCGCCCGAGGGGTTGAGCGCTATCGGCGGGGTACCGGACGGTGGGTTCGTCACGGGCGCAATCGTGAGGGTGGCCGACAAGATGGCGTCGTTACTTTGTTGGACTTGCACCAGATACGTTCCACCGGCGGGTGCGGTAACGCTGACGTCGTAGACCGCCACACCCGCGACTGTGTCGGCCGTCGTCGAGAGTACGGACGCGACGCTCGATCCCGGATAGGTCGCCTCGACGTACGCGACGGCCGCTTGATCGGCGCTGGAGACATCGCCTGTACTGTCGGCGGCGTACACGTGGTGAGGAGCAACCGGCCCTGATCGCGCCTCGGTCGCAGCGCGCACGTGGTGAGGAGCGGCCGGCCTCAATCCCGTCACGGCCCCTGCGCCCACGGTGGTTATCGCCGCTGCTCCCAGTACCGTGCTACCCGCGACTAGCCACTTCATATTCTTTCGCATGGTTCCTCCTCATCACTTACGACTTCGAGATTCAACCTATGGTGCCCACGTGAATCCCCAATGAGCCTTCGATGAGACTTCACTCATGGTTTCATTTCGATACATCAGTGCTTCGAGATGCCGACCTAACCGCGAGATCACCGTGAGTCACACTGGGCCTGTTGACAACTCGCACACCGTGTCCTTGACCGGAAAGGGTCCTCTGGCGTTCGCATCGCCGGACGCGTCTAACTCGACGTGTGGGACTTCGCCGAGGTCGTTAGGCGGTCGCTCGGGGTCGTTTTCCACACCCAACTGCATGTCGCCAACGCTCCCAGTCGAAGGACACACCGGTCAACTTGATGTCCTTCGCGTAGTCAACGACAGTCATGGGGAAGCCACGTCCAAAGTGAACCTCGAGCCTCTCGAACCAGGCGCCGATGTCGGCGCACCTGCCCGAGGGCGTCGATGACGATCTCGGCGCACATGAGGGTGGCCGCCCGCCAGCAGTCGATTATTCGGCTCCCGACGTCGGTGATGGGGCACACGTAGGCGAGGTCCCGTCAGGTGGGCTCGAAGTGCCGACGGTGACCCAACGCTGGTTGGCCCTCGACGCCGTGAAGGATCGCTCGACGTGATCCGCTGAGCGAAGCTCCTTCGTCACCCCGTGTCGTGCGCACTTCCATGGGGCGGCTCAGTGCGTCGTTCGCCTGGCCACGAGTCGGGCGGGGGTCGGCAAAGGTTTCTCCCCCGAGGAAGCCGAAGGTCACTGCCTATCAGGGGGCAAAGAGCACAATCCTTGTCGTCGTTGCGTGGTACAGCGTTTGACAGACTGAGAGTATGACGTCCGTTCTCGCCCGCCGGCTTCTGGAGACCTGCCAGTTACGAGGTCAGTTCGTCCTGCGCTCAGGAGTTACCAGCGCGGAGTACTTTGATAAGTACCTGTTCGAGTCCGACCCGGCGCTCTTGCTCGACGTGGCTAGCGCCATGATCGACTTGCTCGAACCCTGTGACGTCTTGGCCGGTATGGAGATGGGTGGTATCCCTCTCGTCACCGTCTTATCGCAGGTCAGTGGTCTCCCCGCCGTATTCGTGCGAAAAGCCGCCAAAGACTACGGCACCCGCAAGGCGGTCGAAGGCGTCGCGGTACGCGGTCTGCGCGTCGTCGCCGTGGAAGATGTCGTGACCACCGCCGGGGCACTCGTAGCTGGTTGTCAGGAACTCAGGGCAGCCGGTGCAATCGTCGATATAGCAATCTGTGCAATCGACCGGGGCCAAGGTGGGGGCGCTGCGCTCGCCGTGCACGGCGTTGAACTGCGCTCTGCCGTTGAACGATCTGAACTCGACGGAATCCAGGGGCGCGTCTAGCCACGGGTTGGGTTGGGCAACCGACTCTGACTGGCCGGGAATCCGTTGGGAGATCACTGGAGAACGAGCGCCCCGAAAGGACCGGCTGGTCAATTGACACTTATCCGAGAAGATGCCGCGCGACCACGACGCGCTGGATCTGATTAGTCCCCTCGTAGATCTGTGTAATTTTTGCGTCGCGCATGAACCGCTCGACCGGGAACTCCTTGGTGTAGCCGTAGCCACCGAGGAGCTGCACCGCATCGGTGGTGACACTCATGGCCACGTCGGACGCGTAGGACTTCGCGGCGGCCCCGAGGTAGCTCAGGTCCCCGTCGGGGTCCCCGTCGTCGATCGTGGCGCAGGCCCTATAGACGAGGCCCCGAGCCGCCTCGGTGCGGATCGCCATGTCGGCGAGCATGAAGCGCAGCCCCTGCAGCTCGCTGATCGGCGAGCCGAAGGCCGTGCGGCCCTTCATGTACTGCGCGGCGTAGTCGATCGCCCCCTGAGCGATCCCCACCGCCTGGGCGCCGATGGTGGGACGCGAGCGGTCGAGGGTGTGCATCGCGATCTTGAAGCCCTCGCCCTCGGCGCCGACGCGGTGGCTGGCCG
Source organism: Acidimicrobiales bacterium (assembly GCA_035702745.1). Classification (GTDB taxonomy): domain Bacteria; phylum Actinomycetota; class Acidimicrobiia; order Acidimicrobiales; family RAAP-2; genus RAAP-2. The sequence goes on along the minus strand of DASSZS010000060.1, from coordinate 12,241 downwards.
GCACGCGCACGCCGTCGAAGACGACCTCCCCGGTCGGTGAGCCGCGCAGCCCGAGCTTGTCCTCGTGCTTGGGGAACTTCACCCCCCACCCCTTCTCGACGAGGAAGCAGGTGATCCCCCGGTGGCCGGCGTCGGGGTCGGTCTTGGCGAAGACCGTGTAGGTCTCTGAGACCCCGGCGTTGGTGATCCAGTACTTCGCCCCGGTGAGCACGTACTCGTCGCCGTCGCGCACCGCGCGCGCGCGCATCGCCGCCACGTCGCTACCCGCGTCGGCCTCCGACAGGCAGTAGGAGGCCTGGATCTCACCCGAGGCGATTCGGGGCAAATAGGCGCGCTTGATCTCCTCGGAGGCGAAGTTCATCACCGGCAGCATGCCCAGCTTCGAGATCAGCATCGTCACCGAGGTCGACGCGCAGCCGCGCGCAATCTCCTCGGCCATGATCGCCTGGGTGACCATGTCCGCCCCGGCCCCGCCGTAGGCCTCGGGGACCCACAGGGCCGGCAGCTCCATCGCGCGACACGCGTCGAAGCTCTCCTGGGGGAAGGTCTGCTCGTGGTCGTAGCGTGCGGCGTTCGGGGCGATCTTCTCGTCGACGAAGGACCGCATCACGTCGCGAAAGGCCCGCTGCTCGTCGGTCAGGGTGAAGCTCACGAGGCCCTCCCCGCAATCGGCGCGAGCAGGGCGGCGTCGTCGATGGTGTCGACGAGGTCGCGTTGGGCCGCGTAGCTGTGGCTGAGTCCCCGGAAGCGACGGGCGACCTCGTTGGTGACGGACGCGCGCACCCCGAGCAGTTCCATCGCGCGTTCGACGTCGCCCGGAGTCGGACCACGCCCGATAAGACTCGCCCTCTTCGCCGCGACCAGCCCGACGGCGAGGGCGATCTCCTCGCGGTCGTGCGCGTGCTCGACCTCGAGGGCCTCGGCCGCCCGAGCCGCCAGGGTCAGGGCGTAGCCCTCGTTGGGTCCGGGGTTGCCGTAGTGACCCCGGGCGCGCGGGGCGTGGCGCAAGAGACCGGGCCGGGTCGCCCGGCCGATCTCGGGGGGTTGGGTCGGCATGGTCGGGCGGACCTCGCCGGCCTCGGGCACGGGGGCGAAGGAGGGTTGGGCCACGAGGATGAGGTTACCTCTGGCGCGACCTAGACCCGATCGAGCCACCCCTCGTAGGCGGGCTCCTCGCCGCGCACGACGCGATGGTAGAGACCCTGGAGCTGGCGCGTGAGGGGCCCGGGCGCGCCGTCGCCGACCACCCGGTCGTCGACCGAGCGAATCGGCACGACCTCGGCCGCTGTGCCGGTGAGGAACGCCTCTTCACAGAGGTAGAGGTCGTCGCGGCGCAGGGTCTCGTAGGTAACGCGGTGGCCGAGGTCGTCCGCGAGGCGCGCCACGCTCGCCTGGGTGATCCCCCGCAGGGCCCCGGCCTCGCTGGGCGGGGGTGTGAGGAGTTGGCCGTCGCGCACGATGAAGAGGTTCTCCCCCGTGCACTCGCTGATGCGTCCATCCGTCCCGAGCATGATCGCCTCGTCGTAGCCGGCCTTGATCGCCTCGGCCTTGGCCAGTGAGGAGTTGACGTAGCCCCCGACGGTCTTAGAGGCCGTGGGCATGGAGTTGGGGTGGTGGCGCACCCACGAGGAGATCTTCATCCGCACGCCCTGGGCGGCGCCCTCGTCGCCGAGGTACGCCCCCCACGGCCAGGCGGCGATCGCGACGTTGACCGGCGCGGGCAGGGGGTTCACCCCCATCTCGCCGTAGCCGAGGTAGACGAGGGGTCGGATGTAGCAGCCCTCGGTGAGCCCGTTCACCCGCACGACCTCCTTGGCGGCGTCGCAGAGCTCGTCGAGGGTGTAGGCCACGTCGATCATCAGTATCTTGCAGCTGGCCAGGAGGCGCGCCATGTGGTCGCGCAGGCGAAAGACCGCGGGTCCGCGCGGCGTAGGGTAGGCCCGGATGCCCTCGAAGGCGCCCGTGCCGTAGTGCAGGGTGTGGGTGAGCACGTGAGTCGTGGCGTCGCGCCAGTCGACGAGCACCCCGTCCATCCAGATCTTCGAGGTCTCCGGTATCGCCATCACACCCTCTCTAGGAGCCGCGCCGTGACTCCGGCCGTCCCGAGGGCGGCGGGGTCCCCGTCAAAGTCTGCCACCGCCGCGGCGACCCGCCGCGCGGCCGCCTCCTCGCCCAGGTGCTCGAGCATCAGGGCCGCCGAGGAGACCGCCGCCAGCGGGTTGGCTCGCCCGGTCCCGGCGATGTCGTGGGCCGCTCCGTGCACCGGCTCGAAAAGCGAGGGCCCGGTGCGCGCGGGGTTGAGGTTGGCGCTGGCGGCGAAGCCGATCCCACCCGAGACGGCCCCGGCGAGGTCCGAGAGGATGTCGCCGAAGAGGTTGTCGGTGACGATGACGCCGTAGCGCGCCGGATCCTCCACCAGGTAGATACAGGCCGCGTCCACGTGGTGGTAGTCAACCGCGATCCCCGGGTAGTCGGCGGCCACCTCATTCACCACCCGCTGCCAGAGGTCGCCGGCGAAGGTGAGGACGTTGGTCTTGTGCACCAGGGTCACGCGGGGCTCCGCCTGGCGCGACGCGCGCTCGAAGGCATAGCGCACGCAGCGCTCGACCCCGAAGCGGGTGTTGACCGAGCCCTGGGTGGCCACCTCGTGGGCCGTGCCCAAACGGAGCCGTCCCCCCTCTCCGGCGTAGGGACCCTCGGTGTTCTCGCGCACGATGGCGAAGCGACACCCCGCGGCCAGCGAGCCGGGCACCCCGAGGAAGGGCCGGTAGTTGACGTAGAGGTCGAGCTCGAAGCGCAGGCGCAGCAAGAGGCCGCGCTCCAAGACCCCCGGGGCCACGCGAGTGTCACCGATCGCCGGACCGACCGCGCCGAGCAGGATCGCGTCGAACCGGCGCAACTCGGCGAGGGTCGCGTCGTCGAGCACCGTCCCGTCGCGCAGGTAGCGGGCGGCGCCCAGGTCGAAGCCGGTCGTCTCGAGTGCCACCCCGGCGGCCCGCACGACCTCGAGGGCGGCCGCCGTCACCTCCGGCCCGATACCGTCGCCGCCGATGACGGCGACGCGATGGGCGGTGCGGTGCGCGGGCTCGACCATCGGTCCATTCTGGTCGAGCCCGCTGACCGGGGCAAACCTGGGTCCGTCGCGGGACCCGCCGGTAGAATGGTCTATCCACCAGTTGAGGTAGCCATGTCCGACTCCGTCCACCGCATAACCCGAGAGACCCTCGAGAAGCTCAGGGCCGAGTACGACCACCTCACCACGGTGGGGCGCACCGAGATCGCCCGGGTCATCGAGGCGGCTCGCGCCCTGGGTGACCTGTCGGAGAACGGCGACTACCACGCCGCCAAAGACGAGCAGGGCAAGATGGAGTCCCGCATCCGCCAGATCGACCAGGTGATCCGTAACCACGAGATCGTCGAGCGCGACGAGAACGCCGGGGTCGTCCAACACGCGTCGGTCGTGTCGGTGGTCTACGAGGGCGACGCCGACGACGAGGCCCAGGAGTTCTTCATCGGCTCGATCGAGGAGCGCACCGAAGGGGTGCCGGTGGCCTCGCCCTCCTCACCGCTGGGCCAGGCCCTGTTAGGCCACGGCGTCGGCGACACCGTGGAGTACGAGGCCCCCTCGGGCACGCTTCGCGTGCGCATCGCCGGGATCCGCTAGGTGGCCGGGCGCACCCTCTACGACAAGATCTTCGACGAGCACGTCGTGGCCGCCCCCGACGGTGAGCCGACCCTGCTCTACGTCGACCTCCACCTGGTCCACGAGGTCACGAGCCCCCAGGCCTTCGACGGGCTGCGCCTGAATGGTCGCCGGGTGCGCCGGCCCGAGCGGACCTTGGCCACGGCCGACCACAACGTCCCCACCGACCCTCCCTCGGTGCCGGTCGCCGACCCGGTCTCGCGTCGCCAGCTCGAGGTGCTCGAGGAGAACTGCGCGGAGTTCGGCGTCACCCTGTTTCCCCGTGGCGACGCCAACCAAGGCATCGTCCACGTGATCGGCCCCGAGCTCGGGGTCTCCCAGCCCGGGATGACGATCGTCTGCGGCGACTCGCACACCTCGACCCACGGCGCCCTGGCCGCACTGGCCTTCGGCATCGGCACCAGTGAGGTTGAGCACGTTCTGGCGACCCAGACCATCCCCCAGCAGCGCGCCCGCACGATGGCCGTGACCGTCGAGGGGCGCCTCGCTGCCGGGGTGAGCGCGAAGGACCTGGTGCTCGCGATCATCGGGCGCCTCGGCACCGGCGGCGGGGCGGGCCACGTCATCGAGTACCGGGGCGAGGCAATTCGCACCCTCTCGATGGAGGGGCGAATGACGGTGTGCAACATGTCCATCGAGGCCGGCGCGCGCGCCGGGCTCATTGCGGTCGACGAAACGACGATCGACTACCTGCGCGGACGCCCCGGCGTGCCCGAGGGTCCCGCCTTCGATGAGGCGGCCGAGCGCTGGCGGAGCTTCGTCTCCGACGCCGACGCCGTCTTTGACGCCGAGGTCGTGATCGACGCGAGCACCCTCTCGCCCCGGGTGACCTGGGGCACGAACCCCGCCCAGGTGGTCCCCCTCGACGGCGTCGTGCCCTCGCCCGAGGACGCCGGATCGCCCGAGGAGCGCGACGCGATCGAGCGGGCCCTCGCCTACATGGGCCTCACCCCGGGCACGCCGCTGCGCGAGGTGGGCGTGGACGTCGTGTTTATCGGCTCGTGCACCAACTCGCGCCTCGAGGACCTGCGCGCGGCCGCGGCCGTGGTCGCGGGACGGCGGGTCGCCCCGGGCGTGCGGGCCCTCGTCGTGCCGGGATCGCACCGAGTCAAAGCGGCCGCCGAGGCCGAAGGCCTCGACCGGGTCTTCCTCGCCGCCGGCTTCGAGTGGCGCGAACCCGGGTGCTCGATGTGCCTGGGCATGAACCCCGACCAGCTCGCACCGGGTCAGCGCTGCGCGTCGACCTCGAACCGCAACTTCGAGGGGCGCCAGGGACGCGGCGGGCGCACCCACCTGGTCTCGCCCGCCGTCGCGGCCGCCACCGCACTCGCCGGGCGCTTCGCCGCCCCCGTCGAGGTGGCCCCGTGAGGCCCGTGCGCGTCGTTGAGGGCCGCGCCGTCCCCCTCGGGCGCAACGACGTCGACACTGACCAGATCATCCCGAGCGAGTGGCTCAAGCGTGTCGAGCGCACCGGGTTCGGCCGCGGGCTCTTCAGCGAGTGGCGTGACGACCCCGACTTCGTGCTCAACCGCCCCGAGTACGCCGGTGCCACCATCCTGCTCGGCGCCGAACGCTTCGGCACCGGCTCCTCGCGCGAGCACGCGGTCTGGGCGCTGCTCGACTACGGCTTCGGCGCGGTCGTGGCCTCGAGCTTCGGCGACATCTTCGCCAACAACGCCGCCAAGCAGGGGCTTCTGATCGTGCGCCTCGAGCCCGTGGCGCTCGGTGAGCTCGTGGCCCTGGTCGTGGCCGACCCCGCCCGCCACGTCGCGATCGACGTCGAGCGCCTCGTGGTCGAGGTCCCCGACGCCGGGTGGCGCCACGCTTTCGACCTCGACGCGATGACCCGCGAGCGACTCCTCCAGGGCTGGGACGACATCGGGCTCAGCCTGCGCCACGAGGCCGAGATCGCGGACTACGAATCCCGCCACGCCGCCGAGACCCCGGTGGCGCGTCTGGGGGCGCGCTAGCGACGCCGGTTGGCCGCCGAGACCACCGCCTCGAGTGAGGCGTCGAGGATCGACGAGCTCATCCCCACACCCCACCAGGTGGCGCCGTCCTCGCCCTCGGCCTCCACGTAGGCGACGGCCGAGGCGCCCGAGCCCGCCGTGAGGGCGTGCTCGTGGTAGTCACGCACGCTGAAGCGCACCCCGACCTCGTCGGCCAGGCCGGCCATGAGGGCGTCGATGGGGCCGTTGCCCTCACCCTTGACGGTGACGTGCTCACCGTCGACGAGGAGCTGGGCCACGACCAGCGTGCGGCGCGCGTCGGTCGACACCTCGCTCGAGAGCAGTCGCAACGGGGCGCTCCCGGCGAGGTAGGTCGAACTGAAGGCGTCCCAGATCTCGGCCGGAGTGGCCTCGGTGCCCGAGGACTCAGTGAGCTCCTGGACGCGCTGGGCGAACTCGACCTGGAGGGCTCGGGGCAGGTCGAGGCCGTGCTCGGCGTTGAGGACGTAGGCCACCCCACCCTTGCCCGACTGGGAGTTGACCCGGATGATGGCCTCGTAGGTGCGACCCAGGTGCTTGGGGTCGACCGGGAGGTAGGGCACCTCCCACACGTCGTAGGTGTCCCCGATGGCGGTCATGCCCTTTTTGATCGCGTCCTGGTGCGAGCCGGAGAAGGCCGTGTAGACGAGCTCACCGACGTAGGGGTGGCGCACGTGCACGGGTAGGCGGTTCGCGTACTCGGCGACGTGGCGGGCCCGGTCGATGTCGCGCACGTCGAGCTCGGGGTCGACGCCCTGGGCGAAGAGGTTGAGCGCCAGGTTCACGACGTCGACGTTGCCGGTGCGCTCCCCGTTGCCAAAGAGGGTCCCCTCGACCCGGTCGGCGCCGGCGAGCACGCCGAGCTCGGCCGCCGCGACGGCCGTGCCGCGGTCGTTGTGGGGGTGCAGCGAGATCAGCACGCTCTCGCGGTCGCTCACGTGGCGGGCGAACCACTCGATGGCGTCGGCGTAGAGATTCGGCGTGTACATCTCGACCGTGGCCGGGAGGTTCATGATCATCGGGCGCTCGGGCGTGGGCTCGAGCACCGCCCGGACGGCCTCGCAGACCTCGAGGGCGTAGTCCAGCTCGGTGCCCGTGAAGCTCTCGGGCGAGTACTCGTAGAAGAACTCGGTCGCCGGCGAGGTCGACTCCAGCGAGCGGCACAGCGCCGCGGCGTCGGTGGCGATGCGCGTGATCCCGGCCCGGTCGAGGTCGAACACGACCCGTCGCTGGAGGGTCGAGGTCGAGTTGTAGAAGTGCACGATGGCCCGTCGCGCTCCCGCGACGGACTCGTAGGTCCGCCGGATTAGGTCCTCGCGGCACTGGGTCAGCACCTGGATCGTGACGTCGTCGGGGATGAGATCGTCGTCGATGATGTGGCGCACGAAGTCGAAGTCGGGCTGGGACGCGGCCGGGAAGCCGACCTCGATCTCCTTGAATCCCATGGCGACCAGCTGATCGAACATGATCCTCTTGCGCTCGGGGTCCATCGGATCGATAAGGGCCTGGTTGCCGTCGCGCAGATCGACCGAACACCACCGCGGGGCTCGGGTCAGGCGGCGGTCGGGCCACGTGCGATCGGCCAGGTCGACCGGGACGAACGGGCGGTACTTCTGGTACGCCATCGGGCTCGGTCGCTGGGAGCTCTCGCGCATCTGGTCTCCTTCCACCGGTGGCCGCATACGAAAAAACCCCCGCCGCGGCGGGGGCAGGGCGAGCCGAGCTCGCCCCGTTACAGCAGGAGCTCGCAGCGACCGGTCACGCGCTGAGTCTACCGCGCCGAGGCCACCGCGTCCACGGGCCGACGTCCGGGCGAGCCCACTAGGGTTGGCGCGTGAGCTTCGTGAAGACCGTTCTGAAACTGGCCCTGCTCGCCGCCCTCGTGGCCGCGGTGGCCGGTGCGGTCGTGATGCTGCGTCGCAACGACGGCTCCATCGACGTCGCCACCGACGAGTGGCCCGACGTCCCCGAGAACCCCGCCGCTTAGCCCGGCCCCACACCACAGGAGGAAGAAGATGGAGTACCGTCGCCTCGGCCGTTCCGGCCTCAAGGTCAGCGTGCTGTCGTTCGGGTCGTGGGTGACCTTCGCCAACTCCGACCAGATCAAGTCGGTCGAGCAGGCGGTCGAGTGCATGGGCGTGGCCAAAGAGGCCGGCGTCAACTTCTTCGACAACGCCGAGGCCTACGCCGCGGGCGAGTCCGAGACCGTCATGGGCGCGGCGATCCGCGAGCTGGGCTGGGCCCGCCACGAGTACGTCATCTCCACCAAGCTCTTCTGGGGCCTCCACGAGCTCCCCAACATGCGCAACACCCTGAACCGCAAGTACCTGCTCCAGGCGATCGACGGCTCCCTGGAGCGGCTGGGACTCGACTTCGTCGACCTGCTCTTCTGCCACCGGCCCGACAAGCACACCCCGATCGAAGAGACGGTCTGGGCGATGAGTGACATCATCGACCGGGGCCAGGCCCTCTACTGGGGGACCTCGGAGTGGTCGGCCGACGAGATCCGCGCCGCCTACGAGATCGCCGAGCGCCACCACCTGCACAAGCCCCTCATGGAGCAGCCCGAGTACAACATCCTCCACCGCGACCGGGTCGAGAAGGAGTACGCCCGCCTCTACGAGGACATCGGTCTGGGCACCACGATCTGGTCGCCGCTGGCCAGCGGGGCGCTCACCGGCAAGTACCTCGACGGCGTGCCGCAGGGGTCGCGCGCCGCACTGCCGGGCTATGAGTGGATCCGCCAGCACGTGACCAACGAGGCCCGCCAGGCCCAGGTCCGCGAGCTCAAGAAGATCGCCGACGAGCTCGACGTACCCCTAGCCCAGTTCGCGCTGGCCTGGTGCGTGAAGAACCCCCACGTCTCGACGGTCATCACCGGCGCGTCACGCGTCGAGCAGGTCCGCCAGAACATGGCGTCGCTCGAGGTGGTGCCGCTGCTCACCGACGAGGTTATGGAGCGCGTCGATCTCGTGAGTTTGATGTCCTGACGGTCTCCGAGGCGCGAGCGGGCTAGCACCCGCCGTAACTCGCGCCCCTCACCCACGCGGCGACCAGGACGTGGCGGACCTTGGAGGCCACGAACCGTCCGGTGGGCGCCGTCGCCAGGTACACGCAGAAGCGCCCCTTCGGGTCCACCGCGCCGAGCCACGCCCCCAGGGTCGGACTAACCGCCGTGGCGACGGCGACATCCTGACCCGGGGCGTAGGTCACCGTGAAGGGACCGAGCGAGGTCCTCGGGGGGGCCGCGGCGAGGACGAGATGGCGGACCGCCCCGACCGGCTCGCCTCGCGCCAGGCGCAGGTCGTACTGGACGACCGCGCGACCGCGCACGAACCAGATCCCGTAGACCTCGCGGCCGCGTCCGAAGGGCCCCCCGTTGATGAGCGGACCGGCGCAGGTGGCCGCCCCGCACCGGCGAAGGACCCACCCCTCGGCCCGCAGCTCGGTCGCGGTGCGCCCGAGCAGGCTGCGGTCCGCGAGCGCCCCCGATGGGCCCGCCCACGCCACCGGGGCGAGGAGTGCGAGGAGTGTCAGTGCCCCGAGGCCCCGGCGGCCGCGCCCCGCGCGGCGAGCGAGGGGGTGGGCGCCGCGACCCATCAACGCAGGGCGATGAGGTGGATGTCCTGGATCCCGTTGGTCGCCCGCAGCGACTCGATCACGGTCGGCGGTGTGGGCACGACCGTCGAGAGCACCATGAGCGCGGAGTGGTCCCTCGGGTCGGGTCCCACGGCCATCGACTCGATCGAGATGCCCGCCGCGCCCAGGGCCGTCCCCACGAGGCCGATCATCCCCGGGCGGTCGTCGTTGTGCACGACGAGCATCGAGGATTTGGGCTCGATCTCGACGGCGTGGCCGTCCACGGCGACGATGCGCGTCTCGACGCGGGTCCCGATCGTCATCAGGGTGCCCGACACGGTATGGCCGTCGGAGCGCACGGTGATCAGGTTCACGTACTCGGGGGCCTCGCGGCTCGCGCGCTCGGTGAAGGCGAGGCCCCGATCGGCGGCGAGCTGGGGCGCGTTCACGAACGAGACCCCCTCCTGGCCGGTCGCCGAGAGCAGGCCCTTCAGGGCGCACAGGGTGAGGATCTTGGTGCCGGCGCCGGCGAGCTCGCCGTGGTAGACGACCTCGAGGTCGGCCGGCTGGCCGTCGAGCAAGCCGCCGATGAAGCGCCCGAGCAGCTCGGCCAGGCCCATGAAGGGCCGCACCGAGTTCGACACCTCGCCCGCCGACACGTTGACCGCGAAGGGCACGAAGTCGCCGGCCAGGGCCAGCTCGACCTGCTCGGCGATGGTGACCCCCGCCTTGTCCTGGGCCTCGACGGTCGAGGCGCCCAGGTGGGGCACGACGACGACCGAGGGCAGGTCGAAGAGGGGCGACTCGGTGGTCGGCTCCTTGGCGAACACGTCGAGCGCCGCACCCTGCACGTGGCCCGCGCGAATCGCCTCGGCGAGGTCGACCTCGTCCACGATGCCGCCGCGCGCGACGTTCACGATGCGAACCCCGGGCTTGGCCTTGGCGAGGCTCGCCGCGTTGAAGAGCCCGACGGTCTCTTTGTTCTTGGGCAGGTGGATCGTGATGAAGTCGCTCTGGGCGAGCAGGTCGTCGAAGTCCACGAGCTCGACGCCCATGTGGCGGGCCCGCTCCTCGGTGATGAAGGGGTCGTAGGCGACCAGGCGCATCCCGAAGGCCAGCGCCCGCTGGGCGACGAGGGCCCCGATCTTGCCCAGACCCACGATGCCGAGCGTCTTGCCGTGCAGCTCGACGCCCTCCCACTTCGAGCGCTCCCACTTGCCCGCCGTGAGGGCGGAGTGGGCTTGGGGGATGTTGCGGGCCTGGGCGAGCAGGAGGGCCATCGTCTGCTCGGCGGCCGAGAGGATGTTCGAGACCGGCGCGTTCACCACCATGACGCCGAGCTCGGTGGCGCGCGTCACGTCAACGTTGTCGAGTCCGATGCCGGCTCGACCCACGACCACCAGATCGGTCGCCGCCTCGAGGGTCGCGGCGTCGACCGTCGTGGCCGAGCGGATGATCAGCGCGTGCGCCCCCCCGACGGCGTCGATGAGTTCGCCCGGGGTGAGGCCGAGGCGCACGTCGACCTCGTGACCGGCCTCGCGTAACTTCGCCAGGCCGGACTCGGCGATGGGTTCGGTCACTAGAACTCGGGCCACGTTCAACCTTTCCGTTGGAGCACCCAGACTAGGGCGAGGGCCGATTCAGCCCGCCGCCACCAGCTCACCCAGGCGACTCAGCCCCTCTTCGAGATCGGCGTCGCTCAGCGCGTAGCTCAGTCGGAAGTACCCCGGGGCGCCGAAGGCCTCACCCGGTACGACCGCGACCTTGATCGTCTCGAGAAGGACCCCGGCGAGCTCGGCCGAGGTCGACGCGACCCGGCCCTTGAGCGAGCGTCCGAGCAGTCCGGTGACGTTCGGGAAGCAGTAGAAGGCGCCCTCGGGCTCGGGGCAGGCGACGCCGTCGATGGCGTTGAGCATTGCGACCATCGTGCGCCGGCGACGGTCGAAGGCCGCGCGCATCTCGGCCACCGCCGACAGGTCGCCCGACACCGCGGCCAGGGCCGCGCGTTGGGAGACGTTGGAGATGTTCGAGGTGGTCTGGCTCTGGTAGGTGACGGCGGCGGCGGCGACGTCGGGCGGGGCGATCATCCAGCCCACCCGCCATCCGGTCATGGCGTAGGTCTTGGCGACGCCGTTCACCACCACGCAGCGATCGGCGATCTCGGGGGCGACGACGGGCATCGAGACGTGGCGGGCGTCGCCGTAGACGAGGTGCTCGTAGATCTCGTCGCACATCACCCAGACGTCGTGCTCGGCCGCCCAGCGGCCGATGGCCGCCACCTCCTCGGGGGCCACCACGGCGCCGGTCGGGTTCGAGGGAGAGACGAAGACGAGCAGCTTGGTGCGAGCGGTGCGGTGGCGCTCCAGGTCCTCGACGCTGACCCGGTAGCCGCGCGCCTCGTCGGTCATCACCGGCACCGGCACCGCCCCGGTGAGATAGACGGCCTCGGGGTAGGTCGTCCAGTACGGCGCCGGGATGAGGACCTCGTCGCCGGGGTTGAGCAGGCTCATGAAGGTCGTGGCCACCGCGTGCTTGCCCCCGTTGGTCACGAGCACCTGGGAGCTCGCGACCTCGAAGCCGCTGTCGCGTCGCGTCTTCTCAGCGATGGCCTCGCGCAGCGCCGGCAGGCCGGCCGTGGGCGTGTACTTGTGCATTGCCGGGTCCGCGCAGGCCCGCGCGGCCGCCTCGACGATGGCGGCGGGCGTCGCGAAGTCGGGCTCGCCGGCGCCGTAGCCGATGACCGGCTCGCCGGCGGCCTGGAGGGCCTTGGCCGTGGCGTCGACGGCCAGGGTCGCGCTCGGCGCGAGCCCCGCGAGGAGGTCACTCACTCTGGCCACTGCGCTCCTCTTACGTCGTGCCGATAAGAATGAGTCTATGAGTTCCCCCGACGCCCTCGTTATCCCGACCGACCTCTTGCCGCGTGACGGCCGCTTCGGCTCGGGACCCTCCAAGGTCCGCGCCGCCCAGGTCG